>UQRP01000015.1 GCA_900543585.1 uncultured Prevotella sp.
ACTTGGCAATGACCACGGCAATGGCGGTGGCCACACCGGCGAGATTACCCGTTCCCACGCGCGAAGCGATGGAGACGGCGAAAGCCTCAAAAGAGGAGACGTGCTTCTCGTGGGTCTTCTTCGTGGAGTCTCCCAAGAGGCGGATCATCTCGCCTATCATGCGGAACTGCACACCACGCGTCTTGATAGTGAAAAGCACGGCGCAGCCTATGAGCAAGGCTACAAGAATGTAAGTCCACAACACGTTGTTGATACTTGTGACAACGGTGTTGAGCCAGCCGTCAGCCGAAAAAAAGTCTGTCATCTCTCCTACTCAGTAAAAAAGTCGCTTGTTTATAGCGTACAAAGTTACAATATTATTCCCACCTACGGCCCATTCTTTGCAGATATTCACCGGGTTTCTTTGCTTTTGTACTAAAATGTAAGCAATCAGGCAAATTTCAAAACATTTGTTATACCTCCGAAAAGATTCACAATATTCTTGGGGATACGGCCAGAAAGGCGTATTTTTGCAGATATGACTATAACCCTCATCGTGCTTGCGCTCACCATCGCCCTGTTCATCTGGGGCCGGGTGAGAAGTGATATAGTAGCCTTGTCGGCTCTCGTAGTACTCATTCTGTCCGGCATCCTCACACCGACGGAGGCCTTGTCGGGCTTTTCCTCCTCCGTCGTCATCATGATGGTGGGACTTTTTGTCGTCGGTGGCGCTATCCTGCAGACCGGCCTGGCCCGTGCCGCCGGTGACCGCATGATGGGCATGGCCAAAGGCAACGAGACGAAAGCCTTCCTGCTGGTCATGCTCACCACCTCGGCTATCGGTGCCTTCGTGAGCAACACAGGTACCGTGGCTCTGATGATGCCCATTATCGTCAGCATGGCAGCCCAGGGTGGCTTCAGCAGTTCAAGGCTCCTCATGCCATTGGCCTTCGCCGGAAGTCTCGGGGGGATGCTCACGCTCATCGGTACGCCGCCCAACCTTGTCATTAGCGAGGAGCTGGAGAAGCACGGATTCCAAGGACTGGCCTTCTTCTCCTTTCTACCCGTGGGCATCATCATTATCGCCATCGGTATCCTCTTTCTGTTGCCCATGAGCAAGACGCTCATCAAGAAGCAGAAAAACAAGAGCAGGAAATCGTCGGGGAAGTCGCTCGACGACCTCGTGGAGGAATACCAGCTCAACGACAATCTCTACCGCTACCGCGTGCCAGGTAAGAGTGGTATCATTGATAAGAAAGTCATAGACCTTGACGTGAAGAACCGCTTCGGTGTCACTATCTTAGAGATACGCAACGAGAAGCGCAAGGCGTTGGGCATGGTACGCGATGTCAGCCAGAGCATCGTCTCGGGCGACAGCGTGATAGAGAGTGGCGACATTCTCTACCTTGTCGGCAACCGCGAAGGCATGAAGAAGATGGCGTCGGAATACGGGTTGCTACGCGAGAAAGGTGCTTCCCTCGACTTCTACGACATCGGCCTTGCGGAGATTGTCGTGCTGCCTTCTTCCAAACTCACCAACACAAGAATCCGCGACTCCAGGCTTCGCGAGAAGAACCGGGTGAACGTCCTTGGCATCCGACGGGGTGAGGAATATATCTACGACGACCTCGGCGACCGCCGGTTGAGCAGTGGCGACGTGCTGCTTGTCCAGGCGCAGTGGGACGACCTGCTGTCGCTGAACAGCGAGAACCGCAACTGGGTGGTCCTCGGTCACCCTGACAAGACCATCACAAAGGCGACACTCGACTATAAAGGCTCCACCGCTGCCGTCATCATGCTGCTGATGATTCTGCTGATGGTGACCGGTTGGACCGCTCCTGTCACGGCCGTGATGATAGCCGCCCTGCTCACCGTCCTCACCGGCTGTTTCCGAAAGGTGGAGGACGCCTACAACACTATCAACTGGGAGAGCATTGTGCTCATCGCCGCTATGATGCCCATGTCCACGGCATTGGAAAAGACGGGCGTGTCGACGATGGTGTCGGCATCCCTCGTGAGCACCTTAGGCAATCTGAGCCCCTATGCCCTGCTTGCCGGCATCTACTTCACGACATCCATCATGACGATGTTTATCAGCAACACCGCCACCGCCGTTCTCATGGCACCCATCGCCATGGTGGCAGCCCAGCAGACCGGTGTGAGTCCATATTCGTTTCTGATGGCTGTGACGCTCGGTGCAAGCATGTGCTTTGCCTCACCCTTCTCCACACCGCCCAACGCCTTAGTGATGAAGGCTGGCCACTACACCTTCATGGACTATGTCCGTGTCGGCCTGCCCCTGCAGATCATCATCGGCGTCGTGATGACCTTTGTCCTCCCTCTCCTTTGGCCGTTCTGAGACAAAACAGCCAACTCGCGGAATGAAAATCAGCCAACTCGCGGAATGAAAATCGGCCAACTCACGGAATAAAAATCGGCCAACTCACGGAATAGAAATCGTAAATATCTGGTAATCAATTATTTTTTGCCATAACTGCACAACAACAAAACACTTTCAAAATCATGGCAAAATGTAGCGAATACAAGGCAAGAATTACTGACCAATTATGGTGAACCAAATAGAAGTAACCGGAGTCGCATTAATACGAGATTCCAAATAGTATGGGATACGCTGCAGAAATACGAAAGTTTCGCTGTTCACACAAAATTATTGCCCGATTTTTTGGAGGCAAAATAGAAAAAGGCTATTTTTGCAAAATAAAGGATGAAATTATGGAAACAACAGTCTTTACCCCAGCACAACAAGTTCTCCTCAGGATGTTTGAAATCGACAATAGCGAAGAGACTGCAAAGGAGATAAAAAAAGTCTTAGCTGACCACTATCAGCAAAAGTTAGACAAAGAAATGGATAAGCTTTGGGTTTCCGGAGCTATCAACCAAGAAAAGCTGAATGAACTCCGAGGAAAAGATATCCATAAGGAAATGAAATGGTGTAAAAAAGACAATGACAAATAAAATTGTTTTAGACACCAATGCCTTGATACAATGCCTTCCCAACAAAAGCCCATACAGAAAGATATGGAATTCTATCATAGAAGGCAAAAGTTTCCTTTGCGTCTCAAACGAGATCTTGGAAGAATACGAAGAGATTTTGGGACGGATGTATGGCAGAAAAATTGCTGAATTGGCATTACTTGCTATCATTAACAGACCCTCGGTTATTTTCATTATGCCTTATTATCATTTTCATCTAATAGAAGCAGACCCTGATGACAATAAATTTGTAGACTGCGCAATATCCGCAAATGCTAAATTTATAGTTACAGAAGGCCACCATTTCGACATTCTTAAGCGAATAGACTTTCCAAAAGTTGAAATTATCAAACTTGAGGAATGTCTCAAACAACTTTAATAGCAATTTCATGCGCTGGCAACAACTCATCTCCAATAAGCGCCTCGGACAGGAGGCCCGTCATCCGGAACGTCACGACGACCGCTCGGAATTCAAGCGTGACGGCGACCGGCTCATCTACTCGGCACCCTTCCGCCGCCTTCAGAACAAGACGCAGGTCTTCCCGCTGCCAGGCAGCGTATTTGTGCATAACCGTCTCACACATTCCTTAGAAGTCTCCTCTTTGGGCAAGAGCCTCGGTGACGATGTGGCCCGACGACTCGTCGTCAAACACCCGGAACTGAAAGGTACCCTCTTCGAAGAGATTGGCACGATAGTGCAAACAGCGGGTCTGGCTCACGATATGGGCAACCCGCCCTTTGGACACTCAGGCGAGAAAGCTATCCAGACCTTCTTTACTGAAGACAACGGCAACTTCCTTCGCAAGCGCGTCTCCCCGGCTTTTTGGGACGATATTACCCATTTCGAGGGCAACGCCAACGCTTTCCGTCTCCTCGCCCACCAATTTGTAGGACGGCGACCCGGAGGTTTCGTCATGACATACTCCACACTGGCCTCGGTAGTGAAATATCCGCGGGCCAGCAGTTTGGCAGGCGAATATGGCAAATTCGGATTCTTCGAATCAGAAGCACCGCTCTATGAGAAGATAGCAAAAGAGTTGGGAATTATCAAGAAGTCGAAAGACGGAGAACCTTTAGCTTATGTGCGCCACCCCCTCGTCTACCTCATGGAAGCCGCTGACGACATCTGCTATGAAATAATGGACATCGAGGACTCCCGCAAGCTGCGCATCCTAAGCTTTGAGGAGACCCGCGACCTGTTGCTCGGCTTCTTCGACGATGATGCCAGGAAGCATATCCTCGGCCGGTTGGAAGAAGATGGTGTCACCGACGAGAATGAGCAGGTGGTATACTTCCGTGCCTGCGCCGTAGGAAAGTTGGAGAACGAATGCGTGGAGACTTTTGTCAAACATGAGGAGGAGATTCTCAACGGTTCCTTCCACGGCAGCCTCATCAACAACATCGCCCCGCTGCAACGTGAGGCCTACCAGCGCTGCGTGGAGACTTCCTACAAAAAAATATACCACTCAAAACCCGTCCTTGACGTGGAGTTGAGTGGCTATAAAATCATGGAGACGCTGATGAAGACCTTCATCGGTGCTGCCGTCCATCCGGAGAAGTTCCATTCCCAGCAACTTATGAACCGCTTCTCCAGCCAATACGACATCCATAGCGACAACTTAGAGACGCGCATCATGGCCGTCTTAGACTATATCAGCGGTATGACCGATGTCTATGCCTTGGATATCTACCAGAAGATAAGCGGAATAGCGCTGCCGATCGTATAGCCCCACCCGTCAAAGCCTTATATTCCTCTCGTTACCAGGCATGTCAAGGGCTTCAGGATGTTCCTTGACGAAGCTGTTGATATGCCGGACGCGCTTCTCCTCAAAGATCTCATCGACGTCGATGAGGATGCCGCTCTCCTCGACATTGCCAAACTCGTAGTTGATGGCGGTGCCAAAGAACTTCATCGTGGGAGAGAGGTTCATATATGCATTAACAAGGGGCGGGATGTTATATCCCAACTCACGGACTTCATGGTTGAGGATGCGGTAGTCGGACTTGAAGTCTTTTTCTGTCAGAATCTTAGCAAGCTCCTCGTCGGGTGTCTCCGTTTCCAGTGGTTCCATCGGTGTGATGAGTCCCTCCTTATCACCAAAATGCTTGCGCAGGAAATAGAGAATCATATCGCGCCCGCGCTTTGAGAATGACGGATACATCGTCATCTTGCCGAAGAAATACTTGCAATCAGGGTTGAGGACCGTCAGGGCGCCGAGACCATCCCACAGATTATCCAAGGCAAAGATAGACTTGGTATTCTTCCTTACGTTCTGATACTCCAACGAGACGAAAGAGCGTCCAAGCTCTACCGTCAACGGCGCATATTCGTGCATGAACTTCTCCGAGAAGTGGAACATGTGTCCTATGGCGAGAATAGGCTGGCCTTTGTCATCTATCTTCCAATCACGGCCGTAGAGATAGCGATATCCGCCGATAATCTCCTCATCTTCTGGATTCCAGACGATAAGCTGTCGGCAGCCATTCTCCATGGTGTCAAACTCATCGATGTCCACCGATTTCCCGGTGCCACCACCAGCGGTGCGGAAGGCTATCTCCCGCAGTCGCCCTATCTCACGCATGGTATTGGGGCACTCGTTTGCCGTGACGACATAAATCTCGTTATGGCTTCTGTTGGTAGTACGGAGTTCACGCTCTGGAGTGAGCTCGCTCTTCAGCAGCGCCTTGCTCACTGGTTGGATAATCTCTTCTTCCATGATTGATATTTTTGCAAAGGCTACTCAGCGTGAAGACCGCCGGGGCCAGCCTGCTCATAAACTTTATCTTCAACATATGCCGCCCACTGTCGGGGAGAACGCGAACGGTCGAACGTCTGCCAAGGAATGGGCTTGCCAATGACAACTCGGAAATTCTTTCCCCGGTTGCGGTACATCTCATCGACAAGGAAGAGCATGGCGATATTCACCTTCAGCCCTAACTTCTTCTGCCAGTTGGCAATACGGTAGAAGCGCCGAGAGTTATGACCACTGAAATAGATTGGCACTACATCACGCTGATATTCCACACTCTTGCTGATAAAAGTCTTCTTCCACGGCAGGTCATGGATACGACCATTGATAAGTCGGGAGTTGAGTCCGGCGGGGAACATCAGAATGTGGTTATCACTCTGGAATGCCGACTCTACAGCCTCAGGGAAGCTGCGACCCTGCTTGCCTGTCTTGTTGATACCCACACATACGGGCTTCAGACCAGGAAGGAAGAGCAGCAAGTCATTGACAAGATAGCGGAACCGGCCATCATAATGGCGGCCGATGATAGAGCCCAGACAGACACCGTCCTGCCCGCCAAGAGGATGATTGCTGACAAAGATATAGCGCTTGCCGTCGTCTTTCGACGGCAAGTTCTCACGCCCCTCGATGGTCACATTCATGCCAAGGTATTTCACGCACTCTACGAGCCATTCCGTGCCCACCTGGTCACGGTGTTCCCAGAGGAAATCGTTCACCTCATCTTCGTGGATGATGCGGCGTAACCAACTTACCAAAAAGCGTGGCACATACTTGGCCTTGGCGCCCATCTTGCTACGGAGTACTTTCTCTACGTCTATGGTCTTTTCCTTGTATGACATTTTCAAAGTGCAAAAATAATACTTCTTTTTCATTTTCATTCATTTTAAGCAAAAAAATGACAAAAAAATGCTATTACAAAGGAGAAAAGTGTCAGTTGTGCAGCGGAAGCCGTGGTGGCAATCTTATGGCTTTTCAATGATATTCATCGGCTTTTATCGCTTTTTTAACCCGAAAACGAAAAAAAGTGGGGCTAAGTGGCGCAAAGTGGGGGAAAAGTTGTAACTTTGGAGCCATATTATAATAAATAGGTGAAAGACATGCGTTTCTTAGGCAACATAGAGGCCAAGACTGATGCCAAAGGCAGGGCTTTTCTGCCGGCACAGTTCCGCAAGGTGTTAGCAGCATCGGGCGAGGATGTCCTCGTGCTTCGCCAAGACATCTTCGAGAATCTCCTCGTGCTGTATCCCGGCAGCGTATGGAACTCTCTGATGGATGACATGCGCTCACGCCTGTCACGCTGGGACAGGAAGCAGCAGATGGCCTACCGTACCTTTGTGAGCTCCGTCATAGAGCTTACCATTGACGGCAGCGGCCGTATTCTCATCCCCCACGCTTTTGCCGAGGCAGCAGGCATTGGCCAGGCCATACGCTTCGTAGGGATGGGCGACACCATAGAGATCTGGCCGGCCGATGAGGTAAAGCTCATGGACAAAGAAGAATTTGGAGAAATATTAAACCTCACGGAGCCCGTACGTCACGACGACCCCAAAGAGACCATAGGAGCAGAGAGCGCTCCAACCTTAGACAGATGAATAGAATGGAAGAAGGCAAAAATATAGAGGCTTATCATGTTCCCGTCCTCCTCAAGGAGAGCGTCGACGGGCTCAGCATCAAGCCCGACGGCATCTACGTCGACGTCACCTTCGGTGGCGGCGGTCACTCTAAAGAGATACTGAGCCGTCTCGGGCCACATGGTCATCTCTTCAGTTTTGACCAGGATGCCGATGCCGAGAAGAACATCAAGAACGTAGAGCAGTCAGCCGCTCCAGGCGCCCTCAACGGCGACCCACAGGAAGCGGGGGCTGCTTTCACTTTCGTTCTCTCCAACTTTCGGTGGCTCCGCAATTGGATGCACTACTATGACGTAGACCATATCGACGGGCTCCTCGCCGACCTCGGTGTGTCAAGTCACCACTTCGATGATGCCGAGCGCGGTTTCTCCTTCCGTTATGACGCCCCCTTAGACATGCGTATGAACAAGCAGGGTGGCAAAACGGCTGCCGACATCGTCAATAGTGACAGCGAGGAACAGCTTGCTGATATTCTCTACCTCTACGGCGAGCTGCGCAACTCACGCCGTATCGCCGCAGCCATTGTGAAGGCCAGAGGGCAGAAACCCATCCTCACGACGCAAGACCTGCTCCAAGTCGTAGACCCGTTCTTCCGACGCGAGAAAGAGAAGAAAGATATGGCGCGCATGTTCCAGGCCCTGCGCATAGAGGTCAACCACGAGATGACTGCCCTCAAGGAGATGCTCACGGCAGCAACAGACCTGTTGGCTCCCAGTGGACGACTGAGTGTTATCACCTATCATTCCCTCGAAGACCGTATTGTGAAGAATATCATGAAGACGGGCAACACAGAGGGAAAGGTCGTCGCCGACCCTATCTACGGAAGGGCTGAGAGCCCCTACCGCATCATCAACAACAAGGTGATAATGCCAACACCGGAAGAACAAGAAAGAAACCCGCGCAGCAGAAGCGCAAAACTCAGAATAGCAGAAAAGAGAACAAACGAATGAAGGAAGAAGATATCAACAAGGCTGGGGATAACGAGCAGTTGGAGCTGACCAACGAAATCAGCCTGACAGAAGAGATTCCCCCAACCGACGACAACAGCCAAGAGAAGGACAGCAGTGAAGAGCACAACCCCTCACTGACAGAAGTTCTGAAGGAGCGGGCCACAGAAGACGAGGCACCGCTGTCAAGGACATTCTCTCTGAAAAAGATATTAGGCGGAGACATTCTGTATACATCTTTTATAAGACGACAAGTATGGCTCTTTCTCCTAATAGCGATGTTCATGGTGGTGTATATCGCCAACAGATACAGTTGCCAGCAGGACATCATAGAGATAGACAAGCTCCAGGACGAGCTCCTCGACGCCAAATACAAAGCACTGTCGAGCAACAGCCAGCTCACGGAGAAGAGCCGGCAGAGCAACATCCTTGACATGCTGAAGAACAATAAAGACAGCACACTGAAACTCCCCACACAGCCGCCTTACATAATCACCGTACCGGAATGAGCAAATTCAAATACGATAAGATAATGCCACGCTACAGCTTCATCGCCTTCCTGATGTCGGCTGTAGCTATTGGTGTAGTGGCCCGTGCGGGATATATCATGACCGTGAAGAAAGACTACTGGATGCAAGTCGCCGACCGCGTCAAGCAGGACAGTGTCAAGGCCGAGCCCATCCGTGGCAACATTCTCAGCTGCGACGGCGACCTCCTGGCTTCCTCGCTGCCTGAGTTCAAGATATACATGGACTTCCAGCAGCTCCATGACGCCGGCAACGACTCGCTGTGGAACGCCAAGCTCGACAGCGTATGCATAGGGCTGCACAGTATCTTCCCCGAGAAGTCGGCAGCATATTTCAAACAGCATCTCAACGAAGGCCGTACCAGCAAGAAACGCCGCCACTGGCCCATCTGGCCCGACAGAATAGACTATAACACCTATAGTGAGGTCAAGGAACTGCCCATGTTCCGGCTCTCCAAACTGAAGAGCGGTTTCCACGAGGAAGAGTTCTACGCCCGCGAACGACCCTATCGCGGCATGGCCGGGCGTACCATCGGCGACATGTATGCCGCAAAGGACCAAGGACGCACGGCCCGCTGTGGACTGGAACTGTCGTATGACTCTCTGCTGCGCGGCACCGAGGGTATCGTACATAGGAGGAAGGTGCTCAACAAGTTCCTTGACATCACTGACACGCCACCCGTCAACGGCTGCGACATCGTTACGACCATCGACGTTGGCATCCAGGACCTCGCTGAGCGGTCCGTGCTGAAGAAACTGAAAGAGATAAACGGCAATGTCGGTGTGGCCATCGTCATGGACGTGAAGACCGGCGACATCAAGGCCATTGTCAACCTGGAGCGGTGTGTCGACGGTGAATACCGCGAGATAAAAAACCATGCCGTCTCTGACCTCATGGAGCCCGGCTCCGTCTTCAAGACAGCATCGGTGATGACAGCCCTCGAAGACGGTGTCTGCGACACCACCTTCAAGATTCCGACCGGAAACGGCATCTGGCACGTCTACGGACGCGACATGAAAGACAGCCACTGGCGTACGGGCGGATACGGAACCATCTCCTTAGGAAGGGCCATGGAGCTGAGCTCCAACATCGGCATCAGCTATATGGTGGATAAGTTCTACTACAACGACCCGCAGAAGTTTGTGCGCGGCATCTACCGGACAGGCATCAACGACAAGAACATCAAAATTCCTATCGTAGGCCATGCCATGCCACAGATCCGCATGCCACAGAAGTATCCTAACGGTCAATGGAAAGACTGGAGCAAGACGGCACTGCTGTGGATGAGCATTGGCTATGAGACGCAGATACCGCCTATCTATACGCTCACATTCTATAACGCCATCGCCAACAACGGCTGTATGATGCAGCCTCGATTCGTCAAGGCTACTGTCAACAGCAACGGTGAGACGACAGAATACCCACCTGAGGTCGTCAAAGGCAGGGAGCACATCGCCTCGGACAAGACGATAAAGATTATCCAGGACCTTCTGCACCGCGTGGTTGTCAACGGCACGGGTAAGAAAGCCAACAGCCCCAACTTTTGGGTATGCGGCAAGACGGGTACGGCAATGATAGCCAGCAACGGCAGCTACAAAGGCCAGGCTCACCACCTGCTCTCCTTCGCAGGATGGTTCGGTGACAAGGATAAGCCTTACTACAGCTGCATCGTCTGCATACAGAAGACCGGACTGCCAGCCTATGGTTGGATGAGTGGTGAGGTCTTCAAGGAGATTGCCGAAGGCATCATGGCGAAATATGTCAGGTATGACGTTGTTGACGCCCACGATGCCTACTCAGAGCCTATCCCTGATGTCAAATCGGGGAACATCCTCTCTGCCGACTATGTGCTCTCCGCTTTAGGCATCAGCACCTATACCAACTTCGCCTCACGGGTAGGCAGCAACATGCCGGTGTGGGGCATAGCAGAGAAACGCCCCAAGACCGTGATGCTGCTCAAGCATAACAAGGTTGGCAACAATGTCATGCCCGATGTCAACGGCATGGGGGCCCGCGACGCCGTATACCTCATCGAGTCAAGGGGCCTCAAATGCATTGTCAAAGGCCGGGGAAAGGTCACAAAGCAGAGCATTGGACCGGGCATGAACATCAAGAAAGGACAGAAATGTATAATAACGTTAGAGTAGCAGGAAGTCCAGCACATCAATGCAGACTCCCCTACCCTACAAACAAGGAAATATATGAGACTGGAAGAACTTCTCAGAAACATTAAGCCGCTCCGCATAGAGGGCAGCACCGATGTAGAAATCACCGGAGTGAACATCGACTCACGCAAGATTAAGGATGGCCACCTCTTTGTAGCCATGAAAGGCACGCAGGTCGACGGACATACCTTTATTCCCAAAGCCATAGCGCTCGGAGCCAAGGCTGTTCTCTTAGAGGATATGCCGGCCGAACTCACCGATGGTGTCACCTACGTCCAGGTGGAGAGCACCGAGGATGCTGTAGGCAAGGTGGCCACACTGTTCTATGGCGACCCTTCAAAGCATCTGAAGCTCGTAGGCGTAACGGGAACAAATGGTAAGACGACCATCGTCACATTATTATATAATATGTTCCGTGAGTTTGGCTACCGCTGTGGTCTGCTTTCCACTGTCTGCAACTACATCGACGGCAGAGCCATCCCTGCAGACCATACCACCCCGGACCCCATCGAACTCAATGAGCTATTGGGGGAGATGGTGAAAGCGGGCTGTGAGTATGCCTTCATGGAGTGCTCGTCACATGCCATCCACCAGAAGCGTATCGGTGGTCTGAAGTTTGCCGGTGGCATATTCACCAACCTCACCCGTGACCACCTCGACTATCACAAGACTTTCGAGAACTACCGCAATGCCAAGAAAGCTTTCTTCGACGGACTGCCAAAGGGCGCCTTCGCCATCACCAATGCCGATGACAAGAATGGCATGATTATGGTGCAGAATACCAAGGCGACAGTGAAGACCTATTCCATCCGTCAGATGGCAGACTTCCGTGGCCGCATCATAGAGATGCACTTTGCTGGCATGTACCTGGACATTGACGGTCATGAGGTAGGTGTCCGCTTCATAGGAAAGTTCAATGTTTCCAACCTCCTCGCTGTCTATGGCGCTGCACGTATGTTGGGCAAAGACCCTGAGGAAATTCTCGTGGTACTGAGCACACTGCATAGTGTCAACGGCCGTCTTGAACCCATCCACTCACCGGAAGGATATACGGCTATCGTGGACTACGCCCACACGCCGGATGCACTGGCCAATGTGCTGAGCACCATCAATGAGGTCGTCAACGGGAAAGGCAAAGTCATCACCGTCTGTGGCGCCGGTGGCAACCGTGACCACGGCAAGCGCCCTCTCATGGCTCAAGAAGCTGTGAAGCAGAGTGACAAGGTCATCATCACCAGTGACAACCCTCGTTTCGAAGATCCACAGGCCATCATCGACGACATGGTGGCAGGTCTCGACAAGGAGCAGATGAAAAAGGTCATCACCATTGTAGACCGTAAGGAAGCTATCAAGACGGCCTGCATGATGGCACAGAAAGGTGATGCCATCCTCGTTGCCGGCAAGGGTCATGAGGACTATCAGGAGATAAAAGGTGTGAAGCATCACTTCGACGACCACGAGGTGCTGCACGAAATCTTTGGAGACAAGTAATAAGAAGTTCGTATGCTATATTATCTTTTCCGTTTCCTGGAACAGTTTGGTATCTCCGGCTCTGGTCTGTGGGGATATATCTCGTTCCGCGCCTTGTTGGCGCTCATCCTCTCCCTTGTCATCTCAGCATGGTTTGGCGAGAAGTTCATCAAGTTTCTGAAAAAGAAGCAGATTACGGAGACTCAGCGCGACGCAAAGATAGACCCCTTCGGTGTAAAGAAGGTGGGTGTACCGTCTATGGGCGGTATCATCATCATCATCTCCATCCTCGTACCCGTGCTGTTGTTAGGTCGTCTGAGGAATATTTACCTTATCCTGATGATTATCACCACGATATGGCTCGGTTTCCTGGGCGGTCTCGACGACTTCATCAAGATCTACCGTCGCAACAAGGAGGGTCTGAAAGGTAAATACAAGATTGTGGGACAGGTAAGTATTGGCCTCATCGTAGGTCTTGTATTGTGGGCTTCTCCCGATGTCAAGATGAATGAGAACCTCACCATTGAGAAACAGAACGGACAGGAGATTGTCGTCAAGCATCGTGCCGTGGCTCACAAATCGCTGAAGACGACGATACCGTTCGTCAAGGGCCATAACCTCGACTATTCACGTATCATGTCTTTCTGTGGCAAATATAAGACCGCAGCCGGATGGATACTCTTCGTCATCATGACTATTCTTGTCGTCACAGCAGTGAGCAATGGTGCAAACCTTAACGATGGCATGGACGGCATGTGTGCAGGAAACTCGGCCATAATAGGTGTGGCATTGGGCATACTGGCTTATGTCAGCTCGCACATGCAGTTTGCCGCCTATCTAAACATCATGTATATTCCTGGTTCGCAGGAGCTTGTGGTCTTCATGTGTGCCTTTGTGGGTGCCCTCATCGGTTTCCTATGGTACAACGCCTATCCTGCACAAGTCTTCATGGGCGATACAGGCAGTCTGACCATAGGAGGTATCATCGGTGTCTGCGCCATCATCATCCACAAGGAGTTGCTGCTCCCCATTCTCTGTGGCATCTTCTTCGTAGAGAGCCTCTCCGTGATTGTGCAGGTGTGGTACTATAAGATTGGCAAGCGGCGTGGCGTGAAACAGCGTATCTTCAAACGGACGCCTATCCACGACAACTTCCGCGTGACGGAAGAACAGCTGGATCCTGACTGCCACTATCTCATCAAGAGTCCCAGATCTCCCAAGCACGAATCGAAGATAACGATAAGGTTCTGGATCATAACTATTATTCTCGCAGCATTGACGATTATAACATTGAAGATAAGGTAACAATGAAACGTATTGTTGTTTTAGGAGCCGGCGAGAGCGGCGCAGGAGCCGCCATACTGGCAAAGAAAGAGGGTTTCGACGTCTTCGTCTCTGACACTTCTAAGATTAAAGATAAATATAAAGAGATGCTCGACGCTCATGGCATTGAATGGGAAGAGGGGCATCATACAGAGGAGAAGATTCTCTCCGCTGATGAAGTTATTAAGAGTCCTGGCATCCCCAAGGAAGCGCCCATGATCCAGAAGCTCATGGCGCAAGGCACACATATTATCAGTGAGATAGAGTTTGCCGGACGCTATACCAACTCCAAGATGATATGCATCACGGGATCAAACGGTAAGACCACCACGACATCGCTCATCTACCACATCTTTAAGAAAGCAGGCTATGACGCTGGACTGGCCGGAAACATTGGCCGCAGCCTTGCACTGCAGGTGGCTGAGGATCCGCACGAATATTACATCATAGAGTTGAGTTCTTTCCAGCTCGACAACATGTACGACTTCCGTGCCAACATCGCCATCCTTCTCAATATCACGCCGGATCATCTCGACCGCTACGACTTCAAGTTTGAGAACTATGCCGATGCCAAGATGCGCATCACGCAGAACCAGACCGCTGACGACAGCTTCATCTTCTGGAACGACGATCCCGTCATCAAGAAAGAGATGGAGAAGTTCGACATCCACGCCGTGCGCTGTCCTTTCTCTGAGATTAAGGAAGACGCTTCTGTGGCATACATCGAAGAGGGCGAGTACAAACTTGAATACCCCACTCCCTTCAATATGGAGCAGGAAGAGCTCTCTCTCACCGGCAAGCACAACCTCTACAACAGTCTGGCTGCCGGTCTGGCTGCCAACATCAGTGGTATCAAGAAAGATGTCATCCGACAGAGTCTCAGCGACTTCCCTGGTGTTGAGCACCGACTGGAGAAGGTCTGCAAGGTCAGAGGTGTACAATATGTCAACGACTCCAAGGCCACCAATGTCGATGCCTGCTGGTATGCATTGGAGAGCATGAAGACACCCGTCGTTCTCATCCTCGGCGGTAAAGACAAAGGCAATGACTACAGCCACATCTTCGACTTGGTAAAGGAGAAGTGTGTGGGACTCGTCTACTTAGGGGCCGATAACACAAAGTTGCACAACAACTTCGACGCTTTTGGCATCCCCGTTCGCGACACCCACTCCATGGCAGATTGCGTGAAAGCCTGCTATGAAATGGCCAAGCCGGGCGATACCGTACTGCTATCTCCCTGCTGTGCCAGCTTCGACCTCTTCAAGAATATGGAGGACAGAGGCACACAGTTCAAGGAACTCGTCAGAAAATTATAAAGAACGGAAACATAAAAGGAGGTAATAGAATACCCGGAGCAGGAGAAAGATTCTTTCTCCTGTGTCCCTATTCTCTAAACTATGAACAAACGGTTAAGTGCTATCTTCAAGGGAGACAAGGTCATCTGGATGGTCTTCTTCTTCCTCTGCATCATCAGTATCGTTGAGGTCTTCTCCGCGTCGTCAGAGTTGACTTATAAAGGCGGTAACTATATGGGGCCGATGCTCAAGCACCTATTTATATTGGCAGGCGGAGTCGTATGTATGATTCTCACCTTGAATACGAAGTGTAAGTATTTTAAGATTGTCACACCTATACTGCTCGGCATCTCATGGATTCTGCTATTATGGGTTCTTGTGGCCGGACATGCCGTCAATGGAGCCGGACGATGGATTAACTTCTTCGGCTTGCAGTTTCAGCCGTCAGAGTTGGCAAAAGGTGCTATGGTCCTTGCCACAGCACAGATTCTTGCTGCCATGGAGACAGACCACGGTGCAGAGCGCCAAGCCTTCAAATACATTCTCATCGTGTGGGTATTCATCGTTCCCCCCATCATGCTGGAGAACCTGTCCACAGCTATTCTGCTCAGTTTTGTCATCTTCCTAATGATGATTATTGGTCGGGTACCGACACGTCAACTCATGCGCGTAGTCATCTTTGTGGGCCTTGCCTGCGTACTCTTCGTAGGCTCCATCTTTGCTTTTGGAGACGACAAGAAAGCCGACTCTAATGAGACCACTATGACGGAACAGGCAACGAAAGACGGAAACACGACGAAGACGACCAAGAACAGCGGCATTTTCCACCGCTTCGACACATGGAAAGCACGTATCGTCAGATTCTCCGATAAGTCGTATGTCCCGCCTGAGAAGGTGGACCTCGACAAAGACGCGCAGACGGCATATGCCAACATCGCCATTGCTTCAAGCAACATCATAGGCAAGGGTCCTGGCAACAGCGTGGAGCGCGACTTCCTGCCACAGGCTTTCTCCGACTATATCTACGCCATCATCATCGAGGAGACGGGCATCTTCGGCGCCTTCTTCGTGGCCATGCTGTATATCATCCTGCTCTTTAGGACTGGGCGCATCGCCAACAGATGCGAGAACAACTTCCCTGCCTTCTTAGCCATGGGACTGGCACTGCTCCTTGTCACACAGGCGCTCTTCAACATGTGCGTGGCTGTAGGAATCGCACCAGTAACGGGACAGCCTCTGCCACTCATCAGTAAAGGTGGTACATCGAGCATCATCAACTGCATCTACATAGGAATCATCCTCAGTGTGAGCCGTACGTCAAAGAAGAACTCTACAAACCGCGAGGAGCCTGCTCAAACAACAGAAACAGCGCCCGCAATGGCAGCCGTAGAAAGTTAGGATAAAATAAAATGCGACGAAAAGGCATTTAAAATAAAAAAATTGATTACTTTTGCCGAAAATGTAAAATTATGGATAAGCCATTAAGAATTATCGTCAGCGGAGGTGGCACTGGAGGCCACATATTTCCAGCCATCAGCATCGCCAATGCCATCAAGGCTAAACGCCCTGACGCACAAATTTTATTTGTAGGAGCTATCGGCAGAATGGAAATGCAGCGAGTGCCACAGGCTGGCTACGAGATAAAAGGTCTGCCCGTAAGAGGTCTCGTCAGACCTATCTATTCGCTGAAGAATATTGGCGTCGCCATCGACTTCCTGCGCAGCAAAGTAATGGCTAAGCGTATTATCCGTAAGTTCAAGCCCATGGCTGCCGTCGGCGTCGGCGGATACGCCAGTGCCGCAGCCCTTGATGCAGCCCACAGCATGGGTATCCCCTGTCTGATTCAGGAACAGAACTCCTACGCCGGTAAGACCAACAAGATGCTAGCCACAAAGGTGCAGAAGATATGCGTCGCCTACGAAGGTATGGAGCGTTTCTTCCCGAAAGAGAAGATCATCATGACCGGTAACCCCGTCAGACAAAATGTCGTCAACGACAATATCTCCAAGGAAGAGGCACGGAAGAAATTCGGTCTCGACCCCAACAAGAAAACCATACTGCTCGTTGGAGGCAGCCTCGGAGCCCGTACCATCAACGAGAGCATGAAACAGCACCTTGATGTAGTCAGAGACAGCGATGTGCAGTTTATCTGGCAGACAGGTAAGTACTATAACGAAGAGATGAACAAAGCCGTAAAGGACTTCGGCGAGATTCCCAACCTCAAGGTCCTCGACTTTATCACCGATATGGGTGCTGCCTACAACGCTGCTGACCTCGTGATCAGTCGTGCCGGTGCAAGCTCCATCAGTGAGTTCTGCCTCATCGGGAAACCCGTCATCCTCGTCCCCAGTCCTAACGTGGCTGAAGACCATCAGACGAAGAACGCCATGGCACTGGTCAACAAGGATGCGGCCATCTACGTCAAAGACGCCGAAGCTGCTGACGTGCTGCTGAAACGGGCCTTGGAGACCGTTCACAATGATGAGAAACTGAAATCCCTCAGCGAGAACGTCAAGAAACTCGGACTCGCCAACTCCGCCGATGTCATCGCCGACGAAGTGCTGAAGCTTATCAAAGCATAAGCGACGGCTCTACCCCCACACCCCATATTCTCTACTCCTATTACCACCCCGACAAAAGACAAGACATGGAACTGAAAGACATTAAGGCTGTTTACTTCATCGGAGCCGGTGGCATTGGAATGAGTGCCATCGCACGTTATTTCATTCACCGCGGTATTGTTGTAGCCGGTTATGACAAGACACCCTCTACACTTACCAAACAGTTGGAGAAAGAAGGTATGCTCATCCACTACGATGAGAACATCGACGAGATACCCCACGCGTGCCGTGACAAGGCGTCATGCCTCGTTGTCTACACACCGGCTATCCCCGAAGCGCACAAGGAACTGACATGGTTCCGCAACAACGGCTTTGAAGTACAGAAAAGAGCCCAGGTGTTGGGAATTCTCACACGCACCCACAAAGGTCTCTGCGTGGCTGGCACCCACGGCAAGACAACGACATCGACAATGTGCGCTCATATCATGCACCAGAGTCATGTCGACTGCAACGCTTTCTTAGGTGGAATTTCAAAGAATTACGGCACCAACTATATTCTCTCTGACAGCGATTACGTTGTCATCGAGGCCGATGAGTTCGACCGCTCCTTCCATTGGCTCAGACCTTGGATGACGGTTATCACAGCCACAGACCCGGACCATCTCGACATCTATGGCACAAAGGAAGCCTATCTTGAGAGCTTCCGCCACTACACCGAGCTGATTAAAGAGGGTGGCGCACTGATTATCCACACCGGCCTGGAGATGAAGCCAAACGTGCAGGAAGGTGTCAGAACTTACACCTACAGCCGTGACGAGGGCGACTTCCATGCCGATAACATCAAGATAGAGAATGGTGAAATCACCTTCGACTTCATCTCTCCCATCGAGAACATCAAGGGCGTAGAGCTCGGACAGCCCGTTCCTATCAATATCGAGAACGGTGTCGCTGCCATGGCCTTGGCACAGCTCAACGGCTGCACAGCTGATGAAATCAAATACGGCATGAAGACCTATCACGGTGTGGAGCGCCGTTTCGATTTCAAGATTCGTAACGACCGCCATGTCCTGCTCTCCGACTACGGACATCATCCTAAGGAGATCCTCCAGAGTGCGAAGAGTCTCCACGAACTTTATCCCGGCAGGAAGATAACAGCTATCTTCCAGCCGCACCTCTATACACGCACACGCGACTTCTACAAAGATTTCGCCGAAGCGCTCAGCCACTTCGATGAGGTCATCCTCACCGAGATATATCCTGCAAGAGAACAGCCTATTCCGGGCGTGACATCGCAGATTATCTACGACAACATCAAGCCTGGTGTGGAGAAGAGCATCATCAAGAAGGCCGATGTCCTCGACCTTGTCAAAAGTCGCGACTTCGACGTCCTCGTCACCCTTGGTGCAGGAGACCTCGACAACATGGTGCCGCAGATACAGAAGATAATAGAGGAGAAAGAAAAGAAAGAGAAATAACAACGGCATAGAGAGAAGATTCCGTTATAAAGTATGATCAACTGGAAAAAGATATTACTTGTAACATGCGATGTCATCTTAGGCGGATACATCGTGGTGGCGATGTCGGCCTTCAATGAGCCCGACAACGGGAAGCATGTATGTACACAGGTCAACATCCATATCCAGGATGAAGCTACCAACGGATTCATCTCTGCCCCTGAGATAAAGGCGAGGCTGCAGCACAGCGGCCTCTACCCTATCAACAAGCCACTGGCAAAAATCAACACCCGGAGCATTGAGGACCAGTTGAAACAAAGCCCGTTCATCAAAAACGCAGAATGCTACAAGACAGAGGACGGACATGTGTGGATAGAGCTCACGCAACGCATGCCCTCTCTGCATATCATGGCTGCCAACGGCGAGGACTACTACCTCGACGACAACCATCGCATCATGCCCAACTCCCACTACACCAGCAATCTCATCATTGCTACAGGCAACATCGACCAGTGGTTTGCAAAAAACTACATCTCCTACCTTGCCGACGCTATCAACGCCAATGACTTCTGGCGAAATCAAGTCGTGCAAATCAATGTGTTGCCCGACAAAGGGGTGGAACTCGTTCCAAGGGTCGGCAATCACATTATATATATAGGACAGCTACCCGAGACGAAATATATAGCCGACAGAAAGAAACTTGTCACAGACTATGCCAACATCAAGATGGACAGGCTGGAGAAGTTTTACAGATATGGTCTCTCACAGGCTGGATGGAACAAGTACTCGTATATTAATGTCGAATTCGACAACCAGATAATTTGCAAGAAACGAACAACGAACAATCAGTAATCCCAATGGCAGAATTTACAGTAGCAATTGAATTAGGCTCTTCTAAGATAACCGGCATTGCGGGAAGAAAAAACAAAGATGGCAGTATCAGCATCCTCGCTCTGGCACAGGAGGATGCAACAGCATGCATCAGGAAGGGTGTGGTCTACAATATAGAGAAGACTGTACAAGCCCTGTCCAATATCATAAAGAAACTGGAGACGACACTCAAGACGCGTATCGCTCACGTCTATGTCGGTGTTGGCGGTCAGTCTATCCAAAGCGTCAGAAACACCAACGTCAAGACGCTCCCCAACGATGGAGAGGTCACCCTTGAGATGATCAACGAGCTCATGGACGCCAACCGCAGCATGCAGTATCCCGACAAGCAGATCCTCGACGCTATCACACAGGAATACAAGGTTGACAACCAGTACACCAACGACCCGGTAGGCATACAGTGCAAGCGCATCGAGGGCAACTTCCTCAACATCCTACAGAAGCGCAACTACTTCATGCGACTGAAGAAATGCTTCGACCAGGCCAACATCACAGTCCTCGACATGTTCCTCTCGCCACTCGTCATGGCCGACAGCGTGCTGTCTGATGCTGAGAAACGTGGCGGATGCGTCCTCGTCGACTTGGGAGCCGACACCACGACCGTCTGTGTCTACTATAAGAACATTGTCAGACACTTAGCCGTCATACCATTGGGCAGCAACAATATCACCAAGGATATAGCCTCTTTGCAGATGGAGGAGAAGGATGCCGAGAAGATGAAAATCAAATACGGCAGCGCCTACACCGACATCAACGACATAGAGAAAGACCGCACCTATCCTATCGACGACGAGCGCACCATAGAGATGCCAAAGTTTGTGGAAATCGTTGCCGACAGAGAAAGGGAGATTATTGAGAACGTATGGAACCAGGTTCCCGAAGAGTTCACCAACAAGCTCCTCGGCGGCTTCGTTCTCACCGGCGGTGGCTGCAACATGCGCAATATCGAGCGCGCCTTCCGCACCTATACCGACATCGACAAGATCAGGGTGGCCAAGTTCGTCAACGAACCCATAAAGAGCAGTAATGCCATTGTCAACGCCAAAGACGGACGCATGTGCACTGTTTTAGGCATTCTTGCCAAGGGCGACCAAAACTGCGCTGGCAATGACATCATGGGCGACCTCTTCGACAACATCGACGAGGACAACGCTCACCAGAATGGTAACAAGCCCGCCAACAACGGCCGCGTCCTCGACCAGGCTGAGACAGAGAGAATCAAGCAGGAAGAACTGAAGAAGAAGCAGGAGGAAGAAGAACGGAAACGCCAGCAAGAAGAGGAAGAGGCAAGAAGAATCGAGGAGGAGCGAAAGAGAAACTCCAAGAAGCATAAATATGCCACTGCCATCAAGTCGTTCTTCAAGAAGATCGTTGCCGATGAGGAGGACGAGAAGTAAGACGCTTCCGATAATCCCTGTGAGAAAATAAAAAAGTAATTATTGATTGCATTATGCCAGACAACAATACAGATAGCCAAAAGCCTACAATATTAGACTTTGGACAACAGCCCGATAAAGAGAACACCATCATCAAGGTCATTGGTGTTGGCGGTGGTGGCGGCAATGCCGTCAACCACATGTATCGCGAAGGCATCCACGATGTCTCCTTCGTCTTGTGTAACACCGATGCCCAGGCCCTCAACGACTCTCCCGTCCCCGTCCACGTACAGCTCGGTAAAGAGGGATTAGGTGCCGGCAACAAGCCTGAGCGCGCGCGCCAGGCGGCCATGGACAGCATCGAAGACATCAAGCACATGCTTGACGACGGCACGAAGATGGCCTTTATCACTGCCGGTATGGGCGGCGGTACCGGTACCGGTGCAGCTCCTGTCATCGCCCAGGTGAGTAAGGACATGGGCATACTGACCGTCGGAATTGTCACCATACCTTTTAAGTTCGAAGGCGCAAAGAAGATTGACCAGGCCCTTGACGGCGTTGAGGAGATGGCCAAGCATGTCGATGCCCTCCTCGTCATCAACAACGAGCGTCTGAGGCAGGTCTTCCCCGACCTCACACTGATTGATGCCTTCGGAAAAGCCGACGATACCCTGAGCGTGGCTGCCAAGAGCATAGCAGAGATCATCACTATCCACGGACTCATCAACCTCGACTTCAACGACGTCAAGACAATTCTCAAAGACGGAGGTGTCGCTATCATGAGTACCGGCTACGGCGAGGGTGAAGGCCGTGTGGGCAACGCCATCAAGGACGCCCTCAACTCCCCGCTGCTCAACGACAACGACGTCTTCAAGTCGAAGAAGATCCTGCTCTCCATCGCTTTCTCCAACGAGAAGAAGGACAACCATGGTCTGATGATGGAGGAGATGAGCGACGTCGATGACTTCATGGCAAAGTTTGGTGAGAACTTCGAGTACAAATGGGGTGTTGCCGTAGACCCGGACCTTGGCAATAAGGTGAAGGTCACCATTCTTGCCACAGGATTTGGTGTTGAAGATGTGGAGCCTAAAGAGCGCCACGCACGCCGTTCCCTCGACGAGGCCAAACAGAAGGAGAAAGAAGAGGAGATGGAGATTGCACGAGTGCAGCGCCGTGGACGATACTATGGCGACAACTCCACAACCATCAACCACAGACCAAATATCTTTATCTTCAGTCCCGAGGACCTTGACAACGAAGATGTCATCCTCGCCGTGGAGAATACGCCGACTTACAAGCGCACCAAGTCCAACCTCGAAGACATCCGCAAACAGGCTGCCGGGAACAAGGAAGAAGCTCCTAAGGACGAGAAGCAGGAGGAGACACCGGGATTGATAAGTTTCGCATAATGCGGAAACGATAAATTCGCAAAAGATAGTATATCATGGAATCATTATTTGAACAAGTTAGCAAAGGCATCCGCGAAGCCATGAAGGCTCGTGACAAAGTTCGCCTTGAGGCACTGCGCAATGTCAAGAAAGTATTCCTTGAGGCGAAGACAGCCCCTGGGGCAAACGACACGTTGGAAGACGATAAGGCCATGAAAATCCTCCAAAAGCTCGTCAAGCAGGGTGAGGAGAGTGCTGACATCTACACCAAAGCCAACCGCCCCGAGCTCGCTGAGGGCGAGATGGCACAGGTCAACGTCTATAAAGAGTTCCTGCCCAAACCACTCACAGAAGCTGAGATAGAAGCACAGGTGAAGGACATCATCGCACAGACTGGTGCTTCTTCCATCAAAGAGATGGGCAAGGTGATGGGGATTGCCTCCAAGCAGATGGCAGGCAAGGCTGACGGTAAAGTCATCTCCACCATCGTTCGCAAGTTTCTCGCATAAAGAAATCAACACTAACAGAAATTCGGAAGCCCGGAAGTTCTTTCTGAACCTCCGGGCTTCTGTGTAAACAGAATTCAAGCCTTAGAACAACTCCCGAAGTACCTCCAGAGACCTTAGCTCAGGGAAACCAGGCACATGAAGACGATAGTATTTAAGAATCACCGTTGTACAGATATTCCGCTCATCATGGCTCATACGGAAGAGCCGCATGTTGTCGAAGTTCATACGCATCAGCAGCCGCAACCGTGCTGCCTCCGCCGGTGAGAGATAATCAGGATGCAACGGACATTGCAGCGTGAAGGAGCCTTCACGCAAGTCGAACCACGAACCTTCATGCCAATCCTCCAAATTCGGATAGAAACCCACAAAAAGGGTAACATGAATCATAAAGACAAGATGAAAGTTGGCAAAGTTGCTGTCGGCACTGTCCAACCAAGCCAAAGAAGACTCCACAAACGCCTCCAGCGGCTGATTGTCGTGCTCGCCTCGCGTGGCAAAGGTCAGGAACTCCGCAATAAAGAGGCAGATGGAGAGCTTGAATGGATCGAAAGGTATAGAGGTGAAAGGACGCGCAATGCGAATGTCCCGCAGACGCTGCAGCTCCATCGTTGGACGTTCATCATAGATGATATCAAGAATCGTCAAGGGTTGGAAGAGCTGCTTTTTCATCTTTCCACGGTTGCTTTTTGACAGATTGCACACAAAGGACACCCTCCCCCTGACCTGGGTAAGCATGTCTACTATCATGCGCGACTCACCGTACTTCACGGTGCGCAACACTATCGCTCTCGTCTTAATATCCATAATAATACCACAAAGATATGAAAAATCAAGCATTTAGCAAAAAATTAGGCGATAAAATTTTGCCATAAGATGAAAAAGCCGTAACTTTGCACCCGCTTATCAAAAGCGATGGTCCATTCGTCTATCGGTTAGGACGAGAGATTTTCATTCTCTAAAGAGCAGTTCGACTCTGCTATGGACTACCACCAGCACATTAGTGCTAACCAAACAGAAAAATAAAAGATAAAATATAAAGATGGCAAATCACAAATCGTCAATCAAGAGAATTCGTCAGACGAAAGTCCGCACACTTCACAACAAATACTATGCGAAGACTATGCGTAATGCTGTTCGCAAACTTCGCGCTACCACAGACAAGGACGAGGCTGTAAAGCTTTATCCCACTGTCCAGAAGATGCTTGACAAGCTCGCTAAGACCAACATCATCCACAAGAACAAGGCTGCCAACCTTAAGTCCAGTCTTGCTCTCCATGTCAACAAGCTCGGCTAAGCGACTTCTCTGACCGATGAAGAAGACATTGCCGTTTCCTATTCAGGAGACGGCTTTTTTATTGTCTTCCTATTGCTTTTTATCATCTTTTAATCGCCATTTTGTCCTCTTTTCTTTTCCTCATTACCACGTTTTTTCGTACCTTTGCATGGTAATAACAAGCTTATAGAAATGGCAGAAAATCAGCATCCAGAAGATAATTACTCAGCTTCCAATATTCAGGTATTGGAAGGTCTTGAGGCCGTGCGCAAGCGTCCGGCAATGTATATCGGCGACATCTCCGAAAAAGGCCTGCATCACCTTATCAACGAGACAGTGGACAACTGTATCGACGAGGCCATGGCAGGCTACTGCACCGAGGTAGAGGTAACTCTCAACCCTGACGGCAGCTGCACCGTAGAGGATAATGGCCGAGGCATTCCTGTCGATGAGCACAAGAAGCTGCACAAGAGCGCCTTGGAAGTGGTCATGACCGTGCTGCACGCCGGTGGTAAGTTCGACAAAAACTCCTATAAGGTCTCCGGTGGTCTCCATGGTGTCGGTGTGAGTTGCGTCAATGCGCTGTCCACACACATGCTCTCACAAGTCTATCGTGACGGACATATCTACCAGCAGGAGTATGAGAAGGGCAAGCCCCTCTACCCTGTGAAGGTCATCGGCGAGACAACCAAGCGTGGCACACGACAGCAGTTCTGGCCGGATCCAACCATCTTCACTACGACGAAGTTCCAATGGGACATCGTTGCGCGCCGCATGCGTGAGCTCGCCTACCTCAATGCAGGCATCAAGATTACGCTTACAGACCTGCGCCCCGACCCCGAGACGGGCAAGACACGCCAGGAGGTCTTCCATGCCAAAGACGGACTGAAAGAATTCGTCAGATATATCGACCGCCATCGCACCCACCTCTTCGACGACGTCATCTATCTCAAGACTGAGAAGCAGGGTGTGCCCATCGAGGTCGCCATCATGTACAACACCGACTATTCCGAGAATCTGCACTCTTATGTCAACAACATCAACACCATTGAGGGCGGTACTCACGTCACGGGATTCCGCCAGGCCCTTACCCGCGTGTTGAAGAACTATGCTGACAACGATCCGCAGATTTCCAAGCAGATAGAAAAAGCCAAGATAGAGGTTGCCGGTGAGGACTTCCGCGAGGGTCTCACCGCTGTCATCAGCATCAAGGTTGCCGAACCGCAGTTTGAGGGTCAGACCAAGACAAAGCTCGGTAACAGCGATGTCGCCGGTGCTGTCAACCAGGCCGTCGGCGAAGCACTCACCAACTACCTTGAGGAGCATCCCGACGAAGCCCATAAGATTTGCGAGAAGGTCATCCTCGCTGCCACAGCACGTATCGCCGCCCGCAAGGCCCGTGAGAGCGTGCAGCGCAAGAGCGTGATGAGTGGTGGCGGACTGCCTGGCAAACTGGCCGACTGCTCCAACAAAGATCCTAAGGACTGCGAGATATTCCTCGTCGAGGGTGACTCCGCAGGTGGCTCTGCCAAGCAGGGCCGCGACCGCTACACCCAGGCCATCCTGCCTCTCCGCGGCAAGATTCTCAATGTGGAGAAGGTACAGTGGCACCGCGTCTTCGAAGCTGAGTCTGTGATGAATATCATCCAGTCTATCGGCGTCCGCTTCGGTGTTGACGGGGAGGACGACCGCGAGGCCAACATCGACAAGCTGCGTTACGACAAGATTATCATCATGACCGATGCCGATGTCGATGGTTCCCACATCGACACCCTTATCATGACCCTCTTCTTCCGCTTCATGCCGAAAGTCATCGAGGACGGACATCTGTATATCGCCACACCGCCGCTTTACAAATGTACGTATAAGAACAAGATTTCGCAATACTGCTACAACGACCAACAGCGCCAGGCTTTCCTCGACAAGTACGGCAACGGCCAGGAGGGTACAAGCATTCACACCCAGCGCTACAAAGGTCTTGGTGAGATGAACCCTGAGCAGCTCTGGGAGACAACTATGGACCCCAAGACGCGTCTGCTCAAGCAGGTCTCCATAGAGAATGCCGCCGAGGCCGACGAGATCTTCTCCATGCTCATGGGCGACGACGTAGAGCCACGCCGAGAGTTCATCGAGGAGAATGCAGCATACGCGAATATTGACGCATAAACAGAGACTATAGCTATAGAAACTATAGAAGCTATAGAAACTATAGAAGCTATAGAAGCTATAGAAACTATAGAAACTATAGAAGCTATAGCAGATAGAAAACCAACCATCAGCATCAAGAGGGAGCAAAGCGTTATGAAACACAGAAAAGACAGCCATCAGCATCTGTGGAGGAACAACACTTTGCTCCCTCTTTTCTTATTCCTTTTCTCAGCCGTGTGGCCCTTTTCTTCCTCAGCCCGCGACTTCAACACCCACTGGATAGCGGCACCTCAGTCTGACAGCCTCTCACACATAGAGTTTCGCAGAGCCTTCATCACCGAAGGGAAACCGAAGGAGGTAGAGATAACGGTAGCTACAACGGGCTACTACAAGCTCTACGTCAACGAGTGCAATGTGGGCACAGCACTCTACTATCCCTACCGCCAACAGCCAGACACTACCATTCGCTACAACACTTTCGACATCACCCCCTACCTCCGCAGCGACACCAACGTTGTAGCCATTCTCTATTCCCCCACCTTCCCCTGTAAGATGACCAGGCAAATAGCCGTCAACATCTATGGCAGGAGCCATGACGGCACCAACTTCTGCACCGTCAGCGATGGCAGTTGGCTATGCCAGCGCGCCAACTCCATGATGACGTCCGATGGTGGCGAACTCATCGACGGACGACAGCATGACACGACGTGGAAAGCGGCAACCATCAACAACCTGGCACTATGGGAACCTGCAGAAGAAGTGGCAGAAGAGCCGAATACTAATGCTAACACGAACACTAACGACAGCGAAACGCTTTACACATTATTATATAATACGGACATAAATAGTGCTGACGAATCGCTCCACATCTCGCACATCACTCCCTATCAGCAGGACGAAGTGGTCACAGCAGAGGATTACATCATCCTCCCCTACGACATCATCGGCTTTCTGCGTGCCACAATTCGTGAAGCCAAAGCTGGTGAACGAATCGATATCGCCAACCTGCACTACATCTGTAACGGAACCATCGACGAGCAGGCTTATCCCCGCTTCGCCATCGGCTCCATCAGCACCATCCCGTTCAGCGGCAGCAGGAGCTTCCGTCCAAGTCACATCATGAACCTCGAAGCCATCAGCGTCGCACCTAAGCGACAACCCCTTTGGTAAGCCTTTCTTTCGCCGTGAAACCTTGTCAGAAGTATAATAAAGCTTTACTCTTGTAATAATTACAAATAAATCGACAAAAAATTTGGTTCGTATTGATTTATTTCCTAACTTTGCAAGCGTAAAAAGATGACGGTAACGTCACCTCTAAAGAATAGAAGAATATACAAAAATATTAATACAAAAACATTATGAAAGACTTAAAAGGAACAAAGACAGAAAAGAATCTCCAGGACGCTTTCGCAGGTGAGAGCCAGGCAACCAATAAGTATACTTACTTCGCCAGCAAGGCACGTAAGGATGGCTACGAGCAGATTGCTGCCATCTTCGAGGAGACAGCTGGCAACGAGCGTGAGCACGCTAAGCTCTGGTTCAAATATCTGCAGGGTGGCGACATCCAGGACACTCACAAGAACCTTGAGCAGGCTGCTGCCGGTGAGAACTACGAGTGGACAGACATGTACGACTACATGGCTAAGGACGCCGAGGAAGAGGGTTTCAAGGAGATCGCTGCCAAGTTCCGCATGGTAGGCGCTATCGAGAAGCACCACGAGGAGCGCTACCGCAAGCTCATCGAGAACCTCGACGAGGGTCTCGTCTTCTCCCGCGACGGAGACCGCATCTGGAAGTGCCGCAACTGCGGTCACATCGTTATCGGTCCCAAGGCTCCGAAGGTTTGCCCCGTCTGCAACCATCCGCAGAGTTTCTTCGAGCTTGCCGCTCAGAACTATTAATTGAGATTCAATAATTAAATAAAAAGAGGTAAGTGTTAGTCATAACGCTTACCTCTTTTTATTTTTATATCGCTACTAACATGATATTATAGCATTGCCGACCTGTTCCGCGGCGTATGCCAGCGACATCTGTGGCATATGCCAAAGAATTCCACGGCATATGCCAGCGAATTCCACGGCAAATGCCAGCGACATCCACGGCATATGTCGGTTATCGTCTCGACACCAGCCAGGCACTCAGCAACACCAAGACGAGCGCAACGGGCTTATCCCACGTCAGCAAATCCTGACCCAGGGCGATGGCGACAAACGACGCCACTATCGGCTGGAGATTGGTATAGACGCTCACCGTCGTTGCCTTGAGATATTTCATGGCAAAAGGAATAGCGAAGAAGCCTGCCACCGTTGCCAACACAACGATATAAGCCATCTCCAGCACCCCACTCCACTGCCACGCCTTGCTATAGAGCGTGGCATGTTGCAGGTCGCTCCAGGCAAAGGGCAGGATGGCAATGGTAGAGACGAGGAATATCCACTTCATCTGCGTTACAGCAGAATATTTCGCCGACACCGTGCGCGTGATGATCAGGTAGACAGACCACGTCAGCAGGCTCAGCACAGCGAAGCCGATGCCCACGACATCATTCTTTCCGCTGCCGCCCTGCCAGTTCATCACCACCATAAGCATGGCACCGACGATGCCCACGAAGACACCGACGACACCTTTTTTCGACATGCGCTCACCGATAAACAGCGCTGCACAAATCATCGTGGCCACGGGAGTCAATGTACCTATCAACGAGACATAGACTGGTGTGGAGAAATCGATGGCCCACGCTGTAAAAGTCTGTGAAACAAGGAATCCGAGCAAGCCGCCAAGCATGATGACAAGCAGGTCGCGAGGAGCCACCTTCTCCTTCGGCATGAAGAGGGAGATAAGCCAGAATATCGCTGCCGCACCGATACACCGTGTAGCCATCCACGCCATCGGCGACACCCAGTTGTCTAAGAGGAGCTTGGTAATAGGCACACCGAGACCGAAGATGATGTTGGCGACGAGCAGCGAAGAGTGAGCTGAGATTTTATTTCTGTCCATTGATTCGAAATTTTATTAGGCATATTAGGCATATTGTGCCTAATAAACGCCTACGCCATATGCAGCTCCTCCATAAAGCGCTTGATTACTTCCGGGTTACCCGTATGCTTGCCGTCGCTGTCTGAAATCTTACACGTATCGTTGTAGAAGGGCCACGACTCCGTAATCTTCACCGCCACCAATTTTATCACCGTATTCATCGGTTTGATATGCGGGAAGTCATTGGTGAAATGTGTACCGATACCAAACGACGGCTGGCAGACTTTAGAAGCATATTGCTGTATCTCGATGGCCTCATCAGTGGTCAGGGCATTAGAGAAGATGACCTGCTTGGTACGGCTGTCTATATTCAGCGATTTATATTTCGCCACAATCTTATTCAGCTCGTCGCGATTGTCACCACTGTCCACGCGCAATCCTTTAAAGAGGTTGGCGAAATCTTCCGAGAAATTCAGCGCGAAGATATTCCAGCCGAAGGAGTCGTAGAGGTAGGTGCCCAAGGCACCGCTGAAGGTATGTCGCCACGCATTCATGGCTATGTTGTTGGCCATCTGTGGCCCGTACATGCCCCCGATGGCACAGATAAACTCGTGAGCCATGGTCCCCACCGGCGTGAGGTTGTATTTCATGGCGAGGTAAACATTACTCGTCCCTACAAACCGCCCCTTCCAGTCCTTGCGGCTCTCCTGGCAGTCTTTGAAAGCCTTGACGATGACATCCTCAGCTTTGAAAGAGGCACGACGGCGCGTACCAAAGTCGCTGTAGATACATCCTGCCGAGAGCAACTTCTCACCCTTGGCGTAGGTGCGCTTATAGTAGTCGTCATAATCAAAATTCTTATCCTGGCCTGTGACGATATAGTAGAGTTGTGAGACAATGGCCAAGACCTTCACTTCCAAGAGAATAGTGTCGCTCCAATTGCCCTCAAAGGAGATATGCAGGTGTCCCTCCTCGTCTTGTCTGACATCCGTCCACTCCGACTTGTAGCGGAAACCTTTCAGATAGGTGAAAAACCAGTTGGGCATGTAATAGCATTTACGGCGCATGAAGTCTATCTCCTCATCGGTGATGACGATATTCTCCAACATTTTTATCTGCTCCTTGACGAGTTCTGCAAAGCCCTTGGGATAGACGGTATTATTTCTATCCACAAACATGTATTTTACCTGCGCGCGCGGGTAGTTGTCGATGACGGCACAGCACATGGAAAACTTATAGAGGTCGTCATCGGTGAAATGGGTGATAATCTGCTGCATCTAAGAATAATATATATATAGGTGCAAAGGTAGCAAATAAAAGTAGAAAGGAAAAATTTTTTGATGGTAGGTGTTGGGTGTTAGGTGTTAATGGTTTGTATCAAGACGCAGAACGGATGGAATGAAGGCCACAACGCACGGAAACAGCATTTGCACATCATTATCACCTAACACCCACCACCTAACACCCAACACCTACCACCTACCACCTAAAAAACTATTCTAATCTGAACTGCTTGAAAAGCTTCAGATTGTCCGAAGCATCTCCCACGAAGGCCGTGAAGGTTCCGGGCTCAGCTTTCCAAGCTCCGGCAGCCTCATCGTAGAAGCTCAGGGCATCCTTACCGATGGTCATCGTCACGTCCTTGGTCTCGCCGGGCTGCAGGCTGACCTTGGCAAAGCCTTTCAGCTCTTTGTAAGGCCGGTCCACACTCGACTTATCATCATGAATATAGAGTTGTACAATCTCTGCACCGGCTCGCTTGCCGGTATTCTTCACTGTCACTGTTACCCTGAGACTGTCATCGGCGGTCATTGAAGATTTGGAGAGGCGGAGGTTACTGATGCTAAACGTAGTATAGCTCAATCCATGTCCGAAGGCAAAGGTGGGATGCGTCTTGTGCGCGTCAGCCCAGCGATAGCCTACGTAGATGCCTTCCTTATATTCCTCGTCGATGATGTTTCCTTCCGTCTGGGCTCCCCCGGCCTTACGCCAGGTCCCGGGATAGGTCTTCAGGGCATGGGCACCGACATCGTTGAGTGAGGCAGGCCATGTGAAAGGCAGCTTTCCCGATGGGTTGGCGTCGCCACAGAGCACGGCAGCCAATGCCTCGCCAGCCTCAGAACCGATAAACCATCCCTGCACGATGGCTGGCACCTGCTGCTTCCAAGGCATGGCCACAGCATTGCCGGAGATATTGACGAAGACGACGCGCTTGTTCACCTTGGCCAAGGCCTCGACGAGCTTATCCTGGGCATAAGGCAAGGCATACGACTTCCTGTCATGGCCCTCACAGTCCTGATAGTCACTCTTGTTCAGACCGCCGAAGACAACGACATAGTCCGCTGTCTTCGCTTTCGCCACGGCGTCGTTGATAAGCTGCTGCTCCGAGCGCTTGTCAACAAGATTCTGACCGGTCGTTACACCATTGTAGTTGCCCGTCGTATCGCCGACATATCCGCGCTCATACTCCACGGTGGCCACATCCTTCAGCCGCGTCTGCAGTCCCTTGAGGGGCGAGATCTCACGCTGCACCTTCAGCGAGGAAGAGCCGCCACCGACGGTCATCATCTTGATGGCATTCTCACCGACGACGAGCACCGTCGGCTTCTTAGAGAGGTCCAGGGGCAGCACGCCGCCCTTGTTCTGCAACAGCACGATACCCTCTTCGGCTATCTGCTTTGCTGCCGCATAGTGGGCCTCAGAGCAGAGAAAACCGCGGTTGGGATGCTGGGCCATCGTCGTACGGAAATAGAGACGCAGCACACGGCGCACCTTGTCGTTAAGCTCCTTCTCAGTATACTTACCACTCAGGATGGCTTGCTTATAGGGCTGGGCAAGATAGTAGTTGTCGTAGGCATTGCTGGCACCCGTTGTCAGACCATTCGTCCATGTACCAAACTCCATGTCGAGCCCGTTCTTCACAGCCTGGTCCGTGTCGTGCGTACCACCCCAGTCGCTGACGACAACACCGTCGAAGCCCCACTGACCCTTGACAAGGTCGTTGAGAAGGTATGCGTTATGGCAGTTGTGTTCATCTTTATAAAGGTTGTAGGCGCCCATGAGTCCCCAGACATGGCCTTTCTGCACAGCAGCCTTAAAGGCGGGGAGGTAAATCTCGTGGAGGGCGCGGTCGGAAACTTTCACGTTGACTTGGAAACGGTATTCCTCATCATTGTTCAGACAGAAGTGCTTCACACAGGCCGCCACACCATTCTTCTGCATACCCTGGATATAGGGCACCACCATGGTAGAGGTGAGGAAGGGATCCTCGCCCATGTATTCAAAGTTGCGACCGCCGAGCGGCGTACGGTAGATGTTCACACCAGGACCGAGAATCATGTTTTTGCCACGGTAGAGGGCTTCCTCACCCAAGCTCTTTCCATAGAGGTAGGCCAGTGAGGGGTTCCAAGTCGATGCCAAGCAGGTCAGGGCCGGGAAGGCGATGCAGGAGTCGTTAGTCTGTCCGGCCTGCTCCCATTCGTCCCATAGCACATCGGGGCGCACTCCGTGGGGACCGTCGTCGGTCCAGAAGTCGGGCAGGCCAAGACGCGGCACGCCACGGCTGGAGAATTTGCTCTGCGCATGAATGACACCAATCTTCTCGTCGAGGGTCATCCGTGACAGCGCATCTTCCACACGCTGCTCTATAGGTTTGGTATCATCAAGATACACGGGGGTCTGTGCACTGGCAGTGAGTCCGAAGGAAAATAATGCCGATAGTGCAAAAGTTCTTAGTTTTTGTTGCATAAATATAGAAGATTATCTTTTTTGCAAAGGTAAGTAAAAATCAAATGCCGAGAGACGTGAGTAAAGCAATACAAAGATTTTAGGAAGTGGATATTTTTAGTAACGAACTAATTATAAGACATTTATCATCTTATCCCAAAAGCAAAAAAGTAGATACCGGGCAAGTTCTCCACTCCGACTTAACGAGTTTTTCCAACATTAAGTCTGCTCTTCCAGCGTGCGACTATCGTATTACAACTGCTTTCGTACAGCGGGAACCGCGTATATTTATAATTATTAACATCAATCGATTGCACAGATTTTTTATCATATTTTTCATATCTTCTTCGCAATATGAAAGGAGAATCGTCTAAATTTGCAACATCCTTTACAAACAACTAATTTTATCTTTCAACTTAAAAAACAATTATGAAAGTTAGTTTACGCATGCTTTTGCTTGCGGCGCTGTTATCATTCCTTCCATGGTGTGGTTTCACGCTCAGCGCTTCGGCAACCGTTGTTTATTACAACAATCCCAATAAGTGGAGCACGGTTTACTGCTATGTCTATAAAGACAAAGGCGCGTCCGAGAACGGTAAGTGGCCGGGTGCACAGATGACCTACGATGCCAGCATCTCCCATGACGGTACCACGGGTTGGTGGAAATATGACGTACCCGACAACCTCGCTTCAGGACAACTCATCGTCAACGACGGTGGCAGTAACCAGTACCCGGCAGCTCAGCAGCCCGGCGTGCAGCTCAGCGGCAAGAACTATGCTTGGCTCAACGGCACCACACTGACAGAGACCGACGACAACGGCAGCTCGACGGGCGGCAACACGGGCGGCAATACCGGGGGCACTGGTTTCAATATCTATGTGAAAGCAAGCGCCGCACCCTATATCTATGTTTGGTACGACGACAATGGTACAACGAAAAAACCCAACGGCGACTGGAAAAACACCAAGGCCATGACTCCAACATCCGCCTCCGGATGGTATGTCTACAACGTTCCCGCAGGTGTCAGCTCCGTCAACTTCATCCTTACCACAACAGCCGGCGCCAACGATAGCCAAAAGCTCACCGGCAACGTTACGAATGTCACTTCCGATGTCTACTATGCCGTCAACGGCTCTTCGGCTTCCGAAACGACAGAGCGCCCTGATATTGTCAGCGAAGACGTGTATGTCTACTTCCTCAACAAAAACAATTATGAGAAGGTGTATTGCTACCTCTACAATGGTACCACTTCCCACACCACATGGCCGGGCTTGGAGATGACTCTGGACAACAACATCGAGCACGACGGCACGACAGGCTGGTACACGCTGAAAGTCCCTGACGAGTTCAAGAGCGCATCTTTTGTTATCAACAACGGCTTGGACGGCACAGCCCTCAACGGCGAGACAGTCTACGACGGCAGCACCGCAACGGGCATCTCCGGTATCAACATCAGCAAACAGGATGCTGAAGGCTGGTACACCCTCTCCGGCATGAGAGTCAGCAAACCCACAAAGGCCGGTGTCTATATCCACAACGGAAAGAAGTTCGTTATCGTGAAGTAAGCGGTACGCCCACATATTTAAAGAACCAAAAACTATTCAGACAATATTATGTTCAATATAAAATCAATCTTATTCTCGGCCTTCGCGCTGCTCAGCATGAGCTTCTCCGCCTATGCCGACAACAGCTACGGGCTGAAGAGCAACATCCAGGATGGTGTCATCCTGCACTGCTTCGACTGGAAGCTCAGCGACATCAAAGCTGCACTTCCCGACATTGCCAAGGCTGGCTTCACAGCCGTGCAGACATCACCCGTCTCAAAAGGCGGCGGTGCCGGTGCTGTATGGTATGACGTATACCGCCCACAAGACTATACTATCGGTAATGGCATCGGATCAGAGAGTGAGCTCAAAGATCTGTGCACAACCGCTCACCAATATGGTGTAAAAGTCATAGTTGATGTCGTGGCCAACCATACCGACTACCCCAACTGCACTGGTTATATGAATGACCAGAGTCGCTATCACACCCCCTTTGACGTCAGCAATTGGAACGACCGAAATCAGGTTACCCATGGAAAGATTGGCATGTGGGATAACAAGACCGAAGACAGCGGCGTACAGAACTATATCCACCAGTTTATTGAGGCGTTAAAGAACTGCGGCGTCGATGGCATCCGCTGGGATGCTGCCAAGCACATAGGGCTACCTTCTGAGGGTGATTCCTTCTGGCAGAACGTTCCTGACCAGAGCATGTACAACTACGGTGAAATCCTCGACGGCACCGGTGGAGATGACAAGACCCTGTTCCCAGAATACCAAAAGTATATATCCATCACCGACAACGGCTATGGCAATGGATTCGCCAACTCGTTCAACAGCGGACAGGTCAACAGTTCCATCGGCAACTTCAACCAAAGAGGTGCCACAACAGCAAAGCTCGTCTACTGGGGTGAGAGCCATGACACCTACGCTAATGATGGCGGTTCATCGAAGTATATGAGCCAGAATATTATCGACCGCGCCTACGCTGTCGTAGCTGGTAACAACGGGGCTACCGCGCTCTACTTCTCGCGTCCCTCTACGACGGAAAAGAACTCCATGAAGCTTGGCCAAAAGGGCTCTACGCACTTCACCTCCAAGGAGGTCGCAGAGGTGAACCACATGCACAACATCTGCGCCGGTGAGCCCAACTACTATGTCCACGGCGATAACGTGGCCGCGCAGGTGCGCCAAAGCGGGGCTATCATCGTCCTCGGCCGCGGCAGCAACCAGAGCGTGAGCTTCGACAACGGAAAGGGCGATGGCAAGTGGCTGAAGGCAGGTACCTATACCGACAAGGTTGGCGGCGGCACATTCACCGTCACGACCTCTACCATCAGCGGACAGGTAGGCTCTACAGGTATCGCCGTCATCTACAACGGCACCATTTCTACAGATCCCTCTGTCACCCTCTCACCGGCTTCCGGCACTTCTTTCTCCGAGGAGACAACGACCATCACGGCAACAGCTGAGAACGCTACATCGGCTTGGATTCAGGTTGACGGCGGCAGCAAGCAGACATTCACTACCTCCACCACCGTCACCATCGGCAGCGGCGTCGACTACGGCAAATCCATCACCATCAGCTGGGGCGCTACCGGCTCTGACGGTAAGACAGCTTCTGGCTCGGCAACTTATAACAAGGTGAAGGCCTACACTCCGACCCTCAGCAGCAAGGATGAGGTCTCCTGCTTCTTAGAGACAGCTTCCGACAACGCAAAGATCTGGGCATGGAACACTACCGTCCCGCAGTTCACTAAGAGCAAATGGCCCGGCGACGCCATGACCCTCGTGGGCAAGGCTGCCAACGGCAACAACGTCTTCAAATGGACCTACACTAGTACTGAGAGTGCTCCCACACAGGTTATCTTCACCCACGACGGCGAGACAAGGTTCGTATCTGAGAATATCGACTTCAAGAACCACGGCTACTATGTCGAGGGTGTCTGTGAGAAAGAGATTACTAAAGTCGAGGGCGGCGAAGTCGTTCCTTCCGGCAAATATGTCTACTTCGACAACCCCAACAAGTGGAGCAACGTATATTGCTACTTCTACGACGGCACAACGAGTGCATCGGTATGGCCGGGTGAGAAGATGACCTACGACGAGAGCGCTACCCACAACGGCAAGACGGGATGGTATAAGGTCAGCGTCCCCGCTGACTTCACCTATGCCAAGTACGTCCTCAACGACGGTACAGGTGCCCAGAAACTCGCAAGCACATCGCTCTATACCACTCAAGGCACGACGCTCAAGGGCTCTGCAGCCTCTTCCGACAATAATGGCGGCACTTCTGACAACAACGGGGGTAGCTCCCGATAACAATGTAGGTAGCTCTGACAACAATGTAGGTAGCTCTGACAACAATGGTGGATGCTCTGATAACAGCGGCGCACCCAAAATGCTTTGCAGCGGCGCACCAAATACAACGAAAAGCAATAACAGATAAAATAGTCTTCAGGGTAACAACATATTCAAGCAGTTAACAATAGGTTAAAAAAGGATTTTTGTATTCAGGTTCCGCCCCGATGGAGTTCACTTTCCTCGGGGCGGTTTTAATTTGTGTAAAACGCAACGCTGAAAGGTGGAAAAGCAGTAACTTTGCAGTATGAAAAGGAAGTTACTGTCTATTCTATTCTTTTTTCTGCCCCTCTTAGCGTTGGCAGGGCGCCCCGTCGGTCATGCCACCGTTATCGGCGACTGGACCGGCACCTGGGCCACGGCCATGCAGACGCCCGTGAAGGCCTTCATGCCTTTCAACAATCAGATGAGCGACCGCTCCGTGAGGCAAATTGTGAAAGTATCCTTAGGAGGCCGCGTCATCAGGCTCCAGCTCTCCAACATTTTCTCCACTGAGCCCGTCGTCCTCAAATCCGTATATATCGCCCATGCCCTCGACACCTTCCGCATCGACACCCGCAGCGCCCGCTACCTGAAGTTCGCCGGACACGACGAGGTCACCATCCCCGCGGGTATGAGCATCTTCTCCGATGCCGCTGCCTTCGACCTCAAACCCTTGGAGACCGTGGCCATCACTATCAACTACGCCACAGCTCCCAAGCAACCTACCGTGCACATGGGCTCACGCACTACAAGCTACATCCTCAAGGGCGCCAGCACACCGGAGACAGACTTCACCAAGGCCTTCCGCTACGAGAAATGGTTCAATATCGCCGCCCTCGAAGTCCTCGCCAACCGCCCGCGCACCATCGCCATCATCGGCAACAGCATCACCGACGGTAAGGGGTCGACCACAGACCACCAGAACCGCTGGCCCGACGAGATGAGCTTCTACCTCAAAGGCACCGTCGGCGTCCTCAACCTCGGTATCGGCAACAACCGTGTCATCACCAACAGCGGCTACGGCGAGCCTGCTAAGGACCGCTTCTATCGCGACATCATCGAGCAACACGGTGTCACCGACGTCGTCATTTTCGAGGGCATCAACGATCTTGGCACAAGCCGATACGGTGTCGCCACGGCCTACCGACTCATCATGGAATACCGCAACATGATAGAGGCGTGCCGCAAAGCCCACAAGCGCGTCTTCTTAGCCACCATCACACCTATGCGGGGTTCCGGCTACTATAATGCTGACCGTGAAGAGGGTCGCCGCATCGTCAACGCCTGGATACGCCAACAGAAGGTCGCTGACGGATACCTCGACTTCGACGCCCTCCTCCGAGACCCAGCCGCGCCCACGGCCCTGCGACGCCAGTGGGCACTTACCGACCACCTCCACCCCAATGCCACCGGATACAGAGAGATGGGACGCTATGCAGCGGAATACTTTAAGAAGTAAAAAGCTCCCAACGAATGCACGTCCTATACACGCCACGGCTAATCCCTTTATCTCTTCGTAAGGCTGGGTTCCGTAGGACGCTGCTTTGCTGCGTCGCCCGCCGACCCTCCGCTATGACTCTTACCACTCACATATTATAATATTATGAATGTCCAGATAGAACCCTCGTGGAAGCAATGGTTAGAACCGGAGTTCTCCACACCCTATTTCCAGCAGCTCACACAAGCCGTACGCCGTGAGTATAGCCAGGGCCCCTGCTTCCCTCCGGGCCACCTCATCTTCAACGCCTTCAACCTCACCCCCTTCGACGCGGTCAAGGTCGTCATCATCGGCCAGGACCCCTACCACGAGCCCGGGCAGGCCATGGGGCTGAGCTTCTCCGTCCCCGAGGGTGTGGTGATGCCACCATCGCTCATCAACATCTTCAAGGAGATTCACGATGACCTCGGCAAGCCCATCCCCACCAACGGCGACCTCACACGCTGGGCCCGCCAGGGTGTGCTCCTGCTCAACGCTACCCTCACCGTCCGCGCACATATCGCCAACAGCCACCAGACCTTAGGCTGGAGCATCTTCACCGACGCCGCCATACGGGCCCTTAACGCCCACCGCGACCACATAGTCTACATGCTCTGGGGCGGCTTCGCCAAGTCCAAGCGACAGCTCATCGACGCCTCCCGCAACTGCATCTTGGAGTCCGTGCACCCCTCACCGCTCTCGGCCAACCGGGGCGGCTGGTTCGGACAGCATCAGTTCTCTAAGTGCAACGACTATCTCAGAAATGTAGGCAAAGAACCCATCGACTGGTAAACTATGAACGAACTGCATATCATACAAGTCGGCAACGTCCTCGTCTCGCCCGACATCATCACGGAGTTTTTCTGCTGCGACCTTGACAAATGCAAGGGCGTCTGCTGTGTCGAGGGCGATGCCGGAGCCCCCGTCACCCTCGACGAGGTCATGGCCATGGAGGACAACCTCGACACTGTCTGGGACGACCTCTCAGCGTCGGCACAGAGTGTCATCGACAAGCAGGGCGTCGCCTATACCGATGGCGACGGCGACCTCGTCACAAGCATCGTCGGAAAGAAAGACTGCGTCTTCACCTGCTACCATGACATCCAAGACTTCGGTGACGGCCACACCATTCCTCACTGCTGTCTCTGCGCTTTTGAGCGCGCCTTCCGGGCCGGGAAGACGAAATGGTGCAAGCCCATCTCCTGCGCGCTCTACCCCATCCGGGAGAAAGCCTTCCCCATGGGACTCACAGGCATCAACTACAACCGTTGGGATGTCTGCCATGACGCCGTCGTCCTTGGCAAGAAACTCGGCATACATGTCTACGAGTTTCTTAAAGAGCCGCTCATCCGACGATTCGGAAAGGAATGGTACGACGAGCTCCTAAAGGTAGCGGAAGAGCTGAAGAAGCAGGGACTGCTCAGATGACAGCTACCCACACCTGGCCACATAAAAACCTATTAAAAACCATGGTGCTGTAGCGCTTCAATAAACAAAAACTCGAAACAGTAGGGATATAGCATGTTTTAATAGGTTTTATTTGGTTTTATTCTTTTTCTCTTCGGGAGGTGAAAGAAAAGAAAAACCTATCAAAACCTAATAAAACCTTGGGGCAGTAGTGCTTCAATAAACAAAAACTCGAAGCAGTAGGGATATAGCATGTTTTAATAGGTTTTATTTGGTTTTATTCTTTTTCACTGCGAGAGGTGAAAGAAAAGAAAAAACTATCAAAACCTAATAAAACCTGCCTTTAGTGGCGGTGGCACGGTGCCGGAGGTAGGGGCGGTGGCATTCCTGCCGCCGGAAAAAAATGTCGAAGACCCTAAACTCTTTCCGTAGCAGACTCAGCAGTTCCCCGGCGGCAGGAATGCCACCGCCCCTTCCATCCTGCACCATTAAAGCCGCTCCTAACATTCTCCAGCCATTTGACCGGACTTCCGGACTTCTAAAAAGCTTCTCTTCCGGACTTCAAAGCAGTTCCTCTGGTCTTCGAAAAAGCTTCTCTTTCTACTTCGTTTGGTCGCCTGAGAGTATGAAAACCGTTTCGTCACCGCAGATATTGCGGATTTTCATTCGCAGTGGCTTCTTTTCACTGCTGATAGTTCCATCCCAGAAGTTTTGTGTGACCACACCGTTTAGCCTTACCTTACTATTTTTCTCGATGAGGATTTCAGAATCGCTATGCCACGGGGCCTTGGCGTCGTCTGTCGTGCTATCGAGACTCAGCCATTCTATGGTCTCCAAACCCTCGTCACTGATGACGATAGGTTTGAACGCAGCGGATTTTCTGGAGGTTTGTGCCTGTACCTGCCCTTTGATGTTATACTCTTCTATTTTCTTCAGCACACGGTCGCTGCAGAAGCTGTTGATGGTGACTTGCCAAACTTGAAACATCTGACCTTCGGGCTGAACGTGAGCCAGACTGTAGTCGCAGGAGTCTTCCACGACCACGTTGTCGAGCACGTTTTTCAAGTCGCGCAACTCTATTTCTATGCCCGTATCGTTCTGCTCCTTGATGAATTGGTCGATTTCGTCTCTGTCAGCGATGTCGATATAATAGACGATGACTCTCTTCGTCTCTTCGGGCAAGTCGGGCATGGCCTCACGTATGATATGGTTGATCTGCGCAGTGTCAAGCAGTCGCGTGCTGCTGTCCAACAGATTGGGCAGATAGACGGGCATGCTGCCGTAGCTGGAGCTGTTGATACTCCCCGCCCAAGACTTATCCAGCTGGTCGTTGTTCTGCAAGCCGGGGATGAGGTTTTTCAGCTTGTCCATAGTCTGCACGGGATTGCGATAGAGTGAGACGCCATCCTTTATCTCCAGCACCTCGAACTGTGCCTTAGCCTTGACGAGCCGGTCACGAGTGGTCTCGATGCTGTTCACACCTACATCGCAATGGACGAACCTGCGGCCGAGTTTGCTGGCCACAGTAGCCGTAACGCCGCTGCCACCAAAGAAGTCAGCCACCAACATGCCCTTGTCGCTAGAAGCATTAATGATACGTTCTAGCAGCGCCTCGGGCTTCTGAGTGGCGTAGTCGACGGGTTCTTCCTTATCTGCAGGTTGAAGCATAGGTAAACGCCAAACATCATCTATAGTTTTCTCATTCGTATCGATATAGATTACTTTTCCGTTATTATCTTTTGCATTAACCAACTTTTGCTTTTCCTTATTCCATTCTCTCTTAATTTGCTTGGTTGAACTCTCTCTCTTTTCTTTTATTGGCAAAAAATTGAATTGGTCGGATTTGCTATAAAGGTATATGCTGTCATGATTTGAAGCAAATCTTTTCACATTGCCCTGCATCTTATTATAATAATGCCATATAATTTCATTTCTAAAATTGTCTTCTCCAAAGATTTCATCTAATAGTATCTTCACGTAGTGCCCGATATGATAGTCGAGATGCACATATATGCTTGCGCTATCGCTCATGACGCTTTTGATGGCCATGAGGTTCTCATACATCCAGTTGAGGTAGCGCTCCTTGTCCCAGATGTCGCCATACATCTTCTCCTCGAAGTTGCGCAGCTCGTTGCTGTCCAACTCCGACTCTGCCTGTTGTATAGCCTCGGCCACTTTCGGGTTGCGACGGATATAGACTTTCTTGGCATAGTCGGCACCACTGGCAAAGGGCGGGTCGATATAGACCAAATCAACCTTTACACCTTGGTCCTTCAGATAGGCACAGGCGGAGAGACACTCGCCACGGATGACTTTGTTTTGGTCGGGATTGTCGCCCACCTGTTCAATGGTCTCCATCTCGTAAAGCGGCATACCACGCTGTATGCGCTCCACCACCTTGTCGTTGTCACGATAGCGAAGGACACGCTGTGTGCGCACAAAATTGTTGAGAATGGCCTGACCTTCGAGGGTATTGGGATAATAGGGAATGTATTTTATAGCCATGATGTTGCTTAGTTGAAAAATTGCTGAATCTTTTCTATAGTGAGCTTGTCCTGCTGCTCTTTGGAGAGTGTATCCTCAAGATAGAGGAAGTCGAAGCGGGGATAGCCATAATGTGCGTTGTTGAGGCTGACGAACTTGCTCATGAACGATTTCCGGTCAGCAAACTTCTTGCTGAAGCCCTCGCCCTTGGTCTCGATGATGAGCACCTGGCGGATGGTCCCGTCCTCGCCTCGCCGCAATATCAGGAAGTCGGGCACGTACATCCCGATATAGTGCCAGGCGTTGCCCACCTGCTTATAGCATCTGATTTTAAACTCCGTGAGCGTGTCGTCGCCGTTGAAGTAGGCTTCCAGATTCTGTCCGTTGATGATGGCGAGCAACGACTTGGAGAAATAGTCTATCTCCAAGTTGCTGTCGAAATGATAGGGCAGATAGTGGTAGGTGTGGTCGTTGATGTCCTTTCCTATCCGCTCGTAGTTGTCGGGGTTGTCCGTCAGCTGCTTGATGGTGGCCTCAGTGCCAGGGAGCGTTTTCAGCGTGCTGATGGTTGTAGCGATGTCGGGCTTGAGCCTCATACCGCCTTTGTCGTCGGCCACGATCTGTACGACTTCCTGCTGAGACGGATAATATTGTTCGGGATTGTTCGTTTCAACGGTGGGATCCAACTTCTCCACATTCAGTATCGCCGCCTGTTGGGGGATGTTCTCCTCCTTCACTTTGATGGTGCGCCTGGGCGTAAATGTTTTTCTGATTTGGGAGCGAATGGCGCTGTGGTCGTAGTTCCCGTCCAGATATGTCAGTCCATCCTTCGTGTTGGTGATGTGGTCGAAGATGTCGCGCAGCGATGAGAGGTAGGGCGCTGCCTCTTGCCGGGTCCATGTGCCAAAGCTCTCTTTCGCGATGGTATGGAGCCAGGAATGGAAGGTGACGGGCAGGGAGCTCTCCTCGTCTTCAATGTTCAGCACGTTTTTATGTTGGAGCTCGCCTTCCAGGTTCTCTTCCTTGACAAGCATCGATTTAGAGGAGGAGAGCAGGTCGTTGCTCTTCAGCGCTGCGGCTGTGTCTAAAGCCGTGTCCAATACCAATGTCTGATAGGTCACCTTCAACTGGATGAAGTCGATAGGCGGCACGCGCAGTTTCTCCATGCGTGAGAACTGCTTCAATGTGAAGAACTTGCTGCCTCCACCCTTGTTGATTTCATCTATCGACGTATGCTGTTGCTTCTTCAGCTCATTGTTGAGTGTCTTCCCGTTTTCCTCGTTGAGCCAGATGAGCGCAGACTCCTGCTGATGCCGCACCACCTGACGCAGGCAGCGGCAACTGGTCTGCAGCACCATATTCTTGGGGCAAGCACCTTTTTGCGGCAAGATGACACTTGTCAGACTCTTGCAGTCCCAGCCCTCCTTACCAATCTGAACCAACAAGATAATCTTGATGCGGGACAGCTTCGTGTCGAGTGACTTAAAGGCAGCCTCGGCTCCTTCGGGGGCTGGAAACTGCTTATTGCCGTCGTGATATTTCAGAATGACGTCGGTGGGACTCATCCCGCGCTCGCTGACGATGCTGGCAACAAGCGGGAAGATGTTGTTCTCTAAGTTCTCGATTTTCCCGCAATAGATAGCCAGCTTGGCGCAGGTGCCGTTGGCATAGACCTTATCTCCATAGCGGTCGAGAAACTCCGTGACGCCTTTGCGCACGATGTCGTCGCAATCGCCATCCGAAACCTTGATGACCGGCGACTTCAGAAAGTTGCCCACGCCATCAATCAGCGGGTAATAGTAAACCGCATTGGCCAGATTCTTGTTTTGCAGCGACAGGCATGGCGTCACCTGCACAGCGTCTGCCGATGCCAGATAGGGTGTGCCGGAGAAGCCCAGCACGGAGTTGAACGTTTCAGTCTCCGTCCATTTGTTCACTACTTGCCGCAGCTTGATGTCGCTATCGGAAGCATGGTGCACCTCGTCAATGAAGATGGACAGGTGAGGGATCTTGCCAATGATGTTGCGGAGTTCGTTGGAGACTTTCACCTCTTCCCACTCCTCATCGGTATAGAGTGTCGGGTCGTTGCCTCGATCCTTGTCATACTTATCCAGAATCACTTTCTCCGCATTGGTCACAGCCACGAGACCGCGCATCGTATTCAGCGGCTGGTGGTTGTTAATTTTCTGTGCGTTGGGATTCTTAACGATGTTGCTCTTCTTGGCAGACTTTTGCTCGTCAAGCACTTCAAACTGAATCTCCCTTTTGATTTTGGACGCTTCTGGTTCTGCCAACACCCAAGTAGGGTCAAAATCCTGAATCTTCTTGATGCTCGGCAGAATGGAGGATTTCAGTCCAGAGGGCGCCAACAACATGAAGTTATGGGCAAAAGCAGGATTGTCGGGTTCACTATCTGAGAAGTGTAACTCCAAATATATGAAGGCAGCCATGAGAAAGGTCTTGCCTGCTCCCATGGGTAAACTGAAAATGTAATCGGGATATTGTACGCCATAGAAAATATCGCGGAACACCTGTTCGTAGTTGATGTCATCCGGGTATTCCTCAATCTCTTTCTTCAGAGTTGGAGCCAGCAGATTGCCATTGGCATCCTTCAGGCAGGCATACTCGTAAAGCGTCGCGGCGGCGGTATTGGTCTCCAGCACTTCCCGCGCCCTGACGGTCAGACTGACGTTTGCCAAATCAATGGTTAGGAAGCTCCCCCTTGAAAACAGCAGCCACAAAGGTTGGTTGCCGCAGGCTATTTTCAGAAAGAGATAGGTCTTAATAGCCTCTATCTGTGCGTCTCTGAGCATGCCACGGGTTTCCATATAGTCAACGAGCGACTTCACCGGACAGTCTGCTCTGCTTAACCATTCGTCCCTTTTATTTTGGATAAGTTGATAAAACATTCTTACTTAGGTCAAAATATCTGCAAACTTACGAAAAAAAATACAGATTGAAAAATAAACATAGAAACTTTATTTTTCATTGCTCCGTTTAGATGTTGTTTTCATCAATCCACAAGGCAGACCTGCCCATGGATTTGTGAAATTATATTAGAATAGCTTTGATTGATGGGTGCTGAACAAAAGTAGAGGCTAAAGAGAGCACAGACCTTCTCTGAGGCCAGTGCTCCCAATAAGCGCATCATAGTCACTTGATGGTTATCCACACCGGCTTGCCCTTCTTCTCTGCCTCCGCGAAGCGGTCCATGAGGAGGGTGACGGCGGAGCGGGAGTTGATGACCATGCCTTTGTGGCGGTTCCAACCCACGAGGATGCAGCCCTCGGTATCTTTCACCATGTTGCCGGGATGGATGCGGATGCCGCTGAAGCCGGGGATGTCGAGGAGCAGAGGCAGCGGCCTCTTAAAGCGGGGGCTCATGTTGACGATGACGCGGTAGCTGCCCGTGGGTATCGCCAGCTTGCCGGAGCACAGCTTGACTATCGTGATTTGTCTGCCGGTCATCTCCGAGGTCAACGCACCATAGGGCGGCTCCAAGGTGTCGCAGAAATATTTATAGTCGACATAGAGTCTGCCGATGATATAGTCCTTCTTGTAGTATTTTCTTTCCAGTAACAGTTCCATATTTTATCAATTTAATTTTTTCTTCCAAGTATTTTTAGCTATTTTAGGAATGAAACGGCGTAAGAAAAAGGTCTTACCCCAGTTTCTCTATTAGCCAGGCAGCAACCTGACACTGTTTGGCGCAGCTCTCGTTGGTGTTAACATACTGCCCCATTGGCTGACCTTCGGTGCCAGCTGAGTGAGGGTCTGCAAGGCCTTGCTGATGCTCGCGGCTTTGCAGGGCGGGTCGGCATGGTCGAAGCCCAGCTTCTCCATGGCACGCTCAAACTCTGAAATCTTCTGAGGGTAGTTGTAGTATTCCCTGCAAACCCTAGATAATATCTTCTTTTATTGATCTTCCTGTCTTGGATCGTAGAAATGTGGCAAAAAGCCTTATAACATCATTGCAAAATGTGTTATAAAGTTAAAATCGGGCTTTTTTAGTAAACTAACGTTAAAGTTGTTGCAATTCTGCTACAACTTTGTTTCTAATTCCCTATTTTTGCAACGAAACAAATAAAAACTTAAAAACGCAAGTTATAGAGTTAGATTTCGTAATGAAAACCAATTTAATCATAAATAAACCATAATTTGATTACGATTTCTATTGGTTCGAAAGTACGTATCTGATTTTATGAATAGATACTGCGCCTTTTTAAAATCTAAAAATACTTAAAACGATATAAAATAGTATGTGGAAATTTCTAGCACCGCCAGCATTTAAAGCTGTACAAACAGGACCTGCTTCAGATGCTAAATATAAGCGTCTACGTTGGCAGGTTTTCTTTGGCATCTTCATTGGTTATGCCGGTTTTTATATTGTGCGTAAAAACTTTTCAATGGCAATACCAATGCTTGCTCCCTTTGGCTTCGACAAAGGAGAATTAGGCGTAGTGTTGTCCATGAATGCCATAGCTTACGGCTTTTCGAAGTTTATTATGGCAAGTGTCTCCGACCGCAGTAATGCCCGCCGTTTCCTTCCCTTAGGCCTTATCCTTGCTGCCATCTCCATGATGTTCATGATTGTGCCTATCCAGTGCCTGGGCGCTGAGCACAAGTCGGCAGCCATCGTCCTTATGGCCGTACTAAACTTCCTTGTGGGTTGGTTCAACGGTATGGGTTGGCCTCCCTGTGGACGCGTTATGACCCACTGGTTCTCCATCAAGGAGCGTGGTACATGGATGTCGTTCTGGAACTGTGCACATAATGTCGGAGGCGCCCTCGTCGGACCAATGTCCGTCTATGGAGCCATGTGGTTCGGTTCCTGGTTCTATGGTGCTGACAGCCAGCGCTACTTCCTCATCGGAACTTTCCTCTTCCCGGCCTGTGTGGCTATCCTCGTGGCTATCGTGGCATACTGTCTGATCCGCGACACTCCGCAGTCGTGCGGCCTGTCCTCTATCGAAGAGTGGCGAGGAGATTATGCAGCCTCATACACCTCAAAATCAGAGGAGGTGTTATCTACCAAGGAAATTTTTAGGACTGTACTCTCTAATAAATTCTTGTGGTACATTGCTCTCGCCAATGCCTTCGTCTATATGGTGCGTTATGGCTGTCTCGACTGGGCTCCTACCATCCTCACCGAGCAGGGCATCAACATCAAGGATGCCGGCTGGGCTTACTTCGCTTATGAGATTGCCGCCATCCCCGGAACGATCATCTGTGGCTGGCTCTCCGACCATGTCTTCCATGGCCGCCGTGCGCTGCCTACCATCCTCTTTATGAGTGTCGTCGCCGTCCTCATCTTCATCTACTGGCAGAACTTCACCAATATCCATGTCGTCCTGTTCTGTCTCATCGGTATCGGCTTCTTCATCTATGGTCCTGTGATGCTCATCGGCGTGCAGGCTCTCGACCTGGCTCCGAAGAACGCGGCCGGAACAGCCGCAGGTCTGACAGGCTTCATGGGCTACGTGCTGGGAACAGCATTGTTGGCCAATGTCGTCATCGGCTTCGTGGCTGAGAATGCCGGCTGGGCTTGGACTTTCATTCTGCTTATCGGAGCTTGCTTTATGGCAGTATTCTTCATGGCTTTGACTTACAGTCAGGAGCGTTATCTTTCTAAGAAATAATTTTAAAAGGCAAAGGACATTATATGGAAAAGAAAGTTAATGTATATGAAGCCTTAGGTTCTAAGCGTAAGAAGTTTATGAACTGGCAAGTGCGTACTATCATCGTAACGATGTTGGGTTACGCAGCCTTCTATTTCGTGAGAAAGAATTTCTCATTGGCTATGCCAGGTCTTACGGCGGAATACGGTATTTCTAATAAGAGCTTTGGATGGATTCTCTTTGCAGGATCCTTAGTATACGGTACATCACGCTTTATTAATGGCTACGTTGTTGACCGGATAAAGGGTAGAATCGTTATGGCTTTAGGACTGCTCCTTTGTGCACTGGCCAATTTCATGTTTGGTTTCGGAGTAAACCTTAGTGTCATGATTACCGGAACAGACAATGGACCAGATTTTGTCTCTTGGCTGATATTAATCATGGGTGTGACAATCATATTCAACCAATATTTCCAGGGAATGGGATATCCTCCTTGTGCACGCATTCTTCCTCACTGGATTCATCCTAGTGAGCTTGCTACCAAGATGTCTATATGGAACACATCCCATTCACTGGGAGCTGCCTTGGCTGTTATTGTCTGTGGAACGATCATGGGTAGTCTTGGTGTTGATATGAGTTCAAATACAGATGTTATAGCAAATATCACAGCAAATTTGACTAATAACAATGTTGCCAATGCGGGAACACAGGCATTGAATTATGCTGCTCATATAGGTGCTTGGAAATGGTGCTTTTGGATTCCTGCTTTTATCGCTCTCTGTGGTTCCATATTCATTTTTGTCGGTTTGCGCGATGAGCCAAAGGACGTAGGGCTGCCCGACTTACCTGGAACTTCTTTAGGAAAGATGAATGTCAAAAATAAGAAGGACCGCAAGAAGTTTGAGATGGTAATGGTATGGAAGAACCGTTGGGTCTGGACATTCTGCATTGCTAATCTCTTTGTATACATCGTTCGAATGGGTATATTAGATTGGGGTCCGAAGTTCTTGACAGAAAGTCGTGGTCTGGATATATCTACAGCAGGATGGACCGTGGCTGCATTTGAGATAGCAGGTATCTGCGGAACTCTCTTTGCAGGCTGGGCTACAGATCACATCTTTCATGGTAAGGGTCACCACATGTGTGTGGTGTGTATGGCAGGAGCTGCTATCTTCATGACTATTTTCCGCTTCCTTCCGCAGCAAGCCAGCCTATCTCTTACGGCAGCGGTACTTGTTGGTGCAGGCTTCTGTGTATACGGTCCCCAGGCATTGATAGGTATTGAGCTGGGAAATCAGGCAACTAAAGAGGCATCAGCACGAGCCAACGGTATTGCCGGTATCTTGGGATATATTGGTTCTGGCCTCTCTGGACTGTTAGTAGGATATGTGGCAGATCTCTTCGGATGGGTGCGAGTATTCGAAACCATCATCGTTGTTGCCATAGTTGGAATGTTTATTCTCCTGTCGATGTGGAAAGCTCCACGTGATGGTTATGAGAGAGCATCTAAGATTAAATATGATGACGATGAAAACTGATAAATGTATATCACCGCTTAAAGACGAAGATCTCTACAAGGCATGTAAGAAGATTAAGCATGTCGCTCTGGACATGGACGGAACGATCTATCTTGGTAACACCTTGTTTCCTTATACCCAGGATTTTCTCCGAGGGCTCCGGGAACTATGTATAGGTTATTCCTTCCTGACTAATAATCCTACCAAGAGCAGTATTGATTATCTTCGGAAGCTCCAGCGGCTTGGCATAGATGCTACAGAAGATCAGATGTATACCTCTGCTATGGCTACTGTGGATTACATCCATCAGCACTATCCATCAGCCCGTCGCATCTTCGCCTTAGGAACGCCGAGTATGCAGGAGGAATTGAAAAAAGGCGGATATGAATTGTGCGAGGACTCAGCAAGTGATCGTCCGGACATCCTTGTTGTTGCTTTTGATACAACTCTCGTATATCCAAGATTGTGCCGGGCAGCGTGGTGGGCAAGCAAGCCTGACATACCATATATAGCTACCAATCCGGATTGGGTGTGCCCTACTGACGAGGAAACTATCCTCGTAGACTGTGGCTCTATACAGAAGTGTATAGAAGGTGCGACAAAACGTACTGCGGATGTCGTCATCGGCAAGCCCAACCCAAATATGCTATACTGTATTTGTGATAAATACGGACTTCATCCCGATGAGATTGCAATGGTCGGTGATAGAATATATACAGATGTGGCGACTGCTCAAAACGCTGGCTCGTTTGGAGTTTTAGTACTCTCAGGGGAGACAACACTTGAGGTGTCATTATCGTATGAAAGGCAGCCCGACCTGACGGCTCCAAGCATAAAGGAGTTCGGAGAAATCTTACAAAGGGCTCATAACATATCATGAAGAGTTTAATCAACATATCTTTCTAAACCTTTAAATTATACTACTATGAAAAAGAAATTATTTGGCCTACTAAGTTGCGCCATGTTGATTTCGCTGAATGCGAATTCTGCCGAGATCACGAATGACAACTCCACTGGTATGGAGAACGGCACAGAAGTCAATGGTGTGGCTCCAACAGAGACTACAGCGACACAGAGCAAGGATGAGACTGGTTGGGAGAAGGTCCTTAAGAGCCTTCCTAAAATCAGTGGATATTTGCAAACCGGTTGGAACTGGTCTAAGACCTCAGCTGATGGCTCCCATGCATCATCTTCCTTCCAGGCTAAGCGCCTTCGCCTTATCATGGATGGTAATGTAGGACCGATTGTAGACTTCCGCTTGCAGATTGAAGCCTTCAATGGTATCAGTGGTTCTACCAATGGAAACGGACAGAAGAATCTCCAGGTGATGGATGCTTTCGCTACCATCAAACTGGCTCCTGAGTTCAAGATTCGTGCCGGTCAGTTCTATACCCCGTTAGGATATGAGAACTATGATATCTCTCCGAAGACATTGGAGACGGTGGACTTCTCAAATATAGTCTATCGTATGGCTTGCCGTAATCCGTATGAATACAACTTCGTCGACTATGGTCGTGACCTTGGTGTAATGTTGATTGGTGATGCTTTTGACTCTGGCAAAGGTTTCCGTTACCTCCATTATGACGTAGCCCTTACCAATGGCTCTCTTCCAAGTAAAGATGATAGAAACAGCTCAAAAGATTTCTATCTCAGTGCTACGGTAAGACCGGTAAAAAACTTTAATGTCAAGGCTACGTTCAACTGGGGTAAATATTCCAACCAGGATTTAGCTGGAGGTAATGGCCTTGGAGAAGAGGGCACCAAGTACAATTCTCTGACCCGTTTCGTCGTCGGTGCTTGGTACAACGATCCTATGGGTTTGGATCTGCGTGGTGAGTTTGGTACCATGAACTCCAAAGTTAATGGTGTAAAACAAGTTAGTGAGATTGGTGCTTACGTCTTTGCTGGCTACCATCTGGGTAAATGGCTGCCTATGGTAAGATGGGATATGTATAAAGATAACGGTGAAGATGCTACTGGCAAGAAGATTCGTGAGACAACGACTAACAACTATAACCGTTTGCTTCTCGGCTTGAATTGGAACTGCCTGAAGAACACGCGAATTATGTTGAACTACCATCACTTCTTCTATAACAACAAATTCAAGGTGGCCAATGGCTATGATGGCAATAACCAGATTCAGCTCATGGCTCAATTTAACTTCTAACATAAGTCTAACATTAAAAACTATAACTATTATGAAAAAAGGAATGATTTTGTTAGCAGCCTTAGCACTCTGTGCAAGTGTTGCATCAGCCCAGCATCTGGGCACTCAGTATCGTCTGAAGAAAGTCATACAGGTTGAGGGACGTCAGGGAATTGCCGCTGATAAGGATTATTTCTATGTTTCTGATACCCGTGGTTTGTATAAATATGACCACAACTGGAATCTCGTCCAGAAGCGTGTACAGACCAAGGATGATGGCCTTTTCCCACATCCTGAGCTCGCTAACCACTTCGGTGATATCGATGTCTACGATGGAAAGATATATACGGGCAACGAGCACTTCAACTTGGGAAGAGGTGAGAATATCGCTATCTCTGTATACGACGCAAAGACGCTGAAATGGATCGAGGATATTCCATGGTCTCCGGAATCGGGTCAGGTGGAATGCTCAGGCGTGGCCGTAGACCGTGAGAGTGGACTTATTTGGCTTTCTGACTGGGTAGACAGCCGCTATGTATACGCTTATAGCCTTGCCACGAAGAAGTATTATACCAAGATGCAGTGCCGTCCAGAGCCTCATTGGTGCCAGGGAATCTACATCGCTGATGGCAAGATGCTCTTCTCTGCTGATGATGGTGAGTCGACATATAATATTCCTGACAACCTTTATATCGCTGACATAGCTGGTGCTCCTTATTATGGTCTCAAAGAGGGAACAGAGCCTGTGAAAGCAGATCCTTGGAATGTCAAGACTGACGAGAATGGCAAAGTTGTAAAGCGTACCGGTTTGATAGCAGGTGGTGCTTTTGCACGTCCTCTGACTCTTTTCCGTGAAATGAGGGACTTCCGCCGTTGTGGTGAGATTGAAGGTCTGACCGTTGATCCGTTGACAGATGATCTTCTTGTTCTTAACAATCGTGGAACACAGATTATTCTTGGCATGTCTCAGGGCCCGTTCTCTGACGAAGGATATACAAAGGAGATTCATGAAGTCTACGTTTATGAGAAAATTAAATAATAGACATCCATATTAGTTTTACGAATTCTTTTCGGACCATGTCTATTTTTTCTCGAGTACGGTGAGAACCGTATGTATTCATAGTTTAGCTCCGGGACCCAAGGCCCTGGAGCTTCCATTTTGTGTCGGGTATGACGATTATCTCACTGGTTCAATAATTAGATCTTGTACTGGTGGAAATACTAATAGTCACAAGACAACTGCAAATCCCTGCTCCTATGAGACTGCAATCCTGAAAAATATCGTAATTTTGTGATTTGAAAACACAAACAATTTTTAGTAAGAAGCTGACGATTTAATTCAAAGCAAGCAGATGCGGAACATGAGGATTAATCATAAGAAATATTTGCAGTGTCAATTCATTGTTCTCACTCTTCTGACAGCAATATCCTTTACTGCCTCAGGACAGAACTACACGAAACGGTATGCCCTGATACCTATGCGCGATGGTGTTAAACTCTATACAGAGATCTACGAACCTGCTGATACGTGCCGGCATCCTGTCTTAATCATGCGGACTCCCTATTCTCTGGGACACTATGGTGAGGATGTCTTCAATAAGGAATCTTTTGGATTGGACAGTATCTACCTGAAGCATAATTATATCTTTGTCAAGCAGAACGTCAGAGGCCGATATCTCAGTGAGGGACTTTTCATGCAGGTGCGTCCTTATAACGCTGCTAAACATGGTGATGCCACTGACGAAGCGTCTGATACATACGACACCGTGGAATGGCTGTTGCTTCATTGTCATACGAATGGCCGTGTAGGTGTGAAGGGAACCTCCTATCCTGGCTTCTATGCGTTAATGGCTGCGCTGTCCGGTCACCCGGCTATTAAAGCGGTGTCACCACAGGCTCCCGTCGGCGACTGGTTTATGGGTGACGATATCCACCACAACGGTGCATTGATGTTGATGGACAGCTACAGCTTCGGTTCATCTTTCTTCCGTAAGAGACTCGCTGTTTCCAAAAAGGCTATGCCGTCGCTGCTACCTGTCGATACCACTGTCAATATCTTTTATCATCGGCCTTTAGACAATATCCTATCACCGGTGCTGGAAGAGGGCTCTTTCTGGCAGGACATTGTCGGACATCCTAGTTATGATGAATTCTGGCGGAAGCGTCGCTCGGCGAATGGCGTCAGAGGCTTGAAGCCTGCCGTCATGGTTGTGGGTGGACTCTTTGATGCGGAAGATAATTACGGTACTTGGTCTACGTGGAGGAATATTCAGACTATGTCTCCGGGGACACCACTCTATCTGGTGGAGGGGCCGTGGTATCATCATGGTTGGAACAACGCTAAATATCAACATCTTGATGATGCATGGTTTGGCAAGGGCAGTGCTTTCTATTTTATGAATGATATAGAATATCCCTTCTTCGCCTATTATCTGGAAGACAAGGGTAACCGTCCGGCTGCTGTAACCCTTCTCCCGTCCATGGAGACGGCGAGGAGCAAGATACAGGACAGATGCTCTGACAGCCTGTGGATAAGGTTAGAGTCTTGGCCTCCCCGCGGTATGAGATATGAAGCGTTTAGATTAAGAGGTGACACCGTCGTCTCTGATCCTGACAACCCTGTACCGTATTACCATACGTTGACCACCCGGAGCCGTAAACGAGAATACATGGCAGCGGATCAGAGCTTTGCTTCGGTGCGAAAGGATGTTTGCACTACCATGGAGCGTGAGTTGTCAGATACCTTAAGACTCTTTGGTCCTGTGAAGGTGCGACTCGACCTTATCACTGACGCTACAGACCTTGATGCCATCGTTAAGCTCATCGATGTCCGTCCTGATGGTTATCAGATGCTGATCCGGGGTGATGTCATGCCGGCTCGGTTCCGTAGGAGCTTTGAGAAGCCGGTGCCTATAAAGAGCGGGAGGAAGTTCTCATTATCTTTCACCATGCCGGATATAGCACATGTCGTTCTTCCTGGGCATCGTCTGATGGTGCAGGTGCAGTACAGCTGTTTCCCGCTCATTGCTGTCAACCCACAGAAGTTCCTTCCTAATCCTTATAAGGCTACTAAGCAGGATTATCAGAAAGCCAGGGTTATCCTTCTTGATAGCTCTGTTGTAGAGCTCCCCGTGGTCACCTCTAGACTGTAGCGGGGTTTTGCTTATGTTTTTATGGAAGTTCAGAAGAGTTTTTGGGAAGTTCGGAAAAGTTTTTTTGAAGTCCGGAAGTCCGGAAGAGAAGCTTTTTAGAAGTCCGGAAGTCCCGAAGTCCGGTCATTACGCTGGAGGATGTTTAGGAGCGACGGCAAGGGTGCCGGATGATAGGAGCGGCGGCATTCCTGCCGCCGGAACCCCTCGCAGGGGATGCTGCTTAGGAACGGTGGCAATGGTGCCGGAGGTAGGGGCGGTGGCATTCCTGCCGCCGAAACCCTCAGA
>UQRP01000016.1 GCA_900543585.1 uncultured Prevotella sp.
GCATTCCTGCCGCCGAAACCCTCAGAGCCTGCCTCTGAAAGAATTTTACGAGTGTCAATATTTTTCTCCGGCGGCAGGAATGCCGCCGCCCCTACTTTAGTGTCGATACCTTTTTCGGCGGCAGGAATGCCACCGCCCCTAATTTTCTCCGCCGAAGACCAAGGACAGCATAGAAGATCTATAACAGGGTAAAGGATTTTCGGTGGTAAGGCGTGATACCATATTTGGCAATGGCAGCACGGTGCTCCTTTGTCGGGTAGCCCTTGTTCTTTCCCCAGTCATACATGGGGTATTCGGCAGCGAGGGCTTTCATATAGTCGTCACGATAGGTCTTTGCCAGGATGCTGGCAGCAGCGATAGCCTGGTAGCGGGCGTCGCCATGGACGATACAGGTATGGGGCAGATAGCGGTTGAAAAGGATGGCATCCGGATCTGTTCCCTTATCGGGATAGGGATCGAAGCGATTGCCGTCGATGATAAGCGCTTCAGGCCGCACGGTGAGTTGGTCGAGGGCGCGGTGCATAGCGAGGAAGCTGGCGTGGAGGATGTTGATGGTGTCTATCTCCTCGGGAGTGATGACGCCCACAGCCCAGGCCACAGCATCGCGCTGTATCTCTTCGCGCAGGGCATAGCGCCGTTTCTCGGAGAGTTTCTTCGAGTCATTGAGGGCTGGATTGTCATAGTCACGAGGCAGGATGACGGCAGCAGCATAGACGCTGCCCGCTAAGCAACCGCGTCCCGCCTCATCACATCCCGCTTCTATCTTGTCAATATAATAATGTGGAGATAACATATATAAGGTGTTGGGTGTTAAGTGTTAGGTGATGGGTGATGGGTGATAGGTGTTAATGGTTTGTCCCTCGGTGGACCTGTGGTTTATTAGGACAGCCTCAGGGTGGGTGCTGACCCTATGGTGAAAACAGTCAAACCATTAACACCCAACACCCACCACCTAACAGCTAAACCTTTGGCACCTTCTCCAAGTTCTTCTCTATCTCCTCGTCAGAGACGGTGTAGTTGGTGAGGTCGCCGTTGATATAGCTCATATACGACGGCATGTCGATAAGACCGTGTCCGGAGAGGTTGAAGAGGATGACGGGGGCCTTACCCTCGATATTTGCACTCTTGACTTCGCGGATGGTGGCAGCAATGGCATGGCAACTCTCCGGTGCGGGAATGATACCCTCGGTCTGGGCGAAGAGGACGCCAGCAGCAAAACTCTCTAACTGTGGGATGTCCATACCAGCCATCATCCCGTCTTTGAGGAGCTGTGAGATGATGACACCGGCACCATGGTAGCGGAGACCGCCGGCATGGATGTTGGCAGGCTTCAAGTCATGGCCCAGAGTGAACATCGGCAACAGCGGAGTGTAGCCAGCCTCATCGCCGAAATCATATTCGAACTTTCCCCTTGTGAGCTTCGGGCAGCTGTTGGGCTCGGCAGCAATGAACTTTGTATCCTTGTGTGTACCATCGAAGACATGCCGCATGAAGGGGAAGGCAATGCCGCCAAAGTTAGAGCCGCCACCAAAGCAAGCAATGACCTCGTCGGGATATTCTCCAGCCATCTCCATCTGCTTCTCAGCCTCCAGGCCGATGACCGTCTGATGGAGGGCAACATGGTTAAGGACCGATCCAAGGGTGTACTTACATCCCGGTGTCGTTGTGGCAAGCTCTATAGCCTCGGATATGGCGGTACCTAAGGACCCCGGGTGATTGGGATCACGCGTAATAATGTCCTTACCTGCACGTGTTGACATCGACGGCGACCCCTCAACGGTGGCGCCAAAGGTGCGCATGATCATCGAGCGGTAAGGCTTCTGCTGCATCGTAATCTTCACCTGATAGACAGCAGCCTCCAAGCCGTAGAGCTTGGCGGCATAGCTCAGAGCCGCGCCCCACTGTCCGGCCCCCGTCTCCGTGGTGACATTGGTGTCACCCTCCTGCTTGCAGTAATAGCACTGGGGCAGAGCGGAGTTAATCTTATGAGAACCCAGGGGATTGGTAGACTCATTCTTGAAATAAATATGTGCATTGGTACCCAAAGCTTTCTCCAAGGCGTAGGCACGGACCAGCGGAGTGGCACGGTAGTAACAGTATTGGTCGCGGACCTCGTCAGGGATGTCTATCCACGAATGCTCCTGGTCAAGCTCTTGGCGCGAGCATTCTTCATTGAAGATATGTGCCAGGTCCTCAACATGAAGGGGCTGATGGGTTGCAGGATTGAGCGGTGGCAGCGGTTTATTGGGCATGTCGGCCTGAATGTTGTACCACTGACGGGGAATGTCGGTCTCGTCTAAAAGAAATTTCTTACGATTCATAGCTGTTGTTTTCTGGGTTGTATGATTTTGCTTTCTACCTGCAAACTTACATATATTTCTGCAAATTAATGGCATGGACGGGTGAGAAAAAGTGCAGAAAGCGGAAATAATAGCTTTTTATCAGCTTAAATAGACAGATAACCCTTAACTTTGCAAGCATAACGCAATAAAAGAAAGGTAAGATGATGACAATACGTAGGATTCAACAGCGCGACGATGCTCGCATTGCCGAGATTATCCGTAGTGTCACCCAACAACTAATTTCCCCACTACCTAACTTCTAAAGTTATTCAGTCGCTCGAAACGCTCCTTGATCGTCTTGCGGCCTCGGAAGATGTTGACTTTTACCTGATCTTCTGTGATGCCGAGGATGGTGGAGATGTCTTTATACGATTTTCCCTCGAAATCACGGAGCTGGATACAGCTACGCTGCTTCTCAGGCAGGGAGTCAACGATATTCCTTACGATGTTCAGAGAGTCGTTGTCGATAGCCTGCTGTGAGGGTGTCGACGATGTCTGCTGTGGCTCAGCGGCAAGAGCCGATGATGAGCCTGAGCGGGGGTCAGCCTTCGCCGTCATCATCTCATCGAGGCTCACCACGCTGTGATTGCCACGCTTCACACTGTCGAGAGAAAGATTGCGACAGACGGTGAAGCAGAAAGCCTCGATGTTGTCGATAGAATCCCACGTATCGCGTCGGTTCCATACCTTGATGAGCGTTTCCTGCACAATATCCTCAGCCTCGGCACTGTTGAGCGTGATGCGCAATGCCAGGCGATAGAGTTGATTTTTCAGAGGAAGGATATCATTGCGGAAACTGATCATCTGCTGTTCGTATCAAAACTTAATGAATCACCGTGCCGGTATCAGTGCCGATGGCATCGGCCTTGGTGATGACGACACGCTTCACGCCCGACCCCACAGCCACGAGCGCATTCTCCAGCTTCGGTCGCATGCCCCCCGAGACAGTGCCGTCAGCTACGAGAGCTTCAAAATCCTTCCGCGTGATGGACGGAATGACGCTGGCGTCATCGTCTGGATTGGCGAGAACACCCGGCTTCTCAAAGCAATAGACGAGGGTGACATTAAAGAATGGCGCCAAGGCCTTCGCCGTCTCGGCAGCAATGGTGTCGGCATTGGTGTTGAGCAAGTGTCCCTGGCAGTCATGGGTCAGTGGTGCCATGACAGGCGTGACACGCTGGTTGATGAGCGTTGCCAAGGCCTGGCCGTCAACGAAGTCGACATCACCGACGAAACCGTAATCAACGAGTTCGCTGCTGCCCTTATCGGGATTGTCCACCTTCACGGGCGGACGCTGATGGCTGCGGATGACGTTCATGTCGGCGCCTGTGAGACCGAGGGCGTTGACGCCACGCCCCTGCAGACGGGCCACGATATTTTTGTTGACGAGCCCACCGTAGACCATGGTCACCACTTCGAGCATATCGGCATCGGTGACACGTCGGCCTGCCACCATCTTCGTCTCTATACCCAAGGCAGCAGCTACCTTTGTAGCGCGGCGACCACCGCCATGAACCAAGACTTTGGCACCCTGAATCTTGGCAAAGTCGTCAAGGAGACGGCTCAGACGGGCCTCGTCCTCAACGATGGCACCGCCTACCTTTATAACTGTCAAATCCTGCATGATAGTAGCGTTTTATTCTAAGTAAGTATAACCGTAGAGGCCAGATCGATAGGTGGACAGGAACTCTTTACCCTCTTCGAGGGAGAGTTTGCCCTCCTTGACACTCTTTGTCACCCACTGCTCCAACTGGCGCACGAGTTTCTTGGGATTGTACTGCACATACTCCAACACTTCCTCCACCGTCTCACCGTCGATAATCTGGTCGATATGATAGCTGCCATCCTTGACGGTGATGTGTGCTGCCGTAGTATCGCCGAAGAGGTTGTGCATGTCGCCAAGAATCTCCTGGTAGGCACCCACGAGGAAGACACCGATATAATACGGCTCACCATCACGCAGTGCATGAACCGGAAGGATGCTGGCCTGGGAGCCGTCTACGGCGAAGTTGGCCACCTTACCGTCAGAGTCACAGGTGATGTCCTGGAGCGTGCAGTTGCGTGTCGGCTTCTCGTCAAGGCGCTCGATAGGCATGATGGGGAAGAGCTGGTCAATGCCCCAACAGTCGGGGAGCGACTGGAAGAGGGAGAAGTTGCAGAAATATTTATCTGCCAAGAGGGTATCCATGCCACGGAGCTCGTCGGGGACATGCTTCATGCGCTTGGCCATAGAGTCTATCTCATGGCAGACACTCCAGTACATAGCCTCAACCTCGGCCCGCGTCTTGAGGTCTACCATGCCATGGGCGAACATGTCGAGGCAGTCCTCACGAATCTGGTCGGCATCGTGCCAGTCCTCCAACATCGACTTCGGGCTAATGTTGCACCAGATGTCGTAGAGGTCGCGGACGAGCTGATGGTCGGTGGGCTTAGCCTCAAACTCCTCGGGCATCTCGGGCAGGGAAGCCACGCCAAGGACATCGAGGATGAGCACGGAGTGGTGGGCGGCCAACGACCGGCCGCTCTCGGTGATGATATTCGGATGAGGGATGTTGGAACGGTTGGCAATGTCGACAAAGGCATAGACGCAGTCGTTGATGTACTCCTGAATGCTGTAGTTGACAGAGCTCTCGGAGTTGCTGGACCGTGTGCCGTCGTAGTCAACACCCAGGCCGCCTCCACAGTCTACGTATTCGATATCGTAGCCCATCTTGCGGAGATTGGCGTAATACTGAGCGGCCTCGGTGAGGGCGTTCTGTATGCGGCGTATCTTGGTAATCTGCGAACCGATATGGAAGTGTATGAGCTTGATGCCGTCGTGCAGACCATACTCATCAATCTTGCGCAGTGCCTCAAGGAGCTCGGAAGGTGTGAGCCCGAACTTCGAGGCGTCGCCACCGCTCTCGGCCCATTTGCCGGAGCCGGAGGACGCCAGCTTGATACGGATGCCGATGTTGGGCATCACATTGAGGCGCTTGGCCGTGCGGGCGATGACATCTATCTCATTGAGTTTCTCCACAACGATGAAGACATGCTTGCCGAGCTTCTGAGCCAGCATAGCCAGTTCGATGTAGCTTTCGTCCTTATAGCCGTTGCAGATAATGAGCGAGTCACTCTTGCACTGCTGTGCAATGACAGCATGGAGCTCAGGCTTGGAGCCAGCCTCAAGACCGAGGTTGAACTTCCGGCCATGGCTGATAATCTCGCTGACGACGGGCTCCATCTGGTTGACCTTGATGGGATAGATGATGAAACTCTGGCCTTGGAAGTCATACTCTTTGGCAGCCTTCTCATAGCACGACGCTATTTTCTCAATGCGGTTGTCAAGGATGTCGGGGAAGCGCAGGAGCACCGGTGGGGTGACATCACGCAGGGCAAGTTCATCCATGACCTCGCACAAGTCTATCTTTACATCATTCTTTACCGGGGACACATAGACATGCCCTTTGTCATTAATACCAAAATATGAGGTCCCCCAGCCCTTAATATTATAAAGCTCCTCAGAGTCCTCAATGGTCCACTTTTTCATCTATCCCAAGTTCTTTCTTTATGGTGTCTACTGTAATCTTAATCTTTTCACGGTTGTCCATGACCGTCACATCTATGATATGCTTGGCCTTGTTATAAAACGGCTCACGCTCCTTGAGCTGCACGTTGATAAACTCCCTTACTTCCTCCGGCGTCTTGTTGAGGAGGAGGGGGCGCACCGTCTTGCCCATCTTCAGATGCTGGTACAAGACGTCTGGTGTGCATTTCAGGAATACCGTCTCGCCCTGCTGGTTGAGGTAGTCCATGTTGTCGAAGAAACACGGTGTGCCACCCCCGCAGGAGATGATGACATCCTCAAACTCGGCAACCTCGTGCAGCATGTTGTGCTCGATGCGGCGGAAGCCCTCCTCACCTTTGGTATCAAAAATCTCCTTCACGGTGCTGTGCATCCGCGACTCTATGTACCAGTCCAGGTCATAGAACGGCAGGTTCAAATCCTGGCTCAGGGCATGCCCTACGGTAGTCTTGCCCGAGCCCATGTAACCGATGATGATAATTCTTTTCACTATTATCCTTATCTAAAGCCTTCTACGCCTTTCTGGCGCGTCGGGGTTTCGGTTCCGGTGCATTCTTCACGATGTCCATGCACTCCTCATAGCTGAGGTCGCCGGCAAGGGCACGGTCGTGCAGCTTCTTATCGATGTGGTAGTTCTTTCCGTCGTAGGCGATATATGGTCCGAAACGTCCCTTGAGCAGTTCCAGCTTGCTGTCCTCGTCGAAGGTCTTGATATGCCGTTCCTTCTCCGCCTTACGCTTTGCCTCGATGAGCTCCACTGCTCTGTCGAGGGTGATAGTCATCGGGTCCTCACCCTTAGGGATGGAGACATACTTCTTATTGTGCATGACGTAAGGCCCGAAACGACCCGCACCGATGGTGACATTAGTGCCCTCATACAGCCCCACAACACGCGGGAGCTTAAAGAGGTCGAGGGCCTCCTCCAAGGTGATGGTCTCAATGCTCTTGTCCTTGGGAACCTGGGCGAAGCGGGGCTTCTCCTTGTCGTCGGCAACGCCAATCTGCACCACAGGGCCGAAGCGGCCTATCTTCACGAAGACGGGCTTGCCACTGGTGGGATCGGTACCTATCTCACGCTCACCAGCCTTATGCTCGGAACGCGCATTCATCACTTCCTTGACCTGAGGCTCAAACTCACCGTCGAAATGGTGGAGCATGTCCTGCCACTTCTCGTTGCCGTCAGCAATCTGGTCAAACTCGTTCTCCACCTTGGCAGTGAAGTTATAGTCCATAATCTCAGGGAAGTTCTCCTGCAGGAAGTCGTTGACGACGGTGCCGATATCTGTGGGCAGCAGCTTGCCGCGCTCTGAGCCGGCAAACTCTATCTTCTGCTCCGAAGAAACCTCATTGCCACGCAGCGTGTCTACGACAAAACGGCGCTCCTTGCCGGGCTTGTCACCTTTGACGACATACTCGCGCTGCTGGATGGTGCTGATGGTAGGCGCATAGGTGGAAGGACGGCCGATACCTAACTCCTCCAACTTATGGACGAGGCTGGCCTCCGTATAGCGGGCGGGAGCCTGGGAGAAACGCTCGGTGGAGGTAATGGTCTTGCGCTCCAACTGTTCCCCGACCGTCATTACGGGCAACTTGGCGACACCCTCGCTGTCCTTCTCGTTGTCATCGTCGGTAGACTCGGTATAGACTTTGAGGAATCCGTCGAAGGCGATGACCTCACCGGTAGCTACAAACTTGTCCTTGCCGGCATTCCCATCAGCAGGCGAGGCAATGTCGATGGTCACCGTCGTCTTCTCTATCTTTGCCGGTGCCATCTGTGAGGCCACGGTGCGCTTCCAGATAAGGTCGTAGAGGCGACGCTCCTGAGCTGTCCACTCCCCACCTTCAGCATTGGCAAAGGTCGGGCGGATAGCCTCATGGGCTTCCTGGGCACCCTTGGAATGGGTCTGGAACTCGCGGGGCGAGCTGTACTCGGCACCATACTGCTTGGTGATCTCGTCCTTGCAGGCGTTCAGGGCCAGTGTGGAGAGATGGACGCTGTCGGTACGCATGTAGGTGATGCGTCCGCTCTCATAGAGTCGCTGGGCGATCATCATCGTCTGTGAGACTGTGAAGCCAAGCTTGCGGGCTGCCTCCTGCTGCAAGGTTGACGTAGTGAAAGGAGGTGCAGGCTGACGTTTGAGGGGCTTCTGCATGATGTCGGCTACCGTGAAGGTCGCTGACTTACAACTCTCCAAGAAAGCCACAGCTTCGTCGTGTGACTTAAAGCGATGGTCGAGTTCTGCCTTGACATCCACCGGTTTGCCATCGGCACCTGCCACGGTGAAAATGGCGTTGATGCGGTAGAAAGGCTCGCTTTGGAACTTCTGTATCTCCCGCTCACGCTCTACGATGAGCTTCACGGCGACACTCTGCACACGACCGGCAGAGAGCGACGGCTTCACCTTGCGCCAAAGCACAGGCGAGAGCTTGAAACCGACAAGACGGTCGAGAACGCGGCGCGCCTGCTGGGCGTTGACGAGATTCATGTCGAGATGCCGCGGATGCTCGATGGCATGGAGAATGGCGGGCTTGGTAATCTCGTGGAAAACGATACGCGAGGTCTTGGCCTCGTCGAGACCTAAGACTTCACAGAGATGCCAGCTGATAGCCTCTCCCTCGCGGTCCTCATCGGATGCGAGCCAGACCTTCTTAGCCTGCTTGGCATTCTTCTTCAGGTCGGCAACGACCTTCTTCTTCTCTTCTGGTATCTCGTAAGCGGGTTCTAACGTCTTCTCATCTATGCTCAGCTCTTTCTTTTTTAAATCGCGAATATGTCCATAGGAGGACATCACCTTATAGTCCTTGCCAAGGAACTTTTCGATGGTCTTGGCCTTGGCCGGACTCTCTACAATCACTAAATTGTCTTGCATGATAGTGCTTTAATATTTAATGGTTTGGCAAAAGTAAGTATTTATTGAGCGATTACATTATTATATAATACAAAATTTTGATTTTTTAATAATATACAAAAAGCCGCGCCCTGTGAAACGTCACAAAGCGCGGCCGAAATCTATTGTCTGTTATCGGTTATCTCACGGTGATGAGGTAGTAGTTCTTCTTGCCTTTCTGCAAGAGGAGATACTTTCCGTCGATGAGATCCTCAGAGGTGATGACCTGATCAAAGGCTGTGAGCTTCTCCTTGTTCAGGCTCACACCATTGCCCTTGACAAGCTTGCGCATCTCTCCCTTGGAGGGGAAGATATCCCAGCCCTCACGGCAGAAGATGTCGATGGCCTTGCCACCAATCTCAGCCTTGGGGAGGTCGAAATGCGGCACGTCTTTGAAGACATCGTTGAGGGTAGCCTCGTCCAGTTTCTCCAACTGATCCTTGGTAGCCTTACCGAAGAGGATGTTGCTGGCGGCGATAGCCATGTCCAAAGCCTCCTTGGAGTGAACCATCGTTGTCACCTCCTCAGCGAGACGGCGCTGGAGGATACGGCGGCCAGGATCCTGGCGGTGCTCCTCAATAAGAGCGTCGATGGTCTCCCTGTCAAGGTCGGTGAAAATCTTGATATAGCGCTCGGCATCAGCGTCGGTGACGTTGAGCCAGAACTGATAGAAGGCGTAAGGCGTCGTGCGGTTGGCATCGAGCCATACGTTGCCGCTCTCTGTCTTGCCAAACTTCTTACCGTCGGCCTTGGTGATGAGCGGGCAGGTGAGGCAGAAAGCCTCGGCGTCGTTTCCCAACGTGCGACGGATGAGCTCCGTACCCGTGGTCATATTACCCCACTGGTCGTTGCCACCGAGCTGCATGCGCACACCATATTTCTGATAGAGATAGAGGAAGTCGTAGCCCTGGAGAAGCTGGTAAGTGAACTCCGTGAAGGAAAGACCGTCACGGGCAGTGCCGTTGAGACGCTGCTGCACGCTCTCCTTAGCCATCATATAGTTCACGGTGATATGCTTGCCGACGTCACGGACGAAATCGAGGAATTTATAGTCCTTCATCCAGTCATAGTTATTGACAAGCTCTGCCTTGTTAGGCTCGTTGCCGTCGAAATCCAGGAACTTGCTCACCTGCTTCTTGATGGCTTCCTGGTTGTGGTAGAGCGTCTCGCTGTCGAGGAGGTTGCGCTCCAGGCTCTTTCCCGACGGGTCGCCAATCATTCCCGTGGCACCACCCACGAGGAGGAAAGGCTTATGGCCACAGTTCTGCAGATGGCGCAGCATCATGATGCCGCACAGGTGGCCGATGTGAAGAGAGTCGGCGGTAGGATCAGTGCCGAGATAGGCAGAGACAAGATGTGTCTGCAAGTATTCCTCGGTTCCCGGCATGATTTGGGCAAGCATGCCACGCCATTTCAGTTCTTCAACAAAGTTTTTTGTCATCGAATGATAATATTATTTTTATTAGAAAGATTGAATCACTTTCGTTGTCAGGGCACGGGGTCGTAGCCGCTCCCGCCCCAGGGGTTGCATCTGAGAATACGCCAGATGGCTAAGGCAAGGCCCTTGACGGGTCCATGTTTGAGAATAGCCTGCCGCGCATATTCCGAGCACGTCGGCGTGAACCGGCAGGAGGGAGGCGTCAGCGGAGAGATGCACTTCTGATAGAAGATGATGGGCTGCACCAAAAGCCAGGAGATGCCGTGGCCCAAACCGTGCCAAACCGATAGGAGGATATTCCCTTTCATGATGCTGCTGTCTCTGTGGCACAGTCCGCAGCAGCCGGTTTCACCTTCTCGGCAACCCTCGTCAGCAAGCTGACGACATGCTGCTCTACAATATCAGAGGGGTAAAGCTTGCTGTCGAGCCAGATGAAAGCCACTATCAGGCCCGTGCCTTCGATAAGGTCCTTATGTTTGCGATAAGCTTCCCGGACCTGCCGCTTCACTCTGTTGCGCTTGTTGGCGCGGTGCAGGTTGCGCTTGGGCACGCTGATAAGCATCTGGCACGGCTCCTGGGAAGGATAGCACTTGTAGACCATGCGCAAAGGAAAAACAGACATAGCACGGCTGCCACCGCCGAAGAGGTCGTCGATGAGCTTGCGACTGTGAAGCCGCTCCGTCTTGTGCAATGTCTGTTTTTTCTCCACTGTTTATTTTCCGTTCTCTTTGGTAAGATATGCCTTCAGCGCGCTAATCATCGACGGATACTCAGGAGTGCCGGCCATAAGGTCGACCCTGAGCTTGGCGTCAGTGACAGCCTTGGCTGTGGCAGGACCAAAGACACCTATCTTCACAGCATCCTCTTTCATGTCGGGGAAAGCCTGAGTGAGATACTTCACACCCGTGGGGGTAGAGAAGATAAGCATGTCATAGTCAAAATTCTTAATCTCCTCCTCGTTGAAGGGGTCGGAGAGGGTGCGATACATCACGCACTCCTGATGGTTCAGACCCTTTGCCGTGAGCTTCTTGTTCAGGTCGTCGCTGTGAGCACTGCTCTGGGGCACGAGGTATTTCTCGCCCTTGTGCTTGACCATAACGGGGATGAGATCATCAATCTTTCCCGTTGTACCGAAGAAGACCTTGCGCTTACGGTACTGCACATACTTCTGAATGTAGAGTGAGATCGTCTCCGTGACACAGAAATACTTCATGTCCTCGGGAATGACGAGACGCATCTCTTTGGCTATCTTGAAGAAGAAGTCAATGGCGTGACGGGATGTGAAGACGATGGCAGTATGCGTGAGAATGCTCACTTTCTGCTGTCTGAACTCTTTTGCCGTGAGACCCTCCACTTTGATGAAGGGCCTGAAGACCAACTCCACACCAAACTCCTTGGCTAATTCGTAATACGGTGAATTCTCACTGGCTGGCTTGGGCTGAGAGATAAGTATCTTCTTAATCATCTTGGTTGTTGATCCTATTTTGTCCTAAATTATGATTTAATAAATCTGCTTGATGTAGTTGTCTGCCATCAGCAAGACACCACAGAGAGTGCCCAAGGGCATCAATTCTAAGGCGCAAAAGTACAAAAAACTTTGTACAACAGCGATGTTTCTTTTGAAAAAGATGAGATAGGTCTTGTAAAAGGACAATAATTTAGCCAAAGCGACTACAGCAACAGCATAAACGGCTGCTGTCTGTATCGAGAGGTTGAAATAGGCCAAGAGCAGAACGACGGGGAAAAGCAGCATGCCCTCCGCAGAGACGAGGGACAGTGCAGACTTGATCCATTGTTCATTTTTTTTATTATCAAAGAACACCCAGTTGACCAAAGTGTAGAGGCCGCCCTTGACACTGAAATAGACCATGAAGATGACTGTGAGCAGCCCCAAGACCTGATAGTGGGCGATGGCTATCGACCTCCCCGCGAAGTCGCGGGAGAAGAAGAAGACGATGATGGCAAAGAGCAGACACGTCTGCGCCACCAAGAAGAGCTGGAAGCGAAGCTCAGCACTCGTCTCGGTGACAACGGTGGTGCCCTCACGCTGTGAGCGGAAGAAGCTGCGGAACTGCCGTTGCAGGAAATTGCCCGACTTTGCCAAAGCGATGACAGCCAAGACAAAACAGAAGATGAGCACCGAGGTGACTACGGAGTCACCGGCGATGGTATAGGGCACGGGATCACCGGCAACACCACGGTTGTAGACGGCATACTCCGGGCGATAGATGGAGTCGGGCTGCACTAAGGAGTGGCTGTAGTACATCGGCCTGGTGAGCGACCCTTCTATCTTCGCGTCCGCCTTCGTCGTAGGCGTCCGCATGGGGTTGGGGGCATGCTGCCAGTCCACCTCCGGAAACTTATAGTTGGCCCGGATGGCAGAGTCCTGCTGCCAGGGAGTAGCCGTCTTGGGCAGCCAGGAGAGAATCTGGGCTGGAGAGTGCCATCCCCCACGATGCACCGCCTGCGTATGGGTGGCGGTGCTCACCTGGGGCTCTGACGTCTGTATAGAGTCTTGGTTAATCATAGTTCAGAAGATTATGATGGCCTGTGGCCATCGCTGCCGGCCTGTTACAGCCCGAACTCTTTCTTGATACGGTCCACCTGGTCGAGTTTCTCCCAGGTGAAGAGCTCCACACGCATGCGCTTGGTCTCGTGATAGCGGGAGGTGAAAGTCTTCTCCACCACCTCATTCTTGCGACCCATGTGGCCGTAGGCGGCTGTCTCAAGGTACATAGGCTGGCGGAGCTTGAGCTGACGCTCGATGGCACGGGGACGAAGGTCGAACATCGCCTCTATATGGCGTGCTATCTCCCCGTCGCTCATGTTGACATGCGACTTGCCGTAGGTGTTGACGTAGACGCTGACGGGCTTGGCCTCACCAATGGCATAGGCCAGCTGCACAAGCATCTCGTCGCTGACACCGGCTGCCACCATGTTCTTGGCAATATAGCGTGTCATGTAAGCTGCAGAGCGGTCCACCTTCGATGGGTCTTTGCCAGAGAAGGCACCACCACCGTGGGCGCCACGGCCACCATAGGTGTCGACGATAATCTTGCGGCCCGTGAGGCCGGTATCACCGTGAGGACCACCGATAACGAACTTGCCCGTGGGATTGACGAGGTAATTGATGTGGTCGTTGAAGAGGGCGAGGACCTTATCACCGAGCTGAGCCTTGACGCGGGGAATAAGGATATTGATGACATCGGCCTTGATCTTGGCAAGCATAGCCTCGTCGGCCTCTTTCTGTGCCTCATCGCTCTCATCCTTAGGCTGGATGAAGTCGTCGTGCTGGGTAGAGACCACAATGGTGTCGATACGCTGTGGCACGCCGTCGTCGCTATACTCTACCGTCACCTGACTCTTGGCATCGGGACGCAGATAGGTCATAACCTTACCTTCCTTACGAATTTGGGCAAGGGTGTACATGATGAGATGAGCAAGGTCGAGAGTGACAGGCATGTAGTTCTCCGTCTCGTTGACGGCATAGCCGAACATCATACCCTGGTCACCGGCGCCTTGATTGTCATCGTCCTCACGACTGACACCACGGTTGATATCGTCGCTCTGCTCGTGGATAGCAGTGAGGATACCGCAGGAGTTGCCATCAAACTGGTACTCGCTCTTCGTGTAGCCTATCTTATTGATAGTCTTGCGGGCGATAGTCTGGAGGTCGATGTACTGAGAGGAACGCACCTCACCCATGATGACGACCTGCCCCGTGGTGTTGAACGTCTCTATGGCGCAATGGGCGGCAGGATCATAAGCAAGGAACTGATCGAGAAGGGCGTCGCTAATCTGGTCGGCGACTTTGTCGGGATGACCCTCGGAAACGGACTCTGAAGAAAACAGATAACTCATTTTACATTACTTCTTTTACGTGGAATAACGCAAGTAACCGTAAAATCGCAAGCTGTGGCCGAAAGCATCTCACCGGCCAAAAGGAGATTTTGCAGTTTTAGCATTTTTTTGTGTGGTTGCAAGCAGCCAAATTCTTCCACAACGTTAAACATAATTTCTAAAGTGGATGCAAAGTTACGAAGAAAGATTGTAAAAGACGAAAGAAACAGAAGAAAATACGAAAAACGACAACCCACGCGATGATGTGTGGCATATGCCACAGACATCCACGACATATGCCACAGATATCCGTGGCATTTGCCACGGAAGTCGCTGGCAGTTGTCACGGAAGTCGTTGGCAGTTGTCACGGAAGTCGTTGGCAGTTGCCGTGCATGAAAAAGCCGCACCTTGAGAAAGGTACGGCTATATAGAGAGATGGGAATCAAGCTATGGTTTTACTCTTGCGGCAGCATGACCACGCTGACCTTGTTGGCGCCAGCGAGGAACTCCTTGACGAAGGCAGAAATCTTCTCAGGAGTCTGAGCCTCAACGAGAGCTTTGTAGTTGGTGTGGTCGTCGCGCTTGAGGAAGAAGTCATTCCAGACGATGCTGCTCCAGTAGCCATTGGTCTTCTGGGCATTCTCGTAGCCCTTGACCATGTTCTTCTTGACATCGTCGAGCATGTTGGCATCGCACTTCACGGCGAGATCCTTGACGGCCTGGTCCATAATCTTCAGTGCGACATCCTTCTTTTCCGGCTTCATCGGGCAGTAACCGACTATCTGCGCCATGTGGAAGCCATCGTCGGCAAGACTCATGCCGCCCTGCGCGCCACAAGAGTAAGCAGCGCTGGCTTCCTCACGAATCTGCTTCAGATAGACCATGGAGAGCACCTGACCGGCGATATCGGCCTGGATGCTGCGCTCCTGGGTGTAAGGGAGCTTGTCGTTGATCCAGAGCATCTGAGCGATAGACTTCGGTGTCTGCATCTTGCGGTAGAAAATGTTATCGACATTCTTCTCCGTGACATAGCTGATGCGCTTGCCAGCGACATTCTTGCCCTTGGCAGGCAGGGCACCGAGATACTGGCAGATGAGTGGGCGGATGATGGAATCATTGTAGTTGCCGATAATCTCGAAGACCCAGCCGTTGGCATTGGCGGTACGCTCCTTGGCCATCTGCAGGATACGGTCGTAGTTGACATCCTTGACATCCTTCAGAAGGAAAGGACGCTGGCGCCAGTCGTTGGGATAGAGAGCCTTGGTAACAGAGTCAGCGTAAGCCGTCTCAGGGTCGAGTTCACGGTTCTTCAGGCCCACCTGGTACTGCTGGATGAGGTTGTTGAAGGCGTTCTCGTCCTTGGTGATATCAGTGAAGTAGAGGTAAGCAAGCTGGAGCATGGTCTCCACATCCTTCGGCGACGCACTGCCGTTGAGCGACATGCGGCGCTCGTTCATCTTCAGCGTGGCATTGGCAGTCTTACCGGCCAAGGCCTTACCGAGCTCGATGGAAGAGAAGCCACCGAGACCACTGTTGTCAATGACCTCATCGAAAGTGGAGAGGTTGGCAAAGTCGGCCTTGCCATAGTTGCCGGCACCAGAACCACCAACACCGCTCATAGAAACCTGGTCCTTCTTGTAGTCGGTCTTCTTGAGCAGCACAGTGACACCATTGGAGAGTGTGAGGATGTTGTAGCCAAACTTCTTGCTGGCAACTTCCTTTTTAATCTTTCCAGGGGTAGGGAGCTTGGTGATGAGCGGCTCGTTCTTCACGTTGTCGACATAAGCCTCCACCTTTGCAGCACGGGCCTCGTGGACAGCATTGAGGAGGTCGGCAGCCTGAGGATAGACAGCGCCGTCCTTCTCATTGTTGAAGTTGATGATAACGAGATTGGTATCGCTCTTAGCGAAGAGCTCGGGCAGCACTGAGTTGATAGCCTCTAAAGGTACCTGCGGGATGACAGACTTCATCATCTGATAGGTGAAGTCGATGCTGGGCATGGGCTCGTTGGTAAGGAAGTAGCCGAGCGCCTGCTTGTAGAAGGTCCCATTGCTGCGCTTGTCGCGTGCCGTCCACATATTGTCGAGTGATGTGAGCATATCCTGCTTGAAGCGGTCGTACTCTGTGGCCGTGAAACCATAGTCGGCAGCCTGCTTGACAACGACGAGGGCTGCCTTGAGGGCCTCAGCAGCCTTGCTCATGTCTTTCGGCACGACATCGACCTCGAAGGCGTCCTTGGTCTTAGAAAACAGGTAGTTGCCATCACCGGCTTGGGCACCGACGAAGGGACAGTCAGCTTTCTGGGCGGCCTCCTGGAAACGGGTGCCGAGCATGCCCAGAGCTGCCTCCTTGACATAGTTGTTGAGGGTATAGGGCAGCTGCTGCTTGACGGAGTCGGGGACAGCCTCGTGCTTCATCATCATCATGACCATGGACTGCTGGTACTCCTTATCCTTGTCGACGATGACGATAGGCTCGGCATTGTCGGGGACGGGCTCGTCAACAATCTGTGCCTCGTTGGCAGGATTCTTGATACCGCCGAAGAGCTTCTTGATTTCAGCCTCGGTCTTGTCGACATCGACATCACCGATAACAATGATGCCCTGATGGTCGGGGTGATACCACTTGTGATAGTAGTCGACGAGCTCCTTACGCTTGAAGTTGTCGACAACGGACATCAGACCAATAGGATAGCGCTTGCCGTATTTGGAACCCGGGTAGAGTTTCTCAAGATTGCGCTCCAGCATACGGCTCTGAGCTGATGTGCGCAGGCGCCACTCCTCGTGGATAACGCCGCGCTCCTTGTCGATCTCGTCCTGCTCAAGTGACAGACCACACGACCAGTCGCGCAGAATGAGAAGGCAGGAGTCGAGGGTGGCCGTGGAAGTCGTCGGCACATTGTCGATATTGTAGACCGTCTGGTCGATAGAGGTATAGGCATTGAGGTCGGCACCGAACTCAATACCCTTTGAGCGGCACCACTCGATGAGGTCGTTGCCTTTGAAGTGGTCAGAGCCATTGAAAGCCATGTGCTCCAAGAAGTGGGCCAGACCACGCTGGTCCTCATTCTCCTGCAAGGAGCCCACCTTCTGCGCAATATAGAAGTTGGCACGATGCTCCGGCCAGTTGTTGTACCTAATGAAGTAGGTCAGGCCATTGGGCAGCTTCCCTATACGGAAAGCTGTGTCTACCGGCACTGTCATTTCAGGCATCTGCGCACGCACGACAGGCGCGAAGAGCAGAAGCAGCAGACCGATAAATAAATTTCTAATTTTCATAAGAAACAGAATTGGTTATTGTTCTTAAAACTGTTAAAGCGCTTCAAAGTTACAGTATTTCCAGCACAATAATCAAATAAGTGTGAAAATATATTATATCTTCACACTTATTAAATTGAAATGATAGTTTATCGCGTTTGTGAGTAATTATTTGGCTTTGCGCGCCATCTCTATCATTGCAGAGAGCTCAGCCACGGCATCATCGTCAGAGCCGCCGAAACCGCTAATCAGGAAACGGATGTGCCCCTGTTTGTCAATGATAAACTTAGCGGGGATACCATCTACACCAAAGGCCTTGACAGCCTTGTTGGTCTTTGTCTCGGGGTCTTTGGTGTCCATGACGAGATGGAACTCATCGTAGCCGTTGTCGTGGAGATAAGCTTTGGCATCCTTGTTGGCCTGCTCTGCAGTACCACGCTCCCAGGTGTGGATGAAGAGGAAGACGACGTCAGAGTCATTCTTGTATTTCTCCACCGTCTTTTTCATTGCAGGCAGTGAGCGTTTGCAGGGACCGCACCAGGTAGCCCAAAAGTCGAGGACAACGACCTTGCCACGGAGTTTGCTGAGCTGGACAGTGTTGCCATCAATGTCCTTGAGGATGAAGTCGGGGGCCGGCTTGTCAATCATCTTCTCAGGAATCTCAGCCACCAACTCGTCGATACGGTCCTTATTGATACCCTTGACATAGTCGTCGAAACCGTCGGCATTGCCGTTGACCTTTGTCCATGTCTGCTTCATCAGCTCCTGGGAAGCTTTACCGGCATCACCATCACGCAGCAGTCCGTCGAGATAGGTCCAGGTCTGCATCGTCATGCCGTGGTCGAGGGCCAGCTTCCAGTAGTTCAGGCTGCGCTCCCGCTCGTCGACCTTGGAGTTGAAGAGCTTCCAAGCCTCTTCGGCCTGACCATTGTCGGCAAGCCAGTCGGCATAGTCAGCATAGAGCTGGCCATACTGGCGTTTCTCTCTGTTGCCGGCGGTGGGCAGCGCCTTGTCAGCCATCTCGCAGCTTTCTTTCAGCAGTTTTCCTGCGACATCGCTCTTGCCCGCCTTGACGAGCGGATCGGCGATGGCACTACAAATCATGCTACGCCACAAAGGACTGCTGCACTTATTGGTATATTCCACCGCTTTATCCACGTTTCCCTCTTTGGCATAGGTGTTGGCAAGGAGGTAGAGCGCCTGGTCAGCGACACCGTCGTTGCCAAACTTCTTCAAGGGGAACCGCTTGAGCCAGTTCTTGTAGGCTTTCTCCATGGCGGCGCCACCCTTGATATCCTCCATGGCAAACATAGCCGTACTACGGGCCGTAGTGCCATTGGGGAATTTCTTCTGCAAGGCCTTATACAAGGTTTCAGCAGTCTCGGAGTCTCCTAAACCGGAGTAGCCATAGACGGCATTGAGCATATCAGACTCCTTGTTGCTCTTGGCCAACTGGGCGAGCTCAGTCTTGAACTTGTCAAGCTGCTCACCACCGGCCTTGGCAGCCTGAGTACCCTGTCTGTAAAAATCTCTTTCCTGCGCCTGGGCACAGAGCGTCAGCAGAGCCAGGCATAACATTAAAACAATTTTACGCATCGTATGATTTTAATTTGAATCAATAATTGCTTAACGGCAGCAGAGCTGCGTTGTCATAAGAAGTTATCAGATGATTGACATAGACAAGACTCTTCATCTTGCCTTCTCCACTGATGGTAAACACCGCATCACCTACCGGCTCTCCGCCTATCATGTTGTAGAAGTAGAGCTTGTAAGCATTGCCTTTCTGCGTTCCGATGACCAAATAGTCGAACGAGGAATCACTGCTTGTGAAATATCTGTTGCTGACATAAGTAATCTGCTCGTCAGCACCGATGCCTTTCAATGTCAGCTCTTTCTCAGCGGACTCATGCACCAGGTCATAGCTGTAGAGTTTGTTATTATCAACCGCATAGGCGATGGTAGCCGTCTTACCATTGAAGGCTCTCACCGTAGCCTTGGCAAAATGGCTGTCAGCTGGCACCTCGCGTACATCGTCAATATCCGCCCTGGCAGAGGAAGCCGAAAGGGTATAGAGATAATACTTGGCAGGCGTGGTGTTGCTGCGGAAGAGGAAGTAAGAACTTCCTGCCAGGGCCTCACTGTGTCCGCAGGCTATGCAGGTGGCATCAATGCCTGTGGCCGGATAACCGGCTACGGCAGAAGCAACGGTCATCTTGTCGCCATTATAATTGATGGCCTCAATGGACTTGGCGGCATCCGACCAATAGAGAACGGCGTAAAAGCTGGAAGATCCGCCGCTGGTTACAAATTCACTGGCGGCATCACCATTGCTGGCTCCGAAGATACCAGAGCCTGATGCTGACGCATTATAAACGCCATTGCTCGTGGCATAGAAATTGGCGAAATAGCCATGTATCGCTTTGTAAGGCTTTTCGCCTTCCACGAGATCGTAATGCACATTAGCCGGCGAGATGATGGTGCTGGCATCTTGCAGACTGACAAAGCGCATAGAATCGACTTCCGTAGCGAGGAAGAGCGTATTGACAGTAGCCTTATCGCCCTGACTGTTGACATAAGGAGTTTCATATATCAGGTCCATGCTCCGAGGAGCACCCGGCATGGCTGCACCACGATAGTTGGCAAGGATGTTGCTCACAAGCGTTTTCTTCGTAGGGTTGTAGAGGTCAAGGTCGGTATTGCCGTCACCATTTTCCTTAAGAACATAGTATCCGTCGGCCAAAGCCGATGCCGTGCTTAGCGTAGTGACCACTTGCTGACTGTAGCCGGTAGACTTGGACTTAACGGTGTAGATGAGCGTATACTGACCATCGGGCAGACCTACCGACATATCCAAGTTGCGGTCATGGCTCAGCGTGTCGGCCTTGGGATAGGTCGTCGTATTGGTCGAGGCATCATAATAGCTCTCCATACCCTTGGAAGCAAGATAGTAGGTCCAGAGATACTCTAAGTCGTCATCGCCAAACGAGGAGGTGATGGTAGGCGTGATGGAGAGCTTCTCATTGCTGAACGACTCGATGTTATAGCTTTTCTCTATGCCGCCCAAGTCGATATAGTTTTTGCCCGGTGTACCATAGTCGGAATCATCGGATGCGCAGCTCGCCAACAGCATCAAGGCCAGAACGGGCAGCGTCAACAGTGATAGTGCATATCTTATTTTCATATTCTTCTGTGTTTTATACTTGATGTAAAGCGATTACCAACCAAAGGCCACGAGGGTGCCGTCGGCTTCCTGCAGATAAGGCAGTCCGGCAGCCTTGCGACGCTGGTTCTCGGCATCGAGGGCTTTGTCGAGCTTGTTGATGTAGTAGTTGACCATATTGAAGTCGTTCTGCACACTGGTGATGAACGTGTCATCCCACTTCTTGCCGGTGACATCAATCATAAACTGATGCTTCACCGGTCCCCACTGGCCAAAATAATGGTTCATTGCTCCGGCCCATGCCGTAGGCTTCGCCAGCTCATTGGTGATGGAAATGGTCATGGAGGAGTTGGTGAAGTAACCGGTCTGGAAGACATCGTTGGGCTTGAGCGCGATGTTCAGCCGGTAGGTGGCGTTGTCAAGGGAGGCATCACGCAGAACGATGATGGGGACACGGGCATAATTCTTATGAGCAGGGACGAACATGTATTTCTTCACGGCCTCATCATCGAGCGAGACATAGTGCTTGCCGGGCACAGCGTCGTTGTCGCCGGTGGCAATCTGCTGGAGTTCGAAAGGCCGGTCCTCATCGGAAAGGAAGCCCATGGTGTTGAGCTGTATCCAGATGGTGTCACGCTGCTTACCGCTACTGAAGGCAAAGGAATAGTTCACACGTCCGCCAGAATACTGGGTATAGTCGAAATTCAGACGGGCCTGCGAGTCACTGTACGTGGGCAGGTCCTGTTCACAGCCGGCTAAGGCGAAGGCTAATGCGAACACTGAAAGAAAAGATATTATCTTGTTCATAGTGATAGCTATTTAGAAGTTGAAGAAGAGGTAGTGCCATTGGGATCATACTCCGTAGTGGGAAGTGGCAGGACATACTGGTCGTCGGACATGGCACTCGTACCGAAGAGCATCCATTGCACACCCCAACGCTTGTAGGCGTAGAAGGTCTGGCCCTCGCCATAGAACTCACGGGTGTACTCGTACTCCAGCTCTGTCTTCACGGCGTCGAGGCTGGTGAAAGCATTCTGGGCGTTGACATTGTGCGAGGCCATGTAGGTAGTGTAGAGACTGTTGGCTTCGGCTAAGTCGTCGGTGCTCTCCATAGCGATGAGGTAGAGCTCGGAGAGACGCATCATCGGCATGAGCTGTATCTTGAAGAGCAACGTGCTGTAGCTGGAAGCGGAGGTATAGTCGGCCGTATTGTAATAGTACTTCTTCAGCGCGGGTATCTTGATGCTGCTCACGTTATGAGAGTCATGATTCCACCAGTACAGATAACGGTTGTCACTGGTAGTGTTATGGCCGTTGTAGAGCTGCTTGTCGAGCATATTGGTCGTGATATGCAACATGGAGTTCTCATCCGTGAGGACATCTCCACCGCCAAGGAGCGAGAACGCATAGGTGGAGAGCTTGCGGTTGCTAAGGGCAAAGATGCATTCATCGGGCAGGGTGCCGTAGGACACGGTGGAGCCATTCAACGACACACCGAGGTCTTTGGTACCCGCCAACTCCATAAACGGCTCCCCGTTGACTTTGGCATTGATGACGGCCATGGCGTCTTTGTAGGCGGTGGCACGGTCGCCGATGTAGAGAGCCAAACGCGCCTCCATGCCTTTCACAGCGAAATAGTTCAGACGGAACTGGCGGTACTGCATGAAGTCGTCCATGAGATTGGCGGGAGTACTGCCCTGATTGTTCAATGAATGAACATCGTATTTCAAGATAGGGTCTGACTGGCCGAGGAGCTCCTCAGCACGGCTGAGGTCAGCCTGCAACATCTTCACATAGTCATCGAAGCCATACCAGGCGGCCTGCTCGTTGATACCTGTCTTGGTGGCATAGGGCAGGCGCACCGTCTTCTTGGCATTCTGGGGCATCTGACCGAAGAGACGGAGAACGTCGAACTGGCAATAGGCACGCAAGGCCAGGGCCTCACCCTCAACGACATTACGAGCGTCGCCATCGGTGATAGCACCGTTGTTGACATGCTCAAGAATCTTATTGGCCTGGGCCACGACATTGAAAAGTCCTCCATAGATGGCCTTGATGGCGCTTTCTGTCTCTGTTGCCGTATAGAGATGATGGTAGAAATAGTAATCCTCTGGCAGTTGCGACTGTCTGGGCTCGCTCCACAGGCAGGCCATATCCTCGATATCGCTCATGGTGAGGCGCTTGCCGTAAAGGTCGGTGCCGGCCATGGTGGCATAGCAACCGGACAGCGCGTCTTTGAAACCCTGATAGGAGGTGAAGAGGTCTTTCTCGCGCTCCTCGGTCTCGGGCTTGACGTCGAGCCACTCTGAGCAGGAACCGAAGAGGGCGGCGGCGAGCAACAAGAAGAGCGACCAACTGAAATATCTTGTTTTCATAGCTTGAGTTCTTATATATAATAATGTGTAGGTTTAGAATGTCAATGTGACGGTGCCCTGTACGTTGCGTGCATACGGATAGCTCGTACCGCGCTCATACTTCACCGACGACCAATAGAAGAGGTCAGAAGCGTTGATGGCAAAAACCAGTGACTCCAAGCCCGTATGGGTATGCAGCCAGTCGTTGTTCCAACGGTATTGCAGGCTCATGCTCTGCAACTCCAAGACGCGGTCGTCGAAGACATAGCGTGAGGTGGCATGTGTCGTTGCGGTATCGTCATTGAAATTCCGGAAGAAGGTGACGTCGCCAGGATTCATCCAGCGGGAAGAGAGCACACGCTCATCGACATTCTTTCGGCCGATAGTGGCGCGGTTGACCTCCACACGGTCGCGGAGCGTCGTATTGAAGAGCTTGCCGCCGAAATGATAGCCGAAGGAGACATTGAACGTGAAGTCGCGCCACATAATCATCGTGCGGAAGTTGCCTCGCCAGAGCGGCTGCGAGCTACCGAGATAGACTTTGTCGGAAGCGTTCCATGTGGAAGTGAGGTTGCCGTTACGATCGTAGAAGACCTCCTCACCCGTGCTGGGATCGATACCTGCGGAGCGCACAGCATAGACGGCGTTGAGCGGCTTGCCCTCATAGAAGAGGTTGCTGACATCGACATCCTGCGAGAGATAGAGCTCGTTCTGCTCCTTGATGGCATCGGAAAGCTTCACGATGGTATTCTTGTTATAGACCATCTGACCGCCTACCATCCAGTTGAAGCGACGATTGCTGTCACGGATGATATAAGCGTTGAGCGAAGCCTCGAAGCCGGAGTTGCGCATGGTGCCCACGTTGGCCGTATAGGACGAGAAGCCGGAAGACAGCGGCAGATCCATAGCCGAAAGCAGGTTGCTGGTGGTCTTACGATAGTAGTTGAACTCGAAGTTGATGCGATTGTCAAGGACACCGATCTCTGTACCGAAGTTCCACTCCTTGGTCTTTTGCCAGGTGAGGTTGGAGTTGCCCAATCCCATCATCCGTGCGGCTGCCCACGTAAGGTAGCGGTTGTCATTGCTGTACTGGTATGTAGTGTAGGCGCTCTCGGTGGTGAAGTCTTGCGTACCGGTGACACCATAAGAAGCCTTCAGTCGGAGATTGCTAAAGATGTGCTGGTCCTTCATGAACTTCTCCCGATGGATATTCCATCCAATACCGGCGCTCCAGAACGGTGCAAAGCGCTTGTCGCTACCAAACTTAGAGCTGCCGTCGACACGATAGCTCAAATCTAAATAGTAACGGTTGTCATAGGTGTAGTTGGCATTGCCGGTGAGACCGACAAGGCGCGCTTTCGTCCGAGCGCCCGTAGGATGACTGTCGAGTTTGTACTGTGCGGCGTTGCTGATGAGGTTCAAGTCAGAGTTGGAGAAACCCTCGGCCGTGAAACCGTAGTTGTAGGCATTCTCCTCTGAGATGGAGTAGTCGACACCGACATAGACCTGATGCTTGTCTGCAAAGGTACGGGTGTAGCTGGCCGTGACATTGCCACTATAGAGATTGTCCGTTCCGGTACCATAAGTGTACTGACCTTTACGCAGCTGTCCGCTGGCGGTCTGATACTCTGAAGATGTAAAATAAGAGTGCTCGGCAGGAAGGAAATAGTCAGAGGAGTTGCGGGTGGTGGTGACACCGAGCTTGGCTCTGAGGCGCAGACCCTCCAAAATCTGCCATTCCACCGAGAAATTATTGATAAAGGTGAAGTACTCGCTCTTGTTGATAGTGTTCAGCGAGGCGTCATAGAGCGGGTTGCCGATGAGGTTGGTGCTATGGGCGTAATCGTAGAAGGTTTTCACCAAATTGCCGTTTTCATCGTAGGGATTGTTATACGGCTCCATGTCGACATAGTCCTGGAAGGAACCGTACTTGCTCTCCTTGGCATGGTTGCTGGTGATGCTGGTATAGTTGCGGAAGATAAGGTTGTTGACGGAGTACATCAGCGTGATGTCGCCATTGAGATTCTTACGGCTGGAACCCTTCATGGCTCCCTGGACATCGTTGTAACCTAACGAAGCTGCCCAGCGGAAAGCATCGGCACCACCATCAAGACGGATGTTATAGTTCTGACCAACCCCGGTGTGGACGGGCTTGTGCAGCCAATCGATGTCAACACCATTGAGGACTCTCTGCAAACGCTCGTTATAATACTTAGCATAGGTTTGCTTATTATCAAGATAATTAGGATCATAGAGGCCCACAGCCTTCTCAAGCTGCAACTTCTGGGCGGCATTGAGCAGATGATATGTGCCCAAGTCAGGAATCTCAAGGCTCAGTCCTGCCTTAGCCGTAACGCGCAGTTTGCCCTGCTTAGGCTGTTTGGTCACTACCACAATGACGCCATTGGCACCACGCGAGCCATAGATAGCCGTAGCCGCGGCATCCTTGAGGATGTTGATGCTCTCTATCTGGTCGTCGTTGTAGTCCATGAGCTTGGTGAGCGTAATCTCAAAGCCATCGAGGATGATGAGCGGCGTATTCACCGTCTGCTCTGCATTGGTATTAAACTCCTCCACATTCATCGGCAGCGTTGAGGAGCCTCGGATGCTCAGATTGGGCAATACGTTCGGGTTACTACCCGCTGCGTTGTTGATAGGGAAGTTGATGCTGGCATCAATATTCTTCAGCGTCTGGAGAAGGTTGGAGCCGCGATACATCTCCAACTTCTCTTTTCCCACCGTAGACACGGCGCCGGTGTAGCTCTCCTTGGCCTTGCGGAAGATACCAGTCACAACGACCTCGCCAACCTGCTTGGTGTCGTCTTCAAGATAGATCTTCATCTCCCGCGCTAACTTCAGACGCTGTGACTTCATACCCACATAAGAAACTTCAACCTCGGGACTGCCTGAAAGGAAGTAGTCGAAATGGAAGGCGCCATTGACATCCGACACGGTAACAATCTTTGTACCGAGAATCTTTATCTGAGCTCCAATGATGGGTTCGTGAGTCTTCTTGTCAAAGACATAACCGCCAACAGACTGCAACTGCTGACTATTTTGTTTAGTCTGGTCATGGCGCTTGACAATATTAATGAACTTGCCGTCTACCTTATAAGTAAGGTTGGTGTTCTCCAATGCCTTGTCAAGGATCTGCAGCGCCGTGGCATTGTTAGCCCGGAAATTGACAGAATACTTGTTGACATCGTCATAAGTGAACAGAAACTTGTAAGACGATGCATCTTCCAAACGCTGGAAGACGGAGACCAATGGCTCGTTGTGGAACGACATCGTAAGACCTACCTTCTGGGCAGAAAGAGGCAGCGACGACAACGTCACCACAAGGGCGAACAGGTGCATGAGAAGCGTTCGTTTCATACGCAATTTAACTTTATGTGGTAATCTTTCATCTTTTTAATACGACGGTAGAGATGAAAAGGTTACTAAAAAGAAACTTTTTTGCACCAAAAATGTACATTCTTGTAATTTAATATCCGCAACAAGTAATAATGTCTACCAAAATGAGTAATTTTGCCAACAGAAATGGATGTTCAGTGGCATCCACATTTATTCTATGAGCAGGGAAAGCGTCTTTGACAACATCTTCAGAACTTACTACGAGCAGATGTTACGGTTTGTGCACCAGTTTGTAGCCGACAACGACGACTGCCACGACATCGTGACGGCTGTCTTTGAAGATGTGTGGCGCAACTTCCCATCCATAGATGTCAGTACAATACAACCTTATCTATATAAGACAGCACGCAACCGCGTCATCGACTTTCTCAGACACGACGCCAAGCGGCAACGCTATGCAGCATACGTCAAAAAGATGACGGAGCATTGCGAGGATCCGGAATATGCCGCGGAGAGAGAACACCATCTGCACATTATTGAAGATATTCTTAAACGCATAGGACCACCGACAAGCGAGGTGCTCCGTGCCTGCTATATAGACGGAAAGAAATATCAGGAAGTAGCTGAAGAGATGGGGATGAGCCTTGCGTCAGTAAAGAAACATATGGTGAAGGCTTTAAAAATGGTGAGGGAGATAAAAAAATCACTAAAACTGTAACCATTCGGCAAACAGCAACGTATAACTAAACAGAATGGACAACAGACACATCGACATAGAAGAAAAAGCGCTTGACATCATCAGTCACGATGACCTCACACCGCAACAACTCGACGAGATTAAAAACTCGGCCGAGCTGAGAAGCTGTGTGCAGGATGCCCTCGACTTACGCACTGCCTTACAAAAGAACGGCGAGACCGTCGATGTAGAGAAGGAACTGAGAGATTTTAAAAACAGCCACGAAACGCCTGACACATCGAACACGGACTTTGATGAATCAATGAAACCTATCAGTGAGCCCAAGAAAACAAATATCAAGCTGATTTCATACCTTGTTGCCGCAGCCGCCGTTCTGACAGGCTTTGTCTTCATTGTGAATCATTTTCTGCCGGTTCCATCGGGCAGAAGCCCTTACCTCTATAGTGCTAAAACACAGACAGGAATCAGCCTCACCACCACAAATGGTTCAGAGGCTACGCTGAGCCCGAACACCAAACAGAACACCTCTCTGACCATTGATGACTTCCGCCGTATCCTTGACGACCCTGAGGAGGTACGAGAATTGACGCTTAATATACCTGTAGGCAAGTCGGCAGACTTCACCCTTTCAGACAGCACAAAGGTCTACCTTGCTCCTGGTAGCAAGCTGACGTTTCCTTCCACCTTCTCTTCTGACAAGCGCATTGTCAAACTCGATGGAATGGGATATTTCAAGGTCAAGCATGATGCCTCACGACCTTTCACAGTCCTTACCGACAACACTGCAACGACGGTTCTCGGAACAGAATTTATGGTAGACAGCCATAATAGCAACATATCTCTTGTCAGCGGAAAGGTCAGTGCGAGGAGTTTAAATGGAGAAAGTAGAGCTGTCATCATACGTCCCGATGAAATGGTACATTTTGGGAGTGACGGCAAGGCAAAGCTCTCAGAAATAGACACTACGCCCTTGAAAGCCTGGCGTGACGGGTATCTGTATTTTGACAATGTGGAGCTGCGAGACATCATGCTCGCCATCGGTGCCAACTTCAACAAGAACGTAGAATTCCGTAGCCACCGCGCAGAGCACTACCGCATGAAGTTCATCACAGAACGGAACAAAGGCGTTGCGGCCGCCATAGACATGATGAACAGAATGGAGAAGGTGACTGTCACCTTACACGGCAACACCATTGTAGTTGACGATTTCCACGAGAAGTGATCACTTCTTTCTATACTCTTTCGGCGACATACCGCTGCGCTCCTTGAAGAACTTTCCCATGAAGCTCTGATTCGGGAAGTTCAACTGCTGTGCTATCTCCTTGATGGTAAGATTGGTGTTTTTCAAGACCACACGCAACTCTAACATCACATAGCTGTCTATCCAGTCACTTGGCGTGCGACGGCTAATCTGCCTGACACTCTCGGAGAGATATTTAGGTGTGATGCTCAGTTCTTTGGCGTACCACCCCACCCTACGCTCATGCTTGAAGTTTTTCTCCACCAAAGTGATGAAAGCCATAAAGATTTCCTCAGCACGACTGTTCTTCCTGTCATCCTCAAGGCTGAATACTTTCCAGAACAGGTTACCGGCATCATAGAGAAAAGCCTGAAGCAATGCCCTCACCGTGTCACGACGAAAGCGGTGGTTGACTTCCGACACCTTCTGACGGATGAGAAGATAGAAATTGAGAATACTTCGTGCATCCTCCCTGCTCATCGGAAAGACAGGATGCAGACGCGAGAAAAGATAGATGGAAGATAAATCACGCATGCCGGAAAGAACTTCCTGAACATACTCTGAGGATATGAAGACAATACGCGCCACGCAATCCGGACTTATCCGGACTCTGTCAAGGACCTGCCCGGCGCTGACGATGATGCAGTGCCCTGCTGTGACGACCTGATGGATGGTATCAACATCGTACTCTGCCTGCCCCTTATCACAGAAGCCAAAGAGGAAGCACCCCATGCGCTTGGCCTCAGAAGGAAGATTAAGAGTCTTGACGTCGTCGATCAGGGCAAGATCATCACCCAGACTCATGTTATCAGATGCTTTCCCTACACTTTCTATGGTAATATATTTCATCGTTACAGAGAGCCCTCTCCGGGCAATGGTTTCTTATTATCAACAAATCTGGAAAACAAGCCACAAAGGTGGGCACTGCTTTCCAGGCATCTTTTCAAAGAAACGGGACTAAGCCCCACATAGCATCACTATTTATTTGCTTTCATCAAAGGCGGCCTTCTCAGCGGCAGCAATGATTTCCTCACGACTCTTAGCCTTAGCAGAGATGTCGCTGAGGTCGAACTCATCGTCATGATTTGCTCCGGCAGCATCATCAACCGGCTGCTCCATGACCGTCTCATGACGCTCGCTGTCAGCGCTCTCGTCCTCACTGTAGACGCGCTCCCGGAAGGTTGTGGTGTGTTTAACCTCCTCACCCTGACCGGTGCTGACCATGAAAGCCTGCGCTTCATTGGTATCGGGAAGCGCATTGACGGGCTCTTCCTCCATCTTGGTGCGTTCACCCTTAGCAGCAAAGACCTCATCAATGAACTGTGGCTCGCGTTTGAGTTTGTCAAGGGTCTCTTTAGAAGCCTTCTGCTGACTTTCCTTCTTGGAAAAGCCATCACCACTGCAGCCAGGCACTCCTTCAAGCAGTATCTGGTAGCAGAACGTAGGACTTCCATTCTTATCCTTGCCACCCTTGACAAGCTTAAACTCCATCTTCACCTTGTTCTTCTGAGTCCACTCTATGAGTTTGCTCTTGAAGTTGACTTCCTTATAAGCAACCTTATCGATGTTTATCATCTGGGAGAGGATGCGGTTCTCCAAGAAATGCATGCAGGCATCATAGCCGCGGTCGAGATAGAGGGCACCGACAAGGGCCTCAAAAGCATTACCGCCCAAATAGCTGTTGTGCATATTGGAGCGTCCGCTCGACAGGATAAGCTTGTTGATACCCATCTCCTGGGCAAGCTTGTTGAGCGTGTCACGCTGCACGAGTTTAGAGCGTGTGTTGGTGAGGAAGCCCTCACGCTTACCGGGGAAATGCCGATAGACGATATCACCGACGGCACAGTCGAGGACGGCATCACCCAGGAACTCCAAGCGCTCGTTGTTGACGGGCTTGCCTTTCTTGTTCCGGTGCATGACACTCTTGTGCATCAGCGCCAGCTTATAATAGCTGATGTCATGCGGGTACATCCCAATAATGTTGTATAAGGAAGAATAAAGCTCCTTCTCCTTACGGAAAGGGAGCCTTATACGGTCTATTATGTTGATAAGCATAATGGTGTTAATCGGCATACTTCTTAAAGATGACGCAAGCGTTGTGACCACCGAAACCGAAGGTGTTGGACAGAGCCGCACGCACCTCGCGCTTCTGGGGCTTGTTGAACGTGAAGTTCATCTTGTAGTCCAAGTCGGGGTCATCGTCGCCCTCAACATGGTTGATAGTAGGCGGCACAATATCATTCTTCACGCTAAGCACGCAAATCATAGCCTCAACAGCGCCAGCAGCACCCAGCATATGACCTGTCATACTCTTTGTAGAACTGATATTCACACGGTAAGCATCATCCCCGAAGAGGTCCTTGATAGCCTGAGCCTCAGAGAGGTCACCGACATGTGTCGACGTACCATGTACGTTGATATAGTCGATATCCTTTGTCGTGAGGTGGGCATCCTCGAGCGCAGCCTTCATGACGAGCTTGGCACCGAGACCCTCAGGATGAGACTTAGTGATGTGATAAGCGTCAGCACTCATTCCCTCGCCGACAAGCTCGGCGTAGATATGCGCACCACGCTTCTGTGCATGCTCCAGTGTCTCCAGAACGAGACAGCCAGATCCCTCTGCCATGACGAAACCATCGCGGCTGGCGCTAAATGGGCGACTGGCATGCTCAGGGTCATCATTACGTGTTGACAGGGCGTGCATAGAGCAGAAGCCACCCAGGCCACAGTCTGTGATAGCTGCCTCAGCGCCACCGGCCAGGATGACGTCCGCCTTACCAAGACGCAGCAGGTTGAATGCATCGGCCAGCGCATGGCTTGAAGAAGCACAGGCGCTCGTCGTCACATAGTTAGGACCACGGAATCCAAAATGGATGCTGATCTGACCGGCTGTGATGTCGGATATCATCTTGGGGATGAAGAATGGGCTGAACTTAGGACCTTCCTCATAGTGCTGGCCATAGAACATCACCTCTTCCTGGAATGTCTGAATGCCGCCGATACCGATACCATAGATGACACCGATACGGTTCTTGTCCTCCTTATCAAGATCCATTTTAGAATCCTCCACAGCCTGCATGGCGGCAGCCATACCGAGCTGGGTGCAACGGTCCATCTTGCGGGCGTCTTTTCTGTCTATATAAGCCAGAGGGTCGAAACCCTTGACCTCGCACGCAATCTGGGTCTTGAACTTAGAAGGATCAAACAAAGTAATAGGAGCCGCACCGCTCTTGCCGGCAAGGAGATTCTTCCAAGCCTCCTCAACGGTATTGCCTACCGGAGTGAGAGCGCCGAGTCCTGTTACTACAACTCTGTTTAATTCCATTTACTATAAATTTTATAAAAAAAAGCGTTTAATGTCATCCATTAAACGCTATAGGCGTGACGCCGAAACTTATTTTGCGTTCTCCTGGATGTAGTTGATGGCATCCTGAACAGTCTGGATGGTTTCAGCCTTGTCGTCAGGGATGGAGATACCGAACTCCTTCTCGAACTCCATGATGAGCTCAACAGTGTCCAGAGAGTCTGCTCCGAGATCGTTGGTGAAGCTTGCTTCAGGCTTTACGTCTGCCTCATCAACACCTAACTTATCCACGATAATTGCCTTTACTTTTGATTCAATGTCTGACATAATTGTAGTTGAAATTATTAATGATATAAATGTATTTTACACAAAAGCGAGTACAAAGTAACTAACTTTTCGGCAATTACGCAAATTTATCATTAAAAAAATGCCTTTACCATGCACAAACAACCTTGCATTGTGCAAATATCCGCACATTTTATCTTATTTTATTGCGTTTGGTGTTGTTTAGTTCAGATTAAGTTACTACCTTTGCATCAAACCGAAAACAAACATTAGCAAAATGTCATTTACAGAGCAATGCAATGAGGTCTTTCACAAGGCCATTGAGGACTATCATGTCAAAGACGACATTGACACGCCCATCAGCAATCCCTACAATCACGATACCATAGAGAACCGTCTCTACCTGAAGTGCTGGATTGACACCGTGCAGTGGCATCTCGAGGACCTCATCCGCGACCCACATATCGACCCGCAGAACGGCATGGCACTAAAGCGCCGCATCGACAGGTCCAACCAGGACCGTACCGACCTTGTGGAGCAGATAGACTCATGGTTCCGCCAGTACTTCTCTGATGTCAAGCCCTTGCCCGAGGCCACACTCAACACCGAGAGCCCCGCATGGGCTGTTGACCGCCTCTCTATCCTCGCGCTGAAGATTTACCATATGCGGGAGCAGGTGGAGCGGAAGGATGCCTCAGAGGAACATCGTAACCGCTGCCAGGACAAGCTCAATGTCCTTTTGGAACAGCAGAAAGACCTCAGCCTGGCTATCGACCAACTTCTCGACGACATCAAGGCCGGAAGAAAGTACATGAAGGTATACCGCCAGATGAAGATGTATAACGACCCGAGCACCAACCCCGTACTTTATTCTTCCAATCAGGCCACCAAGGCCAACGGGGTTGATTAGCCTAACAGAGAAAAGACTGATCAACAACCATGAAGACTGAGCATATTCTTATCATCCGCTTCTCCGCACTTGGCGATATCGCCATGACGGTGCCGGTGGTCTATGCTCTTGCCAAGGAATATCCCGATGTGCGTGTGACCATGCTCTCGCAGCCCTTTGCAAGACCGCTCTTCGAGGATTTAGCCCCCAACGTAAGCTTTATGGGAGCCGACATCAAGGAAGAATACAAAGGCATCAAAGGCCTCAATGCGCTCTACAGACGTCTCACAGCTAAGAACTTCACCGCTGTGGCCGACCTGCACAACGTCCTCAGGTCCAGCTACCTGCGTATGCGCTTCAACCTCGACCAGAACCATGTCGCACACATCAACAAGCACCGGGAAGAACGGCGAGAACTGACATCACAGAAGAACAAAGTGCTTAGACAGCTGCCGACGTCGTTTGAGAACTACGCCGAGGTCTTTGCACGACTGGGGTACCCCATCCATCATTTTGACTTCACCTCTATCTTCACACCGCCTCAGGACAGCCTCCGCCAACTGCCCGCTGCCATCGGCGACAAGAAGGATTTCCAGCAATGGATAGGTATCGCTCCCTTTGCGGCCCACCAAGGCAAGGCCTATCCCCTGCGACTCATGGAGATGGTCATCGAGGGCATCGTGAAGCGACATCCCTCCTGCCGCGTCTTCCTCTTCGGTGGAGGCGACAAGGAGCGGGAGCTGCTCGACGACATCGTCAAAATGCACGAGAGATGCATCAACGTCGCCGCCACGCTCCACGGCTTGCACGAAGAGCTGGTACTCATGAGCCATCTCGATGTCATGGTCAGCATGGACTCCGCCAACATGCACTTGGCTTCCTTAGTGGGCACCACAGTGGTAAGCATCTGGGGCGCCACACATCCGTATGCCGGATTCATGGGATGGCAACAGCGTGAAGACAATGCCGTCCAAGTGGCAATGCCCTGCCGTCCATGCTCCATTTTCGGCAACAAGCCCTGCTTCCGCGAAGACTACGCCTGCCTCTACGACATCACGCCGGAGGCTATTATTAATAAGGTGGAAGAGAATCTGAAATAATTCAGAAGCATAGCTGAAGACATACTGATTAGCAGAACTTCTGTAAGTATTCAGACTGACATATCACAACAAACGCCAAAGGTGACCACCACCTTTGGCGTTTGCCGTATTTATTGGGCCGCAATCGCAGGCCGCCATTTCATCAGGAACTCTGTCAGCGCCTGACGGATAGAGCGCATCCCGAACTGCTCGGTATGGATGTCCTTGAGCGGTATCCACTGCCACGTGGCAGCATCGTCATCGGCACGGATATTGTCATAGTTCAGAACCTTGCAGAGATAGAAGAGGTCCAAGGTCGGGATATGCATACCGGAATAATAGTAGACATTGGGATAGCTGAAGAGATAGGTAGCCTCAGTAACCTGAAGGTTGGTCTCCTCCTTCACTTCCCTCTTGATACCTTCCTCGCCACTCTCCCCGATATCGGCAAAGCCACCGGGCAGGTCGAGGGTGCCCTTTGCAGGCTCTTTCTTGCGAGTAAGAACGAGAAGCTCATTCTTGTCATTGAGGATGAAGGCTGCCGTAGCCGCGCTCGGGTTGATATAATACTCGAAACCACAGTTGCTGCATTTCTTGCTCTTCTCGTCGTGTACGTCAAAATGCTTGCTGCCGCAGGCTGGACAATACTTAAACTTTTCTAAAGGATGCATAGCGGATAATGGATTAGAGTAAGGATTTGATGGCTGCATCGAGGTCCGAAATCTGCGAGTCACGTTTTTGCAGCACATTGTTCTTATCGATGAGGAAGAAAGTCGGCACCGTCTGAACATTATATTGAGATGCCGCCGTGGCACTACCCTCGTCGTCACGGACGCTGATCCATGGCAGAGCCGCCACCTGTTCCTTCCAGAAATGCTCATCAGGATCCAGGCTGACCTGGTAGATTTCCAACCCCTGTGCATGGTATTTATTATACAGCTCACGCATCTTCATGATTCGCTCCGTACTGCCCTTGGAGGCGAAGATATGGAAGTCGAGCAGCACCACCTTGCCTTTCAATGCCGACAGCTTGCGGATGACCCCTTCCCTGTCAGGCAGGGCAATATCGATAATCCCCGCCGTAGAGACCTTCGAAGCGTCCACGGCCTGCTGCTGCTGCGCCTGAACGATGCGCAAGTCCTTCATACCGGCCAAAGCTATATTGTGGAGATTCTTGCCACGTTCCGAGTTCGGATAGTAGGTATCCCAGCTCGTGGCCACAGCCGCATAGACCTGCACGTCCTGCTTGGAGCTGTGAGGGTCGAAGATAAGCATCGGACGACCACCGACAGATATCGTCTGGAAGAGCGCAAAATAGGAATAGGCACGCATAGGAGCCTTGAAGATGTAGTTGCGCTTCACATTATCTTTATAGACATTGACGACCGTCTGGATGCTGTCGCCCTCTTTCTGATAAGGCACGTTAGGGTCGGCGGCAATATCGTTGACCTGAGCCTGAAGCTCCATCTGCATCAAGGCCAGCTCCTTGATCTTCGCACATTCGTCAGAGCCCTCAATCGTATATTGCGACGACATGGTCGGATAGGCGGCCTTCACCGTGATATTCTCTGTGGAGTCGACAGCCACGTTGATAAGCTGGCCGGCAATGCGAAGACGGTAAAACTCCGGATTGGAAGGTGCCGCAGCATCAAAAGAGAAACTGCCGTCCTCACCAAGCTTCACAGAGTCGACAGTGACAGGGCCATTGAGACTCATATTCTCAAAATAAAGCAAGGAATCCTTAGCCCCGCTAATGGTGCCCGAGACATGGAATTTCTTCTGCGTACAAGACGTCACACAAAAGGCAGCAAAGACGATGACTGCCAAAGATAAATAACGGCGTATTTGCATTTTGGTATATTTTTCTTGCGTTAGTAGTTGCAAAGTTACGGCGTAATCATCAAAAAAACAAAAATTATTGCCCTTTTCTTTCCACAACTTATTTATAATGTGTACCTTTGCCAACGATTTTTAGATGTTAGACAAAACAATAAGTTTTTTAGATTTTTAGATGAACGTTATTACAAAGACCGTCCAATTGCCTGATGGAAGGACCATCTCAATTGAGACAGGAAAGGTTGCCAAGCAGGCCGACGGTGCTGCTGTTCTCCGTCTGAACAACACCGTCCTCCTCGCTACCGTTACAGCAGCCAAGGAAGCAGTACCGGGTACTGACTTCATGCCGATTACCGTAGATTACCGCGAAAAGTATTATGCCACAGGCCGTTTCCCGGGCGGCTTCACCAAGCGTGAGGGCAAGGCAAGCGATGAGGAGATTCTTATCTCCCGTCTTGTAGACCGCGCCCTGCGTCCCCTCTTCCCTTCTGACTATCATTGCGAAGTTTTCGTTAACATCTGGCTCCTCTCCAGCGATGGAAAGGATCAGCCCGATGCCCTTGCTGGCTTTGCAGCTTCTGCTGCCATGGCCTGCTCTACGATTCCTTTCGAACATACTATCTCTGAGTGCCGCGTAGGCCGTATCAATGGCGAGTATGTCATCGACCCGACCTTTGAGCAGATGAAGGACTGCGACCTCGACATCATGGTTGGCTGCACCAAGGACAACCTCATGATGGTGGAGGGCGAGATGAGCGAAGTCTCTGAGCAGGATCTCATCGGTGCCCTCAAGGCTGCCCAGGAGGCTATCAAGCCGATGTGCGACCTTCAGGACGAGCTCGCCAAAGAGCTCGGCACCAACGTCAAGCGCGAGTACAACGATGAGATTAACGACGAGGACCTGCGCAAGCAGATTCACGACGAGCTCTACCAGCCCGCTTACGACATCATCCACAAGACGCTGCCCAAGCAGGAGCGCAACGACGCCTTCGACCAGACACTGGCCGACTTCCTTGAGAAGTACGACGCTGCCCACACCGACCTCTCCGAGGAGGACCTCGAAGAGAAGCATGCCGAAGCTACACGCTACTGGAGCGATGTCATGCGCGACGCCATGCGCCGCTGCGTCCTCGACGAGGGCCTGCGTATGGACGGCCGTAAGACCGACGAGGTGCGTCCCATCTGGTGCGAGGTGAGCCCGCTGCCCATGCCCCACGGATCAGCTATTTTCCAGCGTGGCGAGACCATGTCACTGGCTACCGTCACCCTCGGCACCAAGCTCGACGAGAAGATGGTCGACGGCGTTGTCACACGCGGCTATCAGAAGTTCCTCCTCCATTACAACTTCCCACCGTTCTCCACTGGCGAGGCTAAGTCACAGCGTGGCGTAGGCCGTCGTGAGATTGGTCACGGACATCTGGCATGGCGCGCCCTGAAGGGTCAGATTCCTGAGAACTACCCCTACACCATCCGCGTAGTGAGCGACATTCTCGAGTCTAACGGCTCTTCTTCTATGGCCAGTGTCTGCGGTGGCACCTTGGCATTGATGGATGCCGGTGTACCTATCAAGAAGCCCGTTGCCGGTATCGCTATGGGACTTATCAAGAACCCCGGCGAGGACAAATACGCTATCCTCTCTGATATCCTTGGCGACGAGGACCACCTCGGCGATATGGACTTCAAGACCACCGGTACCAAGGATGGTCTGACAGCCACACAGATGGATATCAAGTGCGACGGTCTGTCCTTCGACATCATCGAGAAGGCCCTCATGCAGGCCAAGGCTGGTCGTGAGCATATCATGGGCGAGATGTTGAAGACCATCTCCGAGCCCCGCAAGGAACTCAAGCCGCAGGTACCCCGTATCGAGGCCCTCGACATTCCTAAGGAGTTCATCGGTGCCGTCATCGGCCCGGGCGGAAAGATTATCCAGCAGATGCAGGAAGAGTCTGGCTGCACCATCACCATCGACGAGGCCGACGGCGTCGGTCATGTACAGGTGTCAGGTCCTAACAAGGAGAGCATCGACACTGCCCTTGCCAAGATTAAGGGCATCGTTGCCATTCCTAAGGTTGGCGAAGTCTACGATGGCGTTGTCAAGAGCATCATGCCTTATGGCTGCTTCGTAGAGATTCTCCCCGGTAAGGAAGGTCTGCTCCACATCTCCGAGATAGCATGGAAGCGCTTAGAGACTGTCGAGGAGGCTGGCATCCACGAGGTTGACCACATCCGGGTCAAGCTCCTTGAGATTGATCCTAAGACTGGCAAGTACAAGCTCTCTCACCGCGTCCTCGAAGAGAAGCCGGAAGGCTATCAGGAGCGTCAGCGTCGTCCACGCCGTGAGGGTGAGCGCAGCGAGCGCCGTCCACGCGGTGACCGTCAGAATGGTGCCGAGCGTCGTCCACGCCGCTACGAGAACCATGACAACGGCCAGGAGCATCAGGATTTCTCTGACCAGCTCGACCACAACGATGTTGATTAAGGCTAACAATAGGCTAACACAATAAGACGAGGCAGGGGTTATCCGTCAGGGGTAATTTCTGCCTTTTTCTATTCTCCAACTCCACCTTAGCTCAGAGATAGCAACAAATATCACGAGAACAACAAAAAAGTTATGTTTTCCTTTGGCATTCTTAATAAAAAGCCGTAACTTTGCAGTCGCTTTTGAAAGAGTACGTCACTATCTCAAAAGTATTATCAGGGAGACTCGCTAGCTCAGTTGGTAGAGCACAACACTTTTAATGTTGGGGTCATGGGTTCGAACCCCATGCGAGTCACAAAAAAAGCTTTCCAACTACGGAAAGCTTTTTTTGTTTTATCTTTATTTTTCAGCCACTATACTAATTGAGCATCTTAAACATCGTGCCCATCGGGCAGACGAAGCGGCAATACGGACGCATGACGACGGTAGAGAGGAGGATGAAGGCTGCACCAATGACGATAGCCACCCAGGCTGCCGACTTGACGATGAAGGCAGAGAACGGCTCATAGTCGACCCAGCCAAACCATACCCCACTCCACAGGCAGAGCATGAGCACAGCCCACAGCACCTTGCGGAAAGTCTCAAGACGGTGGATTGTGGTGGCCTTCATCTTTATCTTGTAACCGACACAACGGCCTGCCAACTCCTGTAGACTACCATAAGGGCAGACATGGGTGCAGTAGTATGACTTCTTGCCAAACATCGGGTAGATGAAAGCCACTATCAGAAGCACGGTAGCCACGGGATAGACCACGACGTTGATGCCATTCGACATGAATCCGATGAGCGAGGCATACGACATCATGCTACCACACCAGAATCCCAACACCCCGACGTTGAGCACCTGCTGCACAATGCGGTAGCGGCGGTTCTTATAGAACAGCGGCACTATGGCGGCCATGAGCGCTACGACAAGCCCCGCTATGGCCTTGGCACTGACGTCGATATTCTCATACCAGTGCTTCTCCGCTGTTGTCTTGGCAGCATAGGCAAGTCCCCGCTGCATGTTGCCGATGATGGCTTTGGAGGAGAAGGTGGCCCCCGACACGGCATCCACCTTCATGGCGGCAGCGTCCTCCACGCGCTTGCCCTTCCACTGGGTAAAGAGCGCCTTGGCCTGATTGAAGAAATCGGGCGACTCAGCATTCGGCAGGGCCTTGATGTCGGCCACCTTGCCGTCTTTGATGACCATCTCCAAAGGCACGGCACCGCCATAGCCGGTGATGTCCTTTCCCAATGACTTGGTATTGATAACAATACTTCCGTCAGCAGCCACTCGCATCGTGTTGTTGCCAACCGTCTGAGCAGCCTTCGCCGACTCGTCAAAGCTGTGACCAAGGAATTTAGCATCACGGCGCATCGATACCGCCGCTACCATCAGGAAGCAAATGACAAGACTGACTATCTGTTTCAGCTTGCCATGGTTTCTTTTCTTACTATTGTTCATAAGGAATTACTGTGTTTGCTTTTTTTACAGTCTTTGTGGCTGTAACTTCTGCAAAATTACACATATTCCCGCAATAACACTTCCCCGTAACGGCTTTTCTCACTTTTCTTATAAGTTCTTTAGCTTTTCAAACGCCACGATATGCTACACGTGCTAAACGCGAAAAGGGGGCTGACCGTCACCGGTCAGCCCCCTTGGGTTATGCTGAGATATGATTATTAAGCAACCTCAATACGCTTTGTCTCTTTTTCGGCCTTATGGGTGCGAGGCAGCGTTACATGAAGCACACCGTTCTCAACTTTTGCTTCGATCTTGCCAGTCTCTACATCCTCAGGGAGCGTCAGAGCCTGCTCATAGTTGCTGTAAGAGAACTCGCGGCGCAGATAGTGCTCCTTCTTGTTCTCATCTTTCTTGTTGTCCTTATGCTCCATCTTGATGACGAGATTGCCATCATTGTCGAGGTTGACATTGAAGTCTTCCTTCGTGGTGCCAGGAGCAGCAAGCTCGATATCATATTCGTCTTTGTTCTCTTTGACATTGATAGCCGGAGCTGTCACGCTCATCTTAGGCATCCAACTGTTATCAAACATGTCATCAAAACCGTTGTCAAGCCAATTCATTGCGTTACGAAGCATTGGATACATTGTCATAGTAAAATCCTCCTGTGTTATATTTTTTGGCCTCACACCTTTCGGCGCTCAGCCGTTGTTGTTATCTTTTATCTCTTCCGCCCTTGTGCCTCTTCCAGTTTGGCTATTGCCTTGCTTTCCAAGTCCCTCAGGCTTCTGAGCTTCACCCTTTACAATGCAATGTCCGTGCCGGAGCCGCTATTTGCCAAAAATGGCACAAAAGAGCGACAAATGTGCAGCAAAGATTAATTTTATTTACCTTTGCTGCCATTTCTCGATTACATATTCTCGCACTTCTCGTCCATGTTGCGGACGACCGTCTCACCTTTCTTCAGCTCACGAGCCTGGTAGCCGAACTTGGGGAAGGTGGCGACAATCTTCTGCTTGTCAGTCTTGGCAGGGTTGTAGACGATAGTCACCGTCTGCTTGTCCACATTGGTAAGGATGTCCTTGATACCCTTCTCGAAACGAAGGCCCTCCTTGATCTTGTTCTCACAGTTAGCGCAGTGCATCTGCGGAGTCGTCGTCACAACGAGGGTGTCGCTGACACTCTTGGCATTGGCCGTAAAGCTGACGGCAGCCAACATCATAGCAAAAAATAACTTCTTCATAGCAATTCTCTTTTAAATGATGATTAAATGGTGAAAGGCCGAAGCCCGACAGGGGCTCCGACCGGATAGAAAAGTCAGTGTGAATTAAATATTATATCTGATACCGATATACGCCTGTGCACCCGTCATCGGACCCCATACCAGCGTTGGGTCAAAGGTGTTGCTCCAGGGGTGGGCAGCGTCGATGATTGGATTCTTCTGCTTATAGTTGGTCAGGTTCTCACCCCCGGCATAGATAGAGAAGTGCCGGAACCAGCGAGTCACCTGCACGTTGAGCTGCCCGTAAGCCGAATAGTTCTCATCCCATGACGGTGTACCGTCGGCCGTGGTGTAAGCCTTGGGCAGACGACCGCCACCGTTGAGGGCGAAGGTAGCGTCAAACTGCCAGAGGCCGAGCGGCGTCTTATACGAAGCCGTGAGCAGACCCTTGTATTTGTTCGTCAGCGGCTGGCGCAGCAGCTCACCGCCGTAGGTCGTCTTCACGTCGTTGTAGCGGTAGGCAGCTGTCACCGTCATACCACGGAAGAAGTCGTAGGTGGCGTCGACCTGGAAGGTGTGGGAATACGACTTGCCCAGCAAGTTGGTGATATGAATCTGAGTAGGGTCAGAGTCGTAGTCGATGACCGCCTGGTTGCCGAAGTGCGTATAGTAGTACTCGGCATTGAGCTTCAGCACCTTGTTGCCCACGGGGATGTTCAGCGCCGTGCTCAGGCCGTAGTTCCACGCACTCTCCTGGTCGAGCTTGTCGATGACGAGCTTCCGACCGCTGGCCATGAGATAGTTGTTCTCCGCTAAGGCATGGACGGTGCGGTAGCCCTTGCCGGCCGACGCGCGCAGGCTCCAGATGTCGTTGACCTGCCACTTCACATGGAAGCGCGGGGTGACAAAGGTGCCATACTCTGAGCTGTGGTCCACACGCACACCGGCCATGGCCACAAGGCGGTCGTGGAGGTTGTAGGTGTACTGCGCGTAGCCGCCCACGACATTCTCCTTCTCGTTCAGCCGCTGACCTAAGTAGTTCTGACCCACATAGTCGTGATTGAACGAGGCACCGAGGGCAAGGTTATGCGCCTTCGTGAAGTTCGTCTCGAACATCAGCTGCGAGTACAGGTTCTTCTCATTGACATCATAGTCCTTGCGGCCATAGGCAGCATCCATCTCGTGCATCGACGCCGACGTCATCCAGGCGATGTTCGTGCCGTGGCTGGGGTCGAGGACGAAGGCATGCTTCATATAACCCTCATAGCGGTGAGTGTCGAGGTTGATGCGGTAGAGGGGCTCTGCCTGGTGGTCCAGGACACCGTTGTGGTTGGTCTGTCCGCTCTCCCGCTTCTCGTCCAGGAGCGCGAGGCCACCGTGGAAGATGTAGCTGCCCGACTTGCCATACCAGCGGTTTTGCAGGTTGAACTGTCGTGTCTGCGGATCGTCCATGAAGCCATCCTTGTTGCCGTCGTGCTCCTTGAGATTGTCCTCATAGTGCCCGAGAATCTCCGTGCTCAACCCCTTGGAGAGGTGGATATTGCCGTCGGCGTTGGCCTCGATACGGCTCATGGTGTTGCCATAGAGGTTGATATGTACGGCCTGGTCATCCTCCGGCTTGAGATATTCCACGTTGATCTGCCCCGTCATGGCCTCGTAGCCGTTCTTCACACTGGCGTTGCCCTTGCTCACCTGGATGCTCTTCATCCACGGACCTGGCACATAGCCTAAGGAATAGGGGATGGCGGCACCGCGGAAGTTAGGCAGGTTCTCGGTGAGCATCTGCACGTATTTGCCGCTGAGTCCGAGCAGCTTAATCTGCTTGGCCCCGGTGGCAGCGTCGTTATAGCTCACGTCGACGGAGGGGTTTGTGGTGAAGCTCTCACCGAGGTTGCAGCAGGCGGCCTTGAAGAGCTCGTCCTGCGAGATAATCTGCCCGTTGAGGGCACCTTTCATGCGCATCATACCGGGCTTGCGACTCACCACGCTCACCTCATGGAGCGTCTGGTCGGGCATGGAGCCCACGCTGTCGATGGCGGCGGGAGACGTGGGGACAGCAGCCGTGCTGTCGGCGGGAGTGGTAGCAAAAGAGGGGGTAGCCAGCATTCCTATCATGCCGGCAAACAGTATATTTCTATTCATCTATGGTATTTCTTCGAATCATTCATTGATTGACATTTAAACTTCCTCCTTTCCGTCTGTACAATCAATGTATCATCAAAGTCTGAGCACCCTAATCTGATGCAGATACGCCCTCGGCGGGCTATACCAAAGTGCCACGCGCCCTGTCGGCGCATGGACGGGAATAAAAGTGTGTGCAAGGGAGAGCAGACCCATGGACGGCGCCACGGCCACCCAGCTCTGCGTGAAGTCGAAGAGATGGCTCTGAGCCAGCGTGCTCGGGGCCAGCTTGATGGTCTTCACCACCATGCAGCCCTTCATGCCGTGGCAGTCGTGGCTGCCCTGGCACTCGGCGACCTGGACGACCGCAGCACGGCCCGAGTGCAGACATACCTCCACACTCAGTCCTGCACTCATCGCCACAATCAGCAAGGAGAGCACCAATGCCGGAAATATGCCTAACAGTCTCTTCATGACCGCAAAGGTAATAAGAACTACGCTAACAACTTTCAATGAACCACTTAATAAATGCAAAATGCCATAAAATCGTAAAACACAACCGGAATATCGTAAAAAGCTGGCTCGGCACTGCCCCATCTCAGAGTCATGAAAGGATAGACTTCGGAATGGGCGGAGTAATAAAAACAATCTACAAAGATGAAGGCTTCTCGCAAAGACGCAAAGGACGCAAAAGACGCATTGGCAAAGGCAGGCCTCACATGTGTATCCTTATGCAAAATTAGACTTTTTCCACGACATAAGCAAACAAAGCCCCTGCCTTTATAGCTGAGAAATCGGATAAAAGGCTTGGCGGTTAGGGTAAAGTTGCGTATTTTTGCAAATGGTAATGGTCATTACCGTAATGGCGGTTACCATAATACACTTGAACATGAGGATTACCTGCCACACAGACCCCAAGACGCTTCACAGCACTGCCGTGCTCGCCGGAGGATACTTGATCGTCTCACTGCTCTTCAACCTGCTCTTCTGCCCCTGCACCTCCCCGTTATGGAACAGGCTTATAGGCGACCAGGCCATGTTCAGCATCATCGGTGAGAACTGGGCCAACGGCCTGCTGCCCTATGTCAGCACATGGGACAGCAAGGGGCCGCTCATCTTCTTCTTTAATATGGTGGGCCACAAGATAGCCTCCGGCGAGACAGGTATCTTCATCCTGCAAGTGCTCAACATGGCGGGTGTATTGCTCATCAGTCATCTATACATGCGCCGGTGGTGTCGTCTGGGCCATGAGCTGCTGTTCCAACTGCTGTTCATGATGAACTATGTCATCATCTGCTCCTATGGTGGCAACCAGGTGGGTGACAGCACACAGCTGTTGGGCACCTGGGCTGTGATGTGCGCCTATGACTGGTCGAGGGGCTTAGAGCAGCGGCGCTACGCCCATCCGTGGCAAAACGCGGTGGTCTATGGCATGTTCACGGCCGGTTGTCTGTTGTCACGGCTCACCAACAGCCTGGTCATACTCACGATAGCGGGTATCGCGGCCGTCATCTTGATTTGGCATAGACTGTGGCGCAACCTGTTGGCCAACATCCTCGGGTTTGTCTTGGGCTTTGCCATCGTGTTCCTGCCCTTTGCTGCCTATTTTGTATGGCATGGCGCCTTCGGGGAGATGTGGTATGCCACGTTCACTTACAACCTCGACTATGCCGCAAAATCTACGACCGAGCAATGGCCGGGGATAAGCTTGGCCATTCACCGCGTCGCCTTTGCCATGTGCCTGCTCCTGCCGCTTGCCGTAGGAGTCATTTCTTTGATTGACCGACAGAGAAGAGCGGTAGCCCTTGTCTGGTCATTGGCAGTATTAACTGCCTTAGCTTGGATTGTCAACAGCTATTGCTTCTCACATTATTTCCTCAGCTACATGCCCGTATTACTGGTCGCTTTCATGGAATTGGCAGCGCATGCACACGCTGGCAGAACTGCACAGTGGATTCTTGGATTGTCGGCGGCATTCATCACGAGCTGGGCACTTTATGAGGCCTGCATCCTTCCTAAGTTGTTCGGTAGAGACGATTTGGCAAAAAGGGGTGTGGCGCTCACCCATGACATTCCCCTAACTGATTCTATGGTAGCCTACAATGTTAAGGCAACTTATTACCGCTATTCTCACCACCTGCCCTGCTATCGCTTCTTCTGCATTCAAGACTGGGCTATCCAAAACAGCCCCTCGCTGAGACCGAAGGTGAGGGAATGTTTCAAGTCGGGGAAAGCCAAATGGGTGCTCGTGGCGCAATATAACACGAGCGAAATTAAAGGACTTCTTGACAAAGACTACACCGTCTGTCGCCGTGACGTGGCTTCCGACCTGCTACTCTTCAAGCGAAAGGCAAAATAGAATTTTATCCACGAAAAAAGCCTGAAATCGTTGCACGGCTCCGCAAGATAACCTAACTTTGCAGAAAACTATAAGATATATGAGAAAAGACTTTTATAACATTTACAACGTTCGAATGACAGTCCTCGCCATCCTGTTGGCAATCTTTAGTCTGGGCGCCGCTGCAAAAGACAGCGCTGTGGAGCGCGGCATGGACAAGAAGGAGGTCAAGGCCATCCTCGGCAAACCCAAGGCCACGAGCTTCGACCAGTATGGAGAGACATGGACCTACTATAAGGAGCCAATCTTAGACGATTGCAACAAGTTGATAACAGTCCACTTCGACCAGAATGGCAAGGTAGTGACCTACCACGAGCAACTGTTCGATGCTACACCCAGCAGCACGCCGCCCACCGGCACGATGCAGCCGATTGTAGATCCGGGCTATTCCTTACCACTTCTCCCTTCCTACAGCCTGAACGAGCAAGCTTTCTCCTTCCTCTTAGGCAAGGTGCGGTCGGCAAGCTTCGACGATGACAAATACACACTGTTGGAGGTGGCAAGCTTAGGATGCTTCTACACCTGCGACCAGTGCGCCCGCATGATGGAGCTGTTCAGTTTCAGCGACGACAAGCTCCACGTCCTGAAAATCATGGCTCCGCGCATCGTCGACGCACAAAACGCCTACGTCATCTACAAAACCTTCACCTTCGACTCCGACAAGGAGAAGGCCGCAGAAATCATGGCGGGGAAATAATTTGAAAGACACCTTCCCTGGAGTCAGAGGCTTCTCCTCTCGCAATCTCAGATCCATTAGGCAATGGTATACATTCTATTCCCCAGTAATAACAAAATGGCCACAGCTTGTGGCCAAAATTCAGCCATCTGCAAAATGGTCACAACCACCATGCCCGATATCAACAAGCCCTTTTATGCCCTTGCATATTTTCCCCAAACGAAAATCAGCGGCTCAGAGAAACCTCTAAGTCGCTGATTTTGAAAGTGGACCAGCTAGGGCTTGAACCTAGGACCTCCAGATTATGAGTCTGTTGCTCTAACCAACTGAGCTACAAGTCCGAGACATGAAGTGCGGTAAAAAGATGCAGCACACCATGAATTTGACTGCAAAGGTAGCGGTTTTAGGCGACACCGCCAAATTTTTAAGTATGAAAATACTATAAAACTTTCAGATTCCTGCTACCGTGCGTTTTGCACACTTATGCGTAACCTGCTATCATGCTTACCTTCCGGCGTGGAAGCTCTGCCGCTCTGTCTTATACATCACTGCATCGGCTCCAGGGTGACAATCTCATCGGGGACGCTGCCTGCCTCAACCTCCAACACAGATTTATCGAGGTGCCGAATACCGTCTATGTCTTTTGCTACCTGGGCAATTGTTTCCTGCACCTCATACCCCCTGTCACCCTTGCGGAAATGCATCAGAATCTTCAGACACGGATGCTTGAGATGGCTGATTACGTCAGCCGCTTCCTTGGAGTCGATGGTGAAATATCCAGCACAAGGCAGCAGCACGATGTCGGCCTTCTTCAACTCGGCATACTCGGCTTCCGTCGGCAGACGGCCCAAGTCACCGAGATGGGCGATCACCATATCGGGGAAATGGAGGAATGTGATGTCGGAGAGTCCGCGGTGCGCACCATTGTGGTGGTCGTGCGGCACCGTCAGTTTGGTGACGCTGAACGACGGCTTCTTACCTGTCTCAGACACGAGATGGGCAGCATGATGGTCAGCGTGGTCGTGAGAACAACTGACGATATCCGCTTTCAAGCCGCGGGGCAGGCGCAGGCCCGGGACGCTGCCGTCTTCATAAGGATCAAAAACAATAGAAGAACCCGAAGCCTCAACTTTGAAGCAACTGTGGCCATAGTAAGTGATTGTAACCTTTGTCATAGTCTTTGGTTTTATGTCATTACTCTTGCAAAAATAGTGTTTTCTAATGAAACAGACACCACGCCGGCAAGATTTTTATAAAACAAACAGAAAATTCTATATAAAGTTAAATAATATTTGATTCAAACACAATTGCTCTTATTTTAGGTAACTTTGCATACATATTATTTATAATGCGCAGAATGCGCTTTTCTATACAAAGACATAATGACAACAGAAGTAAAAGGCCTCAGTGCAGCCGAAGTACTCGAAAGCCGTCAGCGGCATGGCGAGAACGTTCTCACCCCACCGAAGAAGACATCCGTATGGAAGCTTTACCTCGACAAATACCGTGATCCTATTATAGAGATACTGCTCGTTGCCGCAGTCATCTCCCTGGTCCTGGCTTTCATCAACAATGATTTCATGGAGACCATCGGTATTTTCTTAGCTATCTTCTTAGCCACCACGGTAGGTTTCTATTTTGAGCGCGATGCCGCCAAGAAGTTTGACGTGCTCACAGCTATGAATGAAGACCAGCCCGTGAAGGTGCGCCGAGACGGGAAGGTAACGGAGGTGCCGCGCCGAGAAGTTGTCGTAGGAGACGTCATCATCGTCGAAGTCGGTGATGAGATACCAGCCGATGCCAAGCTCATCAAATCCGTCAACCTGCAGGTCGACGAGTCGGCACTGACAGGAGAGCCCCTTGCCACGAAGAGCCTCTCTCCGGCTCCCACCTCAGAGAAGACAAAGGATGGCGCCGCCTACCCCGAGAACATCATTCTCCGCTCCACCATGGTGATGAACGGCCACGGCGAGGCTGTGGTGACCGCCATCGGTGACGAGACCGAGATAGGTAAGGTGGCCAGGAAGTCGACAGAGGTCACCCACACCAAGACACCACTTAACATACAGTTGGGCAAGTTGGCCAGCCTCATCTCCAAAGTCGGCTCCGTCGTTGCCGTTGCCGCCTTCGTCATATTCCTTGTCCACGACATTCTGACCAACGACATCTGGCATACCAACAACTACTTTGGCATGGCTCAGATCATACTGAACTACTTCATGATGGCCGTGACGCTCATTGTGATGGCCGTTCCGGAGGGTCTGCCGATGGCTGTCAACCTGGCCCTGGCACTGAACATGCGCAGGATGCTGAAGAGCAACAACCTCGTGCGTAAGCTGCAAGCCTCGGAGACCATGGGCGCCGTGACCGTCATCTGCACCGATAAGACCGGTACGCTGACACAAAACAAGATGAAGGTCAACGACATCAAGATGGCGGAAAATGTTGACGTCAGCGCACAAAATATGCTCCATATCGCCATGGCCGTGAACTCCACAGCAGAACTGGACGGTGACAAGGTGGTAGGCAACCCTACGGAGGGCGCTCTGCTACTTTGGCTCAGAGACCATGACACCGACTATAATACATTAAGAGAATCCTATCATATTGTCAGCCAGGAGCCTTTCTCCACAGAGAAGAAATATATGGCCACGACCATCAGCCAGGATGGTAAGGCCGTGACCTTCGTCAAGGGAGCTCCGGAGATTGTGATGGCCATGTGCAACATCAGCGATGCAGAGCGGCAGGAGATGGAGGCTACCCTCTTGGCCTACCAGCAGAAGGCCATGCGCACGCTGGCCTTCGCTTATGTCGAGGGCAGCCGACTCCCCAAGGACGCCGGTGAGGGCAGCGCCATGCACCTGCAAGCGGTCTGCGCCATCAGCGACCCTGTGCGCGACGATGTCCCTAAAGCCGTCAGTGAATGCCGTAGCGCTGGCATCAAAGTGAAGATCGTCACCGGCGACACCTCCGCCACAGCCATGGAGATAGCCCGCCAGATAGGCTGTCTGCCTGAAGGCGTGGCTCAGGAAGAGTGGTGCATCACGGGTCCGGAATGGGCTGCACTCTCTGACGACGAGGCTTACAAGAGATGCGAGGAGATAAGGGTGATGTCAAGAGCCCGGCCGACCGACAAGCAGCGACTCGTCAACATGCTGCAGAAGCATGGTGAGGTCGTGGCTGTCACCGGCGACGGCACCAATGACGCCCCGGCCCTCAACTACGCCCACGTAGGACTCTCACTCGGTTCCGGTACGTCGGTAGCCAAACAGGCTTCCGACATCACACTCCTCGACGACTCCTTCCACTCCATCGTCTCGGCCGTGATGTGGGGCCGCTCACTCTACAAGAACATCCAGCGATTCCTCTTCTTCCAGCTCGTCGTCAACCTCACGGCCCTGCTGCTCGTCTTAGGAGGTTCGGTGATAGGCACCGAGATGCCACTGACGGTGACTCAGATACTGTGGGTGAACCTCATCATGGACACCTTTGCCGCACTGGCCTTGGCCTCTCTCCCACCCTCTCGCGAGGTGATGAAAGACAAACCGAGAAAGCAGACTGACTTTATCATCAGCAAGCCCATGGCACGCGGCATCATCTTCTGTGGGTTGGTGTTCTTCGCCATCATGTTTGTCTTCCTGCTCTGGTGCGAGAGGTATGGCGCCGGCAGCGTGATAGACGTGCACGAGTTGACCATCTTCTTCACCACTTTTGTGATGTTGCAGTTCTGGAACCTCTTCAATGCCAAGTGCCTGAGCAGCGACCACAGCTCCTTCCGCCACTTCTGGAGAGACAAGGGACTGGTCCTCGTCCTGGCCTTCATCCTCTTCGGGCAATGGCTGATAGTGACCTTCGGTGGCAGAATGTTCCGCACCGTACCCATGAGCCTCAAGGAGTGGGGCATCATCATTGCCGGAACCGGCGTGCTCGTGCTCGGCAGTGGTGAACTCTACAGAGTGGCCAAGAGAGTCATCAAAGGCCACCGCGTGAAAGAACAGATATAATAATAAGACGTGATAGAAGATAAAGACAGGCAACCGTGTGTTGCCACCATAGGCTTCTTCGACGGTGTCCACCGCGGACATCAGTTTCTCATTGACGAAGTCAAGACCGAGGCCGCCAAGGCCGGTCTACAGTCCCTCGTCATCACCTTTGACCGCCATCCCCGTCAGGTGTTGCAACAGAGCTACCAGCCGCAGCTGCTGACCACGCTCGACGAGAAGCTGCGCCTGCTGTCGCTGACCGGCATCGACGATATCTATGTGCTGCATTTCACCCAAGACATGGCCGCTCTCACGGCAAAAGAGTTTATGTCGCAGATTCTCCACGACAAGCTCCACGTCCGGAAGCTCGTCATCGGCTATGACAACCGATTTGGGCACAACCGCGCTGAAGGCTTCGACGACTACGTACAGTATGGGCGCGACCTCGGCATCGAAGTCATCCAGGCCCATCCCTTCGAAACCAGCGGTGTCAAGGTCAGCTCCTCCGTTGTCCGCGCTTTCCTCAACGGCGGTGAGGTGGAGATGGCCAAACGATGCCTCGGGCGCCCTTTCATGCTCTCGGGCACTGTGGTGAGAGGCTTTCAGGAAGGTCGCAAGATGGGATTCCCTACGGCCAACCTCCAAACTGCCGAAGGACTCCTCATCCCTGCCGACGGCGTCTATGCCGTGAAGGTGAAAGTCTGTGATACAGGCAAATGGCTGCCTGCCATGACCAATATCGGCACCCGCCCCACCTTCCACGGCACGGCACGAACATTGGAGACCCATATCTTCGACTTCGACAGGGACATCTATGGCGCACCGATGACGGTGGGCTTCATCAGGCGCATCAGAGGCGAGCGGATGTTCGACGGTGAGCACGCCCTCGCCGAACAACTCAGGAAAGATGAACAAGAAATAAGAAAGATTCTCAAGCAATGAACAAAAATCTCAAAGCGGCCCTGGACATTCTGCTGTTCGTCGTCGTATTCTTTTTGATACAATATGTTATCACCGTTCTGACCGGTATCATCGGCATGCTGGCTTCAGGAAGTTCCTGGAAGGCAGCCGGCGAAGCCTTCATCCATGGCAACTTCAATCTGACAAGCAACATGCTTGTCATCGCCACGGTGCTGTCAAGCGTCTTCACTGCCTGTCTGTTTGCCAAACTGAGATGGACGCCCGTATCGCGCCATTGGCTGAGGGAGAAGCCTGTGGGTGTCCTCTTCTGGGCCGCCTTAGCAGCCCTCGGCTCTATCCTTCCATCCGAATGGCTCGTGGAGCAGATGCAGCATACCATGCCCGAAGCACAGGAGAAACTCTTTGAGCAGATCATGGCTCAGCCAATAGGATATATCTCCATAGGCATCGTCGCACCGCTGGCTGAGGAGATGGTCTTCCGTGGCGCCATCCTCAGGAAGTTGCTCGGACGCTTCGGCGAGAAATGGCATTGGGTGGCAATCCTTATCTCTGCCGTGATCTTCGGCGCTGTCCACGGCAATATTCCCCAGTTTGTGCATGCTGCCCTGATAGGTCTGCTCTTAGGATGGATGTACTACCGCACGGGCTCTATTCTCCCCGGCGTACTCCTGCACTGGGTCAACAACACCGTGGCCTACGTCATGTTCAACGCCATGCCACAGATGGCTGACGGCAAACTCATCGATATCTTCCACGGCAGTACGAAGATGGTAGCGCTGAGTGTCATCTTCTCCCTCTTCATCCTCATACCGAGCATCCTACAACTCAATGCACGGATGAAAAAGTAAGCAAATACAGAAAAACCACCAAAAAGATAAGAAAGCGGGCCCCTGAGCCCGCTTTTTTCATGTTTCTTTACACGACGAATCATTTTTTTCCCTACATTTGCAAACGAATACCATCAAAACCGCAACTAAAACTCTCTGCTTATGCCCCATAACAGCATTTGGACCCGTATCAAGGCCAAGTGGCGTGACTTTCTCAACGCCATAAGCTATAAACAGAAAGTCGCGCTGACAACGCTCAGCGGCATAGCGGTGGGACTGGTCATCCTCTTTATGTATCTGCTGCGCATGCATACATATATTATAGGTGACGATCCCGCTGCATGTATCAATTGCCATATCATGTCACCTTACTATGCCACGTGGAGCCATTCTTCCCATGGTCGTGATGTGACCTGTAACGACTGTCATGTGCCCAACGACAATATCGCCGCACACTATGCCTTCAAAGGTATTGACGGCATGAAGCATGTTGCTTATTTCGTCACCCACAGCGAGCATCAGGCCATCCAGGCCGAGAGCATGTCCGACGAGGTCATTATGGACAACTGCATCCGCTGCCACAAGCAACTCAACCAGGAGTTTGTCAAGACCGGACGCATAGACTATATGGAAGCTAAGCGCGGCGAGGGCAAGGCCTGCTGGGACTGCCATAGAAACGTACCACACATGGGCAAGAACTCGCTGTCGTCGACACCCAATGCCGAGTTTGTCGAGCCCATACCGCCCTCTCCTGTTCCCGGATGGCTGCAACGGGCACTCGGACACGACCCCGGGCCCTATACTGAATAATCTCTTCCAACAATTCATGAAAAAACCATAAAAACATACCGCTATGGCAAAACAACTAAAGAAATGGCAAGGCTGGCTGCTCTTCGGAGGAGCTATGGTGGTGGTTTTCTTCCTTGGACTGCTGTGCTCTTCTCTCCTGGAGCGTCGCGCCGAGGTGGCAAGCGTCTTCAACAACCGCCGTACCCCGATGACCGATTCCATCGTTGCCCAGAACGAGAAGTTCGCCGAAGACTTCCCACGCGAATACCAGTCGTGGGCGATGACCGAAGACACCACCTTTGAAAGCAAGTACAACGGCTCGGCCGCACGCGATGTTCTGGAAAAGAATCCTGCCTTCGTCATCAACTGGGCTGGATACGCCTTCTCACGGGAGTATAACACACCGCGAGGACACCGCCATTGTATAGAGGATCTGATTAACATTCTGCGCACGGGATCGCCTGGTGTCGACGGCCAGAAGGACCTCCAGCCAGGCACCTGCTGGACCTGTAAGGGCCCTGATGTCCCCCGACTGATGCGCGAGAAAGGCACCAATGCCTTCTATGCTGCCAAATGGAGCGACTGGGGATCAGAGATGATGAACAGCGTGGGCTGCTCCGACTGTCACGACGCCCGCACCATGGACCTCCGCCCCGCACGCCCCGCGCTCTATGAGGCTTGGGCCAGACAGGGGAAAGACGTGAGAAAGGCTAGCCACCAGGAGATGCGTTCACTGGTCTGTGCACAGTGCCACACGGAATATTACTTTGAGAAAGAGAACGGGCAATACCTCAAGTTCCCACAAGACAAGGGTATGACCTGCGAGGCTGCCGAGGAATACTACGACAGCATCGGCTTCTACGACTACATCCATCCGCTCTCCAAGGCGAAGATTCTCAAGGCTCAGCATCCTGGCTATGAGCTGTCATTGCAGGGCATACACGCTCAGCGAGGCGTGTCGTGTGCCGACTGCCACATGCCGTATATCTCTGAGGGCGGTGTGAAATACACCGACCACCATATCATGAGCCCGCTGGCCCACATAGACCGCACCTGCCAGACTTGTCACCGGCAGGACGCCGAGACCCTGCGCAAGAATGTCTATGAACGACAGGAGAAGGTCTACAACTTCGCACGACTCGTCGATGTACAGCTTGCCGACGCCCATCTCATGGCCCAGTTTGCATGGAAGCATGGAGCTAAAGACAGCGAGATGGCCAAAGCCCTCAGCGACATCCGTAAGAGCCAGTGGCGTTGGGACTATGCCATCGCCTCACACGGAGCTTCCTTCCATGCCCCACAAGAGTGCATGCGGCTCTTAGCCGATGCCATGATGTACGCCAAAGACGCACAGCTGGAGTGTCAGAAGGTCGTGGGGCTGCACGGCTGGAAGGGCAGCATCCCACTGCCTGACATCTCTACCCGCGAGAAAGCCGCAAAATACATAGGTCTCGATATGGCTACCCTGCGCAAGCAGAAGAAACAGTTTGTGGATACCATCGTACCCAAATGGATAGAGACAGCCAAGAAGAACAAGCGCTTCATCACAAAGCCGCTTTAACAGACTACCGCTGATGCTGGCAACAACCTCTGCCGGCATCAGCGCTAAAGACAGAAAACACACATCACAATGTGGAACAAACCTTACTCCTTTAAGGAAGGAATCTTGATAGTCGTGGGACTCATGGTCACAGGAGCTATGCTCCAGATGGCTATGGGACCGCTTGATTGGAACCTTTTCATGTGGCCAGCCAATATCATTGTGCTGGCTATCTTTGTACTTATCCTCATCATCCTCCACCTCCTGCGTGGCCGTTGTTATTTCTTCCGCTTCATGACGACAGGTCGCGCGGCTGTTCCTGCCATAGCCGGCGCCGTGGTCATGACCCTCATCATGGGGCTGACGCGCCAGGTGGGTGAGAAATCGGCACCACTCGACCCATTGGCCTTCACCAAGATGTTGGAGAGCTGGCCGTTCATCCTTGTCTATGTCTGGCTGACAGCCATTGTGGGCGAGGAAGCCATCATGCAGGCCACCCACCTGTCGCGTCGCAACATCTTCACCCTATTGAGCCATATAGGATTGTTCATCGTTCTGGCCTGTGGCTCGCTTGGCAGCGCCGACATGCAGCGGCTGAAGATGTACTGTGAGCAGGGAAAGCCGGAATGGCGGGGCCTCGACGCCTGGAACAATGTCCATGAACTGCCCATAGCCCTGGAACTGGAGAAGTTCTCCATTGACGAATATCCACCCAAGCTGATGATTATAGACAACAGTGGGAAACCCATACCTTACGACAAGCCGGAGGTGATGGAAGTGGACAAAGAAGGGGCCACCGGACGGCTGTTGGGCTGGGATATAAAGATAGAGCGGAAAATAGACAACGCCATGCCTGCTCCACTGACAAAGATGATAGGCAGCATGCCTGAAGAGATGGCAAGCAGGATAAGGATGGACTCCTTAGGCCAGGCTATCAACCGGAGCGGATATGTCGCCACGTCACTGCCCGGCTCGGAATGTGCGCTCTATATCAAAGCGCAAAGAGCTGACTGTAACGCGAAAGCAAGTCGGGGATGGGTCACATGCGGCAGCTATCAGTTCAAATACCAAGCTCTCGCACTCGACGCCACCCACCAGTTGGTCATGGCTTCCCGTGAGCCTCAACGCTATGCCTCTCAGGTGACAGCCTATACCAAGGACGGCAAGGTCTTGAAAGCCGAGATAGAAGTCAACAAGCCGCTGACTCTCAACGGATGGAAAATCTACCAACCTGAGTTCGGGATAAGAAAAGAGTCTTAAAAGTTTGGTAATCTCGCATGATT
>UQRP01000017.1 GCA_900543585.1 uncultured Prevotella sp.
AAGATGTCATGGGGCGTTTTTGTGAATACGTCTACGCAAATGTGGAGACGCTTACAAACAATTACGGCAAATGCCACGGATATGTGTGGCATTTGCCGTAAATCATCAGAATGATTGTTTTTCGCTTATTTGACGATGGTCTTGTCGCACCAGACCGATACTTGTTTGTCGGCGATGGTGAGGCGGAACTCGCCCTCCTCCAAATGCCGTTTGCCGTCCCAGCCCACAAAGGCCAGGTCGTCGGCAGGAAGGTGGAGTGTGACGGTGCGTGTCTCCTGCGGCTGAAGGCTGATTTTGTCGAAGCCGCGCAGACGGCGCCCGTCGGGTGTCATTGAGGCTATGAGGTCGCTGCTATAGAGCAGCACACTCTCCTTGCCCTCACGGTTGCCGGTATTGGTGACATCGACGCTCACGGTGAGGGTGTCACCGGATGAGAAGTGTGTCTTGTCGACGCGCAGATTGTCGTATTTGAAGGTGGTATAGCTCATGCCATAGCCGAAGGGCCACTGCTGTGTGATGCGTGCATTGTAGTCGTAGGCACCAGCCATTGTTCCCACTTCCTCACTCTTCTTGAAGTCGTAGTTGGCAAGCGAGTTGATTTCCTTCGGATAGGTGATGGGCATCTTGCCGCTGAAGTTCTCGCGTCCGGAGAGCAGGGATGCCAGCGCGTCACCGCCATAGTTGCCGGGCAGGAAGATGTCCACCACGGCCTTAGCCTTCGGCTCTATGTCAGCGATGAGACGTGGGCGCCCTTCGTTGAGAATGAGAATGACGGGCTTGCCTGTGGCTTCCAGGGCGCTGACGAGCTGTCGCTGGTTGGCAGAGAGCGTGAGGTCGGAGAGGTTGCCGGGCGTCTCGGTGTAGGAGTTCTCACCAATGCAGGCAATGACGACATCGACGCTGTCAGCAGCCTTCACAGCCGACGCGATGTCGGGCTCATTCTCCTCATAGTACTTACCTTTCTCATTGTAGGTGACACCTTGTCGGAGCAGCACCTTGTCCTTGCCGTATTCGTTGCACAGCGCCTCATAGATGGTGTTGTACTGCGAAGCGAACTGGTCGGTGAGATGTCCCTGCCAAGTATAGCTCCATCCTCCGTCAAGGCAGCGCATCTGGTTGGCGTTGGGCCCGGTGAGGAGGATGCGAGCGCCTTTCTGTAAAGGCAGGATGCCGTCGTTCTTCAGCAGCACCATGCTCTCCACGGCCCCGCGATAGGAGCGCTCGGCAAACTCCTTGCCACCGAACTTGGGATAGTCTTTGAGCTTCTCAGTGGGGCGGTCGAAGAGTCCGAGACGGTATTTCATTCTCAGAATGCGGCGTACGGCATCGTCGATACGGCTCATGGGGATGGCACCCTCTTTGGCCAGCTCCTCGATGAGGTCTACGGCATCGGGATTGTAAGGTTCCATGACCATGTCGATGCCTGCGTTGATGGCGATGCGCAGGGCGTCTTTCTTATCTTTGGCCACACACTCGCGCTGCCACAGGTTGTTGACGTCGGCCCAGTCGGTGATGAGCATTCCGTCCCATCCCGTCTCCGTCTTCAGCCAGTCGGTGAGCAAGGTCTTGTTGGCGTGGACGGGCATACCATTGACGGATGCCGAGTTGACCATCACACTCAGGGCTCCAGCCTTTATCCCTTCTAAGAACGGCAGGAAGTGCTTCTCGCGCAGGTCAGCGGGGTTGATATATGCCGGTGTGCGGTCTTTGCCGGTCCATGGCACGCCATAGCCGAGATAGTGCTTCATGCAGGCGGCAATGTGCAGGTTGTCGATGTGGTTGGGGTCGGGCCCCTGAAAGCCGAGGACCATGGCCTTGCCCATCTCGGCGTTGAGATAGCAGTCCTCGCCGAAGTCTTCCCAGATACGTGGCCAGCGTGGGTCACGGCCCAGGTCAACTGTGGGGCTGTAGGTCCAGGGCACGCTCACGGCGCGCGTCTCATAGGCGGTAGCCTCGGCGCAGGTGCGGGCGATGTCGCGGTTGAAGGTGGCGGCAACATTGATATTCTGTGGGAAGAGAGTGCCGCCCTGGGTATAGGTGGAGCCATGGTTCTGGTCCAGGCCATAGAGGCAGGGAATGCCGATGTTCTTCATCGAGCTCTTCTGTATGTCGTTGATGATCTCCTGCCATTGTGCTGCTGTCGGCGCCATGGTGTTGGGGGCATTGAGGATGGAGCCTATCTGGTAGCGGCTGAGCAGAGAGTCGGTGCGTGCCTTGTCGATGTGGAACACGCCTTTGGCATCGTTGTGGCCGAAGAGGTCGGCAACGAGCTCCACCATCTGCCCGGCTTTCTGGCGCAGGGTGAGCTTGCTGAGGGTCTTCTCTACCTTGGCCTCAAGGTTGTTGTCGCGAGGGTATAGCGGGGCAGCATTGAGGCTGCCGCCGAGGGCGAACAACATGAAGATAGAAAAAATAGTCTTTCTCATTATTTTGAGGATGGTGATTTCTTTAAAAAAGCCTGTGGAAGTCCAGGAATGGGCTCCCGCAGGCCAAAATATAAACAAATGATAATTAGGATACAAACCTGTTGCTTATTACAATAGTGTCAAGTTGCTACTCTTGTGGCTATTGTACGGTGACTCTGTCAACATAATATCCGTGACCGCCACATAGGAATCCGGCCTGGTTCTGTATCAAGTCGAGAGCGTCCTGCGTCAGCGTGTAGGTGTCTACGCCACTACTGCTGATGTCTATCTTCTCCGAATTGGGGAGCAGTGTCCACCAGCCTGTCATAAGCTGCATCTGATGGTAGGCGTCGGCAGGTTCTGTAGAGTAGTAAACCCTGAGGATGGTGCCGGCTTTCAGTTGAGCGAAGACATCCTGGCCGATGAGGTTGAAGGTCTTGTTGGGGTCGCCGTCGGGCTTATCCCATGACACGTAGTGATGGCCCTCCCAGAGCGTGCGCTCCGAGGAGATGGTGACCTTCTCGCTGTTGACGATGCCGTTGGCGGTGTAGAAGGTCAGCTCGCTGCCGTCCTTGGTCTTTCCGGTCACATCATATTCTCCCTCGGCGAGGTTGGGGCATGTGAGGACGAGCGTCTCGCTGCTCTGGTTGTCGAACGAGGTGATGGTCTGGTCGCCGATGGTGATAGACGCCACCTTGTCCAGATTGATACCTGTCAGTGTCCATGTGGCGTTGGCATTGGCGCGGTTGGCACCTGCGGTGACGAGGGCCTTCGAGGTCACTGTCACCTGATTGCCGCCATAGCTGTTGCCATCGTTGTCGATGAGCGAGATGCGGTAGGTGGAGTCCTTGAGATTCTCCGGCACGAGGTATTGCAGGGCCTGACCGTCGTCGGTAGTCTCTAACTCAATATCAGTCACTTGCTGGCCACCGATAGCCACAGCTTTGATATTGCTGAGGTTGGTGCCGTAGAGTGTGGCCACAGCACCCGGCGCTACGAAGCGCTCAAAGCTCTTGGTCGTTGTCGTGGGGTCGCCGTCCAAGGGCTTCACCTTGACCAGACCTTCGCGGCTCGTCGACTTGCCGGCTGTCGTGGTGGCTACAATCTTCAGGTCGTAGGTGCCGGCTTCCAACTGCTGCTCTATGGATTTGCCTTCATTGACTTTCTTGCCGTCGAGGAACCATTCGCAGGTGGTGTAGTCGGCAGGCGTCACTGTCAGCGTCATGCTGAGCTTGGCGTCGCGTGAGAACTCAGCGAAGGTGGCGAGCTGTCCGTTCTCCCGGTCGGGGAAGACAGGGTCGATGATGCGGGGATCATCGTTGGCGGTAGCCGTGGAGATGGGGTCGTCGTCGCTGCATGAGGTGAGTGTCATGGAGAGCAGGCCCATGGCGAGCAACATGTAAGAATATATCTTTTTCATCGTTAATGCGTGTTGAAAGTAAATGGTTTATTTCTCCTTGTCCCACCAGACGTGGGTGTGCCAGTCGTCCTTGCCACCCATGCGGTCGAGCGCCTCGTCGTAGTTGGCTTTGTTGTAGGAAGACTCTAAGACAGGGTAGCAGAGGCGCACGGGAATCTCCTTACCTCCGGTGAGGTACTGGCCCCAGCCATAGTCATCAGGCGACTTGAGTTTGGGGTATCCCGAACGGCGCACGTTAGCCCAGCACTCGGCGGGGTTGGTGAGGTGCAGAATCCAGGCCTGGGTGTTGATGGACTCCTCTTTCTGAGCGTCGGTGTGGCCGATATTGTTGTTGGCTTTGTAGGTGTTGAACTCGTTGTCGCTGATGGCCTTGCAGCCGTAGCGCTCAGAGAGCAGGTCCATGGCTTTGCGCACGCCCTGCCAGTAGAGGTCGTCGACGGTGCCACGGCCCACGGTCCAGCCTTTGAGGGTGGCTTCGGCAAGGAGGAAGTCGACTTCGGCAGCGGTCATGATGATGCCGGGGTTGTCCGTTCTGAGGAAGTTGTTGGCGAGTTTCGGGCGCACCTCACGGGCCAGCGACGGATTGATTTTAGCGTTGGTCTTTGCCATCTCCGTGAGCAGGTCGCTGGTGTAGCCTGTCGGCCAGGCATCCCAGGAGAAGGCTCCGGGGTCACAGGGCTCCATCTTGATGCCCTTGCTAATCATCTCGTCGGTGAGGTCGATACGGTTGTCGGTACTTGTGGCACTCATCAAGCCGTCATAGTAGAAGCGTGCGATGCGATAGGTGCGTGGGTCGCCGCTGTCCTTGAGCTTGTTGAAGAGCGTGGAGCAGATGTAGCTTGGGTTGTTGGCAGGGTCGTTGCCGAAGAGAAGCTGTGAGAGGCGGTTGCCGCGGTAGTCGCTGTACGACTCCTGGCCGAAGCTCATGGAGGTTGTCATATAGTGGATATAGGCGTCGTCATTGGCCGTCTCTATGATGCCGCCATCAGCCTGAAGAGCTTTCTCAAACTCCTGGCGGGCCTTCTCGGGGTCGACATAGGAGATGCGCATGGCAAAGCGCAGGCGCAGGCTGTTGGCCAGCTTCTTCCATTTGGCCAGGTCGCCGCCGTAGATGAGGTCGCCGCTGACTTTGTCCTTGGAAGCGTCGAGGCTGGTGACAGCGTTGTCGAGCTGGTTGAAGAAGTCGTAGTAGATGTCCTTCTGCGAGTCATACTTAGCGTTGGCAATGCCCTTGATGAAGCCATAGCCCGCCTCGCTGTAAGGGCAGTCGCCATAGATGTCGGTGATGATCGACATCAAGTAGACGCGATAGACGCTGGCCACAGCCTTGAGGTTGGGCTTGCTGTCGGCATGCTCGATGGCGTCGACGATGTTCTTGATGGCAGTGGGGTAGAGGGATGTCCAGATGCGGCTCATCTCGTTGTTGTCCACAGTGTGGTGGCCACCGTAGTTGGTCGTATTCCAGCATCCCATGAGCTGCTGGTCGAAGGCATAGAGATAGTTGCGGTAGATTTCCACCATGCCTAAGTCTCCATAGGTCTGCAGCTCGGCGGTGGTGAGCTGCGCATTGGGATCTATCGACGGCGCTTTCGACGGGTCGGTGTTGATGCTGGTCATGGTGTCGTCGCTGCTGCACGAAGCGCTCATGAGCGAGACAAGGGCCAAGGCCGCCATAACAATATATTGATGTATCTTCTTCATGATGATTGTTGGTCTTTGAATGAGTTTAGAACTTGACATTGACGTTGAAGCCATAGCTCTTACGTGAAGGCAGCGAACCGTATTCCAGTCCTATACCCGTGGTGTTGTTGTAGTTGGAGTCCGGGTCGATGTCCGGGATGTTCTTCCAGACGATGAACGGGTTGCGGGCTACGAAGGAGACGCTGAGGCCCTTCACCCAGTTGTGGAGCCACGCGGTGGGCACCTGGTAGGTGAGTGTGAGCTCACGGCACTTGACGTAGGAGTTGTCGTAGATGAACATCGACGGTGCATTGCGGCAGACGCTCATCCAGTAGTCCTCAGGGTTGACATAGATGTCGTTTTCGCGGTAGGTGCCGTCGCCGTTGTCGATGACGCCAGGAGCAATGAATCCGCCTGTCGGCTTCCATGTAGAAGCACCCTTCTTGATGCCGGCAGCCTCGCGGGCTTCCTCAGAGCGATACCACTCCTCGCGACCTTGCAATGTGGCCTTGGCCTTACCGCTCTCGTAGGCGGCACGCTCTGACATAGAGTAGAGGTCGGCACCCACCTTGACGTCGAAGATGGCATTGAGGGAGAGGCGCTTGTAAGTCAGCGTTGTCGTCACACCACCGGTCCAGTCCCAGGAGGCATTGCCTAAGACATGGTTGCTCTTGTCATATTCGGGCAGACCCGTGGAGGGGTCGATGAGCACCTGTCCGGCGGCATTGCGCTTGAAGTCAGGGCCTACGATAGAGCCGAAGTTCTCGCCCACCTTGGCGGCAACCTGCACGTCGAGCCAGGTGGCCTTCTCAAGCTCGAACATGTCCATGCCGTCGACAAGGCGCTTGACCTTGTTGCTGTTCTTGGAGAAGTTGAGGTTCAAATCCCAGGAGAAGTCCTTCGTCTGGATGGGGCGGGTGTTGAGGGTGATCTCGACACCGCTGTTGTCTATCTCACCGGCGTTGATGAGGCGGTAGGTGTAGCCCGATGTCCAGGATGTGGCCATGCCCATAATCTGGTTTTTACTCTTCTGTGTGTAGTAGGTGACGTCGAGTCCGATGCGGTTGTTGAGGAACTTGGTCTCAAGACCTATCTCGAAGGAGTTTGTCTTTGTTGGCTTCAGGTCCTTGTTGGGGATGGTGCTGTTGTTGATATAGCCGATGGTATATCCCGGATAAGTGTATTTAGACTTGGTATAGACGAGTCCGAGCTGGTAAGGGTCGGTATCGCTACCTACCTGTGCCCATGACATACGTAACTTTCCATAAGGCATCTTGTTGCCGGCATGGAGCAGTTCGGAGAAGACAAACGAACCCGAGAACGAAGGGTAGACGTAGACGTTGTTGCTGGTAGGCAGCGTCGAGCTCTGGTCACCACGCAGGGTAGCGTCGAGGTAGAGCATGTGTCTCCAACCTAAGCTTGCAGAACCGAAGAGGGAGTTGATGCGTTTGCGGTAGCTGGCGGGCTCGATGCTCGTCTCGTTGAAGCTCGTGATGTTCACCACATCGCGAATCTGCATGTCCTGAGCTGTCGTCACCGTAGTCTGGTTGTTAATCTTATAGATGTTGCCGCCGGCAGTGGCATTGAAGTCGAAGTCGCCCCATGAGTTGTTGTACAGGGCTAAGAGCTCAAAGTTGTACATGCGGTTGCGGAAGTTGCTGATTTGCAGACGACCGGCTTCGAAGCCCGGCGTTGTGGGCGCCTTGAAGTCATTAAACGTAAACCAGTTGAGGTCGGCGCCGAGGGTAGCCTGAAGGCGGAAGTGCTTGGTGATATTCCATACGCCCTTACCCGTGAGACGGACAATGTCCTTGTTGGAGTTGTTGTAGTTCTTATATACGTCCCAATAGGGGTTGACGTTGTAAGGGTCCATACCGTTCCAGTTGGCGTAGTCACCATTCTCGTCCTGGTAAGTCCTGAGCCATGCCTGGTCGTAGGTGGTGGCGAGGGTCATGAGGTTCTTACCCACGTTCGACTTGCTGTCGCCGAGGGCCGGACGGTTCTTGACATACTCGCGGGTGTAGTTGGCGCTGAAGTCGAGGTCCACCTTGCCCATGGTGGTGTTGGCACGCAGGTTGAAGATGTCGCGGCTCATATTCGTCTTCGGCACGATGTCTTTGTTGCGCATGTCGGTGAAGGTGAAGCGGACGCCCGTCTTACCGTTGTTCATGCCCACGATGGCGGTATTGGTGGCCGTGAGACCTGTGCGGAAGAAGCCGGAGGCATTGTCGGGGATGATGAGGTAGGGACGCTCCACACCGTCGAAATATTTCAGCATGTTGGAGCCGTCGGCCTTGGGACCCCAGCTCTTGTTAGTATTCGACACGGCATCGATGCTGTACTTGCCGTTGCTGCCCATGCCATAAATCTGCTGGGTGTTGTTCCATTTAGCCAGCTGGGTGTCGAAGGTCAGCGAGCCGTTGTATTCCACGCTCATCTTGTCCTTGTCGGCCTTCTTGGTGGTGATGAGGATGACGCCGTGGCTGGCGCGGCTACCGTAGAGGGCCGAGGCAGCGGGGCCCTTGAGCACAGACATCGACTCGATGTCGTCGGGGTTGATGCTGGAAATGCCGTCGCCAAGGTCGAAGCCACCGCTGGTGCCGGCGCTGCCGAAGTTAGTATTATCCAAAGGCACGCCGTCGATGACATAAAGAGGCTGGTTGTTACCCGTCATCTCGGTATTACCACGGAGAACGACGCGCGTGCTGCCGCTGGCACCACCTGCCGTCTGGCTGACGACGAGTCCGGCAACCTTACCGGCGAGGGAGTTGATGACATTGGTCTCTTTGGCTTTCTTCAGTTCGTCGCCTTTCACTTCGCCCACGCCATAGCCCAGCGCCTTGCGCTCGCGCTTGATGCCGAGGGCTGTGACGACGACCTCGTCGAGGGTTTTCTTGTCTTCCTCCAAGACGATGGTCATGCCGTTGTGGGCCTTCACGGTCAGCGTCTTGTAGCCAATGTAGCTCACTTCCAAGGTGGCACCGGGCTTGACACGCAGGGTGAAGTGGCCGTCGAGATCGGTGACAGCCCCTAAGTCTTTGGCGTCTTTCACTTTCACAGTGGCGCCGATGATGGGCTCGCTGCCGTCAGTGACAGTTCCCGACACTGTCTGAACCTGGTCGGTGATGGTCAGGGCCATCGACGGAGATGCGGAGCGTGTAGCAAGCCATGGTGTCATGCTGAGCACGCAGAGACACATCATGTTGGCTGCGTTTCGGTTGATTTGTTTCATTGTCAGATGGTTTTTATTTAGTTTGTCTAATAATTTTCTTTCCTTGATGGATGAGGATGCCGCGGCTGTCGGCACTGACACGCGCACCGGCCATGTCATACCATGCGTCGTTGGCGGTGGCGTTCATCCGGCTCACCTTTCTGATGCCGGTAGAGACATTATGCTGGCCTGTCTTCTGATAGACACGTACGTAGTCGACGAGCATCTGGGCCTCACTGCCGGCTTGTGGCAATGCTGTGATGTCGGAAGGATTGGTGATACCGGTGAAGTCGCCACCCACGGCAAGGTTGAAGATGAGAAAATAGGGCTTGTGGAAATAAGCCGAGCGGCTGAAACCTTTCTTGATGGTGGCGGTGAAGTAAGGTGTGGCATCGTTGTCAATATAGAACATCAGATAGTCATCGTCCCACTCGCAGGTAAAGATATGGTAGTCGTCGGTGAGATCTTGGCTCACGGTCTTGTTGCCGGAAGTAAACTGCTGATGCTTGGCAATGCTCTCGCCCCAGTGGATGGTCCCAGCCACAGTGTTGGCGATGGCATTGGCGGCGACGGCGTCTTTCATGCCCATCTCCATGATGTCTATCTCGCCGCATTTAGGCCAGTTCACGGTGTCGAAGTCTTCGCCCATCATCCAGAAGGCGGGCCACAAGCCATTGGCTAAGTGCGGCAGTTTGATGCGGGCTTCTATCTTCCCGTGGGTGAAGGAGACCTTGTGGAGGCTGTTGACACGACCGGAGGTAAACGACCGGCTGCCATAGCTCTCGCGGCGGGCTGTCAGCACGAGGTTGCCGTCGGCAATGGTGACGTTGTCAGGGCGGGAGGTGTAGGCTTCGAGCTCATTATTATAAGGAGCGTCGGTGACCTCTACATTCCAGTTGGTGCCTAACGTATTGGTGTCGAACTCGTCGCTCCACACCAGTTCATAGTCTTGCGCATGGACGGCGCCGACGGTGAGGAGCATAAAAGTAAAGCTTAGAATCTGTTTGACGTTCATCGTTTTTAGTTTTCTTTTCGGCTGCAAAGTTAGCCTGGAAAAGCCTTTCGGTGGGTTTGATAGCTGACAGAATAGGTTTGAATGCTGACAAAAGAGGGTGGAAGAGAGGGCCTTCCGGACTTCAAACAGTTCTTCTGGCCTTCTTAGTTATTGTATTTGCTGGGCACTATTCCGAAGTGCTTTTTGAAGAGCGTGCTGAAATATTTGACGTTTGTGAATCCCGTTTTTATAGAGACGTCGAGCACGGAGTCTCCAGTCTTCAGCAGCGCCGCAGCACGCTCCAGTCTGAGCAGTCGGATGAAATCTTGTGGTGACTGCCCGGTGAGCGTCTTCAGCCGTCCGTAGAAAAGCGTGCGACTCATCGCCATCTCCTGACACAGCCTGTCGATGGTGAAGGCGGTGTCGCTGAGATGCTCCATGACGAGCCTTGTCGCCTTGTCGACGAAAGCCTGGTCGTCGGGGTTCAGCTGTACAGCTTCCGGGGCGTTAGGTTCTTCTATCGGTGCTGCTGTGGCATTGGCAGACTTTTGAGCCAGCTCGGCCTCATTGTTGTTGTGAGTCTGTCCGGCCTCATTGTTGTCCGTATGCTGAGCTAACAGGAGGCTCTTGTGGAGATAGTATTTGCTCAGTCTGCGCCGGTTGGAGAGAATGGAGGCAATCTTCGTTTCGAGAATCTCTGTGTCGAAAGGTTTGGCGATGTAGTCGTCGGCGCCTTTCTGCAAGCCTTCTATCATAAAGTCCTTGGTGCCCTTGGCAGTGAGTAGGATGACGGGCAGCCATGAGGTCTCATCGTTTTCTTTGATGCGTCGGCAGAGTTCGTCGCCCTGGATGCCTGGCATCATGATGTCAGAGACGACGATGTCGCAGACGTTGTGGCTGAGGTAGTCCAAGGCCTCGGTGCCATCAGCCACGGTGACGACATGATAGCGCTTGCTGAAAGCCATGCGCATATACTGTCTCAGGTCACTGTTGTCGTCGACGAAGAGGATGGTGTCGCGGCTCTCGCCGTCGTCCATCTGATTGATGACGGGCTTCTGGTGTTCGGGCAGTGGCAGGACAACGGTGAAGGTGCTGCCCTTGCCCTCCTCGCTCTCCCATCTCAGTTCACCGCCGATACGGTTGACAAGGTCGCGGGTGATGTTCAGTCCCAAGCCATACCCTTTGCCCTTGGCGGCGTTGGTGGCACGGTAGAAGGCGGCGAAGAGTTTGCTGCGCTCGGCTTTGGGCACTCCCATGCCCGTGTCGGCGACGTCGAGATAGACATGGCGACTTCCGGCACGGGCCCGAAGGGTGATGGTGCCGCCGGAGGGCGTGTATTTGATGGCGTTGGAGACGAGATTCTCAAAGATGATGTCGAGGATGGTCTGGTCGGAGATGAATGACATTGGATGGTCGGCAACGTCGGTGCTCAGCGTGATGCCGTTGTCAGAGGCCACCACCATGAACTTCTGAGCCACGGCCTGGATGTAAGCGGTGGCGTCGAGGAGCTGCGGATGGAAGTCATGGGCCTTCTGACTGGCTTTCTGGAAGTCGAGGAGCTGCGAAATCATTTTCATGAGTCGGTTGCCATTCTCTGTTGCCATGTCAAGGAACTGACGGCTGCGGCTGCTCAGCCCTTGGTCGGCGGCAATGTCCTTCAGTGGTGCCAGAACAAGGGTCAGCGGCGTGCGGATGTTGTGGGCGGTGTTGACGAAGAAGTTGATTTTCTCCTGGTCGTAGCGCTGTTGCAGGCGGTTGCGGTAGTAATTCCACCCCATGTAGGCTATCCACAGCAGCAGAGCCGTGTAGACCATCCATGCCCAGATGGTATTCCACCATGGCTGAGCGATGGTGATGAGCAGGGTCGTGGTGCCTAAGGTGCGGTGGTTGCTCTTGCTGGCACTTCTCACGTTGAGCACATAGCTGCCTGGCGGAATGTTGGCATAGCGCGCGACTTGCTGTCTAAAGAAAGGACTCCAATGCCGGTCGAAGCCTTCTAAATAGCACTGGTATACGATGTCGTTCTGGTAGCGATAGTTGATGCTCTCGAAGTGCACCATGAGGCTGTTGTGGTTGTGGTTGAGCCGCACCTCTCCCTGCTGCATCATCTTGTAAAGCCTGCTATGCCATGTGCTGTCAGCTGTTATTCCCTCCACGTCGATGTCTGTGATTCGCAAGGGAGCCTTGTAGAAGATGCTGGCAGCCTGGTCGGGAGAGATGATGACGGCGCCTTGGTTGCTGCCGAAAATGAGGCGCCCGTCGCGGAGGGCTGTTGCTGCCTGCCGCTTGTACTCGCACTCCAAACCCTTCATATAGTTGATGTTGACAATCTGTGAGCCATGCAGGCGGGCCAGCCCTCGGTCGGTGCCCATCCACAGGCTGTGGCGGTCGTCCCAGACCAGCGATGACACTACATTCGAGGGAAGACCCTGCGTAGTCGTCAGGTTGCGCACCTTTTGAGACCTCAGGTCGTAGTGGTAGATGCCGCCGCCGTCGGTGGCTATCCAGAGCTGGTGGCTGTTCTCGAAGCGCATGGCATTGATGAAGTAGTTGTAGTCAACATTGCTAAACTGCTCGGGATAGAAGAAGCGGAGGACGCGGGCCGAGCTTCTGTTGATGAGATAGGCACCGTGGGTGGTCCCTACGGCAATGGCGGTGTGGTCGGGCGACTCTACGATACATTGCACCTCTTTGATAGGGTATTCCTTGCGGCCAGCGGCAGAGAGGTGGACCAGTGGCCCGTCGAGGCATCCTATCCACAGCTCGCCGTGGCTGTCGGTGAGCAGGCTGTAGACGTAGTTGGTCTTGAGGTTGCCAAACGTGCTGGCATAGATTAAATGGCTGCTGCCGTCGGCGCTCACGGCGAAGATGCCATCGCCATAGGTAGCGGCGAGCATGGTGCCACCGTAGTTGGCAAGGCTGAGTACTACTTTATTGTATAATGTGTGGGTCCAGGACCGGGAGCGGCTGTGATAGATACTGATGCCGCGGTCGGTGGCATACCACCGGTTTCCGTTGCTGTCCTCGAAGATAAAGTTGACGCTGTTGTTCACAATGCTCTGGGTATTGAGATATTCGTGTCGGATGAAGACGGGAGTGAGGCCGGTAGGCACGGCAAGGTCCACGCCACCCGAATAGGTCGTCACCCAGAGGTTGCCCCAGTGGTCGCGCAGCAGGCTGTAGACACCGTTGCCTTGCAGACTTGACAATGGGCTGCCGTCGGTGTTGAGCGTCTCAGCGGTCTGCTGCCTGCTGGGGTCGAAACTGTATACGCCAGCGCCGTCGATGCCAAAGAGCAGGGTGGAGCGGTTCCAGGGCAGGATGGCGCGCACCGGCATCAAGGGCAGATGCAGACCAGGCTGGGCGATGGGCGTGAAGGTGCGGTCGTCGACAGCCATGACGCCATCGTGGAAGGTGCCGAGCCACAGACGATGGGCAGCCGCGTCGTCATAGGAGCAGAGCACTGGCCTTAGTGTCAGTATTTTGCTCACCTTGTGGCGCCGTGCTATAAAGACGCCGTCGGCAGCTCCGATGATGATGCCTCTGGCAATTCTCCCTACATGTTGGACGTAATGTCCTTTGAGCAGGAGATGTGGCTTGCCGCTGCCGTCAATGTGGCAGACGCCACGGTCGAGGGCTGCCCACAGACTGCCGTCGCTATCGCGGCATACCTCATTGAGGACCATAGTGCCGCCAAGAAGGTTGGGGAGGTCGTAGCGCTCGGTGAACATGTCCGTCACGGGGCTGTAGCTGTAGAGATGCCCATTATTGTCGTAGGCGAGGAGGCATCCGCGTATCTTGTAGAGCTTGATGACCATACCGCCGGCATCGCTGTATTGGTGCTGTCGTGGCAGCTGATAGCTCTTCACGGTAAGACCGTTGTAGCGGTCTACGCCGACCTTCGTGGCTATCCAGATAGCGCCGTCGTCGCCTTCGATAGCCGAGTAGGCGCGTGAGCTCGACAGTCCTTGGTCGGTATTGAGATTGGATGTGAGGAAAGCACCAGAAATAGCAGGCAACTGAGACTGGCTCCAGCCGCCAAGGCAGTGGACGGCGGATAGCACCACCACGATGAGCAGGCGTAAGAAGCTGTTGCTATGTCGGTTTTCGAGGTTGTATCGTAGGGACATCGTTATTCTTTTTAGGTTTGGTTTGGCAAAGATAACGATAAAAATCCAAATAGATGTGCCAAGCAGCGATAAACTGCACAAAAAAAACAGGGCCGCTTATATTGTCTTCCGCTTGTGAAGAAATGTTGAAGCGCATGAAACTGCCGAGATGACGTTGCCATCAATTATTTCTGCCAAGGTAAAAACGGCGGAATGAGGCTGCCGGAAATAATTGGAGGGAGGATAAGACCGTGTTTCTACGTGGTTGCCACCGTCTAAGCTCAGTAATATCTGTTGGCAATATTCCGAATCATCGTGTGGTTGGGCACTACGGCACCTTTGTCGTTATGTGTGAGCAGGAGGCCGGGTGCATAGAAGTCGCAGCCACGGCAGTTGTCAGGGGTGTCGAAGACGTTGCAGGCCAGCTCGCGCTGAACGGCGAGGACGGTATTGGCGGGGAAGGAGGCGCGGTAGCGGATGTAGTCCCACACCAGATTTGTGAGGTCGTGGATATAGCTTTTGATATTCTTGTTGATTTTCATGTTCATGTCGATTCCTTTCTGTTAGAGGTTGTCGTTTTATATTGCACGTAAGCGAAACGGTTGTTTTTCTTACTTTATGCAATGCAAAGTTAGCCTATCGTCGGCAAATAGCATCTTTTCGGTCGAATCTTTAACGATGTTTACCGTATGATAGACAATTTATGTTATAACCGCGCGGAATAGGTTAATTTTGACATGACACCACACGCATGCCCTTGCTGAGCCACCTGCTGTTCTACCTCACTGACGCTTGCCCGGGTATGCTTCGCTGACAACCCCCTGGTCAGCAGGCTCCGTTAATAATTATTATAAAGCAATTATTATAAAGCAATAATTATAAAATAATAATTATCTTTGCATCAGAATCAAATACGGAGTCCATGAACAACAATCCTTTCGTACTCAAGAGCTATGTTTCCGATGAATTCTTTTGCGACCGGGCTGAGGAGACCCAACTCTTGAAGAAGCACATAGAGAATGGACGCAATGTCACGCTGACAGCACCGCGCCGTGTGGGTAAGACGGGCTTGATAGAACATTTCTTCCATCAACCGGACATTTCGTCGCGTTATTATTGCATTCTTATCGATCTCTATGCTACCAAAGACTTGAACGAGATGGTGCAGGTCATGGGCAAGAGTATCTTGAGTGCCCTGACCTCCGCGGGCCGTAAAGCGGCACAAGCCTTCTTACAGTGCATCAAATCGCTCTATGCCGGTTTGACGATCGGCGACGACGGTCAGCCTGAGCTCCGGCTGGGCATGGGAGAGCTTGCAGACCCGGCCGTCACCATAGAGGAAATATTTGACTATATCGCCAAGTCGGATAAGCCGTGCATCATTGCCATCGATGAGTTTCAGACCATAGCAGATTATCCGGAAGGCAAGGCCGAGGCATTGCTCCGCACTTATGTGCAGCATTGCAACAATGCGCAATTCATCTTTTCAGGCAGTCAACGCACGATGATGAGCGAGATGTTTCTCAAACCGAACCGTCCCTTCTATCAGAGTACGACGATGATGAATATCGGTGTTCTTGACAGAGACAAGTATGTTGACTTTGCATGCTCATTGTTTAATCGTAATGGAAGAACGCTAAAGCGGGAGACGGTGGAACAAGTCTATGACCGTTTCTCTGGCGTCACCTGGTATATCCAACGGACGATGAATGAGCTCTATGCTGATACACCTCAGGGCGCCACCTGTGCGCCGAGCATGATAGCTCCTGCTTTAGATGCTATTCTCACGGCCAACAGTTTCACCTACGAATCCATCCTCTTCCAGTTGCCGGCAAGACAGAAGGACGTGCTGTTTGCTATCTGCAAAGCCGGAAAAGCCCAACAGCCGACCTCATCGCGGTTTCTTACTACCTATCATCTGCCATCGGCGAGCAGTGTGCAGTCTGCTTTGCGTGGGCTGATAGACAAGGAGTTTGTCACGGACAATTTCGGCACTTATGAAGTTTATGACAAGTTCTTTGCCCTTTGGCTTAACAAGCGGTTATGAAGGAGGCTTAGCGGGTCTTGTCAAGGTCTCTTTCGTCCATATAGTCTGATGTTCGCTGGCAAATGCCACGGAGTTCATTGGCAAATGCCACGGAGTTCATTGGCAAATGCCACGGAAATCACTGGCAAACGCCACGGAGTTCATTGGCAAAAGCCACAGAGTTCGTTGGCATATGCCACGGAAGATGCTTTCAGACCTTTTTCCTTTGCTTCGGGCAAAGACGGAGAAAAAGTTCGGTCGCTTCAAATGTTTCTAAAAGGAGTCGTGCTATTTGAAAACAAATTTATACCTTTGCACCCATGGCGAATAGATTTTCAATCTTTAAGATAAAAGGAGAAGAACGTTGGGTGGCTCTCGTTTCTTTCCTGTTTTTTGCTACGCTCAATTTCCTGCAATTATGGAGTCATTGGGATGTCTATCGAAAGGCTTCGCATGTAGGTTTCTATACAGCCTATAGTCGTGTGTTCAAACTCTCTGGATACGATGCGTGGTCGTGTGTCTTTATGTCTAATGGGCAAATTTATTTTGAGACCAATAGACATCCTCTTTTTCTCATTCTGCTTTATCCGTTTCGCTGGCTCAACCAGTTGCTCATCAGTTTGTTGGGTGTCAACTGTGCTATGCCTATCATGGCTTTGGCTCTTGTCGCTTTAGCCGTGTGGACGGCAGTTTTTTCCTATCGTTTTCTGCGTGAAGTATTGGGAATGTCGTATTTTGATTCCTCAATACTCACTCTAATGCTCTTTAGCTTTGCTCACGTAATGCTTCCTTTGGTCTGCCCAGACCATTTTGCTTTCTCGTTCTTCCTGCTAATGCTTACGTTGCTTGTATCTGGAAAGGCCTTCAAAGAACATCGTGTATTGTCAGCGAGGAAGGCAGGTCTTTTGCTTTTTCTCACTACAGGTATGGCGACAACTAATGGAGCAAAGACCCTATTGACGGATTTTTTCTGTAATGGACGCAAAATGTTCAGTCCTCGCTGGCTTGTGACGGGTGTGGTACTTCCCCTTCTTTTGATGGGGGCGGTCTTCGCTGGTGCGCACTATTGTATAGAAGTTCCTCTCAAGTTGCAGCGTGATCAACGCGATGCAAGGATGTTGCAGAAGCAGCAGGAGAAACAGAACACTGCTTTCTTTAAAAAACAGGCTCAACGTGATAAGTTCACTCAGGAAAAGGCGGAACAAAAGTTGGGAAATGGCGCAATCACAGGTTTGATAGATGTCAAGACACCGCGTTTGCGCTCGCTTTGGGATAATTTCTTTGGTGAGTCACTCCAATTTCACAAAGAACATTTGCTTGAGGACGGATCGTTTACCCGCCCCGTCTTCGTGTCTTATCACAATTGGTGGAATGATATTGTGGAGGGAATTCTCATCCTGCTGCTGATAGCCGGAGTGATGGCAGGACGTAGGGAACGTGTTATGCAGATGCTGGTGAGTTGGCTTGCCTTAGATATCATGTTATTCATTGTGCTCGGATTTGCCATTGACGAGGTGTATATCATGACATCGGGATGGGCTTTTATAATTCCTATTGGAGCGGCCTATTTGCTCAAACGCTTACACGGTAAGGCCTATCAAGTTGGCAGCTTGCTTACAGCTTGCTTTGCTGTTTATCTCTTTATCTACAATGCCAGTCTGTTGATAGGGCATTTGGTGGATTTAATCCAATAGACTTTAGCCGAGAGGGCTTACGTCTTTCAAGATTATTCTTTTGAGGAGAATGGCTATTTTTTGTGTAGGAGATACTTGATGCATTCATCCATAATTTTGGCTTTAGCCAATTTCATGATGGTCACATAGATGACAATTGCCACCAAAATTTTGATGATTAAACTCAGTAGCAGGCTTTCGATAGGCATGGCCACAACATAGGCTATGGCTATAGCTGCCAAAGCGGCAAAGAGGAAGGGTAACGTATCCTTTAAGAAGTCTAAAAGCTTATAGTCTAAAAGGTTCTGAGTCAGTTTATGCCATATCAATGTCCATAAGGCGGTAAAGGCCGAATAGGCTGCTACCATGACCAGAATACCATAGTGGGCAAAGAGCAGAATTGTACCTATCTGAAGCAGAATCTGCACGATGTTGGTCCACATGAAAAGGTCGGAGCGCCCATGGCTGACTATGAGGTTCTGCAGCGACTGATAGAGTGGCAGGAAGGCACCGCTGATGCAGAGTATTTGCAGGATGGGTACACTGGCCAGCCACTTCTCTGACAGCAGAACCACAACGAACTCTTTGCTCACCAGTGCCAAACCTAACATGGCCGGAAACGTGAGAAATGATGTGAAACGCACCATCTTGCGTAGTACCTTCAGTTGGCGGTCCCCCTCTGCTTGCAGAGAAGCAAAGACCGGTTGAGCTACCTGGGCCATCATGCCGGAAATAAAGTTCGACGCCATGCTGTTCCATTTCCAAGCTTGTGTGAAGTTACCCACTGTCTTGGTCGGAAAAATGCGACCAAATATGACAGTGAGGATATTCTGACTAATTTGGCTGATGATGTTGGTCACCAATATCTTGCTACTGAAACCAAACATCTTGCGTATAGGAGCGAAGTCAATATGAAGCGACGGCTTCCAGGTAATAAGGAAAAACTTGCCGATACTCTGCATACCTACATAAATAAGTTGCATGGCCACCAAGCTCCAGTAAGCCATGCCGTGGAAGGCCATCAGAACACTGACTGCACCTGCTATAATGAGACTTACGATACGAAGAAGCGTCGTAGGCTTGATAATCATGTATTTATAGAGATATGCCTGTGGCACTGTGCCCACGGCTGACAGAGGGATGCAGAGAAAGAGCACTCGGGAGAGCATAATGAGCTCTGGATGACGAAAATACTGAGCTATGAGAGGTGCGCAAAAGAAGAGAACTATATAACTCGATACGCCAACGATGTTGGAAAACCAAAATACAGCATTGAAGTCGTTGGAGGTAGGGCGCTCCATATTGGTAAGTGCAGAGGTGAACCCACTCTCTTGGAGCGAACTGGCTATGGCACTGAAGATGGTAAGCATGCCTATCAAGCCATAGTCGGATGGTAACAAAAGGCGGGCAAGAAAGATACCTATGACGGCATTAAGTATCTGCATGCTGCCATTGTTCATTGCTGCCCAGAAGAGTCCGGATGCTGTCTTCTCTTTCAGTGTCTTGGTTGCCAATGCCTTTCTATTCTATATTTCATGCAAAATTAGTGAATATTGATGGATACGCAAAACAAACATTCATATTTTCTACGTTAGGCATTCTTCTTTTGGAAAAATATTGTATTTTTGCACGAAATAAAATATAGTGAGAGTTTATTACTACCATAATATCGGAGCCCAGGATGTTTTTGGGAAATGGCAGCGAGGTCTTCTTCCTGCCCATCTGCTCTATGGAGCCGTTCATTTAAGAGACTTGGGCATGGATGTAATATTCCATCCTACCTTGGCCACATGTCACCGCTGGCGTCTGTCGTTGGACACGGCTTGGAAGGTGTGGAGAAAGCGTAAAAGCATTGATGTTATCTACGCCACAACTTTCCGGGGATTGGAATTAATTGTATTCTTTCGAGCCCTGCATCTCTTTCACAAACCTATCGTGTGCTGGCATCATCAGCCCATTGTCAAAGCGAAGAATCCCTTGAGAGAAATAATCGCACGGTTTTTCTATAAGGGTTTTGACGAGCTGCTGTTTTTCTCGGAAAAGATAGTTGAAGACTCCAAACGGTCGGTCAAGGCCAATCCCGCCCACATGCATATTGTACATTGGGGAGCGGATCTGCCTTTCTATGACCAACTGGTGGCTACGATGCCTCGGAATATTCCTCATCGTGGCTTTGTCTCCACAGGTAAGGAGCGGCGGGATATGCCCACGCTCGTAGCGGCTTTCAACAAGACAGAAGAACCGCTTGACATCTACATTTGTCGGGAGACCAACGGCTTCAGCTATGAGCACCTTTTCAATCAGTTGACTGTCAACTCCAATATTCAAGTACACTTCATTCAGGGTGATGTGCTCTTGGCCATGGCTAAGAACGTCTATGCTTCACAATGTGCTGTTATCTGCTGTCAGGAGACCAACTACACGGTGGGTCTCACCACCGTTGTTGAGGCCTTGGCCCTTGGCATCCCAATGATATGCAGTCGTAATCCTCAGATGCCCATGGATTTAGAGCAAGAGAAATGTGGTATTCTTGTTGACTACGGCGATGTGGAGGGATGGAAGAGGGCCATAGAATACATCTCCTCTCACCTAGAGGATGCGGCAGCAATGGGCAGAAGGGGCAGGGCCTTGGCTGAGCGACTCTACAATGAGCGGCAGTGTGGAGAGGAAGTGGTTGAGATTCTTCACGCGCTGTTCTAAGCAGCAAGGAAAAGTATCTAAGGAGGACGAATAATCGGTAAATGTTTTGGCAAGTTAGTGGGAAATCAGTAAATTTGCACAAAAGACAGATGTATGGAACAGAGCATTCGTAAATATCCTATTGGCATACAGACCTTTGATAGGATTGTCAAGGAGGGATTTGTCTATGTGGACAAGACAGACATCATATGGGAATTGGCACACTATGCCACGTTCGTTTTCATGAGTCGTCCGAGACGGTTTGGAAAGTCTTTGCTGTCTTCCACACTCCATTCTTACTTCTTGGGGGAGAAGTCTCTCTTTCAGGGATTAAAGATTATGTCTCTTGAGAAGGAATGGAAGAAGTACCCTGTTGTGCATTTTGACCTCAGTGTTGCTAAACATCTTGATAATGCTGGTGTCAAGGAAGAACTTGGCAGACAATTGGAACGATTGGAAAGCATCTATGGCCGTGGTGACAGTGATGTGACTCCGGGCATGCGGCTTGACGGCATTGTCAGAAGGGCTTATGAGAAGACCGGTTCGCAAGTCGTTGTTATCATTGATGAGTATGATGCTCCGCTCTTAGATGTGTTGCATGAGAGTGAAAGGCTCAGCGAAATGCGGGAAACGCTGCAAGAATTCTATCAGAGACTAAAGATGTTGGAGCCGTTTATAAAGTTTTGTTTCATCACAGGTGTCACCAAGTTCTCGCAATTGAGCATTTTCTCAACAATTAATAATCTGAAGAATATCTCTCTGCTGCCTAAGTTTGCAACGATATGTGGTTTTACGGAGCAGGAGGTACGAACTGTCTTTAAGGACGACATTCAGCACATGGCAAGTCTTTATGATTTGTCAGGTGAGGAGATGTATGACAAGATAAAACAGAAATATGACGGTTACCATTTTGCAGGAAGGTCGGAGGCTGTTTTCAATCCTTTCAGCTTGCTGAATGCTTTAGGTGACGAAGAACTCAACAGTTATTGGTTTGCTTCGGGAACTCCTACCTTTCTGATTCGTCAGATGAAGCATTTTCACACCGATATTACTTCTTTGGATTATCTGGAGGTCCCGTCAACAGCCTTCGATCAGCCTACGGAGAATATGCATGATGCTTTGCCGCTGCTCTACCAGGCCGGCTATCTGACTATTAAGGCTTACGACAGGGAGACAGAGATGTATACGTTGGCAATGCCCAACCAGGAGGTGCGTGTGGGCTACACACGAGGATTGTTGCCTACCTATGTCGGACTTAGCGATGCTGATGTCCAGGCTGGTTTTGCGGTAAAATTCTGGAAGGCGCTAAAGTCTCAGGATATTGATTTAGCCATGCGGCATTTGCAGGCTTATCTCGCGGGTATTCCCTATGTAGAAGGCTTTAAAAAGAAGTTGGCGGAGGCAGCGACAAAGGAGGGTTTCTATGAATATACATTTTATCTGATATTCTCCATGCTCAATGTCTACGTCAGAACGCAGGTGAAGGTTGCCGGTGGGCGTATTGATGTGGCGATTTTTATGCCTGACACTATCTATATTATGGAATTGAAGGTGGGTGAGAGCAGCAAGAAGGCCCTTGGACAGATTAATGGCAATGGATATGCTACCCCCTATCTCGCTGACGGTCGTCAGATAGTGAAAGTTAGCATACGATTCTCTACCGATAAGATGACGATTGCCGACTGGACTGTGGAAAGATAAAACGGGATGGAAAAGAAAATATATAATACGGGAGAGACGGAGAAAGACCTGCGGAGGGAATATAATCCGGAGGGCTCCACTCTGCGCAAGGCTCAGCTGCGCTTGTTAGAAATGGCCGTATGGCTTCAGACTACAGCTAAGCAGATAGGAGTGCCTTGTCGGCTTGATGGTGGAAACGTGCTTGGCGCTTTACGGCATGGAGGCTTTATTCCTTGGGATGATGACATTGATTTTGTCGTCGACTACAAGGATTTTCATCGTCTCTGTCGCTATCTGAAGGACCATCCTCATGCAGAGTTCGTCTTGCAAGACAACGAGACCGACAAGGGATTCTATAAAGAGTGGGCTGTGCTGCGTGACTTGAAGAGCCGGGAGGTGAGCCACGACCGGGCTGATAGTCATGACCGCCGTGCTGCTGAGGCACTGAAGTTTCAGGGCCTGCACATCGACATCTTCCCTTATGAAGGTTATATGATACCCTGGCTGCAGCGGTTAGCGGCCAAGCTTTCGGTCAATGTCAACATGAGGTTTGCTGGTGTGCATCCTCATCTGGCACAGGCTGGCTACGATTTGCTCCATTATGTAGTTTTTCCTTGCTTCCGTGTCGTGGGCCATCTTTTCGGCAAGCGCGATAACTGTATGCACTCTTACGGCGCGTGGTTCTACGAACAGTTGCCCCGTCAGGTGTTGGTTCCGCATAGGGATATCGTCTTTGAAGGGAAGAACTTTGAGGGACCCGCTGATCCTGATGCCATGTGTCGTATTGCTTATCACGACTACATGAACCTTCCACCGAAAGATAAGCGTGACCGACATAAGATAGATATTCAATTTCTCTGAGCGATGCCTTTAGTCTCTATTGCCATGGCCGTATATAACGGCGGAAGATACTTGCGCGAGCAGGTGCAGTCGATACTCAACCAAACTGTGAAGGATATCGAGCTTGTCATGAATGATGACAGTTCTTCTGATGACTCGTGGGCGGTGATGTCTGCGCTCGCTGAGAAGGACGGACGCATTAGAATATACCGTAACGCTCATAATCTCGGATTCAAGGATAATTTTCAGCAGGCAATCGGCCACTGTCATGGAGCGTATATTGCTTTAAGTGATTGCGATGATATTTGGCTTCCCAACCATCTGCAGCTCCTGCTTGACCATATCGGTGATAAGTCTTTGGCTTGTGGCGATTCAACCTTTGTTGACGCTCAGGGTAGATCTCTCGGTTCGACCTTGCGCTATCAGGAGGCCCTTGACTGGATTCCCGATGATGACTTGAAAAAGTTCACTTCTATCATTCTCTTCCGCAACGCTTATCAGGGAGCAACGATGCTGATGCGGCGAGATTTTTTAAATCTTGCATTACCGATCCCTACTGAGATGCGCTATCATGACACTTGGTTTGCCTCCTTGGCGTGCTTTTGTGAAGGCATCAGCTACGTCAGACAACCGTTGATGAAATACCGGCGCTTAGAGACCAGTATTACGGGAATGAGAGGAAAACGCAAATCTAAACTATATAGATTTCTGCATCTTCGCTTTGACGAGGACCGGCTTGACATCTTGCATTGTATAGAGCAGCGGCTTGATAAGCGTCTATCCTCGCGACAGAGAAAGGTCATAGAAAGCCTGCGCCATGTGCTTATACTTTACAATCATAATAATCTTGCAAGTGTGCGTCTGTTTGAACTCCTTCATTATAAGGAGATTTACAGTTGCGATTTAATACATTGGATTTAAACTAATAACATGAACATAGCTGTAATCTTTGCCGGCGGAACAGGCCAGCGCATGCATACCAAGTCGCGCCCGAAGCAGTTTCTGGAGCTCAATGGGAAGCCGATCATCATCTACACGCTTGAGCTTTTCGATAACCATCCGGAGGTAGATGGCATCGTGGTGGCGTGTATTGAGAGTTGGATACCTTTCTTAAAGAAGATGCTGCGGAAGTTTGAGATTAACAAGGTCGTAGAGATTGTCGCCGGCGGCAAGACGGGGCAGGAAAGTATCTACAATGGGCTCTGTGCTGCTGAGAGATTCTCTAAAGAGAAAGGTGGTGAGGACGATATTGTCCTTATCCATGATGGTGTGCGGCCTTTGATAACAGAGGAGACCATCTCGGATAATATCAAAACCGCCCATGAGAAAGGCAATTGCATCACTTGTGTGCCAGCTACAGAGACTTTTGTCGTGCGCCAGAATGACGGATCTTTAGAGATTCCAGACCGTAATAATTCCTTGATAGCCCGCGCACCCCAAACCTTCAGATTGAAGGATATCCTGGAGGTGGACCGCAAGGCCATGGCGGAGGGAAAGTATAACTTCATTGACAGCTGTACGATGATGAGCCATTATGGCTATTACATGAATACAATTATTGGGCCGATGGAGAATATCAAGATTACCACGCCGACGGATTTCTTCATCTTCAGGGCTATGATACAGGTGCATGAGAATCAGCAGATATTCGGATTTTAAATAGCAACGTCATGGATAAGGTTTTAGCAAGAGACATCAATAACTTCAAAGCATCTTTCCCTTTCAGAGATGAACTGCGAGGAGCTTCTTTCTTGATTACTGGAGCTACGGGGCTGATAGGCTCTACCCTCATCCGATGTCTTGCAGCGCTTAATGAGGGCATTCATATCTTTGCACCGGTAAGAAACCTTGCTAAGGCGAAGATGATGTTTGGTGAGAATTTCCCTGGCGTGGACTTCATGGAGTGCAATATCATGGATATCGTTGATGGTGCATTTGGCGATGTCGACTATATTGTCCATGGTGCAGCTCCTACAGCAAGCAGGTTCTTTGTGGAGAACCCCGTTGAGACGATTGATACGATATTCAACGGCACGAAGGCCGTCCTTGACTATGCCCGCTCGCACCAAGTGAAAGGTATGGTCAATCTCTCTTCTCTTGAGGTCTATGGCACTATTCTTGATGACAGCTTACCGGTTTCAGAGAATGTCCAGGGATATCTTGACCCGCTGAGTGTGCGCAGCAGCTATCCCATGGCAAAACGCGCGGCGGAGAATCTGTGTGTCGCCTACGCCAAGGAATATGGTGTGCATGTAAAGACAGCCAGACTGACGCAGACGACAGGGGCCGGCATCGCAAAGGACGACAACCGCATCATTGCACAGTTCGCGCGATTGGCTGCAAAAGGTGAAGACATCGTCTTGCATACAAAGGGTGACAGTGCGCGGCCTTATTGCTATACCATTGACAGCATCAATGCTATTCTATATATTCTTCTGAAAGGGGCTGATGGAGACGCTTATAACGTGGCCAATGAAGAGACTTATATCTCCGCCCGTGGCATGGCCGAATACTTGCAGAAGAAATTCAATCCGTCTATCAATGTGAGGGTGGAATTAGGCGACAATTATGGCTATGCGCCAGCAACCAAGTTGCGACTGTCCGCTGCAAAGCTTGGGGGCCTTGGCTGGAAACCAAGGTATGGATTGAAAGAAATATTTGAGAATCTGACTGAATATCTAAAGGCGTGAGCTTATAGGAAGTTGAACGAAGTATAATATGCAGCAAAGGCAGGGAAAAAGAAACCACGTTCGATGCCTAAAAGTCCCTTTGCTTTATTGGCAGGGAAATATATAGCCTTGCGATTGCGCATGCAGAATAGGCACAATCTTATATAATTGGTGAAGGAATGGCCAAGCAGTAAGGAAGCAAACTTGTGTTGTAATTCCATGCTCCCATCTTTGGTGTCTTTCGTATGCTCAAAGATATATCTGCAATGACTCGTGAACTTCGGCTGTTGCTGTAAAAGCCTGAAGATTTTGTAGCCATGTAAATATGGGGCTGATTTGGAAGACGCTTCCGTCATTGCAACTGTTTTGTGAGTAATGCTGGCGTTATGCGCTCTGTGGAAAAGAAGTACTTCTCCAATTCTTACGATACCGTTGTTCCAGTCGGCATGGAGTGTAAGGTTCCAATCGTAGTTGAGGGCGCCTTCCCAATTTTGGGGATTCCGCATAAACATGCCATTGCCAAGGATGGAATGTCCAAGCAGGCATCTGAAAATATGCGTGCCTGGGCGTATATCGTCACTGTCTGGCTCTATCCTGGCTGTTTCCTGGTTTTCGCCACGACAAATAATGCATGTGCATATGTCATGGTTGCCGATAGCCGCTACCTGCTTTTCTATCTTTTTAGGAAACCATACGTCATCCTGATCGCTGATGGCTATGAAATCGCCTGTGGCACGCATGGCGGCTGTGCGGAAATTGTCATTAAAGCCTAAGTTGTGCTCATTCTCATAGAAATGCACGATAGGATATTTTTCTTCATACTCGCGGCAGATGGCGGGTGTGGAGTCTGTGGAGCAGTCGTCCTGGATAATCAGCTCGCTAATGGGATAGGTCTGATTCAGAATAGAATCTATCTGCTCTCGTATAAAAGCTGCTCCGTTGTAGGTTGCCATCACAACAGAGACTGTCGGTCGTGCGTTTGTCATATCTCTCGCAAAGTTAACAATTAAAAGGTGAAGATAGCCTTCCTATCTTCACCTTATAATAATTATTAACTTACAAGGTCTACGCCCTCAAGGTGCGCATGGCATTGAGGACGCAGAGAACCATCACGCCGACGTCGCCGAAGACGGCGATGGGCATGGCAAGGCTGCCTAAAAGTCCTGTGGCTACGAGGATGAGGATGGCAACCTTCACGGTGATGGCGAAGGACGCATTCTGTCGTGCATTGCCGATGGTCTTGCGTGCAATGCGGATAGCAGTGGCAATCTTCGAAGGCTTGTCGTCCATGAGGACGACGTCGGCAGCCTCTATAGCAGCATCACTGCCTAAGGCTCCCATGGCGATTCCTACATCAGCGCGGGCCAGTACCGGAGCGTCGTTGATGCCGTCGCCGACAAAGGCCAGGGTGCTGCCTACGGGCTTCTCGGCGATAAGCTTTTCCACATTGCTCACTTTGTCGGCGGGCAACAGCTCTGCATGATATTCGTCAAGGCCCAGTTGCGTAGCGACGGCGCGCCCCACATTCTCGTGGTCACCGGTGAGCATGACGGTCTTCTTCACTCCTAAGGCTTTCAGCAGACTGATGGCTTCCTTGCTGTCTGCTTTCACCTGGTCGGAGATGACGACATGACCTGCATAGACGCCATCGACAGCAATATGGATGATGGTACCGACGAGATGCTTGCACTTCTCACAGACCGGAACCTTGGCGCCTTCCTCTGTCATCATCTTTTCGTTGCCCACACTTACTTCTTTGCCATTGACGCAGGCGCGAATGCCTTTTCCGGCTATCTCTTCGATGCGCTCCACCAGACAGCCGTCGTCTAAGGAATCTTGCTTTGATGCTCCTTTATCTTGGACAGCCTCATTCAGTCGGTCTATATAGGCAGCACGAAGCGCCGCGGCTATCGGGTGCGTGGAGAATCCCTCTACATGAGCGGCCAGGTGGAGCAACTCTTTCTCTGTCAGCAGCTCGGGGTGGACGGCGTTGACGGCGAAGACGCCTTTTGTCAGGGTGCCGGTCTTATCGAAGACAACGGTGGAGAGCTTGGCTAAAGCATCCATATAGTTGCCGCCCTTGATAAGAATTCCCTTGCGTGAGGCACCGCCGATGCCACCAAAGAAGCTGAGCGGCACGGAGATGACAAGGGCGCAGGGACAGCTCACGACAAGAAAGCTCAGAGCGCGATACACCCATGTGACAAGACCATCCTCATAGCTGTCGTAGAAGAATGGGGGAATGAACGTGAAGGCTATGGCAAGGAAAACGACGATGGGGGTATAGATACGGGCAAACTTGCGGATGAAGGTCTCGCTCTTGGACTTGTTTGCTGATGACTCTTCTACAAGTTTGATAATCTTCGATGCTGTAGAATCGCCGAAAGTCTTTGTGGTCTTTATTTTCAGCAGTCCTGAGATGTTGACACATCCGCTCATCGCCTCATCGCCGATGACGACCTCGCGGGGCACGCTCTCTCCTGTCAGCGCTACAGTGTTCAGGCTCGACTCCCCTTCTATAATCTCTCCGTCAATAGGAATCCGCTCTCCGGGTTTGACGATGATTATCTCCCCGGTCTTGACTTCTGCGGGAGCTACGACGGCAATCTTCCCCTCGCGCTCTACATTGGCCGAGTCAGGACGTATGTCCATCAACGCCTTGATGCTCCTCTCGCTCTTTCCTTCGGCATAATCCTCAAAGAGTTCGCCAACTTGGAAGAAGAGCATGACGAAGACAGCTTCCGGAAACTGTGACTCAGCTCCTGGCAAGAAACCAATGAGCAGCGCGCCGATGGTGGCGATACACATCAGGAAGTCTTCGTTGAAAGGGTTGCGCTCCTCGATACCCTCCTCGATGGCTTCTCCTATCACATCATAAGAGATGAGAATGTAAGGAACGAGAAATACACACAACTGGCCCCAAACGGGCATAGGGTACAATTTCGTCACCATCCAGGCGGCAAAGAGCAGTACGGCTGTAAGAAGAATTCTAAGTAGCTTTCTTTTGTCCATAAAAATCTGTTTTCTATTTCAGGTGCAAAGTTACGGCGGATGGATTGCAACTTGGTTGCAAAGTTGTCCTTTCTAAGCGGTAATGTTAAAAAATATGCCGACAGTTGTTAATATTCTATATAAAACAATAGAAAGAGGCGCAATTTGTAAAAGAAATATTATCTTTGTCATGTTAAATCACCCTATAGTTTGACTCAAATGACCAAGGACGAACGACAAAATGCAATACTGGACAACCTGATGAAGTCAGGCTCTGTGCAGGTTACTGACCTCTCGGCTCAGCTCGATGTGTCGTCGGTAACAATTCGTAAAGACCTTACGGAGCTTGAGAAAGAGGGAAAGCTCTATCGAAGCCACGGCAAGGCAATCCTTATCAATCCTTTTACCAACAACAGAACCGTCAACGAAAAAGAAAAACTCAGCACAGAAGAGAAGATACAGATAGGAGCGGAGGCTGCCAAGCTTATCACTCCCGATGACTCTATAGTGCTGGCTTCCGGTACGACCATCCACGCTCTTGCGCGCAGCATTCACCCGACGAGTCGCTTGACCGTTGTCACAGCCTCGCTTCAGGCTGCTGAGGCTTTGGCACCACTTGACAATGTGGAGCTGATACAGCTCGGTGGCAATGTCAGACATACCAGCTTGTCTGTCGTGGGAAAATATGCAGAGATGATTCTTGCAGGCTTCTCTTTCAGTAAGCTCTTCCTTGGCGTTGATGGCATTGACCTGGACTTTGGCATCTCCACAACGGATATGCGCGAAGCAGAGATTAACCGGGCGATGATGAATACAGCACAAAAGATAATCGTCTTGGCCGACAGTACGAAGTTTGGTCGGCGGGGATTTGCCAAAATCTGCAATATGGAAGAGGTGGACATGATCATTACTGACAGCCGCCTGCCCCAGAATATCAGAGACCAGGTTGAAGAGCTGGGCATTGAACTTGTGATTGCCGGAGAGAATACAAAGAAATAAAACTTAATCAGCTATGAAAGTACCATCAGAATTTGACCCCATAAGGCCTTTAGAGCCCGAGGAGTTGTCAGCGGCTTACGATAAACTGTTGGCTGACGACGCCTTTAAGCCTGTCTTGGCTTATATCTATCCCAATGTTCCCATCGAGGCGGTCAGCAAGAAGATGCATGCTTGCAAAACTAATTTGGAGTTTCAGCGTGCCTTCTGCTATCCTATCCTCGAGCATCTTATTCAGACACAGAGCACGGGCATCGACATCAACTGTTATCAGGTTGACATTCACAACCGCTACACTTTTGTCAGCAACCACCGGGATATAGTCCTTGACTCCGCTTTCCTTGACAAGCTGCTCATCGACGTTGGCTTTGGCACAACCTGTGAGATAGCCATCGGTGACAATCTGCTGCAACTGGACTGGGTGCGCACATTGGCTCGTATCAACAAGACCTTCACCGTGGAGCGTACGTTGAAGTCCTCGGAGATGCTGCGTGCCAGCAAGCGTATGTCTGAGTATATGCACTTTGTCATTTCCCAGAAGCATGACAACATCTGGATAGCACAGCGTCAGGGACGCGCCAAGAACAGCAACGACCTCACGCAGACGGCTATCCTCAAGATGATGGCCTTTGGAGGAGAGGGAACAATTATCGACAGCCTCACACAGCTGCATATCGTGCCGGTGTCCATTTCCTACCAGTATGATCCTTGTGACTACCTCAAGGCGCGTGAATATCAGCTCCGCCGTGACCTGCCCTATTGGAAGAAGGGCCCGGGTGACGACTTAGAGAGCATGAACGTGGGCATCAGAGGCTATAAAGGGCATATCCATTACAATCTTGCTCCCTGCATCGACGATTGGTTGCAGACCGTAGACCAGGAGCAGCCGCGCAACAAGATGTTCGAGGAGATAGCGCAGCATATCGACCAAGAGATACACAAGAACTATCTGTTGTATCCTCAGAACTATGTCGCTCTTGACATGATTCAGAATACGAACATGTATACTGACCACTATACGCCGGAGGAGTACGACCAGTTTGAGGAATACATCGTCAGCCGTCTGGCGCTCATAGATATAGAGCACAAGGATGAGGCTTTCCTGCGTCGCTGCCTGCTGACGCAATACGCCTATCCTACTCGCAACTACATCACAGCCAACGAGGGAACAGGCCGATGGAAGCAGTTCTTCAGCAAGTTCAACTTTATGAAATAAAGGCGGTATGAAGTTCACGTGGACTTCCTTACTGCTCATGCTGTTGGTCGTTGCCTCTTGCACCAATGACCCTTACGATAGTGGTGACTCTCGTTACAGCTATCTGAGGGCCGACTTCGTAGAGGCAACGACAGATGGCAATGGTCGTGTGGTGTCGGCTCTCACCGATGATGGCGTTAGTCTGACTTTCACGCAGCCTTTTGTTGTGTCGTGGATTTCTGAGCCGGATACCTCCTACAGGGCTTTGCTGTATTATAATATCAGCGACAGCACCGCTGACGGCCAGCGTATGAGTGTGGAGCCTCTGACGGCAGGACAGGTCTATGTGCTGAAGGCGCAGACCAGAAGCGAGCAGCAGGCTATTGTGACCGACCCCGTTCATTTTCAGAGTTCTTGGACGAGTCGCAATGGCAGTTACGCCAACCTTCGTTTAGCGCTGATGACGGGTGTCGCTGATAATGTCGATGCCAAACAAGCTTTGGGCTTGGTCTGCGATAGCGTGAAAGAGAATAGAAATGGCCATCACACCTATTATTATAAGTTGTTGCATGACCAAGGCGGAGCTCCACAATATTATAAAGCAACGGTCTTCGTCAGTATCCCTACACAAAAAATGACAACTGGAGATGTTGTCCAGTTGTCATTGAATACTTACGACGGGTGGAAAACCCGCACGTTCAGCTTTTAGTAGAATACTTCTTAATAGCAGAGTCCTAACGAGACTCCTATGGTAGACGCATGCAGGTGGTTGTTGGCGTGGGCGTAGTCGCCGTAAGCTTTTATAAACCACATTGCATGTGTCTTTTTTATGGTCAGCGGAAACTGGTAGGTCAGCTGCACGTGCCCTGTCCACCAGTTGGCGCCATAATAATCTTGGTCAGGGATAAGCACATTGACAGCATAGTCTGTCGTGGCATCATAGAGCGCCAGTTCATTTTTCAGAGAGGTATGCAGCCCGGCCTTGGCTTCTGCCCACAGTCTTCCTTTCATAAAGCCATATCCGCCGTTCACACTCCAGTCCATGTGTTCGTATTTGAAGCGGGAGGTGTGAAGTAGGTATTTGTTGCGTGTCGTTGCTAAAGCCCCGTCAGATCCGATATACCCGCGCAAGGCCTCGCCATCGGTAATATCGAGGCGGTAGCGGAGGTTGAGGTTGAGGACGTTGACCTGATAGCGCTTCTTAAATTTCAGCAGTGTGGCATAATGATAGCTGTTCAGTCCTGTCTCCGGATCTGTTGTCGTCTCCAGCTCCTGCCGATATTCATCGGCATAAGCCTGCTCGTAGCCTGCGCCGAAGTCTGCCTCGTGGATGAATCGGCCAACCTTGATGCGGTTGAGGGTTGAGAAGCCAAAGATATACTGCCGGTAGTGTCCCGGCTCATACTTATATTGACCGTAGATATCCTCGTTGCCACGGTCTATGGTAAATCTTGACAGTGAGTAGACGTTGCTGTTCTTATAAGCATACGACAGCTCAGCGCCAAACTTGTGGTTGACCCATTCCCGTTGAAAGGCATTGTATCCATTCGTGATGCCTAATGCGTTCTCCATGCCTGTCATGGTGTAGTACATCAGAGAGGCATCGGTCTGCACGGTCTGAATGTTGGGTATTTTCTCTTTATATCTGTTGTAGTGTCCGGCCAGTCCTATGGCGTTGTTTCCGAAGGAGAATGTGATGGCTGGCGTAATCTGGTATTGCAGCATCTGACTTCTGCTCCTCGGGTCTCTCAGGCGGCTGAGGTCGCCGACACGATAGTCGAGTCTCACGCCAAAGCGCCAAGGGCCAAAGTTGCAGGTGCCGAGGGCTGCGGTGAGGTCGATGTCCTGCCGGTCGTACTTGCCTTTTACTGCAGACCCGGAGAAGTATGGGTCGCTGTTGTACGAGCGGCGGACGTCGCTCCAGGCTCTGTCATGGGTGCGGCCGGTGTTGAAGCTGAAGCGTCCGTAGCCATAGAAAAGGCGGCTGAGCCGCTGGTAGCTCTCGGTGAAGAAAGTCAGGTCGTTGCTCATTCCGCCTTCCTGCACGCGATGGAGGTTGCCATTGTGGTGATTGTAGTCCACGGCGGCAATCCCGCGTCCACGGGCAGAGTCAGCGGAGAGCCCGGCGGCGTTCTCTGTGAGCCGCCAGAGCTGTGTGGCATCGCTGTAGAAGTAGGCGCCTTTGTCTGTCAGACGTTGTGCTTGACTGCCAAGCGATAGAGACAGAAGGCATGAGAGCGTGAATATCCTTGTGGTTGTCTTATTCATAATTGCTGAGTGGTGGGGCTGTTAATAATCGTAGTTGCGTGGCTTTGCTGCTGTTATGACTTCAAAGTCGGCGCTACTGTTGTTGGTGTCCGTGAGAATCTTATGACCGTCTTTACCCGTTCGGTTGGATATTTTCCTTACGACGGTCTCGCCGTTGTATCCCGTTACGGAGTTGATGTATGTGTATCCGGCGTCAAGGCTGTTGACGAGACGTTTGGTGTCCACATCAACCGTGCCTCGGTTGGTGTATTTCAATATCTCTACGGCATCGGTGATAACGGCGTTGGGCATGAGCTTATACTGTGAGCCCTTTGTCTTGCCGTAGGCGTAGATGAGTGGCCAAACCGCTATCTCGTCTTCAGAGGCACGGAAGATGACGATGCTGTTAGGACCACCGCTCAGCAGATTCATATAGTTCAGCGAGGCGCTGAAGCTGTAGAGAACCTCCATATCCGGGACGGCGGGGTTGTTGATGAAGGCATTGCGTGTGCGCGTATCGTTGACATCGTAGTCAGCATCGAGGAGGTTGGGCGAGGAGGCTGACCCGGCCGTAGAGTGGTCGATGGCGCTGTTGGCGATGACAACAGTACCTCCCGGCGCAATCTCTTTCGTGGCATCTGGGAGGCGGAAGATTTGTTTAAGTGCCGTGGAGTCAGGATGTTCAGCATTGAGATAGTCGGTGCTCCAACCTTTCGAGTCGCTTTCTACGAGTCCTATGCAGAGCCCCGCCACGTCAATGGTGTTGTCGCTCTGGTTGTAGAGCTCAATGTACTGGTCTGCGTTGTAGTTGCGGTTGGCATCATTCTTTGTCCCCGCAAAATAGACTTTGCTGATGACGAGGGATCGGCTGATGGAGAGTTGGGTAGGCAGCTGCAGGGTTGTGAGCGCCTCTGTACCTATGAGGCTGTTGACGAGCGTGCCGCTGACGACGGCCCCGTCGTTGACCTGGTCGTCGCCGGTATACTGTTTATACGCATCGCTTGTCAGGTTCCATGATGTTGTGAGGGTGTAGACATCGGGGATGACGCCTTTGAAGTGTGCAATGCCGTCAGCATCGGTCAGCGCCTGCTGTGACTGACCGCCCGACTGTGAGAGGGTGACGGTATGCCCTTCATAGTCGGTGGAGATGAACTCCTCGGGCATGAGCAGGTGGACGTCAACATCGACGGCCTGGGTCGTGTCATCATAGTCGACGCAGGAAGCCATGCATAGTACGGAAGCTAAAAGCCAGATATATGTTTTCTTCATCATAGTGGATATTAAAGGTTGAAGTAAAGCTCTACACCATAGCTGAAGTTGTTGGTATTACGCTGTGAGAGGGTAGAGGTGTTGTTGCCTTTGAGATAGGGCTCGTAGAAGAGGCAGTTGTTGACGAACAGTGACAGTCCGCCGAAGTCTCCGAGCTCTTTTGTTACCCTTGCAGAGAGGTTCCATGTTGATGGCGTCTTCGACGGTCCGGCGTTGTTAGCTTTGGTGTCGAGGTCGCTGATACTGATTCCCTGCTGTCCGGCGGGCATGGTGGCGTAGTAGCTGCCGTCGAGTCCGATGAATCCAGACCGCATGTCAGGTGTGATGGCATGGTAGTCTAAGTTGGTGTCTATCCAGCCTGTTGCTTGCTTGTCTTGCGACCAGCTCTCGCGCCAGTCCTGCCAGATGACCTGAGCCGTAAAGGAGGCCACCATGCGCAGCCGGGGAATATTTGTGACGATGCGCAGGGTGTTGAGGAAACGGCGGTATTCATCGTAGTCATAGTCTTCGCCTGTGGGGTAGACAACCTTAAACGGCGTCAGATTATAGGCGTTGTACGAACTTGGCAGCAGAGCTGTCTTCACGTTAGCGGCTCCGATGTTTGTGCTCCAAGTCTTCGTACGGGAATAGGCACCGCTGAAATAGAATGTGGTATGGATGGGCTTTATCTCACCAAAGTCGAAGTCGAATTCTATGCCTTTGTTGACCGTAGCACTCGTATTGCCCACACTGCCGTTCGACATGAAGACAATATCTTTGCGTGCCGGGTCGTTATAGTTGATGGTTGTTGCGGCGCCGGGCGTCACAACAAGTCCATGGGAGCAGTCATAGTAGTTGGACTCATAGACGCGGTAGGAGGTCAGTGCTCCAAATCCCTTCGGTGTCCGGTCTTGGTAAGCCAGGACGCTGAGCTTGCCTCCCCAGGGCAGACGGATGTCTATGCCGCCTTCTATCTTCGTTGTGGTGGCATTCTTGAGACTCTTGTTCTTCTTCACCTCACTGACTTCCGTGTGGTAGACGAGCAGCTGGGCGGGAGCGTCATCCTGTGGCATGTAGCTGGCGGCAAGTCGGTCCTGGTAAATCTTGTCGGGATAGAGGTAGTCCAGACCGGGCGTCTTGCTGTTGAGGCCTATCCCGGCGCGGAGGTCGAGCCATCTTGTCACGGCAAAACTCATGTTGAAGCGGGGGCTCAGCGCATAGGTGGCAATATCCGATGCTGGCTGCAACGCGGTGAAGCGCAGGCCAAACTGAGCTCTGAGCTGGTTGACCTTGTTGAGATTCCAGATGAAGTTGTCTTCGGCATAGGCGTTGACTTGGTGCAGGCCGGGAATATCTTTGAAAGCGCGGGGACGTCCGTCGGCATTGGGACGATAAGGACGGCTGTCGTCAGCATTATAGTAGCCTTTACCGCTGTTCTTGTCGTAGTGGTATTCCAGTCCTATCTTGAAATTTTGCCTTGTCTTGCCAGCGCGCAGATAGAAGGCGTCGTTGACCTTTGCGAAGATATTCCAGGGTCTCGACGCTGTATAGCCAGTAGCGAGATAGCTGCCGTAAATCCATGGCACGCTGTAGTATCCGGTCTCATGAGCTGTCAGTATGGCGGTGTTCGCGGTCCCTACATAGCCGGTATTCTTCGTGTCCTGCCACCCGTAGTTGAAACCGAAGGTGTACGACAGCGTGCGTGCAAGCGCCTTGTCGATGTTCAGTCTGCCGTTATGGGTAAGCGCGAAGGTAGCGTTTGTGTTCTTATTCTCACTGCCGTCCTGCTTGGCATCAGGGTCGTTTCCACTCCATTGGCGGGCATAGAGAAAGCGCAGCTTGGTGTCGGTATGCCATCGGTGTGTGATGTCATAGCTGTAGCCCAGGCTCCCCGTATAGCGGCCATACGACCGCGTCTTCTCGCGGGGGTTCCCCCAGGCCTTGGCATAGTCGAAGTTGAAGTTCAGAATGCCGGCACGCTCCAGGCTGAAGCCCTTGCCTAAGGAGTAGTTTTGCAGCACGGGGCTTATCTTGCCTTTCACCTGCCATGGCGTTACGCCAGCCTTGGTGTGTACGACGACGAGTCCGCTGGTCAGGTCGCCGTATTCTGCTGACGGGATGCCGCGGATGACCTCCACGTTGTCGATGTCGTCGGCAGAGATCTGACGCAGGTCCGTACCGGTGAAGGCGGCTGCATTGAAGCTGCCCTGACTCAGGGCTCCGTTGTTGCTCATTGGCACCCCGTCCATGATGACGCTGCTGCCAAAAGCACTCGTGTTATTGTTGACGAGGGTGCGGAGCTGAAGATTGCTCTGTGCGGTGAGGTCCTGGTTCTGTATGAGCTGTCCGGGAATGAGCTGCATGACATCAGCGAGCGATGCTGCCTGCAGGTGGTCGATGGCCTGCCTGCCGATGAGACTGCTTGTCGAGGACCCTGCGGCATTCTGCTTGGCAGTGACGACGACTTCGCGCAGCGCCAGAGACGTGGGCGTGAGCCGGATGTCGAGCTTCACATCCGCGGCGACTTTGAGCGTCGTGGTATATTCTTGATAGCCGACATAGGTTATCTTCAGCAGATAGGTTCCTTCCGGGACATTGTCGAAGGACGCCTTGCCGTCGATGTCGGTAGCGGCAAAAGCGGCTAGTGAGGGGATGCTTGCCGTGGCCATGAGAACGGGCTCACCGGTAGTCTTGTCTTTTACGGACAACGACACCTTGTGGGCTGAGGCCGTCAGCACCGATAAGAGAAGGAAGATGAAGAGGAGTTTTCTCTTTGCCATAAGGAATGTGTGAAAAGTAAAAACTTTGTGTAGCTTTATTAATAGATGCAAAGTTAAGACTTTTCTGCTACTTTTAGGGCGAAAAGGAATACCCAATAATAGGTATTTATAGAAAAAGGAGGCCGGTCTTGGCCTCCTTATAGGTATCTTTTATGCTCTTTTGAGCCCTTTACAGGCTTTCGAGCACGCGTTTAAGTACAACCTCAGCAGAAATCTCTCTGTTGGCGGCCTCAGGTATGACGAGGCTGTGCGGGCTCTCTATGACATCGTCTGTCACGATAAGGCCACGGCGCACAGGCAGGCAGTGCATGAAGTAGCCGTCGTCGGTCCATGACATATGCTCGCTGTCGACAGTCCACGACATATCTTTCGAGAGTATCTTTCCGTAGTCAGCCTTGTTGTCAACCCCCGGACAGCTCCAGTTCTTGGCATAGACGAAGTCAGCACCTTCGAGGGCTTCTCGCTGGTTGTAGGTAACTTTGGCATTACCGGCAAACTTCGGGTCGAGTTCGTAGCCCTTAGGCTGTGCGATGGTGAAGTCGACGTCGGCAGCGTTCATCCACTGTGCAAACGAGTTTGGCACGGCTTGGGGCAGCGCACGGCAGTGGGGAGCCCATGTCATGACAACTTTCGGACGTCGTCCGCCCTTCCCTGCCTTTATCTCATTCCATTTCTCGTGGATGGTAATCAGGTCGGCAAAGGCCTGCAGGGGGTGTACGGTAGCGGTCTCCATAGCCACGACGGGGCGTCCGGAGTATTTCACAAACTGGTTGACGATGGTCTCGGCATAGTCGTAGTCGCGGTCGGAGAGACCGGCAAAGGAGCGCACGGCGATGATGTCGCAGTAGCAGCCCATGACGGGGATAGCCTCTAAGAGGTGCTCGCTCTTGTCTCCGTCCATGATGACGCCACGCTCTGTCTCCAGCTTCCAGGCACCGGCGTTGACATCGAGCACAATGACGTTCATGCCTAAGTTCATGGCAGCCTTCTGGGTAGAGAGGCGGGTGCGCAGGGAGTTATTGAAGAATATCATCAGCAGGGTCTTGTTCTTGCCCAACTGCTGGTAGTCGAAGCGGTGAGCCTTCACCTCCTCGGCTTCTCTGACAGCGGCATGGAGGTCGCCGATGTCCTGTACGTTGAAGAATGTATGCATAGTAATCAGTTTTAGTTATTCTCTTATCTGTCCGTTGCCCTCAATGAGCCATTTGTAGGTTGTTATCTCCTCCAAGGCCATAGGTCCGCGGGCGCCTAATTTCTGTGTCGAGATGCCTATCTCAGCGCCGAGGCCGAACTGTGCGCCGTCGGTGAAGCTCGTGGCAGCGTTGACATAGACGCAGGCAGCGTCGACCCTATCCTCGAAGGCCTTGGCATTCCCGGCATTCTCTGTCACGATGCTCTCACTGTGGCCGCTGCCGTAGGTGGCGATGTGCTCGATGGCTTCGTCGAGGCTGTCTACCGTGACGACGCCAGCCTGCAGGCTGAGCCACTCTGTGTTCCAAGTCTCTTGAGCGTCGTCGGCGGTAACTTCTGTCAGCAGCTCCTGAGGGTAATAGCCTTTGAGGGCTTTGTAAGCTCTCCCGTCGGCATGGAGCTTGACGCCCTTCGTGGCCAACGGCATGACGAGCTGTGGCAGGTCGGCCAGCCGTGAGGCGTGCAGGATAATGGTGTCGAGGGCGTTGCAGACGCTGCAGCGCCGTGTCTTGGCATTGTCGATGATGCGCTGTCCTTTCGCTAAGTCACCGTATTCGTCGAAGTAGCAGTGCACGACCCCGGCTCCCGTCTCTATGACGGGCACCTTGGCATTGTCGCGGACGAAAGTGATGAGGCGCTTGCCACCGCGGGGGATGCAGAGGTCGATGTAGCCCACAGCCTGGAGCATGGCGCCCGTAGACTCGTGGGTGAAGGGCAGCAGCTCTACGGCACCCGTATCCACACCATGTGCTTTCAGCACATCTTTTATCAGCTCAACTCCTGCCTTACACGACTCCTCAGCGTCCTTGCCGCCTTTGAGCACGCAGGCGTTGCCGCTCTTGAAACAGAGGGAGAATACATCGAAGGTGACGTTTGGGCGTGCCTCATAAATCATACCTATCACACCGAAGGGAACGCTGATGCGGCGCAGGTGCAGGCCGTTGGCGAGCGTCTTGTCCTTGAGGGTGCGCCCTAAGGGGGAGGGTAGGGTAGCGACATGGCGCATGTCGGCAGCGATACCTTTCAGACGGTCGGCGGTGAGCAGCAGACGGTCATACATGGGGTTGGCCTTGTCCATGCGGGCAAGGTCTTGGGCATTGGCGGCAAGGAGGGTGGGAATCTCCCGGTCGATGGCATCGGCCACGGCATTAAGAATCTCGTTGCGCTTGTCGTCGGTCATCAGCTGCAAAGAGCGGCTGGCATGTTTGGCATTGATGAATTGTTGAAGCATATCTTTATTCCATGTAGAGGTAGTCGTAGTGTATCATGGGCTTGACATCATGCTGTCCGATGACTTTTCTGGCCTCGGCGGCGTTATAGCCGCTGCGTCCTAAGGCTATCACCTTCCCTTCCGTATTGACAACGTCGATGATGTCGCCCTCCTCGAAGTCGCCGTCTATGGCTGTGATGCCGACGGGGAGCAGGCTGACGGCCTTGTCGCCCTTGAGGGCCTCTTCAGCTTTGGCATTGATATGTACGCTGCCTTGTGCGAAGCTCTCGCTGTGGCCAATCCATTTCTTGATTCTCGAAGTAGGATTGGGGTTGGGACGGAACTCGGTGTGCATGGTCTGCTGCGGGTGCTCGGCCAGGTTGACGAGGATATTCTCCGACTGTCCGTTGGCGATGATGACCTTGATGCCTTCGTCAGCCACTTTGCTGGCTATCTTGGCCTTTGTCATCATGCCACCGCGCCCGAAGCCGCTCTTGGTGTCCTGGATATATTCTCCTAAGTCACGGTCGTAGTTGACCATCGGTATCACTCTGGTGCCCTTCTGTTTAGGATCGCCGTTATAGATGCCATCAACATTGGAGAGGATGACGAGGGTCTCGGCATTCATCATCGAGGCCACGAGCCCGGCGAGCTCGTCGTTGTCGGTGAACATCAGCTCTGTCACGCTGACGGGGTCGTTCTCGTTGATGATGGGCAGGATGCCGCTCTCCAACATCACGGAGATACACGACCGCTGGTTGAGGTATTCGCCACGTGTGGCGAAGCTCTCTTTCATCGTCAGCATCTGCCCGATGTTGACACCGTATTCTCTGAACAGGTCGTAGTAGAGTCCGATGAGCTTCACCTGGCCCACGGCCGAGAAGAGCTGGCGCTGTTGTACGCTGTCGAGCTTGCGGTCGACATGCACCTCGCCGCGCCCGCTGGCCATAGAGCCTGACGAGACGAGGATGACCTCATAGCCGTGCGCCCGCAGCCAGACAATCTGGTCTACGATGGCCGACATACGCGTGACGTTGATGTTGCCGTCGGGACGTGTGAGGACGTTGCTGCCTACTTTGACGACGATTCTCTTCATTTCAGACAGCCTTTAAATCCTTGTATCACGGCATTGGTGAAGCCGGCCTGCTCCATGGCGTTGAGGCCACGGATGGTCATGCCGCCCGGTGTCGTCACCTTGTCTATCTCTGCTTCAGGGTTGCCACCGTTGGCCTGTAGCAGCCTGACAGCACCGAGCATAGTCTGAAGCACGACATCTTTGGCGTCGTTGGCTTTGAATCCTAACTCTACGCCGGCTTCTGAAGCGGCACGCACGAAGCGCATAATGAAGGCGATGCCACAGCCGGAGAGAGCAGTGCCCGAGGACAGCAGACTCTCGTCGACAACGAGGCTGTTGCCCACGCTGTTGAAGATGGCCTCTACTTTACTGAGGTTCTTCTCCGCCTGACGGCTGGGGGAGAGGAAGGTCATCGACGCGCGCTCGGCGATGCCGATGTTTGGCAGGGCCTGCACGATGTCAGGCACTTTTCCTCCCTCTTCCAGCCATTCGCTGAGCTGGGCGATGGAGATGCTGGCAGCCATGTTGATGATGGTCTGCGAGCTGTAGTCCATGACGGTTTTTATCTCGTCAATGACGGTTTTCACTACTTTGGGCTTCACGGCTATGACGATATAGTCGGCACCGGCGATGGCTACCTTGTTGTCGGTGGTCACGCTGGCGCCGGACTGTGCAAATCTTTCGAGTTTGTTCTCGTGGGGGTTGGCGACGGTGATGTCGTCGGCCCGGAAGATATCACTCTTGAGGAGACCGGCGGCAAAAGCGCCGCCCATCTCCCCGGCTCCTATGATTGCTATTTTCATGATTCAAGAACGTTTTTCAGTCTGTAGATAAAGTCGTCGACGTCAGCTTTGGTAATCATCAACGGCGGCAGGATGCGCAGAATATTCGTACCGGCGCAGCCAGTGAAGATATGCTGTTCGTGGATGAGGCGCTGGCGTATGAGCTTATGCGGCTGGTCGAGGACGAGACCTATCATCAGTCCGCGGCCTCTCACCTCCAGGATATGGCTGTTGGTCTGTTGCAGGAGACGCAGCTGGTCGAGGAAGTATTCGCCCACCTCGTGGGCATTCTCTACGAGGTTCTCTTTCTCAAAGACATCGAGGACGGCGAGTGCGGCGGCACAGGCCAGATGGCTGCCACCAAAGGTGGTGCCGAGCTGTCCGGGCACAGCCTCAAAGTCCGGTGAGATGAGGACGGCGGCCATGGGGAAACCATTGCCGATGCCCTTGGCCACGGTGATGAGGTCGGGCTTGATGCCGAGCCATTGGTGTGCGAAGAACTTGCCGCTTCGTCCGTAGCCGCATTGTATCTCGTCGCAGATGAGCACAGTGCCGTATTTCTTGCATGCCTTAGCCAGCCCCTGTGCGAACTCCGGTGTGGCCATGATGCAGCCGCCGATGCCCTGGATGCACTCCAGGATGACGGCGCAGACATCGCCCTTTGCCAGCTCTGCCTCCCAGGCCGGGAGGTCGTTCATCGGCAGGAAGGTGGTGTGGTCGTTGTCATTGATGGGGGCAAGGTATTTCTTGTTGTCGGTGACCTCTACAGCCAACGACGTACGGCCGTGGAAAGAGTGGCTGGCGGCGAGGACACGCTTGCGGCCATTGTGGAAGCTGGCCAGCTTGAGGGCGTTCTCGTTAGCCTCGGCACCGCTGTTGATGAGGAAGAGGCTGTAGTCGTCATAGCCACTTATCTTACCCAAGCGGTGGGCAAGCTGCTGTTGCAGTGTGTTGATGACGCTGTTGGAGTAGAAGCCGATGTTCTGCAACTGCTTGTACAGACACTCTATATAATGTGGGTGGCTGTGTCCGATGCTGATGACGGCATGACCACCATAGAAGTCGAGGTATTCCTGTCCTTTGTCGTCCCAGACACGGGCGCCTTTGCCCTTGACGATGTTGACGTCGAAGAGCGAGTATACTTTGAATAATTCCATTTAGAATGCGTTTGCCTTAAGATTCAGTCCGGCCCTCTCGTCGATACCGAACATAATATTCATATTCTCCACAGCCTGGCCGACAGCGCCCTTGAGCAGGTTGTCGATGCACGAGGTCACGAGCAGCTTGTCGTCGATGATGTCGCAGTGTACGAGGGCCTTGTTAGTGTTCACCACCTGCTTGAGGTCGATGGCCTTATCGGCGTAGTGGGTGAACGGCTGGTCCTTATAGAAGTCCTTGTATCCGTTGACGATGGTCTCGGCGTCGGTGTTGCCGTCGAGCTTCACCACCTCTGTGGCGAAGATGCCGCGTGCGAAGTTGCCACGGTAAGGGATGAAGTCGATGGCGGCTTCAAGATGCCCCTGCACCTGCTTCAGACTCTGCCTGATTTCCGGCACATGCTGATGGCGGAAGGCTTTATAGATGCTGAGGTTGTCGACACGCCACGAGAAGTGGGTCGTAGCACCGGGCTTCACACCGGCGCCCGTGGAGCCTGTGATGGCGTTGACGCTGACGTCGGAGGTCAGCAGCCCGAGCTTGGCAGCGGGGAGCAGTCCGAGCTGGATGCAGGTGGCAAAGCATCCGGGATTGGCGACATGGTCGGCATGGGCGATCTGCTCACGGTTGATTTCCGGCAGACCGTAGACGAAGTCGTGGGCCTCGGCGGTGGGGTGCTGGGTGTGGGTCAGCGTCTGTGGAGCCAGGCGGAAGTCCTGAGCCAGGTCGATGACCTTCACGCCTTCGGGAATGTCGTGGGCTTGCATGAAAGCCTCACTCTTACCGTGTCCGAAGCAGAAGAAAACGACATCCACGTCGCTGAACGGCATATCCTTGGTGAAAACCAGGTCGGTATCGCCATAGAGTCCCTCGTGGACGTCGGTCACGGGATTGCCCGCATTACTCTCGCTGTTGGCGAAGACGATCTCGGCACCGGGATGATGGACGAGGAGACGGATCAGCTCGCCGCCGGTATAGCCGGCAGCACCGAAAATTCCTACTTTTATAAGTGAGGAGTGAGGAGTCAGGAGTGATGAATCAAATTGCATAACCTTTAATATCCTGTTTAATGTATCTCTGTTTGGACGTTTTTATTGATGAGATGAGCATGGCTATCAACTCATTACAGTCTGTAGACATACTTTCAAACATCTTATCATCAATGAATCCTGTATCTGACAATAGATGAAGCCAATAATCAGTTACTCCTTTTGTAGCCATCAGGATTCGGATCCATTGCTTTATGCTTTTATCGTATAAACATTACAGCCTTTACAGCTCATATTTGGGTTGAGCATTATGATTCTTCACTCTTCACTCTTCCCTCTTCACTGAAGGCCCTTCTTCTTTTTCTTTTAATTGGAAAGCATTATGATTCTTCACTCTCCCCTCTTTCCTCTTCACTGAAAGGGTGTATGCCGTAGTAGACCTTGAGTGGTGTGGAGAGAATCTTGATGAAGCCCTTGGCGTCCTGAGCCGTCCAGCCGTGGTTCATCTCACCGTATTCACCGAGCTCCGACTTGGTGAGGTCGTCGGGAGAGTCCACGCCGACAGTCTGGAAGCTGTAAGGGCGGAGCTTGAGGATGGCCGTGCCGTTGACGTGGCGCTGCGAGGAGGTGAGGAAGGCCTCCATGTCGGGCATCACCGGCTCTAAGTACTCGCTCTCGTGGAGGGACATGCCGTACCAGTTGGCAATCTGGTCTTTCCAGTACTGCTGCCATTTGCTCAGTGTCGACTTCTCCAGGAGCCTGTGCGCCTCGATGATCAGCTTTGGTGCGGCAGCCTCGAAGCCCACACGGCCCTTGATGCCGATGATGGTGTCGCCGACGTTGCAGTCGCGGCCGATGGCATAGCTGGCGCCTATCTCCTCAATTTTCTGAATGGCTTTCACCTTGTCGTCGAAATGCTCGCCGTTGACGGCGTCTATCTCACCCTCCTTGAAGGTGATGCGCAGCTCGGCTTCCGGCTCCTGGGCGGTGACATGCTTCAGATACGCACTCTCGGGCAGACCCTGTGTCGGGTCGAGGAGCTCGCCACCGCAGATGCTCGTGCCCCAGATGCCGACATTGTAGCTGTATTTCAGCTTGGTGAAGTCAGCGAAGAAGCCATGGGCGTTGAGGTAGTCCACCTCTTCCTTACGCGACAGCTCCTTGTCACGGGTCAGCGTGATAATCTCCACCTTGGGGGCGAGGACCTGGAAGGTCATGTCGAAACGTATCTGGTCGTTGCCGGCTCCCGTAGAGCCGTGGGCGATGGCGTCGGCTCCAATCTCGTTGGCATAGCGCGCGATGGCGATGGCCTGGAAGATGCGCTCTGAAGATACGGAGATGGGGTAGCAGTTGTTGCGCAGCACATTGCCGAAGATCATGTATTTCAAGCTCTTGGCATAGTACTCCTGAGTGACGTCGAGGGTGACGTACTTCACCGCTCCTAACTTGTAGGCATTCTCCTCATTCTTCTTCAGCTGCTCAGGGCTGAAACCGCCGGTGTTGGCACAGGCTGCATAGACATCCCAACCTTCCTGGGAGAGTTTCATCACGGTATACGATGTATCCAAACCGCCGCTGAAGGCGACAACAACTTTCTTCTTCATATCTCTGGTATTTAATTTCTATTATTAACAACGCGGGGCAGGCATATTATCTTATGTCTGCACCTTATATAAATATGTCTTCGGCTTATTCCTTGCCGTCTATCTTCTTGATTCTCTCCATGACCTCCTTGGAAATGCGGGCGGGGAGATGCTCCTCGGGGTCGAAGAGCATGGCTGTGCAGATGCAGTACTGCCGGTTGGTGCGGTGCAGGATGTCCTTGTTGATGCATCCCTCACAGCCCCGCCAGAACGACTCGTCATCGGTGAGGTCGTTGAAGGTCACGGGATGGTAGCCGAGCTGCGTGTTCATCTTCATCACGGCCGAGCCACTGGTCAGGGAGAAAATCTTGGCTTGCGGCCAGCGCACGCGTGCCAGCGTAAAAGTCATGTTCTTGATGCGCTTGGCAAGGCCGAGGCCGCGGTAGTCGGGATGGACAATGAGTCCCGATGTCGTGACATAGTGCTTGTTGCCCCACGTCTCGATATAGCTGAATCCGGCAAACTTCTCACCGTCCAAGGCGATGACAGCCTTGGCCTCGCGCATCTTTGTGGCTACATATTCCGGTGAGCGCTTGGCAATACCGGTACCGCGAACCTTGGCGGCATCGGCTATGGTCTGTAGAATCGTGTCGACATATTTAATATGGCTTTCGTCGGCAACCAAAACTTTTACGTCTTTCATTTCTCTTATAATATCATGTTGTCTCTAAGTGCCTGTATGATGGCGTTGTGGTCAGAACCTTCTCTGACAGCTATAAATATGGTGTCGTCGCCGGCTATCGTGCCCAATATCTCGGGAATGTCGCTGTTGTCGATATTATAGGCAATGCTGCTGGCATATCCCGGTCGCGTCTTTATCACCCCTAAGTTGCCGGTGAAGTTGATGCTTAGGAAGCCGGGGATACCTATCATCTCGGTAGCCTTCATCGGGGTGTGGACGCGCTTGTACATCGTCTCGTTGGGCAAGACATACACATACTGCCCGTTCATGCTTGCGGCCTTGGCGACTTTCAGCTGCTTGAGGTCGCGGCTCAGGGTGGCCTGGGTGATGGCATAGCCCTCGTCGTGCAGCTCGCGAAGCAGGTCTTCCTGACTTCCGATTTCCTTGCTTGAGAGAAGCATTTTTATCGTTTCTAAACGATGGCCTTTGATGTTCATCTGTATATTTATGCTTATTTTCGCTGCAAAGTTAGCATATTAATTGAATATATGCAAGCGTTTGCAAATCTTTTTGTGTGAAATCTTTAGTTTTGTTGCGCAAAACAGACAAAATCGATTGCCGCTCCCCGCTTTTGCTAACAGTTTACTATATGCGCTGTATTTTAATTGTATATCTATTCTATTCTTCCCTTTATATGCTAAAAAAGGCTTGAATCGGCGGTGAAATGATAAAAATATATTAATTTTGCCACATCTTTAAAGGATAACCAATGAATTTATCTATTTCAACGTGGCTGCCGGGAGGCATGCCGAAACATTTCGCTGCTGCTGCAATGCTATTGATGAGCATAACGGCAGAAGCGCAGAGTCTAAAAACAGGTATTATTACGGATACCAAGGGAGAACCGTTAGTTGGTGTCAGCGTCGTTGAGCAGGGCACCACCAATGGCACGATGACGGATGCCAATGGCCGCTATTCTTTGACTGTGAAACCGGGGGCGAAGCTCAAGCTCACCTATGTAGGTTTTGAGCCGCTGACCATCTCGCCGGGGCGCAGTGCCGTCATGCAGGAAGACCGCAAGACCCTCGACGAGGTTGTCGTCGTGGGCTATGGCACCATGCGCCGCAAGGATGTCACCTCCTCCATCACCACCGTCAGTTCCAAGGACCTCAACCAGGGCGTCTTCACCGACCCGGCGCAGATGCTGCAGGGCAAGGTGGCGGGCCTCGTCGTCTCCTCTACGGGCGACCCCACGGGCACACCGTCCATCACATTGCGTGGTGCCTCGTCGCTGCGCTCCGGCGACGCTATGCAGCCCTATTATGTCATCGACGGCATTCCGGGAGTCGACATCTCCATGGTAGCCCCCGACGACATCGAGAGCATCGACGTCCTGCGCGATGCCTCGGCAACGGCCATCTATGGCTCCAAGGCTGCCAACGGGGTCATCATCATCACCACGAAGAAAGGCAGCAAGGGACGTACCGCTATCACCTATAATGGTTATGTCGCACTCAGCAGCGTGCTGAAGAAGCTCGACATGGCCTCTGCCGCTGACCTGCGGGCTTCAGGCTTCCTCGTCGACGACGAGGGCGCCGATGTGGACTGGCAGGACGAGGTGCTGCGCACCGGCGTGAGCTTCAACCACAACCTCTCCATCAGTGGCGGCAACGACGACACGAAGTTCATGGCCAGTCTCAACTACTCCGACAACGACGGCGTGGTGCGCGGCACCAAGATGGAGCGGGCCAACGGCCGGGCGCTCGTCACCACGGACGCCCTGAAGAAGCACCTCACCCTCACCGCGGGCGTCAACGCCATGACGGGAACGGGACATGGCGTGCCGGTCAATGCCAACGGTGAGTCGGTACTGGAGGCCATGAACTATTATCTCCCCACCAACCCCATACGCAATGCCGACGGCTCCTGGTTTGACTCGGAGGTGGGCACGCACAACTTCAACCCGCTGTCCATGATCAATGAGGACAAGAGTGAGTTCACCTGGCGGCGCTTGCAGTTCATCTCCAAGGCGGCGCTGAAAGTCGGCAAGGACATCGTATGGAATGCGGACTACAGCTACAACACCTCGCAGCGCATGTTCAGCAGCTATGACAGCTCGCAGTCGCAGATTGTAAAAGGCTACAACGGACAGGCCCACCGCTCCACAGCCTCCGGCAACAAGCACAACTTCGAGACCTACGTCAACTACAACCATGACTTCGGCTTCCACCATCTCGGCATCATGTTGGGCTACAGCTATGAGCAGCAGATGCGCAACGACGGCTTCGGACTGACGGTGCACAACTTCTATGACGACACCATCGGCTTCCACAACCTTTCTTACGCCAACCTCATCAATGGCATGAGCGATGTCGACGGCTCTGTGAAGGAAACCATCCGCAACAAGTCCTACTATGGCCGTGTCAACTACGCTTACCGTGGCCGTTATATCCTCCAGGGCACGCTGCGCCGCGATGGCAGCTCGGTCTTTGGCAAGAACCACCGCTGGGGCACTTTCCCCTCGGTGTCGGCGGCCTGGAATATCAGCGAGGAGCCTTTCATGAAGAACAGCTTCTTCGACCAGCTCAAGCTCCGCGCTGGCTACGGTGTCAGCGGCAACGCCTTAGGCTTCGGAGCCTATACGGCTGTCGCCACCTATGGCCTCGACACGGGCAGCAGCTTCGTCTATACCAGTCCCGACGGCGCTACGACGACCTACTACAAGCTCATGGCCACCAAGAATGCCAATCCTGACTTGAAGTGGGAGAGCACGGGAATGTTCAACATCGGCCTCGACTTCGCCTTCTTCAACAGCCGCCTCAATGGTACCATCGAGTTCTACAGCAAGAAGACGTGGGACCTCATCTGGAACTATCCCGTGTCGACGAGCATCTACCCCGTCAGCACGCTGACGGCCAATGTCGGCGATATCTCCAACAAAGGTGTGGAGTTCACGCTCAACGCCACACCCGTCAGCCGCCGGGATATTGTCTGGACGACGAGTCTGAACCTCTCCCACAACGCTAACAAGGTCACCAAGCTCACCAAAGGCCGGTACAGCGTGAAATACGTGGAGACGGCCGACCCGTTGGTGTCGGGCATGTATGCCAACGGCTCCACGGAGCGCATCATGGAGGGAGAGCCCCTCGGCACCTTCTACACCTATGAGTGGGCGGGACGCAACAGTGATGGTGTCTCACAGTATTGGGTCCACGACCCCGTGACGAACAAGCGCACGGGAGAGCTGACGACATCGCCCGTGCCTACCGACAAGACGAAGGTGGGGTGCGCACAGCCCAAGCTGACCTACGGCTGGAACAACACGCTGACGCTCTTCTCGAAGCTCACGCTTACGGCCTTCTTCCAGGGCAACCTCGGCAATAAGATTATGAACTCCACACGCGCGCAGTTCTCGTGCATGTCCATCCTCTCCGGTGGCAAGAACGTGCTGCGCGAGACGCTCCAGGACCCTGCTTTCCCTAACGACCCCAACTACTTCATTCCTTCCACTTACTATTTAGAGAGCGGCTCCTATCTCCGCCTCGCCACGCTCTCAGTGGCCTACACCTTCAACCATCTCGGTGGTTGGCTGCGGTCGCTGCAGGTCTATGCCACGGCGAAGAATGTATTCACCATCACCGGCTACAAAGGCCTTGACCCGGAGGTGGAGCTCAGCGGCACAGAGCCAGGACTGGACCGCCGCGAGACGTTCTATCCCCACACACGGAGTTTTATGTTGGGCGTAAAGGTTAATTTCTAATTCTTAGACTATCAATGAGACATTTTATTATATACACTCTCACGTCACTTCTGCTGCTCACCTCTTGTGGTGGACTGGATGTTGACGTCGAGTCACAATACACAGGCTATCCTAACAGCGACGTCTCGGAGCAGGCTGAGCTCGCCGACGTCTATTTCCATCTTCGCACCACGTGGGGCCTGCATTACATGGAGGCCCAGGAGTTGTCGTCGGACGAATGGGTAGGCCTGAGCTTCTCGGGCGACTACTACGATGGTGCTACCTTCTCGCACCCCACGCTGCACAATTTCAACTATGCTGACCCGAGTATCGGATGGTTCGATGATGTCGAGGCGGGCGTGACAAAGGCCAACCGTGCCATCGCCGACCTTAAGGCAAAGGGAGCGGCACAGGACCGTATCGCCTCGGCGAGGGCCATGCGCGCCTTCTTCCATTTCGTGCTCATGGACAGCTATGGCGACGTGCCCATCTTGGACAGCATTCCCGGTGTCAACGACGTCGTGGAGCGACAGCCCAGGGGCGACGTGGCAAGGTATATAGAGAAAGAGCTGAAAGAGATCATTCCACAGCTCACCACGGAGAACAGTGAGGCGACCTACGGCAAGCCGACACGCTGGATGGCGGAGGCACTGCTGGCGAAGTTGTATATCAACTGGCCCGTCTACACGGCGCCCGATGTCACGCAGTATGATGCGGCCACAGCCGTCAACCCGCATCTCGACGATGTCGTAGCGCTCTGCGACGACATCATCAAGAGCGGGGAGTTCAGTCTCTCGGCGGGGGCCAACGGCTATCGCTCGAAGTTCTGGCCCACCAACGGCTATCAGATCAAGGATTTCATTTATGCCTTGCCTTATGAGACAACTTCCGCCAAAGGCATGATCTACGGGCGCCCGCGGACGTGGCGCCAGGGACTCTCCGACGGTAATGGCGGACCGGGCTATTACGGCGCCGTGCTGTCGCTCTCAACAGGGGGCAACTTCTCCATGACGCCGGAGTGTGCGGACAGGTTTTCCCTTGAGGGCGACGACCGCAACGAGAATATCATCGGCGGGCAAATCTATATGTTCGACCCCAAGACCTTTGCCAAGACCGACAAGCCGTACACCTACAAGGGCGAGCCCGTAGTGCTGACAAAGAATATCGAACTCGACCCCAAGGACAAGGAGCCCGAGCGCCTCGACTGCGGCAAGAGTGTCAAGGGATGGTCGCAAGGCTATAAGTCGGTGAAGTGGTTCATCATCGACAGCGATTATAAGAACAACCGCAACCAGAGCAACGACGTCCCCATCTTCCGATATGCCGACATCCTGTTGGAGAAAGCCGAGGCCATCACGCGTGGTGCTAAGGCCACCAACGGCGACACTCCCCAGAGCCTCTTCAACCAGATTCGCGCCTACGTCCACGCGCCGCTCTTGGACCATCAGCCCTCGCTCTCCGAAATCTTGGAAGAGCGAGGCCGTGAGCTCTTTGATGAGAACTGGCGACGCAACGACATGATTCGATTCGGTACCTTTGAGAGCGAGTACGGATTCCATAAAAAAGGATTCCCAACAGCACGATTCGACAAGGAATGCCGTATCTTCCCCATCCCTAAAAGCACGCTCGAACAGAATACCAACTGGAAACAGAATGCCGGATATTAATGACAAGGGATAATAGTAAAAGACAATTTGCTGCCCTTGGCTACATCTATGACATATGTCACACATTTCCGTGGCATATGCCGTAGACTTCGCTGGCATTTGCCGCAGACTTCCGTGGCATATGCCGCAGACTTCCGTGGCATATACCGCGCATCGTGCAAAGAACTGATGACAGGCAGGAGGCGGACAGCGACACTGTCCGCCTTTATTATTACATGCAATTGATTGGCTCAATTATCCAATCAATATAGTTCATTCTCGTTATTGTCTGCTTCATGTTCTTGTTTCGTTGCTTCATGTATTTTTCATGGTTGCCAAGATAGTCATTTTCATCTATTCTTATTAATTTTGCACGCAGAAAAAATAATGTGAAGGCAATGAACAGGGTAGTGTTAATATTGCTTTGTCTCTTTACAAGCGTCTCTGCTTGTATGGCAAAAGGCAATGAAGATGATAAGGAGGATTTCTTACATCATAACGTGTCGATGACGGGTGGTCTGACTGTTGATACTTGGAATTTGGAGCTTTCTTATCGTTTCTCGCCCTTCAGGTATTTTGGTATTGGTGCGGGCGTGGGCTACTGGAAACAATATGAAAGTGGTGGTCTTCCGCGTCAGGCTATGGTTTGGAAGGTGAGTGATGATTATCAGGAGATAGCCGACTTTTATCTACGACCCAATGTCATGTTGTATACACCGGATTTCTTTCATATCAGGGACTGTGGCTTTTCTCTTTATGTAAATCCTGGTGCCATTCTGAATGCTCCTTATGGGCATGCTTTGCTGGATGTCATGGGTCCCTATGGGGAGGTGGAGGATGCAGATGATGTCAACAACAGTCACGGCCGTTGGGCAGCTTTTGACCTACGGCTGGGTCTGCGTCTCGGCGCCAATGAGTCGCATATCTTCTTAGGGTATGAGACGTCGAATATGGATGTCTATGGCATGTACCGCCCGATTGTCTACCGCGGTGTGAAATTCAATGATTTCTATCCAAAGAGGAAAAGGATGAAGGGTGTTACCCTTGACCTTGCATTAGATTTTTAGGCACAGTGGATATTTTCCGTGGGGCGGATGTTTGTCTTCTTCACTGTAATCATTCAGTTTAGGCCGCCTTTCCTATAAGCTGTAAATTTCCGACCTTTGT
>UQRP01000018.1 GCA_900543585.1 uncultured Prevotella sp.
TGGGGTGGGCAGGATGGCGGTGTGGAAAGACCTCGGAGAGGTCTCACGTGGAAGGAGGCACGCCGCAGAAGATACAGGAGACGATGGTTAACATCTCACATGCATGGCATAATCGGCGAAGCCAACCTTTCGTGTCTTTCTTTTCTATTCTTTCCTTCGTGCTTTTCGTGACTTTCGTGGACAATATATCTCACATGCATGGCATAATCGGCGAAGCCGAGATTTCGTGTCCTTTCTCCTTCGTGTTTTTCGTGGATTTCGTGGACAATATATATGTTTTGCTATCCACGTGAGACCTCTTCGAGGTCTTTGCTTGCCGCCATCCTGCTACCCCCAGGTCGCTCGGTGTCGGGAGGCCGCGCTACGCGCGTTCTCCCGACACCTCGACGACCTGGGGTCATTCAAAGTGTGACCCCTTCGGGGTCAGTGCACATTCAAGCGGGTATTGCGGTCACGCGATTACTTTACTATCTCTATTTCGTATTCGCCGGCAGGGAGTTCGATGGACAGCTTGCCATTCGTGACGATCTTCTTCGCCTTTGCCAAAGCCTTGCCGTCGAGGAGGACCTTCTCCACGACCCTACCCTTGGCATCGGTGGTCACGGGGAGGAGGAGGGTGGCGGAGGTGTTGGCAGGCACCGTGCAACGGTAGACGAGACCCTGGGGCGTGTTATGCCAGCAGCTCTCGATGCGACCGTACATGGAGTCGTAGTGACCGCGGGCCTCCGTAAGGCCACCCGTGACATCGGGCTCCGGCTGGAGGAAGAAGTGCTTGAAGGCAGGGGCAGCCTCATCGCGGGCGATACCAAGGGAGTGCTGCATGAGCCAGTTGGTGACGGAACCGAAAGCATAGTGGTTGAAGGAGTTCATGCTGTTGTTACCGCCGAAGCCATCTTTCTTGGTGTAGGAGTTCAGACGCTCCCAGATGGTTGTGGCACCCTGCTCCACAGGATAGAGCCAGGAGGGGAAGTTGGTGTTCAGCAGCATACGGTAGGCGACATCGCTGTGTCCGGCCTCGGAGAGTGCCTGACTGATCCATGCCGTACCTATGAAGCCTGTCATCAGCGAGTAGGCGGGATAGGTCTTGCCGTTATCACCCGTGCTCTGACGCTCGACGCTGTTGACGAAGCGGCTGACGAACTTATCTCTGACAGCGGGGTCGATGATGTTGAAGGCGATGGGCAGGGCATAGCTCGTCTGCGTGTCGATGAGCACACCCTTGCGCTTGGGACCGTCCATGCCGCCGAAGGGGTTCTTCACTTCCTTTCCGAGTCCGGACCCGGTGGTGAGGCCCGTAGCGGTGTCGATATAATGGGCGTTGATGAAGTCGGCGCGTTGCTTGCGTAGAGCCGAATACGCTGCCACGTCATCGGTCTTGCCCAAGGCACGGGCTGCCTTTATCATGATGTCGAGTTCATGGACAAGGTAGCAGTCGAAGAGCAGCGAGTTGTCGTTCTTGTTGACCTCGAAGCCGAGCCAGTCGCCGAGGCCAATGCCGTCGGTGAAGTTGAAGAAGCCCTGTGCCTTGTCGATATATTTCGTGGTATGGAGCTTGATGAATCGCTTCATGGAAGGATAGTGTGCGGCGAGGGCGTCGACATCGCCATACTGCTGGTAGCTCTGCCACGGCATGGTGATACCCACGCTGGCCCAGAGCGGACCACCGAAGCCGCCACCGATGGGCGCAATGGCTGTGTAGTTGCCGTCGGCGAGCTGTACATCGCGGAGGGCGAGGAGATGCCGGTTGAGGAACTCGGCACCCTGGAACATATACGACATCGTGGGTGAGAAGACGCTGAGGTCACCACTCCACCCCATACGCTCGTTGCGCTGCGGGCAGTCGGTGGGCACAGAGAAGACATTGGCGAGCGTCGACCACTGCACGTTCTTGAAGAAGCGGTTCACATCTTTATTATTCGTCTCATACCCTGCCGTGAGGCTGTCGACACTGCTCAGCACGACACCCTTGACGGCCGAGGCGGGGAGGGCAGCGGGGATGCCCGTAATCTCCACATAGCGGTAGCCATGGTAGGTATAGCGCGGATGGAAGGTCTCGGTGCCTCCTTTGGCGACATAGATATCCTGCTCCATGGCGGCGCGCTGGTTCTCCATCATCACCATGCCCACATTATTCTTATACTCCGGCAGGTCGGGATAGGTGACCTCGGCATAGCGCATATAGACCTTTGTACCGGGCTGCAAACCAGAGAAGGTGATGTCGGGTACGCCAGCCATGTTCTGTCCCATGTCATAGACATAGACGCCGGGGCGCACCTCCTTGACGGTCTGAGCCGTGAGGGTGGTGAAGGGTCGCACGGGTTGCCCTATCTGCGAGACAAGGGTAAAATGTGAGTAGTCGTCGGTACTGGGCCATGCGAAGAATCCCGTCGGCTTCTCATGGCTGATGACGCCTTCGAGGGGCATCTCGTCCGCCTGCTGCCATTTTGAGGCATCGAAACCGGGCTGGGAGAAGTCGGCGACGGCAGCCTCCCGCGTGGCGTCGTAGACCTCGCCCTGGAAGATGGAGGCCAAGCGCACGGGACCCTCGGCGGTATAGCGCCAGGTAGCGGGGTCGGTGACGATGCGTTCCTGCGAGCCGTCGTCGTAGGTGATGACGAGCTGGGCAAGGAGCGACTGGCGGTCGCCGAAGTAGTTCCAGTTCTCCGGCGTGAAGGTGATGAAGCCGCTCCACCAGCCTTCGTTGAGCTGTGCGCCGATGGCGTTACGGCCGTCGCGCAGCAGTGACGTGACATCGTAGGTCTGGTAGAAGAGGGTCTTGTTGTACTGTGTCAGTCCGGGGTTGAGATAGTCGTTGCTGACGCGCTGTCCGTTGATGAACATATCGTAGATGCCGCGTGCCGTGGCATAGAGTCGCGCCGAGGCAATGGCCTTGCCGTTGGTGGCAAACTCCGTGCGCAGCAGTGGCGCGCCCTGAGCCTTCGGGGTGAGGAAGACGGTCTGCCCCGAGACGGTGAGGCCGTCGGCAACCTGTGCGATGGTATGGCGCGGCAGGCGGTAGTTCTGCACGTCGGCGGAGACGGTGGCCTTCTGGCCGGCAGGGACAGAGAAGCCCATATCGCCGACGACGGGGAAGGCGATATAGTCGCCACCCTTGCCCATGGGGTTGAGGTTGAGGCCCGTGATGACGGCGTTGTCACCGTCGACACTGATGTTCGTGGTGCCGCAGACAGAGGTCAGCGTGAGGGTATGGGGCGCGTAGCAGTTGGCCTTGTTGATGACGGCCGTAGAGACCTTCTTCGAATCGAAGGGGATGTCGGCACGGTCGCGCTGGGTGTAGCCCACACGGTAGACATCGACAGTGGCGCTGTCGCCCTTGAAGAGCGGGGCGATGTTCAGCACCACCTTGATATAGGAAGCATCCTTGGCGTTGGCCATGCCGAGGATATTCTTGTTCTTATCCATGAGCCGGAGATCGTTGGCACCATAGAGGAGAGCCGCCTCGCGACTTTTCGTCTTTTTGTCGAGGCTCACGGTGAAGTTCAGGCGGAAGACGGGGAGGTACTGGCCGTAGAAGGAGTAGACGTCGTTGGCCCCTATCCATTTCGCCCCACCCCATGCGGCCGCCTTGTCGGAGGTCGTCATGAGGCCGGTCTCGAACCACGATGTCGCCGACTCCACTTCCGGCGTCTTGCCGTTGCCGTAGACGGTCACCGTCCAGGTGTAGCGTGTGGAAGGTTGGAGGGCCTTACCGCCGTAGTGGATACCCACGGAGGCGGAAGAGGCAACGCGGCCGGAGTTCCAGACCTCGTTGCCAGAGGCATCGCTGACGGTGATGGCGTAGGCTGTCTGTGCCGCCCCACGCGTCTTACTGTCCATCTGCCAGGAGAAGCGCGGTGTGGCGACATCGAGACCTAACGGATGGGAGGTGTATTCTACCCGAAGATTAGCGACATTGAAAGCATGGCACAGCGCCGAGGTGACGAGGGCCATAGCCATTAGCAGTATCTTTCTCATAGTTGGTTTGGATTGGATTCTGAGTGCAAAGATAGCCCATTATCCTTGCACAGAGATTAGTTTTTTGATATTTGACCTTAGATTTTTGAGAAAGGAGGGAAGGAAGCCATCCGGACTTCTGGATGGCTTCCGGACTTCCGAATAGCTTCCGGACTTCACATCATCCTTCCGACCTTCTATAGCTGAACTTCCTCATCACATCGTCGTCGAACTGCTTCTCGTCGCCGAGGGCACAGCGGCGCATCTTCAGACGGTAGTTGTAGACGGTCTGGGAAGAGAGGTGGAGGAAGTCGGCGATGCCCACACTGTCGGTGACGCCGAGGACGAGGAGGGCGTAGATGCGCAGGGGCGTGGAGAGCTCTGTCTGCTTCTCGTCGTAACGGAACTCCGGCCGCACGAGGCTGTTCATGCGCTGGATGAAGTCAGGGTACATGGCCAAGAAGGCATGGTCGAAATGCGTATAGAAATATTTCAGCTGTCCGTCGATGACGGTATTGGAGTCGAGAAGTCGGATGGCCTTGCGCACGTTGTTGGACTTGAGCATATTGTACAGCTCCACATGCTCGCTCTTCTCATGGGTGATATAAGTTGAGACGAGGTGGTAGACATTGGCGAAGTCCTTCCGGTAGGCGGCAATACGGTCCGAGAGCCGTGAGTTGGCCGCACGCAGCTCCTCCGTCATCTGCTTCTGCTGATCCATGAGCTCGCTCTGCTTGTTGTGCATGTCGCGCAGGGCATCGAGCGACCGCTTCACCTTCCGTCCGCGGGCTGAGGCAAGGCGCCCTAAGACAATGCTCACCACGAGGGCCACAAAGAAGAAGACGGCGACGACGATGATGACCGTCATCTGCCGCGACCGCTCCTTGTTGAGCTGGCTGTTGATACGGTCCTGGATGGCCACGACCTTCAGCGCCCGCAACATGTCATGGTAGCGCTTGATGTTATCGGAGCAGACCTGGATATAGTTCGACGACCGTTTGAGGTCGTACTCCAAGAGTGGCGTCTGGAGAAGCATGAGCAGCGACGACACCTCGGTATTGCCCAAGAGCATGTCGTTGACAGCGGAGAGGATGAGGTTCTCGTAGAAGCCGTTCTCATTCCCCTTACGCCGTTCATCAAATGCCAGCGCAAAATAGAGGTTGGCAACCAAGAATGATGGTTTGTTGAGCATCCGCAGCGCCTGGTTGATTCGTCGTTTGTCACCTTTACCAGTGCAGACAGCCTGATAGAAGAGATACTCCGGACTGCCGTTGACGAGATATTGCGAATAGGTGCCCCACGCCGCCTTCGCATCCTGTGCAGGCACAGTAAAATCATTCTGCTGGCTGACGCGCATATAGAAGTCGAGGAGATGGTCGGCATAGCGGCTGCGATAGACGGCGGGAACAGCGTTGATGTCGCCGATGCTGTTGATGACCTCATAGCCTTTGCCCAGCAGTCCCTGCCGGGTGTAGGCCCTGAGGAGGCAGAACTTTGCCGTGAGGATGAGGGCGGGCTGCCCGGTATGCTCGGCGGCCACAATGCTTCTTTTGGCATAGGCCAGCGCCGAGTCGCCATTGAAATGGAGGTATTCCTGAAAGATCTGCTCGTATTTGGCCACCAAGGCCCCGTCGTTGGGCAGGTCGGTGATGCCACGCTTGAGGTCGTCGATGACCTGCTGCTTCTTGGCGAGGGCTGTCTGGCGACGCGCCACAGCGTCGTCGAGGCTGTCGAGGAGCTGCCGCAGCTCGTGGCTGAAGGCAAACGACGAAAGGGGGCAGAGAGCCATGAGGAGCATGGCCGTTCTAAGGATGAAACGCTCTTTTAGACTGGTCATAATCGGTATTCGCAATAAATCTCATGCGCAAAGATAAGAAAAATATCCTTGCGCACAAAGATTTCAGTCGGAATCCTTTCCCTTTAGGTTATCTTTCCCACTTTCAGGACAGCGTCCGTACTGTCGGGCGCTGTCCCGGAATCGCTCGGGCAAGGTTATTTATAAGCCTTCACCCGACTGTCGTTGATGACGCCGCCCCATTTCAGTCCAAAGGCGAAGTCATACTTGTTACCGTCAGCGTCGGTGAAGGGTATCATGTCACGGGGCTTGTCCTCGCTCTGTGTCTCCACCGTCTTCATATCCTTCGGCAGCTGGCAGGGGAGGAGTCCGGAGGGCTCGTACTTACCGCTGACGAGGTCGAGGAAGGGCTGGTTGCTGGTGCCAAAGCTCACGAGGATGGCATCGGCATACGGCTCAAACTCGGCGAGGATGGCGGGGCGAGAGAGTGTCAGGGCCACGATGACGGGCTTGCCACCCATCTGCTTCTTGGTGTTGATGACGAGGGTCATGTCGTCCTTGTTGGCTGTCTTCACCGTCTTACCTTTATAGGAACGGTTGGTGAAAGCCTCCTTGGGGTCACCACCGGCGATACTCGTGGCACGGGCGTCGGTAGCCGTGTAATCGTTATACTGCAAGCTGATAGGCACATAGCCGTTGCCACCCTTCTCGACGTCGGCAGCGTCATAGCCCGGACCGCTCATCGGGCCCTGGATGAAGCAGAGGGCGAAGTCGGCATCGGCGGGATCGTTGACGACGGTATAGTATTTCTTCACCACGTCGAGGTTGACGGGATAGTCCCAGTAGTCCTTGGTGGCGTTGCCGAAGAAGTCGACGACAGAGGGGAAGTGGCGCTTGGGGATGTAGACCTTCAGCTTCGAATCCTTGAGAGGCAGCACGTTGGCATGGTTCTTCACCATGACAATGCTCTTGATCTGTGCGTCATAGCCCTTGGCCATGAAGTCAGTGCATCCCACTGTCTTCTGGCTCTCGGCGGGGTCGAGGTAGGGGTTCTCGAAGAGTCCTGTCTCGAACATCGGGAGCAGCAGGCGTCGTGCGGAGTCGTGGATGCGGGCTTTCCAGGCCTTCTGTCCAAACTCCTTATATCCCATCTGGAAGGCTTCGAGGACGGGACCCTTGTCGTTGTTGCCGCCGAACTGGTCGACGCCGGCCTTGAGAATCTCATAGTGGCGCTGCGGCACGGTGAGGGTCTCCACACCCCAGCACTTTCCGTCGAAGGAGTCGATGGCCTTGTTGTCGGCCGTCACCATCCAGTCGGTGCAGACGATGCCGTCAAACTTGTACTTGTTGCGCAGCAGATCGGTGACGATATACTTCGAGAAGCTCTCACCGACATTCTTCCCGGAGGGGTCGATGCCATAAGAGACATTGTAGAAGGTCATCACAGAACCGGCGCTCTTCGTAGGTCCGTCGAGGTGGAAAGCGCCCTTGGTGAAGCCCTCCATCTCCTGGTTGAAGCCCTTGGTGGGATAGATGGCGTACTTACCGTAGTTGTAGTGGCTGTCGCGTCCGCCCTCAAGGGTACCGCCACCGGGCCAGTGCTTGGCCATGGCGACGACGGAGTTGTAGCCCCATCCGTCTTTTATCTCAGCGTCGCCCTTGGAGGTCTGGAAGCCGTCGATATACGCCTTGCCGAGGTCGGCGACGAGCTTCGGGTCCTCACCGAAGGTGCCGGTGAAGCGTGTCCAGCGTGGTTCCATGGAGATGTCGACCTGCGGTGAGAGGGCCGTGGTGATGCCTAAGGCACGGTATTCCTTGGCAGCTATCTCACCAAACTCCTTGACGAGCTCGGGCGAGAAGGTGGCGGCAAGCCCCAAGGCCGTGGGCCACTGTGAGATGTCACCACCGGCACCGTAGTTGTATTCGGCGTTGGCAGAGGTCTCGTGGCGCGGGTCGGAGGAGTTGTTGGCGGGGATGCCGTGGCCGAAGCTCTCGCAGTAAGCCTGCAGGTTGTTGCTCCACTCGGCAGCGACCTGGGCGTTGGGGACCTTGGTGACGAGGACAGCGCGCAGGTTGTCGTCCTTGAGGAACTTCTTCTGCACGTCGCTCAGGTCACTGGCCTTGGCACCACTCTCGGCAAAGGGCTTGCCGTTGTAGGTGGAGGCGCCATAGCCCTGGGCGGGAGCGGGAATCTGCTGATGGGCGGAATAGAGCATCAGACCGGCTATCTCCTCGTCGCTGAGCTGGGCGGCGAGGTCGGCGGCGCGCTCGGTGAAGGACAGGCGCCAGTCCTCGTATTTGTCGAGTTTGCCGTTGCGGTTGAGGTCCTTGAACTTGAAGCCGTCCTTCTCGATGAGCTTCACGCCCGACGTAGGGCTATAGCCTAAGGTGGGACCGTTCTTCTGCTTGAGAAGGTTGTACTGCCCCATCTTCATCTCTTCAAACTTTTGGCCCTGCTGGCATCCGGCGAGGAGCAACAAGACACCGGCAGCAAGGGATAATGTCGTTACTTTCATATAGCGTTGTCTTTAGATTAATTATTTCTGTTTTCCTAACAGTTGCATCTTAGCCTCGAAGTCTCCGAACATCAGGCGGGAGTCGAGACGGTAGTAGACGCGGATGAGACGGCCATCATGGTTCAGACCGTAGCTGCCGTCATCGTTGATGGTCGGCGCCTGCACATATTTATAATAGGAGGAGGCGGGGTCCTGCTCGAAACCGGTCTGCAAGGCGGAGAGGAGCACCAGCGGGCTGTCGCCGAGGATATAGGTCTCACCCATGGCGATGCCGAACTTCTCGCAGACATCCACGGTCTTCATCAGCGCATCGCAGAGATATTTGCCCACCTTGCCGTAGGGTGCTATCTTCACCTTTATCTCGTCGAGCCCGTACTGGCACTGGCGGTAGACATCGCGTGGAACCTGCCAGATACGCATCTTGCTCTTGTTGAAGACGACCTGTCCAGCGGGGATGCTGAGGTTGAGGTTGTACTCCACCTTGGAGTAGCCGGGAGGAGGATAGCCGTTGATGCCCTCATACTCCTGCCCGCCTATCCATACCACGATGACTTTGTCATCGATAGAGGGGTCGAGGAGATGAGCGCATGCAATATTTGTCAGACTTGCTCCACAGAGCACGAAGAGGGGTTTGTCCTTGGTGCACTTCCGTGCCTCGTCGACAATGAGCCGGGCGCCCTCGCTCTCAATGGGTGTCTCAGTGGATGCCAGCGGCTGTTCGGAGCCCGGCACAACCTTATATCTTCCTTTCATTCCCATGAGGTCGAGGACGGCATTGGCCTTCTCACACGACTCCGTGGCCTGGTCGGTACGACTGGTAAAACCGGCATTGCTCTTGCCCGTGAGATGTCCGCCGACGATGCCACGGATGTCACAGGTCGTGCAGAGCGCCTGATGGGCCAGCTGGAAGAGGCCGTCGGGGTCGCCGCAGAAGTCGTTGTCGATGATGACCTTGACCTTGGCCTTCCGGGTGGGTTGAGAATCAGCGGGCCGGGAAGCCATCACGGGAAGGAAGCCACAGAAGAGCAGCAAAAGGGAAAAGAGTTTTTTCATAGAAGTTCGTATGGGTTATCGTCATTAAACTTTTCGTGCGTTGTACATTATTTATTGAGTACTACTTTCCTCAGATGCGCATCGTAATCATATTTCACCTCGCAGTTGGTGTCGAAGATCATCGTGGCCTTCTTCGCCGTGGTGTAGTCGGGCCATTCCGGCACGCCAGCGCCGTTGGGGTTGCCGGTGCGGGCGAAGTTGATCCATGCCGAGCTGAGAATCTCACCGAGCTTCACGGCCTCCGGTGTCATTCCCGTGGCCGAGGCAGCACGCGCCACATTATGGAATACATAGGGTATCTCTGCACAGTGTGTGGCTGTGAGGGCTCCGTCGATGGCCGTGCTCTGATAAGCAAAGAGATAGTTCCATACCTTTCCGGCTTTGTCGGCGGCCTTCGTCTCTATCTGTGCCAAGGCCTGCGGACGATACTTGAAGTCGATGAGCGGCATGAGGAGATAGCTCTCATTGGGATAAGCCTCGCGGAAAGCCTGCTTATATTCCTCGGTTTTGTCGCCGTACATCTTCTTCAGCGTGGCGTCGATGTCGGCCTGGCTCTGCTTGAAGTAGTTGGGATTCATCACGGCGGCGAAACCGGCAAACTCGTTGAGCGTGGTGCCCACAATCATCGGCACGTCGGCCGACTGCTTCTCGCTGCCATTCTTAAAGGCATCCTCGGGAAGGATGTCGCCGTCCTTTGTCGGCATCCAGCCCCAGATGCTGGCCAGGTCCTCACCGGCGGCGTCGGCTTCTTTCTTTACCTCGGCACAGGCCTTGTTGCCGGCGGCCAAGAGCTGTTCGTAGGGCACGGTCTTGATCTTGTCGACCGTAGCGGCGTCAAGACCGAGGTATTTCACCGTGAGCTCACCGATCTTCTTCGAGTATTTGTCCATCATAAAGGTGGCACCGGAGCCGCTCTGCACGATGGCTTTCTCAAAGAGGCCTTTGGCGCGCGGCATGCAGCAGAGCGTAGACACCTTGCGGCCGCCACCCGACTGACCGAAGATGGTGATGTTATCGGGATCGCCTCCGAAGTTGGCGATATTGTTCTTCACCCACTTCAGCGCCTCCACGATGTCGAGGAGTCCGAGATTGGCACTGTGCTGATACTGTGGTCCGAAGGAGGAGAGGTTGAGGAAGCCCAAGGCATTGAGCCGGTGGTTGAGGGACACTACGACGACATCGCCCTTCTTGGCCAGGGAGTTGCCATCATAGGCGGGCTGTTCCTGACTGGAGCCTGTGGAGAAGCCACCGCCATGGATCCAGACCATGACGGGACGCTTCTTCCCGTCGATACCCGGTGTCCAGACGTTGACACGCTGGCAGTCCTCACCGGGATAGCCGTCGTCCCAACGCGAGGTGTAGGCGACATTGTCCATGAGCCAGGTGCTGCGGAACTCCTGCGGACAGCAGGGGCCATAGCTACGGGAGGAGCGCACACCCTGCCAGCTATCAGGAGCCTGCGGCTCCTCGAAGCGGGCGGCTTTGGCATAAGGAATGCCCTTATAGGTGTAGATACCATTCTCGATGTAGCCCGAGACCTTGCCGTAAAGGGTCTGAGCCGTCGTTTTTTCTGTCGACGAACAGATGGAATAGCCTGGAATGTAGTTTTGGGCGGAGGCGGAGAAGCCACCAAGGAGCCCAAAGAACAGACAGGCAAATATCTTGCGATTTCTCATAGTTTATTATTAGTTTTAGTTGATAAGAGCGAGTTGAGAAATGGAACAAGAGAGCCATAATATGAACCCTCTGTATGAACGGGATTTCCTGATTTTGTCGGCGAAGGTGTTCACCTAACGGTGATGACAACTCTCTTATAGTGTGTCAGGGCCGGCTCGCCGTTGTCGGTAGCCTGAAGGATGGCATGAAGCTGCTCGCCATGTTTCGCCGAGGCGGGTATGGTGACCGTCGTCGTGGCGGAGGAGGCATTGCCGAAGGTGAGCAGGTCCTTGGTGCCGCCAACTTTGAACTGCATCCACTCTACATTGACCTTGTCGTTGTCGGGGTCACTGACCTTGCACTTCAGCGTAACGGTCTGTCCCGGCGCCGCTGTCACCGCTGTGGGTCCGCTGATGGCAGGCTCGTGGTTGGCGTCCTTGAAGTTCGGTGTCACGCTCCAGGCCATGCGTGCGGCAAAGCCATTCTGCACGGCAGGGGTGAAGTCGGGGAAGCCCATCAGCGCCTGGACATAAGCCGATACTTTCCGGCTGTCTACATCCTTGGGGATGTCAACCTTCGCACCGGTCCATCCACCCCAGGTGGCGTCGCGCCAGGCCTCGAGGCCGTTGTCAATCATATTGAGATAGCAGAATGTGTCGCCCTCGGAGATGAAGGTGCCCTTGGGCTGCAACGGCATCCAGAGGATGTAGCCTTGTTTCTTCAACTCCTCCTTGCCAAGGTCGCTGACACCGAAGAAGTCGAAGCGGTCGCCTTTCACCATCTGCTTGCCGTCGCCCCAGACACGGTAGCGTGCACCGAAGGCTCCCTTGGAGCGAATGTATTTCTCGGTCCATTCCGGAGAATAATAGACTTTGTCGGCTGGGGCCGCCGTGATGGGACCGAAGAACGTGAGGTTGACCTGCATGCCACCCATATCCCACGTTCTGATGTCGGGCCAGAAGGGATGGATGTAATGGGTATAGGTGTCGTCCTGGTCGCCGGACATGCAGAGCACGGCTTTCTTCGACACACGGGCTTTGATGGCGGGCCAGTTGGCTTGTCCCGAATAGATGTCCTCAATGGACTTCAGGGCGCGGGCGATGGTGCTGGCTCCTCCCCACACCTGAAGGAAGAGCGGCGTGGTGTCGGGAGAGAGCAGCTCCTGCTTGATAAGCTCTGAGCCGGGCGTATCTTTCGACATGTCGCTGTCGAAAGCCACATTGCCTTCCCGAATCTTCGAGCGGAGATAGGCAGGAGTAGGATAACCGGCATGATGCTTGACGAGGTTGGGATAGACCTTCTCGTAGACGTCGACGTTGTCGTCGATGAAGCGCTCGTCAGGGGCATAGCGGTAGCTCGTCATCGGCTTCGTGTCCGGCAGCTTGGAGTATTCGCGGCCTGGCATCCACCATGTCGTACCCTTGCCGTCGCCCTTCCAGTGGAACTGGCTGCTGGCATAGACGAGACCGCGGACGTCGAAGTCGCTGCTATAGAGCAGAAACCGTATCATAGAGTTGTTGTCGTCGAGCTCGGGGTCGCAGGTGACGATGATGGCTGGCTTGGCTGAGACCGAAGAAGCCGCCGGTGCCGCGGTAGCGACAGACGGAGAGGCGGCAAGTGCGACAAAAGATAGAAATATATTGCGGAAAGACATAGAAGTTAAGAGCTAAAAGGGTAGTGGGTGGGGAGGTGGGAGGGGATAGGTGTTGGGTGTTAGGTGGGAGGTGGTAGGTGGGAGGTGGTAGGTGGTAGGTGTTGGGTGGTAGGTGTTAATGATATGTCTCTTGGGGTTAAGACGGCCGCAAGGACTGCCCCTACGGTGTCACCAATCAAACCATTAACACCCAACACCTATCACCTAACACCTATTTCTTCATCTTCGCCTGGATGAGGGCGTCAATCTTGTGGTAGCGGGCGGTGACGGCGGCGTCCTTCACCTGATGTGCATTCAAGTCGATGAGCATCACCGGTGGTACGTCGCCATTATTGTTAAAGGTGTCCCACTTCGGCAGACCGAGGCCGTTGGGGTTGCCGTACTTCACGAAGTTGACATACATCTGCTGGAAAATCTCAGAGACAGCGTAGTCGTCGGTAGTCCAGGGGAAGGCTGTGTTGGTGGACAGGTTGCCCATAGCATACTCGATGTCGTTGGCGTGCATAGCGCCGGGAGCGGCAGGAGCCTTCGGAGCATTCTCATCGACGTCGACGGTGCCACCAGCCAGACCGGGAGCCTTACCCTTGAGTTGCATGGCAGGACGCGGATGGCAGTAGACATAGCGGTAGACAGGCTTTGTGCTGCTCTGACGCACCATGTCGGCCCACTTCCAGGTGGCATAGCCGATGAAGATATCGCCACCGAGCTGGTAGCCGGGGAAACCTGTGATATCAGCATCGGAGTGGATGTTATAGAGGTCGTAGATGGTCTTGGCGTCGGTACCGAAGTAGTTGGCAACAGCGGGAGCGAGGTTCTCCATCGTGGGTGCCTTGCCACCGGCCATGAAAGCCACGGGGAGCTCAGCGTTGTTGTTACCCAAGAGGCAGGGAACCTGCGCCTGACGACCCTCGGCGATGACCTTGTCGGGATCCTCGGTGAGGAAGATGCCGTCGATGCACTTCGTGCCCTCTCCGAAGACGGGAGTCTCCATCTTCAGCAACTGCTCGGTAGACAACTTCCGTAAATCAGAGAGCTTCTTAAAACCGTTCTTCTTCGCCCAGTCCTCACCAATCTTCTCCGACTCTTTCAGAGAGATGGGCTTGGCATTGGAGACGATGGAACCGCTCGAACACATATAACCAGCGATGAGGTTCTTCGACAGCGGAGAGACGGTCTGGGCGCAGGAAGACTGTGAGCCTGCCGACTCACCATTGATGGTGATTCTGTTGGGGTCGCCACCGAAGGCCGCGATATTGTTCTTCACCCATTTGATGGCAGCAGCCTGGTCGAGCCAGCCCTGGTTGCCGTTGCAGCCACCCTCTTTGGTGAGCTGGGGATGAGAGAAGAAGCCAAAGATGCCCTCGCGGTAGTTGGCCGTGACGACGATGATGCCACGGCGAGCCAGGCGCAGACCCTGATAGCGGGCCTCGGAGCCACTGCCCGAGACGAGGCCGCCACCATTGAAATAGATAAGGACGGGAAGCTTCTCGTCATATTTCTGTGTCGGTGTCCACACGTTCAGATAGAGGCAGTCCTCACTCTGCTTGGGACCCTCGAAGACCATGTCGCCAAAAGCATTGTATTGGATGGGGTCGTTGCCAAAGGCTTTGGCCGAGCGCACACCCTGCCAGGCCACAACGGGCTGCGGCGCCTTCCACCGCAGGTTGCCAACGGGAGGAGCGGCGAAAGGTATGCCGCGGAAGATCTTCACACCGGCAGAGTCGATACCTTCAATCATTCCTCCCTCCACTTTCACCTGAGGGCCCTGCGCAAAGGCCATGACGGCCATAAACAGGGAGAAAACAGACAATAAAAGTTTTTTCATAGTTCTGATATTTTTTAGTAGGCCTATAGGCCTGTTAGACCTATTAGGCCCATTAGACTCATTATGCCTATTAGGCCTCATAGGCCCATTATGCCCATCAGGCATAGTAGGCATATTAGGCCTAATATTGATTTAGAAGTTGATGGTCGTAGACAGCGAGACCTCGAACGGACGGATGTAAGAACCTGACATCAGGTAGTTCTTATACTTGGAAGTGTCGGTGACAAGGTCGGCAGCGCTGATGGAACCGGTAGCACCACTCTGGTTGAAGATGTTGACAACATTGAGGGCGAAGTTGACCTTCTTGTTCATCATATAGTTGATACCGCCAAAGCTCTCCCAGTGACCGTTGAAGTACAGAGTGTTGGTCTTGTTGATATACTGCTTTGAGAAGTAGCGGAAGCTGAGCCAGAAGCGGAACTTGTTGAACGTATAGGATGGGTCGAGCTCGATGAGGGTCTTCGACATAGCGGTCACGGTGTTGTCAGAGACATCGACGTCAATCGGTGCACCACTTGGGAACTGTCCCTGGATATGGAACTTCTTATAGACAGGGTCCTGCAAGGTCAGCAGGGCATGGAGAGAAGCACCCTTGAACGGAGTGAGGACAACGTCGGTCGTCCAGCCCATGGTCTGGATGTTGTAAGTGATTGGAATGGTCTCACTCTCCTCAGCTCCTGAAGCAAGCTGGTTGTAGAAAGTAGTACGTGACTTGTAGTTGGTCTGTGTGATAAAGCTGAACTGAGATACGAGCTGTATCCAGGAGTTGTTCCAGTAGATACCTGCGCGGGCCATGTTGATGTTCACAGGCGCTGTGGTAGGCAGCTCAGAACCGGCATAGTCCTGGAGGTTCGGACGCTGGCGCACATAGACATACTCTCCTTCGAGACCGAAGCCAGGGAGCAGCTTGGCGCGGACATTGTAGGTGAAGGCGGGGTTCAGCCAATCGCCGTGGAAGCGGTTGATGGTGGCACCGTCTGACTTCAGTGACCAACCAAAGGTACGGGTGTTGTAAGTAGAACCTTCCGGCTTGTTCAGGGCAGCGTTACCACCGTAGCCGAGGTACTCGAGACGTGCGCCGAGGCTCATCCACAACCAGTTGGTGGCTGTCCAGTCATCGCTGGCATAGAGAGCGCCCTTGAACTCGTGACCGTCGTAATACTCACCGCTGCCAGGGTTCAAAGCACTGTAGTCGAGGTAGGTTTTCCCATCAGGAGCCATGACATAGAGGGAGTGAGGATTGTCGCAGACCTCGTGGGCCATGACGGTGTTCATCTGCTGCACACCGGCGCGGTTGTACCAGACATTGGCACCGACACGCCAGCTGTGGCGACCGTTCTTCGTCTTACCCGACAGTTTGGCAGTGGTCAGCCAGTCATGCTCGAAACCAGGGACGTACATCATCCAGCGGTTCTGAACTTCTGTGCCGGTATACGCTGTGCCATCAGCATAGAAATATTTTGAAGCAGCAGTGGTATAGTCGTAGGGCGAGATACCGGAGACGGCATTCATGGCCATGCTGACCTTACCCCACTTAAACTTACTGTTGACATCGAGGTGGTTGCCGTTCTTGAAATCATAGCTGAGGTTGAACGCCAGCTGCTTGTTGTCGGTAGTACCGGCATCCTTCCAACTCTTGCGCTTCACCTCACCGGTCATCACATCCATGTAGGCGAAGGTGCTGGCCTCCTGACCGTAGTAGCTGTCGCGGCCATAGTTGAAGCCGTTGTATTTCTTCACGGAACCGTCACCGACGAAGATGAACGGAGCATAGCTGGAGCCCGTGCTGGTGTAACGGCTGTACTGGGCGATCAAGCTCATGTAACCACGGCCTTCCGCAAACTTATAGTCCACGCCGGCCTTATAGATCTGGAAGCGCGTCTGCAGGTTGGCAGCGGTGAGCTTATACGATCCCGGGTCCCAGATCTGGTGGGAGTTGAGGATATAGCCGAAGCCACCACCGAGAGGACCTGTGAGGGTGGCATCGAGGACCTGCCGGCCAAACTGGTTGAGCTGGTAGTTGACGGTGCCGCCAAACGTCGGCGCGGAGTGGCGGTGATAGGTATCCACGGTGTAGCCGACCTGTCCGGTCTGCAAGGCCGACTCAGAGATGCTCAGCACGTTAATTCTGCCGTAGGAGGTGCCGGGGAGCCAGGAGAAATAAGGCATATCGGGCCATACGTTGTACGATACGGGCAGCCCGTCCTCAAAGATAGGAGCCGAGAGGCTGGAGGGCAAGCCGATGTTAATCTGACGGGGCTGGTCAGCGCAGGAAGCGTTGAGCAGGACGTTGCGGTTCTTCACCTCCTTGGTGTTCTGCACAGTGTCCTTCTTGGCGACTTCCTGTGCCAGAGCGGTGGTAGGCACGATGCTGCTGGCCAGCAAGAGTGCAAATAACTGATTGGTTTTCATAAGAAGTTTGTTTTTAGGATTACCTATTTATATATAAGGTTGTTATCAAATAGCAGCCAAAATTTTTATATAAGGTTCCGGACGGGCTTTCCGCCCGGAACATGAGATTTATTTCTGTGTGAGCAGATTGAGTTTTACCTTTGGAGCGAGTGCGTTGCTGACCTTTTTCTTCAGGCCTTTGAGGTTCAGGGTTGCTGTGCCCTTGATGTCGCGGCTGGAGGCACCCACCTTGAAGGTGTAGGTGCCGGCGTCGGCAACCCATGCGCTCTGCGCGGTCACGAAGGAGGCGAGGTCGGCCTTGCTGATGGTCATCGTCAGCGTCTGGCTCTCACCGGGCTGCAGCGTGCGCGTCTTGGCAAAGGCTTTGAGCTCCTGGGCGGGCTTTTCAACCTTGCCCTTAGGTGCTGTGACATAGACCTCAGCGACTTCCTTACCTGCCTGCTTGCCGGTGTTGGTGATGGTAACGGTCACGGTGACGTCGTTGCCATTGTCGGCGGCCTTGACATCGCTGTAGTCGAAGGTGGTGTAGCTCAGACCGTAGCCGAAGGGATAAGAGACATTCTTTTGGAACGTGTCATAGTAGCGATAGCCCACATAGATGTCCTCATCATAGTCGGTATAGCCTATATTCTTGACATCAACCTGCTTGGAGGCGTCGGCATTGAAGCTGCCAATGCTGTAGCCGGAGGTGTTGGCCGGGAAGTTGACAGTAGAGGGATCGTCCTCCACCTTCACAGGCCAGGTCATAGAGAGCTTGCCGGAAGGAGTGGCCTTACCACTGAGCAGGTCAGCGATGGAGTTACCAATCTCCTGACCACACTGCCAGGGTACGAGGATGGCGTCGGGCTCGTTCTTCCAGGAAGCGGTCTCGATGGCGCCACCGATGTTCAGCACCACGACAACCTTCTTGCCAGCCTTATGATAGGCGTCGCACACATTCTTTATAAGGGCTTTCTCGTTGTCCTCGAGGTTATACTGTGCGATGGTGCGGTCAGCGCCCTCGCCGGAGATGCGGTGCAGGGTGATGACGGCGATGTCGTTGCGGCTCACCTCGTCGTCAGTGACGTTGACATCTTTCTCACCGGGCAGTGTAGGCACATCGAACTGCAGTGGTCCCGGCTTGGGGTGCTTCTTATAGTAGTCCTCGATATACGGTGTGTACTCGTTGACGAGTGCCTCATCGACATGGTATCCGGCGTTGCGCAGGCCCTCAACGAGGGAGATGGTGTAGGCGCGGTTGACATTGCCCGAGCCGGTGCCACCGGCCACGAGGTCATAGCTGCCACAGCCGTAGAGAGCGACATTCTTCACATTATTAAAAGGCAGTCCGCCGTTGTTCTTCAGCAGCACAGCACCCTCAGCAGCAGCCTGACGTGTCACGGTAGCGTGAGCGGCGAGGTCGGGCTTGTTGTCGTAGGCCACACCGGCAAAGCGCTTTGTCTTCACCACAAGCTCTAAGACGCGGCGCACGCAGGTATCGAGGTCCTTCACAGAGAGCTTACCGCTCTTCACGGCAGCCACGATGTCGGCGCGGTCCTGGTCTAAGCCCGGCTCTATGAGGTCGTTGCCAGCATGGATGTTAGCAGCGCGGTCGGCCTTGCCACCACGGCGTACAGGGTCCATGCCACCGAACCAGTCGGTCATCACGAGACCCTTGAAACCCCAGTCGTGGCGGAGGATAGAGGTGAGCAGGTCATAGCGCTCACTGGTCATCGTGCCGTTGACAAGGTTATAAGAGGACATCACCGTCCAGGGCTGTGCCTTGGTGATGGCAATCTCGAAGTTCTTCAGATAGAGCTCGCGGGCGGCACGCTGGCTCACACGGGCGTCGTTACCCATGCGCTGGGTCTCCTGGTTGTTGAAGGCGAAGTGCTTGATAGAGGTGCCTACACCCTGGCTCTGGATACCACTGATATAAGCGGCGGCGATGTTACCGGACAGGACAGGGTCCTCACTGTAGTACTCGAAGTTGCGGCCGCAGAGCGGGTTGCGCATCAGGCACACACCGGGAGATAGCATGACCTCGACGCCATAGGCCGAAGCCTCCTCACCGATGGCCTTACCAATCTCGCCAACGAGAGAGGTGTTCCAGGAGCAGGCTAAAGCGGTGCCGATAGGGAAATGGGTAGCATAATATTTATTGTGGTCGTAGTTGCGCTCAGGATTGATACGCACACCGGCAGGACCGTCGGAGAGGACGATGGAGGGGATGCCAAGGCGAGGGATAGCGGCTGTGGTGCCGGCAGCGCCGGGGACAAGACTGGAGGAAGAACCGATGACAGGACTGTTGCTGAAACCGGCCATACCAGTACCTACTACCATAGTAGCCTTCTCTTCAAGGGTCATGGCTTTGATCACTGCGTCGATGTTGTTGGCAGTGAGCTTCGGCTGCGCCATCATCATACCTGAGACGGCAAGAGCAGCACATGCTGTGATGATACCTTTCATATAGAAATAATGATAAATTGGTTTGGTTTTAGAGATATTCTCGTTTCAAGTTTTCGACGGCAAAGTTAAGAAGCCTTTAATAATATTGTAGCATTGAGTAAGTGGTAAAAGTAAGCATTTTATAAGACTATATTACTTATTCTCAGCGCATTAACGCTTTCAACTATTTGAAAAAAGTAAGTAATTTATTTGTTGAAATGAATGCAAAAATTGCACGGGAAGGCGTTTCCATCTTTCTATACGGCATAGCTGGTGAGGGCATAGGAACGATACAAAACAAAAAAAACGTTTAAAAAGGCATAGATAAGAAAGAATATTTCTAATTTTGCAAAATCATCACCGACTGCAACATATTTATATAGTTATGCACCTTACACATTATATATATATATGCTGCGGCCGGAACAATAATAATTCAGAAAAAACAGCAAGAAACAATACGCTTATGTGTGGAATAGTAGGTTATATCGGTAACCGTGATGCTTACGGCATCCTCATCAAAGGTCTTCACCGTTTGGAATATCGTGGTTACGACTCTGCCGGTGTGGCGCTCATCAACAGCGACAACGCCTTGAATGTTTACAAGGCCAAGGGCAAGGTCAGCGACCTGGAGCTTGCCGCCAAAGGCAAGGACTGCTCGGGCACCATCGGCATCGCCCACACACGCTGGGCTACCCACGGTGAGCCCTCGGTACGCAACGCCCACCCCCATGTCTCCGAGTCCGGCAACCTCGTCATCGTGCACAACGGCATCATCGAGAACTTCACCGTCCTCAAGGAGCAGCTCGTCAAGCGCGGCTACCATTTCAAAAGCGACACCGACACCGAGGTCCTCATCCAGCTCATCGAATACGCTCAGAAGAAGCATGCGTGCAGCCTGGCCGAGGCTGTACGCCACGCCTTGGCGAAATGTATCGGTGCCTACGCCATCGCCGTCATGGACCGCCGCGACCCCAATACCATCGTGGCTGCCCGCAAGGGTTCACCCCTCGTCATCGGCGTGACAAAGGACAACTCCGAGTTCTTCATCGCCTCCGACGCTACGCCTATCGCGGAATATACCAAGGATGTCGTCTACATGGACGACAAGCAGATTGCTGTCTGCCACCGCGGTGAGCCGCTGAAAATCATCGACCTGCGCAACAAGAACGTCAACGTCAACGTCAAGCAGATAGACATGGACCTCGACATGCTGGACCGCGGCGGTTTCCCCCATTTCATGCTCAAGGAAATCTTCGACCAGCCACGCTGCCTCCGCGACTGCATGAGCGGCCGCCTCTTCGACGACGAGGTCGTCCTCAGCGCTGTCCGCAACAACAGGGCTCGCCTGCTCTCGGCCACACGATTCATCATCGTGGCCTGCGGTACCTCCTGGCATGCCGGTCTCGTGGGCAAGCAGCTCATCGAGCACTTCTGCAAGATTCCCGTGGAGGTGGACTACGCCTCGGAGTTCCGCTACCGCGACCCCGTCATCTACCCCACCGACGTCGTCATCGCCATCTCACAGAGCGGTGAGACGGCAGACACCTTAGCAGCCATCAAGCTCGCCAAGGAGAGAGGCGCCTGCATCTTCGGCATCGTCAACGCCGTGGGATCCAGCATCGCACGCGAGACCGACACGGGTATCTATATCCACGTAGGACCGGAGATAGGTGTGGCCTCGACAAAGGCGTTCACCGGACAGCTCACCTGCCTGACGCTCCTCACCCTGGCGCTGGCTGAAGCCAAGGGCACCGTAGACCACGACGAGTTCTTATCACTGACACGCGAGCTGCGACAAATCCCGGACAAGATTGACGCCATACTGAAGAAGAACGACGACATCAAGAGTCTGGCGCGTGTCTATACCTACGCCTCCAACTTCCTCTACCTCGGACGCGGCTGGAACTACCCCGTGGCCTTGGAGGGTGCGCTGAAGCTCAAGGAGATAAGCTATATCCATGCCGAAGGCTACCCCGCTGCCGAGATGAAACACGGACCTATCGCCTTGGTCGACAACATGATGCCGGTGCTCTTCATCGCCACCCATCACCAGGGCTACGAGAAGATAGTCTCCAACATGCAGGAGGTGAAGGCGCGCGGCGGACGCATCATCGCCGTCATCACCGAGGGCGACGACTCCATGGCGAAGATTGCCGACGAGACCATCAGCATTCCCACCACACTGGCACCACTGGCACCGCTGCTCACCGTCATTCCCCTGCAGCTCCTGGCCTACCATATCGCTGTGGAGAAGGGCCTCAACGTCGACCAGCCACGCAACCTGGCAAAGAGCGTCACCGTAGAATAATATTTCATACCCGTGGGAATTCCCCACAACGACTATGAGAAACCACCATACCGGAAGGGCCGCCACAGCGGTCCTTCCCTTTGTATTTTTGTTACTGCTGCTGTCATCGTGTTCCATCCACACCGACGACACGGCGACCATCGCCCTGGGCGACAGCCTCATCTATCGCGGACAGCTCAAAGACGGCAAGCCCGAAGGCCTCGGCGTGCTCATGCATGGCGACAGTGTCATCTATAGCGGCAACTGGCACTTAGGAAAGCGACAGGGCACGGGCACCGTCACCGACAGCCACGGGCGATCCGTCAGCGGCAAATGGTATGCCGACACCATCGTCAGCGGTGTCCTCCGCGACTCCGCGGGCGTCTACACCGGAGAGCTCAACAACGCGCTGCGACCCAACGGCTACGGACACTACCGCGACACGCTCGGCACCTATTACGAAGGTCAGTGGAACGACGGCGAGCGCACGGGGTTCGGATTCTCCTCACAGCACAGATATTTTCGCGTGGGAGAATGGAAGCACGATGTCTATAAAGGAGAGCGTCTGAACTACAACGCCGAGCGCATCTATGGCATCGACGTCTCCAAATACCAGCATATCCACGGCAACGCCTTCCACACCATCGACTGGAACCGCCTGCGCATCACCAACCTCGGCACACTGTCGAAGAAGAACGTCAGCGGCAATGTCGACTTCAAGATTTCCTTTGTCTTCATCAAATCCACGGAGGGCGCGTCGATGCTCAACCCCTACTACAACAGCGACTACGCCGCCGCACGCCGCAACGGCTATGCCGTGGGCACCTACCACTTCTTCTCGCATCGCACGTCCGGAACGCAGCAGGCCTGGTACTTCCTCAGCCACAGCCACTTCCGCAAAGGCGACCTGCCTCCCGTCCTTGACCTGGAGCCGCTGCCCTCACAGGTGCAGAAGATGGGCGGCGTGGGCACGATGTGGAAACGCGTCAGGGCATGGCTCGACATCGTAGAGCGCAAGACGGGCATGCGGCCCATCCTCTACATCAGCCAGACCTTCGTCAACCGCTGGCTCGACTACGCTCCCGACGTCAAGCACAACTACCCCATCTGGATAGCACGCTACGGGGAATACAAGCCCGACATCAAGCTCCGTATCTGGCAGCTCGCACCCGACGGTAAGGTGCGCGGCATAGCCGGACATACCGACATCAACGTCTTCAACGGCTATCAGAAAGAGTTTGAGCAGTGGAAGAGAGAAGTTAGCATGGAATGACATGGCGGAAGCACCAATGACAAACATGGCTTGGATGGAACATCTGTATACGACGTTCTATCGGTCGCTGTACCTCTATGCCCTCACCTTCCTCGCCGATGAGGAGGGTGCTAAGGACGTGACGGGCAGCGTGTTCCAGACGGTGTGGGAGAAGACCTTGGCGGGCACCTTGCAACAAGACGTGCACACCGTAGAGGGGTTTCTCTACACTTCCGTCCGCAACCGCTGCCTGGACACACTGCGCCACAACAAGGCCATGGACCGCTATGTACGTATGAAGTCGGCCACAGAACCTATCACCACCGACGAGGCTGCCATGGAGTTTGAGCTACGCGTACAGCAGGTCAAAGCCGCCATAGAGCGGTTGCCGGAACCGGAGAAGTCAATCCTGACATGCACCTATTTCAAGAAGCTCACCTATCGGCAGACAGCCGAGAAACTGGAGATGAGCGAGAATATGGTGCACAAACGCATGAACAAGGTATTTAAAACGTTGCGAGGAATGTTAAAAAACGACATTCCATAGGCACAATATCTGCCCTTTCTTCGTCATATCTATAAAACCGAGATGAACAACAATGACAGAACAACCTCATCACTCCATACCTTCCACATCTTCCGCCTCGCAGTTTTCTGCTGAGGAGCAGGACGCACGCTTAGCCTTTCTTGTCGAGCGTGCCTTGCAGGACGATGCGCCCGTCCCCGACGCCGGTGAGGCGTTCCTCGCTTTCCGCCGGAAGGTCGAGGGCGAGTCGGCTGACGGCACTGCCTCCCACCGGTTTTTCACGGTGCCCATGCGCGTCGTCGTCCGCACCCTCGTGGCCGTGGCCGCCTGCGTAGCCGTTCTCTTCACGCTGATGCCTAAAGACCTGCTCTCTTCCCACCAAGAAGCCTCCACAACTGTAGCCACAGCACGCCCGATGCCAGCCATCGACAGGGCCCGTCAGCGTGGCGGACTGTCCCTCCAGGTCGGTGACGAGAAGCTCTCACCGGCCATGGCCCGCAGCCACGGCATCGTGGTGCTGCCCGACAACATCATCCGTGTGGACAAGGTGCCCACGGCGGCCGCCGAGGTCTTCACCATCAAGGTCGCCGAAGGCAAGATGGCACAGCTGCTGTTGCCCGACGGCACCCATGTATGGCTCAGCGTAGGCAGTCAGATAGCCTTTGGCAGCCAGTTTGGCGCTGGCAACGAGCGCCGCGTGGCCCTGCGTGGTGAGGCCTATTTCGATGTCCACCATGATGCGTCGTCACCCTTCATCGTCGAGGGCAGCGGGTGGCAGACAACGGTGCTGGGCACACAGTTCAACGTGCGCAACATCGACGGCAGCGAGCCACGCGTGACACTTGTCAAAGGTCGGGTGAGGGTGAGCCGCGGCGATGACAGCGTGATTCTGAGGCCCGGACAGCAGACCACCGTCGGCAATGAACGCCTACAGCCACAGGAAGCCGACATGGACGTGGCGCTGAGCTGGAAAGAGGGACGCTTCTATTTCGACGGACAGACGCTCAAGGAGATTGTCGACGAGATAGGGCGGTGGTACGGCATGCATGTCACCTACCGCACGGAGAGCCATCTCTACGAACAGCTGCATTTCAATGCCGAGCGCGCCTGGACCGTCAGCCGCGTCATAAACGAGCTGAACCTCATCAGCAAGGCGAAAGTCTCCGTCCGCGACAACCGCCTCTGCATAGAATAAATGGTATTGCCGGTGCCACCGTAGGGGCGGGGGTTATCCGTTGCGCCGACGAATCTCATTTTTAACATTTATCTTGGGCACATATCGTAAGGGTATTCCGTATTTATTTTAGTAAGTATTAAGAGAGATAATCAATTTCATTACAAATTATTAAAATAAATATTTTTATGGATCATGCTTTCGGTACGACTGAGCCAGGGAGAGGCTTCCGGCGGTTGGCAGTACTGTGTCTGTCACTGCTCTGCTGTTGCTCCACGATGCTGGCACAGGTCAAGGCACACATCTCCGTATCTTTCAACAACGAGAAGGCCACCACAGCGCTGAAGAAGGTGGAGCACCTCTCCGGCTTGAAGATACAGTACAGCTATGGCGACGTGAACTTCCGCGTGACGCTCAAGGCCGACAACCAGCCGCCCATGGCCGTGGTGCGCAGCATCATCAACGGTCATGGCCTGACGGTACAGACCAAGGGTGACTACCTCGTCATCATGCGCACGGCCAACATTCCCCACGACAAGAACATCGGCGATGGCAAGCATCTCATGGGTATGGTCATGGACAGCCAGGGCGAGCCCATCGTGGGTGCCATCATCCGCGACCGTGCCAACAACGTCAGCACCGTCACCGATGTCGACGGCAAGTTCTCCCTCGACGCCAAGAGCGACCATATCGTTCTCGATGTCTCCTACCTCGGCATGAAAGACAAGACCTGGCACGGCTCCCGCGACGACTATGCCGCTGTCATGCTCGACGGCAACGCCCAGGTCCTGGAGGATGTCGTCGTCACCGGTTTCCAGCAGATAGACCGCCGCAACCTCACCAGCTCCGTGACCTCGGTGAAGATGGACGACATCATGCGCAATGGTGTCTCTACCGTCGACAAGATGCTGCAGGGCCGTATCCCCGACCTCGTCCTGACCAATGCCAGCGGCGAGGTCAACTCCGTGCCAAAGATTCGCATCCGCGGTACCTCCACACTCATCGGTAACCGCGAGCCCCTGTGGGTCGTCGACGGCATTGTCGTCAACGACCCTGTGAACCTCAGCTCCGATGTCCTCAACGACCCCGACTATATCAACCGCATCGGTAATGCCATCTCGGGTATCAACCCTCAGGACATCGACCGTATCGACGTGCTGAAGGATGCCGCCGCCACAGCCCTCTACGGTACACGTGCCGCCAACGGCGTCATCGTCATCACCACGAAGAAAGGTCAGGTGGGCAAACCCATTGTCAGCTACACCTTTACAGGCACCCTGCGCCGCCGGCCACGCTACACCGACCGCAAGATGAACCTCATGAACTCCAAGGAGCGCGTCGAGCTCTCTCGCGAACTGGCCGACATGCACTACTCCTACCCTTCCGACATGTCGTTTGTGGGCTATGAGGATGCCTTGCAGAAATACTACTCCGGTGTCTACAGCCGTGAGGAGTTTGACGCCGCCGTTGCAGCCGCCGAGACGCAGAACACCGACTGGTTCAAGCTCCTCACCGAGGACAGCTTCTCACAAAACCATAACATCAATGTCTCCGGTGGTGCCGACAAGCTCCGCTATTATGTCTCGTTGGGTATGACCGACGACCACGATGTCATCAAGAACAACACCAACCGGCGCTATACAGCCTCGTCCAATCTCGACTTCACCTTCAGTCAGAAGGTGCAGTTGGGCGTGCAGTTCAGCATGTACAACAACAAGAAGCACTACAACCAGGACGACGTCAACCCCATCAACTACGCCTACAACACCTCACGCGTCATCCCGGCCTATAACGCCGACGGCAGCTATTACTATTACAACAAGATCTCCAGCGGTGTAGGTGCCCTACCCTACAACATCCTCAACGAGCTCGACAACAGCTACCAGCACGAGAACATCAACAGCATGCGGGCCACCACCAACCTCCGCTATGCTCCCAAGGACTGGCTCTTCTTCAATGCCATCCTGGCCTACAGCTCCACCGACACCAATGTCGAGGGCTGGTATGGCGAGCGCAGCTGGTATGCCTCCACACTCCGCATGACCCGCTACGGGGTACAGGCAGGGCCCAACAGCCTCATGCCCTTCGGCGGACAGCTCTCTGAGAACAACGCCACAGAGCGCGACTGGACCTTCCGACTGCAAGGCAACATGAACAAATACTTCGGCGCGAAGAGCCAGCACAACATCAACTTAGCCCTCGGTATGGAGGCATCCTCGACACGCTACCGCGGCAACAGCTATCTGCAACGCGGATACTATGCCGAGCGCGGAAAGAAGTTCACCACGCAGATTCCATCCACCTATACTTCTTACCTCCAGTGGTTAGGCACCAACATGCCCACCATCACCGATAACCTCACCAACCTCATCTCAGCCTACGGCACGCTGTCCTACAGCTATCTTTCTTATTTCACGCTGAACGCCAATGCCCGCTACGACGGCTCCAACAAGTTCGGCGACCGCAGCAACGAGAAGATTCTCCCCGTCTGGTCCTTCTCCGGACGTGCCAACATCCTGGACATCTTCCACCTCCAGCCCAAATGGCTCGATGCCCTGGCCTGGAAGGTATCCTATGGCGGACAGGGCAACATGCTCGACGGACAGACGCCGGTGCTCACCATCACCAAAGGTGCCTACGACACCCACTACGGCGAGATGGTCTCCACGGTGAACCAGTTTGCAAACCCCGACCTGAAATGGGAGAAGACCTACTCCTTCAACACCGGTATCGAGACATCCCTCTTCCAGGGCCGCCTGCAGCTCTCTTTGGAGTACTACTATAAGAAGACCAATGATGCCTTTATGAATAAGACCATCAGCGACATCAATGGCTATACCTCCTATGTCGTCAACTCCGGTCAGATTATCAACAAAGGCTACAACTTCTCCGTCACCGCCACGCCTATCCGTACAAAGAACTGGAACTGGATGTTGTCGGGCTCGCTGAGCAAAGTCGACAATAAGATGAAAAGTCAGCCGGGCGAGGATGCCTATTCCATCGACGACTACCTCAACGGCACCGCCATCGTCGACGGCAAGGCCATCGGCTCCTTCTACAGCTATCGCTTCATCGGTCTGAACCCCGTCGACGGCGGACCGCTCTTCGACGACTGGCAGGACCGCGCCGACGAACTCGTGGGACTCAACAACTATGAGACAGCGATGCGCGTGCTGAGCTACAGCGGACAGCGCGAGCCCGATGTCACGGGAAGCTTCTCCTCGACATTGGAGTATAAGCAGTGGCGATTCGGCGTCTTCATGGACTATGCCTTAGGCAACAAAGTGCGGCTCTTCCGCATCTTCAACCAGAGCAACGGCTCGACGACAGGTCCCGGCAACATCTATCCGGAATATAACCTCAACCGCGAGCTGCTGAACCGCTGGCGCAAGAGCGGCGACGAGGCCATCACCAATATTCCCTCTATCATCTCTACACAGAGCAACAGCAGCTACTATCAGTATTCGCAGCACTGGAGCGCCGGTTCCAGCTACCAGGGTGTGGCCTTCGCCCAGAATGCCTGGACAATGTACGACTACAGCGACCTGCGCGTCGTCAGCGCCGACTACCTGCGCCTGTCCAGCGTCAGCCTCACCTATGAGCTGCCCAGCGACGCCCTGCGTGCACTGCACTTAGAGCGACTCGCCATCACCCTCACCGGCAACAACCTCTACACCTTCTGCAACAAGAAGCTCAAGGGACAGACACCGACACAGTCCGGATTCGCCGAGGTCCAGCTCTCCGATACACCTTATTATACGATAGACTTTAACATTCAGTTCTAAGATGATAACCCATACATATATTATGAGGGCGCGGAAGTCCGTCCTCCGTTTGACGCTGATGAGCGCGGTGGCATTGCTCAGCATGTCCTGCTCGTCATTCCTCGAAGAGTATTCCCAGGACACCGACTACGTCCGCTCCTGGGAAGACCTCGACGAGCTCCTGATAGGCTCGGCCTACCAGCCGGTCTTTGCCGCCGACAACGTCTCCACGGTCGCCGACAACCAATATTTCCTCCACTTCCTCTCCGACGAGTTGGATGAGTATCCCGAGAGCTACGACAACAACGCGATGGCCTACGACGACAAGGAGCGCGTCTTCGGCTATTTCACATGGCAGGCCCGCAGCGCTCAGAACGACACCTACACAGGCTACAACGCCGACAACGAGAGCAAGTGCTGGACGGAATACTACCAGCGCATCAACGTCGCCAACAACATCATCTACAGCGCCTCCCAGCTGTCAAGCAGCGACGAGACCGCAGCCCAGGGAATCCGCAAGGTCGACGGCGAGGCCCGTTTCCTCAGAGCCTACTACTATTTCATGCTCGTCAACCTCTATGGCAAGGCCTACGACCCCTCCACGGCAGCCAGCGACTTAGGCGTGCCCATCAAGACCTCGGCAGAGGTTGAGGATAAGAAGTTCCAGCGCAACACCGTGCAGGAGAACTACGACCTCATCGTCAGCGACCTCCTCCAGGCTGAGAAAGACCTCGACGGCATCAGCCAACCCTCACGCTACCGCGCCGACGTCACCACCGTCCGCCTCCTGCTGAGCCGCGTGTATCTGTATATGCAGAACTGGCAGCAGGCGGCCGACTATGCGCAGAAGGTCATCAGCGCACACCCCGCACTCATCAACCTCAACGCCTCGACAGCACCCGCCGTCATCAGCGAGTCGTCGCCGGAGATGATATTCTCCATGGGCAGCAACAATGCCATGGAGTGCACGGCAAACATCTATAAGAGCTTCACCATCAGCGACAAAATCTATAAGCTCTATGCTGCCGACGACCTCCGCCGTACAAAGTACATGTGGACCAACGGCGACTTCCATGGCTACACCAAGTTCCCCATCAATACCGCCTCGGCCGACAGCTACCAGGCCACAGACCCCGCCTACTATTTCCATGCCTGGTATTACGCCTGGAGCAAACAGACCAATGAGGTCTCCGACAAGAACTTCTTCCGCTCCTCGGAAGCCTACCTCAACCTCGCCGAGGCAGAGGCATACTTAGGCAATGACGCCGAGGCCCGCAACCAAATCAACCACCTGCGACAGTACCGCTATGCCACGGGCTCCGACTATACCCTCAAGAGCTCCGGCGAGCAGCTCATCAAGGACATTCGCGACGAGCGCGAACGAGAGCTCGTCATGGAGGGACACCGGTGGTTCGACCTCAGACGCTACGCCGTCAATACCGTGCTGCCGCAGAAGACGGAGATTGTGCACCACTACTATTATTATGTAGGACGCGATTCCAATGAGAAGACATCCCTCCACACCTTCACGCTGACTCCCGACGACTGGGGCTGGACGCTGAACATCCCGCAGAGCGTGCTCGACTTCAACACGGGAATGCAGAACAACCAGCGCGGAGAGAGGTCGTATCAGACAACAAATCTCTAACGCTATCATCATCAACTTAGAAAATCACAACACCATGAAAATAATAAAAGTGTTGCTCTTTGCCCTGCCACTTCTCCTTTCCCTGACAGGGTGTGGCGGTGAAGACGACCTGACCCCCAGCGATCCCGATGCCAACTACTTCAGTGTCGGCGACGATGCTACTGATGCCACCTCCCTGCTGCGCAAGGCCTTCTATGACAAATATGGCTCCTACCTGCTCTTCAACGACACGCTGAGCCATGTCAAGACCGGCACCGATGCCTTCGGCGACCCCGTCTATAAAGATGAGCTCCTCGATGTCGGCTACGACCCCACCGGCTCGTCCAACAATGTCGTCTACACCTATGGCTATCTCACCGACATCACCAGCCAGCAGCAGGCCGTCAGTTTCGTGGAGCAGTACATCCTCCCGCACTTAGGCACCAAGCTGCAGCCCTTCTCCTTCCTCTTGGTGGGCAGCATCAACAAGTACACGCTTGACAACAACAACTTCACGCCGGACTATGAGAATCCGAATCCCACCTCTGTGGTTGGCAATCGCGCTACCGTCTTCGCCTTGGACGGCATCCTCGACGGTGACGAGGCCACGTTGGCCTCCTACGCCTCCACCGTACTCGGAAACATCCTGGCCAGCAAGGTAGCGGCTCAGGATGCCACCACCCTCAGCTCCTTCACCAGCTACGGCAAGGATCTCTACGGACAGTGGTTCAGCGACTTAGGTCTGGAGCAGCCCGCCGATGAGGAGGCCAACCTCCAGGCCATGTACGACGCCGGATTCGTCACAGCACACCAGTCCTTTGGAACGACATGGACGGGTGTCTACCCCTCACAGGCTGAGGACATCGACTCCTATATCCAGCTGTGCCTCAACAGCAGCGCTGACGAGGTGGAACAGAAATACGGCTCTTACCTGACCATCATGGAGAAATACCGTATCATGAGCAATCTCCTGGAGACGATGGGGTACGTAAAATAGTTTCATTCAATCAAGGAAAATCATGCAAAAGATAATCTTCTATTCCCTGCTTTTTGTCGCCTCACTGCTGCTGAGCTGCTGCGGCGACAACGACGATGCCCAGGCTCCCGAGGTTCCCACCTATGCCCGCGGCACCTTCACCGACGCCCGCGACGGCAACACCTACGGCTATGTCACCATCGGCAACCTGGACTGGACAACGGAAAACAGCCGCTACGACACGGGCAGCGACGACACACGCCTCCTCTATTCCACGGAGGGCACGCCCGGTGACGACAACACCAGCAACAACGCCAAGACATTGGAACGCTACGGCTACCTCTACTCCTGGGAGGGTGCCCAGGAGGCTGTCCCTGAGGGTTGGCGACTGCCCACCGATGCCGACTGGCAGCAGCTCGAAGAGGCATTAGGCATGTCAGCAGACGAGGTTCAGGGCGACGAGTGGAGAGGTTCCTATCAGGGACAGCTCTTAGCCGATGCCAAGACCTTAGGACTGCGCTACGGCGGATTCTACGATGCCAACAGCACCTCCTTCGCCCTGAAGTTCTACTTCATACAGGCCATGGGCTATTACTGGACAGCCACCTCGCCTAAAGACGGTGTGGCCTACATCAGAAAAATTATGTACAACAACACGAAGGTCTACCGACACACCTCAAAGACAAACAACATGATGAGTGTGAGGTTTGTACGCGACCATCAATAACCGCCGAACATGATGAAACGCTATTTATTCTCCCTCCTCCTGCTGGCCATTGCCGGCATCATGGAGGCCCAACGTCATAATTTTGTCGTCCGCGGCCATGTGCCGCAGCTCCCCGACGGTACCGCCGTCAGCGTGTCGTGTGTGGAAGACTCCATAGAGGAGGTCGCCAAGACCGTCGTCTCCCACGGACGCTTCGTCCTCAAGGGCACCATCGAACACCCGAAGCGCGCCATGCTCTCCACGAACAACCTCAGCCTCGTGGAGAAGAACCACTGGCCAGATGACTCCATCCGCTGGAACTATGTCGACCTCTTCCTCTCCCCCGGTGACATCACACTGACTCCAGACCTGAAGATTCAGGGCACGACGGTGCAGAACGACTTCCAGACGCTCCTCGACATGACAGGTGGTGACTGGCGCAACGACTCCATCGACTGGCTGTTCATCGACAAGCACCCGCAGTCTGTCGTCACGGCCTTCCTCGTCAACAACATGCTCAAGCGCGGCTACCACCTCTCCCACGACGAGGTGGAGCGCCTCGGACGGGCCCTGACAGCCTGTCCTGAGGCGCCGGAGCGCTATGAAGAGTTTCTGTGGCGCTTAGACAACGCCCGCAAGTCCACAGTAGGATCGCCGCTCATCGACCTGGAGATTCGGGACACGCTGAACAACATCGTAAGACTCAAGGACGTCGTGCCAAAGGGGAAGTTCGTCCTCATCGACTTCTGGGCCAGCTGGTGCGGACAGTGCTTGGCGGCCTTCCCGTTGTTGGAGAAGGTCGGTAAGAAATACGCCGGCGACTTCACCATCATCGACCTCTCCATCGACACCAAGGACACAGCCTGGCGCAGAGCCATGCAGCGGCATCCGCAGCCCTGGCCGCAGTATTGTACGACAGCGCAGGGATATAAAGACCTGTTCACGAAATACCAGATTGGCAACGGCGTGCCCTACTTCGTCCTCGTGGCTCCCGACGGCCGTGTGATGCGCTCACCACAGTATCCCGAGGACGTGGAGAAGATTTTGCAACTCTATCTCACACCCTCACAGAAATAACAACCCATGAGAAAGATTCTTCCTATTGTTGTCCTCCTGCTCCTGCCGCTCGCCATCCGGGCCCAGCAGCTCATCGTAGAGATTCCCGACACGGCCCTGCGCAACCATGTGCTGATGTTCGCGATGAATGGCATGGACAACCTCCACTTCGACAGCAAGGGCGTGGCGGTCTACAACGACACCACACTCACCGGAGACAACCGGAGTATGGCCGTGCTGTCCGTGATAGACAAGACCTATAATGTCGTCATGGAGCAGGGAAAGACGCAACGCCTCCATATCGACCTGAAGAAAGGCAGGCAGGTGGCCCGCTACAAGGGTGCCAATGCTGACTTTGCGGAGTGTGCCAACGCCTACGGACAGTGGTACCCGGAGAAAGACTACGCACGCGACGAGGCCATGGGCGTCAAGGACACCATATCCTTCGACGAAGCCATGGCAAGGCTGAAGAGTGGCTACGAGAAGCTGACGGCGATGGCCTCCAGACTCTCACGCGAGGAGGACCGACGCAACAACCTCCTCGACTTCAAGCTGACCTATCTCGCCTACCGCCTTCAGCTCTTAGGCGGCCGCGACGAGCACCTCGGCATCGCACCAAGGAAGGATGCAAAATACATGGAACTGATCGGGCAGATTGATCCCAACGACACAACGTTCTTATCCCACGGACTCATCGACACCTATATCACCGCCTACTTCCCCATCGCCGTGAGCCAGGATATGAAGGTGGAGGACTACGGCAAGGCTTATGTTGAGACGGTGGAGCAGCATGTCCAGAACAAGAAGATAAAGGACATCCTCTACGACAACATCGCCAGAAATCTGTTGGGCTCCGACAAGGAATGGGACTTCAACGGCTTCTGGAACTTCTTCAAGACCAAGGCCGACACTGCCATCGTCAACGAATATCAGTTCATCGTGGACTCTAAGAACCGGAACAAGAAAGGTGCAAAGTGCCCCGACATCACCTTCACAGATGTCAATGGCCAGCAGCATCATCTGAGCGAGTTCTTCGGAAAGGTCATCTACCTCGACTTGTGGGCAACCTGGTGCGGTCCCTGCGTCTTGGAGATTCCATATCTGGAGCAGAAGGTCGAAAAATACAAGGACAACGACAAGGTGGTGTTCATCAGCATCAGCCTCGACAGAAATGAGAAGGCGTGGAAGGAGAAGATAGCCAAGGACCAGCCGCAGTGGCCGCAGTTCCATGCCAACCGTGACGAAGACCGCTTCATCTCTGAGCAGTTCGGTGTCATGTCCATTCCCCGCTTCATCATCATCAATGCCGACGGAACCATCAACAACAGTGATGCCTTCCGCCCCAGTGACGAGCATTTTGATGAGAAACTCACCGGCATCATCAACAGATAACGCCGCAACGGGTCTTTATGGTGCCCTTCTGTGAGACTTTGCAGGGTGTGGTCCTTGTGGCCGTCCGAAAGAATGTGCTCTGACCCCGGAGGTAGACACGGCAAAGTAAATCGAATAGCACTGACCCCGGAGGGGTCACACTCTGAATGACCCCAGGTCGTCTCGGGGACGGGAGGGCGAAGCGTAGGGAGCCCTCACGGCACCGAGCGACCTGGGGTTGCAGGATGACAGCGTGGAAAGACCTCGGAGAGGTCTCACGTGGACAACAAGACATATCAAAATCCTACAAACGGCCATATAGCAGAAGAAGGAAAAGGAAAATGGTCATGTCCAGGCTTCCGCTCCTCAGGGAGCTATGGGTCTGCGGCACTGGGGTGGGTCTCTGGCGAGCAAGCTCGCCCGCCCCACCCCAGTGCCACAGACCCACACCTTTGGTGCCAACCCTGTCCATGACGAAAATCGCTTCGCGTAAAATTGCGCGAAGCGCATAAAATAGAGCATCCGATATGCTTGCACACAATACCGATAGAGCACAAAAAACGGCTGTTAGAGCATGATAATCCGGCTGTAGAGCATACTAACCCGGCTGTTAGATCATGCTAATCCAACGGAACACATATTACAGACGAATTGGGGGGTATGCTCTATTTTATGCCCGAAGGGCAATTTTACGCGGAGCGATTTTCGGCATGGACAGGCTTCACCCCCAGAAAGGGGGTGGTGGTGAAGTGCCGGGGCAGGCTGCGAGCTTGCTCGCAAAGACTGTTCCGGCACTTCAACACCACTGCTCCCTAAGGAGCGGAAGCATGTCCCAGGCCTATTTTCCAATAAATCTCTCAGCGATTCATAGTATTGGAATGATATGTCCTGCTATCCACGTGAGACCTCTCCGAGGTCTTTCCACGCTCATCGCATTAACCCCAGGTCGCTCGGTGCCGGGAGGTCGCGCTACGCGCCGCCCTCCCGGCACCTCGACGACCTGGGGTCATTCACTGTGTGACCCCTCCGGGGTCAGTGCTAAGTGATTACTCTGTACGATAACTCTGTCTACTCTGTTACTCTGTCTAAAAAATCTGACTACTCTGTCTAAAAGAAACTGTCTATCTGTAACCATGCCTGGGCCTCTATCTCTCCCCCGTAGCCTTCTCATACAGTCGCATGAGAACTTTGTGAGAGATGTTGAGGAAGGCCTCACGGGAGAAGATGTCGTGAGCCGTGGTGACGGCGACGACATCATACATCTTGTCGCGCGGCACGCTGTGTACGACATCAATGCCATAGCAGGCCTTCACCTTCTCGACGTCGATGAGGGGGTCGCAGATAGTGATGTCGTCGACGCTCTTCTTCAGCTCCTCATAGACATCGGCGACACGCGTGTTGCGGATGTCATCGCAGTTCGGCTTGAAAGCGAAGCCGAGGAGCAGCACACTCTTTCCACCCGTCTCCTTGAGCTTGTCGGCGATGCGGTGGGCATAGCTGATAGCCATGTCGTTGTTCACCCTCCGCGCCGTCTTCAGCAACGGGGCGTCGACACCGGCTGTGGCAGCCTTGTCGATGAGGTAGTAGGGGTCCACGGGGATGCAGTGGCCACCGACGAGACCGGGATGCAGGGGGATAAAGTTCCATTTCGTCGAGGCCGCGGCGATGACATCCTCGGTGTTGATACCCAAGGCCGAGAAGATGGTGTACATCTCGTTGGCAAAGGCGATGAGGACGTCGCGCTGGCAGTTCTCCATGACCTTGCTGGCCTCAGCGACACGTATCGACTGCGCCTTATAGGTACCATTGAGCAGGACGCTGCCGTAGAGGTTCTCCAAGAACGACGCCGTGGCAGGTGTGGACCCGGAGACAATTTTCCGAATCTTCTCCACCGGGTGCTCGGTGTCGCCGGGGTTGATACGCTCGGGAGAGTAGCCGACATAGAAGTCGTGGTTGAAGCGCAGCCCCGACGCCTGCTCCAGGATAGGCACACAGACCTCCTCCGTCATCCCCGGCCATACCGTGGACTCGATGACGACGATGTCACCCTTACTGAGGACACGGCCCACCATCTCACAGGCCTTCTTCAGCAGCGTGGGGTCGGCATGGTGGTCACGGGTGACGGGCGTAGGCACAGCGATGATATACACGTTGCACTCTCCCGTATCCTCGAGTTTGTCAGTGATACGAAAGTTAGTACTCTTCAAGGCATTATGGAGCTTCGCGGGCTCACACTGGTCACGACTGACAAGGCCTTTCTTTAGGTTTTGGCATTTCTTGCTGTCCACATCGAAGCCCACCACACGGTAGCGCTTCGAGAAAGCAATGGCCAACGGCAGGCCGACATAGCCTAAGCCGATGATAGCAATATATATTTTCTTCATAATTCTAAATTTTCTCCAACTGTGCCGACCGTGAGGTCTTATAGGGATTCCAGTTGTCTTTATACGATTGGAAGAAGAAGAGCTCTCCGAGCTGTGCCGTGGTGCGTGCGAAGCGCAGGAACCAGCCGGAATAGGCGGGCATGAGGGGCAGATAGCGCAGGAACCAGTAGGTCTCGTGCGGCCGTTCGCTGACCACACGCACCAAGCCCCACCCGATGTAGTTGATGACCGTGCGCAGGATATATCCCAGGACGAAGATCTCCAGGAAGCTGGCATGGAAGGTGAAGATGATGTTGATGATATAGAACCACCAGAGGAAGTTCAGGATGCCGTCGTAGAAGATGTTCTCCATATTGCTCAGGAAGTTCAGGATGTTCCAGTTGCGGTTGGGCAGCAGCACGTCGAGGTGCTTGCGGAGCCGGAACCTCACCAAGGAGCGGCTCCAGCGGATGCGCTGATGATAGAGCTTGTACCAGCTCGTGGGCACATTCGTCAGGCAGACAGCGTCGTGGGCGAAGGCCACGCGGTGGCCGGCCTTGCGTATCTTCTGCGTGATGTCGCCGTCGAGGCCCGGGCCGATGTCCCAGTAGCCCACCTCCTTGAGCGTCGCCACGTCGAAGGCACCGAAGGCTCCGGAGATGATATGGTAGATGCCGAGCTGACTCGTCACCAGGCGCCCCACCTGGATGCGCTTCAGGTACTCAAAGCCCTGGACGGAGGAGCAGATGGTCTCCTTGTAGTTGCGCACGAGGACGCAGCCGCCGACAGCCTTCACACGCTTGTCCATATAGAACGGCAGGAGGATGTCCTCCACAGCCTGACGGTCCAAGGAGGAGTCGGCGTCGAGGTGGATGATATAGCGTCCCGTGGCGATGTTGGCCCCGAAGTTTGCCGCCGAGGCCTTGCCGCCGCGCATGTCACAGCGCAGGTACTTGGAGATATACTTCGCACGCTCCAGGTCGCGGCAGATGAGCGGCGTTTCATCGTCGGAGCCGTCGTCGACGACGATAATCTCGAAGTTGTTGTAGGTCTGCTCCCGGAGCGTGGTGACGAGCTTGTAGATGTTCTTACCCTCGTTCTTTCCCGGCACGAGGATGGTCACCAAGGGCCTGTCGTGGAAGAGGAGCCAGCGCGCCAAGGTGCGGCGGCGACCACGACGGCCACGCGTGAGGAAGCGGTAGACGAGGACACCATACTCCAAGAGGTAGTAGCGCGGGAACTCCACGAAGAAGAGGAACCAGTAGGTCCTCACCACGTTGCCCACACTCAGCCCACGGAGGAAGTCGACGAAATGACCGATATAATATAATATAAGGTCCAGCATAGGCAACAGCTTATCTCAGCCAGAACCAGTAACCGGCTATCAAGGCCAGGACACCGACGATGATGAGGACGAAATATCCCCATTTCAAGTAGCCGAGGAGTTTGGAGACCTGGGGACGGTCCTGGAGCTCGTCTATCTCCTGCTTCACCTGCTCGCGCTCGGCCGCAACCTTGTCGTCCTCGGTCTGCACATTGTCGAAGGCGGCATTGATCTGGCGGTTGATGAACATCATCGTGCTCATCTCCTTAGGATGCGGCACTTCCTCGTAGCGAATAGTAACGTCGGAGGTGCTGGGGATGAGGTTCCACTCCTTGAGGAAGAGATGGCTCTCGGAGATGTCGGAACTCATGGTCTTGAAAGCCACATGCAACATCATGGATGGCTGGAGGAACATGGCCAGATACCGGGCGTTGTCGGTGACAGTCTTCCGGAAGTGCTTCTGGACACGCTCGCCCTCTTCTTCGAGAATGGTGTCCTGGATATAGATGGTGGTCGCCGTCGCCGTAATCTTATAGTTCAGGAAGAGTCGGCTGGCAGCCTCCACGACCTTCTCGGTACGTGTCATCACACCACCCCTGTCGTCGGTGGCCCAGACCACGGCGATCATCAATCCGCGGATAACACCCTCTTTGGCAAAGGCACGGCGTGCAATGAGTCGCAGACGGTTCTCAAAGTCCTCAACAGGCATATAGTTGTTGAAGTAGTTGTCGTAAGGCGAGAAGGAGTGCAGACCCGTGCAGAAGGTCTCCACACCCTTGGGCGTTATCTCCACGATATGGATGTCGCGGGGATAGAGCTCGCTGACTTTCGACACCTTACCGCAGTAGGTGCATGTCGCCGTGGTGTCGGGGGTGAGGAAACTCTGGTGACAGTTGTGGCAGATATACAGTGAGGCAGGCCTGTCGTAGTCGATGCCGATATGCCGCAGGGTCTTGTGGCACTTCGGGCAGATGAGCTGGCCGCCGACCATATAGGTATGCTCCGGCGAGATGTTGGCGCAGGAGAAATGGTGGATGACGGGCTCGTAGTCGAGGTCGTTGCTGCCACAGTTCGGGCAGGTCTCCTGATAGATGAGGTGGGAGTGCTGGCACTGTGGGCAGACATGCATGCGGTACACGGTCTTGCGGTAGGCCATGTTGCCAAGGTTCACACTCATGTCTATCCACGAGAAATACTCGTTGATATGGAAGAGACTCCAGCGGTGCAGACACTCAGCCAAGGGGAAGGCGATGCCCATGGCACTCTTCTCCATGACCTTGGGCTCGATAATGAGGTGGTTGCGAGAGATATAGTAGCGGAAGATACGGAGGATGAGGAGGTAGTTGTTGGTGAGCACACCGGTCTCCTGCGGCACCTTGTACTGCCGCCGGTAGTTCATCAGGGCCGTAAAGGTGCTGAGCTCTAACTCCTCGTCGATGCTGTCGATGAAGGCGTCGATCATCTCCTCGTAGTCGCCGATGCGTCCCTGAAGGGAGCGGGCGGCGAAGAAGGGCTTATAGGCCGCCTTGTTAGAGGTGATGGGGTTGATGCTCTTGAGGATGAGCTCCACGTCGTTGGGGTACTGTGTATTGAGAAACACTGCATCGAAGTCCTCAGCCCGGAACTCCGGCCGGAACTCCACCCACACGGGCTCATCACACACCAGAATACGGTGACCTTGCTTGTTGGTTACTATCTCTTTCATGTTGACCTGTCGTAATAGCCTTTTTCTACGGCCTGTACCATCAGGACTTGTTACTTATCGTTCCTCGAAATCATTCAACGGGATGTCGTCCCTCCTCTGACTGGGGGGTGCATCCTTTACTTTATAGCTCTGCTCCACGTCTTTGAGCTTCTTGCGCCCGACGAGGGTGCTGACACGTATCTTCACCGGCAGCTGGTCGTTGAGGACCCAGTAGGGAATCTTTTGACCCTTGTAGACATTGAGGGCGGCCATGATGACCATGGCGTCGCGCGAGAAGTTGTTCATCAGATAGTTCGGGAGCTGCTCCACACCCAGGCCCATACGCACGAGGTGGGCATTGAAACGTGTGCGGTTGTCGACCATGACCTCGATGGAGTCGGCACGCAGCAGGTCACGGGCTTTGTCCACGGGGACGTAGACCATGACATGGAAGTGCGACTTGTCGATATTCCGGTATTTCATCGTCAGGATGTTCTCGCCCTTGATGGCCACGGCATTATTGGTGAAGTTGATATTCGTGATGAAGCCGTCCTCGGGGGCGCAGGCGTAGTTGAGGAACTCGTCGGTATAGTCGTTGCCCCAGGGGGAGTAGGGCATGGCATTGACCTTCTTGCTCTCCAAGCCTGCCCGGATGAGCTGGAGGCGGCTGTCCCCCTCGCGCTGGAGGTAGATGCGCACCTTGTTCTCGGCCTCCCGTATCTTCGCCTGGGTCTCGGCAATCTGCGCCTTGAGGTCGTTCTGCTTGGTGTTGTTGGTCAGACCGTAGAAGATGTCGTTGCGCTCCGACTTCAGCTGTAGCTGCAGCTGGCGGAGCTGCTCCTTCAGGACGGGAATCTCCTGACGGGCAAGCATGGCCTGCGTCTTCATGTCGTTGGCACGCTGCATGAAGGGCGGCTCGTTGTTGATATTGTTCAGGTCACCGAGGTGGTCGATGATGACATAGGAGAAGAGGGTGTCGCCTTTCTGCACGGAGTCACCTACATTGGCCTGCATGTTGAGGATGTAGATGTCCTCCACGGCACGGATGTCGTTCTTGTCCAGACTGATATAGCCGTCGTAGTAGGAGTAGACGGAGCGGCTGACGATATACAGGATGAGGAAGATGAGTCCTGTGAGGAATACGGCGGCAAAGATGACCTGCTGCTTGGCCAGTTTCTTATGCTGGTGTTTCAGCAGCAGAAGGGCGTCCTGCTCCTCGGAACTCTTTTCAAACTTGAAGTCTTTCATGGTATCGGTATCGTCGTTACGAAACTGTTGACATTGGGCACGTTGGCAAGCCGCTGTATCTGTATCAGGCTCAGCGACCGCTCCTTCATCTGGGTGTACAGGCGCTCCATGCTCTTGAGATATTGGTTGTATTCCAAGAGCCGGTCGATATAGCTGTAGCGTCCCTGGTTCTTGGCGTATGTCTGTTGCCGCATGGCAAGGTATTTCTTCAGTTGTGTGAGGTGGCGGTATTCCACGGCGATGGCCTGGTTGAGCCGTCTGACGGCGTCGATGTTCATCCGGCAGTGCGTCATCACGTTGTCGGTATAGCCGCGGTTCTCGTCGCGGAGGATGTCTTTCTGCACCTCAAGGGATTGCTTCTGTCGCTTCGTGGCGTTCCACAAAGGGAAGGTGAAGCGGACGCCGAAGTCGACATTATTGGAAATCTTGTCCTGACTCGTCAGATATGACGACCACCGAGCGAAGGGTGTGAGGCGCATCGTGGCGGTATAGCCGAGGAGCTTGGCGCTGTTGTCGAGCTGCGCTATCTTCAGCTCGTTGAGCTGGTTCTGGGGGTTGGCGGCCGCGACCTGCTGGCGCAGGCTCACGGTGTCGATGGCGATGGCCTCGGGCTTCAGCCAGACAAGCGCCTCGCGCGGCGCCACGGAGTCCTTGGCATAGAACTGGGCGAGCTGGAACTCCAACTGCATCTTCTCGTTCATGACGTCGAGGAGCTGGGAGCTGGTGATACGATCCTGCTCGAGCATCATCTGATAGGCTTCGTTGAGGACGTCGAGGTTGCGGACGTGGCAGAGCATGACACCGGCGATGACATGGTTCCAGTGCTGCTCCAGGGTGTCGGCCCACGCGTCCATGTCGGCACGGCCGTCGTCGAGGCGCTGGCGCGCACGGGCGATATCGGCACTGAGGCGGATGTCACGCTCTTTATAGCGACGGTGATAGAACTTGCTGTTGATCCAGTCCCAGCCGACCTCGGCCTGCACCTTGGCCTTATAGACGGACACGGGGTCGTCGTCATCGGTGGAGAGGAAGTTCGTCACCTTCTTGTCCAGACGCCCATAGACCTGGCCCGTGAGTTCCAGACCGGTGTTACGCTCTAAGGCGAGCATGTCCAGACCGGCCTTCACATGGTAGAGGCTGTCGCTGAGGGCATCGCCGGAAGGAAACCCGAAGAGGGGAGCCTGCGGCATGACATAAGAGACGGGGTGGAAGACGACACGCTCCATGAGATGGAAACGGCGACGGAAGTCGCGCAGCACGCTGTCGTTCTTCAGATTCTCATAGACCAGCATCTTAGGACGGTAGCCGTATTCCATATCGTTCTGGGCATGGGCCACAACCGTCAGCAGAGCCAGGATTATCACGAAGGACAATCGATGAGAAAAATGGTGCATAGTTTGATGAGTTTGTCCCCCACCCTACGCCGCGTCCCGATGGGCATCGGCGTGGGACGGAGGAAGAGGAAGATGTTATTTTGTCATCTTGAAGATTTGTTATTTTGACATCTTAAAGACTTTCAGATTGTCACGGCCATAGGCGACATAGATATATCCGTTGGCCAAGGCGACATAGTTGGCGGAGCGCTGCCCCATAAACCGGCCGACCTTCTTCAGGGTCTTACGGTCGAGGACGACGAGGCCGCGGGTGCCATAGGCGACATAGACGTACTTGTCGTCGACAGCCACACCGTTGGCACAGATGGCCAAATCCTGACCGGTCTTCGACGACTTGATGTTCTCCTTATAGTAGCCGACCTGGGCACCGGTGATGGCGTCGTAGACATAGAGGCCGTTCATGCTCTGGCAGACATAGACCTTGCCGTCATAGACGCAGATGGCGTTCTTGCCGTTGTTCGGCTTCACCTTGTTGGCGTCGACGCTGAAGACCGGCGACTGCATCATGACATCATCACTCTTGTTGAACTTCTCCAGCTTCAGGCCGACCTCCGTCATGGAGTCCACAATCTGTGTGTCGTCGTAGTGGATGGCATAGAAGGTGTTGCCGTCGGGGGCATAGGCGAGGTGCTTGGCGCGACCCGCTGTCTTCGTGGCGCGCAGCTCGGCGAGGGTGTTGTCGAAGACCTCATAGCCGTAGGTCGATGCCACGTCGAGGTCGTTGCCGTTGACAATGACGCAGTTGCCGTCACCACCCTTGCCACCTTTCTTAGAAGCCAACTGAGCCTCCCAGAGCATGGCAATCTGCAAGGGCAGGTAGTTCTTATGGGCTATCTCGATGCTGTCGAGGTCGTCCTTCTTCTGCGACGCACAGTCGATGGTGCCGTCGTCCTTGAGGCACAGGAAGCCGAGGAAGCCGCCGTTCTTGTTGTTGCCCACAGCATAGAGCCGCTTGCTGGACTTGTCGAGGGCGATATGGTTGAAGTCGATGGCGTTGTCATGGTCGCGGACGAACTGCTTGAGCGTGGTGATGTCGCCCGTGGTGGTGAGCATCTCGATACATCCGCTGTGTCCGTTGCCGCGCTTGTGGTAGGAGACGTAGACATTCTTGCCGTCGGTCTGCACGCAGGTAGCAGAGATGTCATGGGTGTGACCTTCAGAGACGACGACGGGCTGCGGATTGTCATCCTTCCCTCCACCGGGGGCATAGCCTCCACCATGGCACTCATCAGCGGGAATGGAATATTTCACGCCATCGGGGGTGTTGCCGACACTGTCGACGACCTTACCGTTGGAGATATGCTCGACGGTACCATTCATAAAATCAATCTTTGACATCGGCACGTCGCCACCGGAACGGTAATTCCAGGTGTTGCAGTCGATACCGAGGCGCTGGTTGCCGGATGTCTTGAAGATATAGCAGTCGTTGAGTTGCGAAGAACTGCCACTGCCATTAAATTCTATCTTCTTGGCTCTCAGCACACCTACGGCGTCGTCTCCCTCCATGACGATGAAGGCCGTGCCGTTGTTCTCATTCTTATAAGTGCCAGTGACATCGACAAAAGCCGTGTCCTTGAGGAAGATGGTAGAGCTGGCGCACTGGTCGAGGTTGTCGCAATTGATATAGTTGGCATGAACCTCGACACCATTGGAGTTGACTGTGATATTTTTGCCTTTAATTCCGCATTGTGCTATCACCTTTGTACCGCTCTTGAAGATGATGGCATGTTTGCCAGCGTCAATGCCATCACCTACATATATATAACCGTCGGTAGACAGGTCGGCATTGTTAGAGGTCATCTTGCCGGTGACACAGAGGCGGGTATAGTTAGGTGTCATATCGCCAAACGATTCGGCTTTGAGGTCTCCGTTGACATAGAGCGTACCCTGCACTAAAATGTGTTTGGCAGAGATATTTCCATCTTCAACGTAAACCTTACTGTTCTGATCTACATTCAATGTAGCTCCATCGGGAACAGTTAGCGTACCGCCTTTCTCGACGTATATACTACCACCAGAACCGAGAATATTATTCCAATTGGTCTTTACGATAAGGGTACCCCCATCCTTGACGATAATCCTTGTTTTACTGGCATCTGTCCAAGAACCTTCCAATGTCAGCGTACCAGTCACATACATGGTGGTGTTGGTCAGATTAAATTTACTCGTCAGTGTATATGACTCTCCCTTAGCAACATACCATGGTCCACCTGCCACCCAAGGCTGGGTGTTAGTCTTGACATCCACGGCATTGCTTGGCACTGTCGTATCAAGGCCTTTAGGCCAGGAAGGTAAATCCTTCTCGATGGCATCGATGTCGCTTTGGGCGCGTGTTCCTGAAACGGCACAGTTGTAGATGGTCGACTGCATCTCTGCCGTGACGTCGTCGATAGCCTGGCCGACGGCATTCTCACTGACAGCCGTAGGAACGGTGTTGTCAATGACATCGTCGCTCGACGAGCAGCCTGCGAGTCCTCCGAGGAGGAGGGCAGCAGAGAAGAGTGAAAAGATTTTCGTCTGCATAGTTGTTTGTAATTAGGATTACAGCCCCTCCTAACCCTCCCCCGTAGGGAGGGCTTCCTGTGCACTGGTGGCACCGTGGGGTATCCTACGGTGCATATCAGTCCCTCCCCTTTAGGGGGAGGGTTGTCGCGGCCTTGGCCGCGACGGGTGGGGCTATCGGTTATTCGCATTCTCGAGCTTCAGCACCTGGAGGTTGTTCTTACCATAGGCGACATAGACGAGGTCGCCGTTCACGGCCACGAAGTTGGCAGAACCATTACCAGCGCAGTAGCGGGCCACCTCAGGGATGTTCGTAGCACCACTCTTCAGATCGCTCTTGTTCAGCACGATGACACCTAAGCTGCCATAGGCCAGGAAGACATGGCTGCCGTCGACAGCTACACCATTGCAGTAGCCGCGCGTCACCTTAGTACCTACAGCATACTTCTCGTTCTCGTCCTGAGCATTCACGGTATAGGTAGCGTCGGCGGGCTTGAAGGTCGTCACGAGCTGACCGTTGGTATACTTATACAGACCGTTGGCACCGGCAGCCACATAGATATCGTTGCCGTCGACAACCATCACGTTCTTACCGTTCTCAGGAGTGACACCGCTAATGGTAGCCACAGTGGTAGGCGTAGCGAAGCGGGTATCGGTAGCGGCATAGCTGTTGATGCCCATCGTACCGTTGTTCAGATAGCTCACGTAGACATTGCTGCCGCCCTGTGCGACATACTTGCCCTTTGTCAGATGCGTAGCATAGGTCTCTTCGAGATCGCTGTTGAAGGTCTCGATGCCATAGGTGGTAGCAGCGACATAGGCGTCACCGACCTTGATGACAGCGTTACCGTCACCGGCCTGACCGTCAGCGGTAGTGGTCTGCAGGCGGCAGTACTTCAGCGGACTCTTGTCGGAACCGTTGGAAGTGGTGCCGTCGGCGACATCAAACTTATGGTTGGAGAGGTTCAGGGCTGTGATGACACCACCATTCTCGCTGTTGCCGACACCGATGAGCTTGTCGCCGTCGAGGAGCAGGTTGTTCCAGTCGATGGCGTTGGAGATGTTGGTTGTTCCTTGGGTAGCGTTGACAGCAGAGAGTGACTGAACCAAAGTGGCGTTGCCGTTGGCGTCAACAGTCAGATAGTCAAGCATACCGGCCTGACCCGTGCCCTGCGTATGATAAGAGACATAGACGTTGTTGCCGTTCAGTGCCACGGAGGTAGCAGAGAGGCCGGAATGGATATTGTCATTGGTACCGTAAGCCACGGCAGCCGTCTGACGGAGGTTCATGTAGTTGGTGGTCTCGGTGACACCCTTCTTCTCGGTGTTGAAGCCGTGGAAGATGACTTTGTCCTTACCATCCGTGACAGCAGGGAGCGTGACAGCAGGGAGGGAGATGTAGGCGAAGTCGTCTTCGTGGTTCACCTTCAGCACGGAAGCACCGGAGAAGGCCACATCGTCCCAGTTATACTCAGAGCCTTTGGCATCTTTAGCATGCTTGAAGTAGACACCCATCTTACCGCCTGTGCAGGTCTTGATGAAGGTGTTGTTCTCACCGGCGAGGACGAGGTTCTTGGTGAGCAGCATACCGAGGTTGCCGTCATGCAATTCGAGAGATGACTTGCCATCAGTATTATAATAGGTGTAAGTCTCCACGACACCGTTGCTGCCTAAGATAATCTTCGAGCCGTTCTCCTGGCGGATGAACTTTTTGGCATCATCTTGGGTCTTGGTATAGTCACCGGCTTTGATGAAGTTGCCATAGATGGTACCGCCGTTGACGGTCAGACTGTTCTCGGAGTTGAAGGTGTTTTTCACGGTCACCGTGCCCTTCACCGTAGAAGCCTGGGCGGAGAGGTAGCTGGCAGCCACCTGGCCGTCGGCCTCAAGGTTGCCGGTAGCATAGAGGTTGGTACCAATCTGTGTCTTGGAGTCTTTACCAAGGGTGATATTCTTAGCACGAAGCTCATATTCGGTCAGCACCTCACCGTTGTTCGTGAAGTCCTTGCCCACGAAGGTACCGTCAGTGCCCACGGTCTCTTTCTTTCCATCACCACTCTTATAGAAGGCGTTCTTGGCATACAGACCGGCACCCTTGGCAACAGTGAAGGAACTGGCTGTGACCACAAGCTTGCCACCGCCGTTGACATAAATCTTCACACCAGCAGGAAGCTCAGTGACACCTTTAAGGGTCAGGGTTCTGGTACCCTGGACATAGATATTACCTGAGCCCTTGAGCCCGGACAACGTGAGGTTGTGGTTGAGCACAAGATTATGACCAGCCAGATTCAGCGTGCCAGGAGTGAAGGTAGCGGCACCACTCTGGTAGGTGACATTTTTCGTCAGCTCTTTCTCACCAAAATAGCCTTCAGTATAGGAAGGTACCGCTGGGAATGAGAGTCCGAGATTGGAAGGCGCACTCGTGGGTAAAGCACGGGTGAAAGATTTAGCACCGGAAGTAAGGGCGCTGTAGTTCGTAACACGATTTGCGGTACTGTTCAGCACCACGCCAATACCCGATGCCTGATTGTTAATATCAATGCCACCACCATTATCGGTGCTGTCATCACTAGAACAGGCTGCCAAACTCATCACCAAGAGTGACGAAATGGCAAAATTGAATGACTTTATGTTTACCATTGTTGTAGAATTTTAATTCATTAGTAGTTCAACAGTAGCAAGCGAACAAAAGTTCACACCTGTAGCTGTCGACAGAAACCAAGACTTCTGTCCCAATGTCCAATCTGAAAGCAATAACCGTCGTTACGCTTCAGTTCTTCATCAAAATGTACCCTATAGTTTCTTTCAGTTGTTTTCCAACAAACTTACGCCAAAGTTAGTACTTATCACAATGGCATGCAAATAATTTGCATAAGTTTTACCATCTTTAACACTCCGAGAATAAAGACAGCTATGGCGAATTCAAATAGCAAGTGCAAATTTACGAAAGCTTTTCGTTAAAGCATTCTA
>UQRP01000019.1 GCA_900543585.1 uncultured Prevotella sp.
CTCCCCCATACGCTGCTGTTCGCGCTGCTGGTCAGCGGCATTGCCGATGGCAGCACCGGCTACAGCACCACCCACCATGCCGACGATGGTGCCCACGTCACTGCCTCGCGGACCTCCGGCGATGCCACCGATGGCGGAACCGAAGATGCTGCCCAATGTCGAGCCCGTATAAGCTCCCATGCCCGTATAGGTGTCGCAGCTGCCTAAGAGCAGAACTGCCGACAAGCCGATTATCAAATTCTTTTTCATAGCTGCTCGTATTTTGTCTTGCAAAAATAGCGATAAAAAGAACAAGGCCGTATGTCTTTTCTCCTATTTTAACATAGGGAAATCCCTATTCTTATCCCTCTCTCAGTGTTACCGTTAGAACGGGTAGCCCACGGCGAAGTGGATGCTCTGGCTGTCCTTGAACTTACCGACATTATAGAAGCCGGAAGCATAGGGCACGTGGAGGCCGACACCCCAGTCGAGGCGGATGACGAGGAACTGCATGTCGTAGCGCAAGCCCACGCCGGTGCCCAAAGTCATCTCCTTGAGGGCATTCTTCATCTGGAACTTACCACCCGTGCGGTAGTCGTCTTTCATCTTCCATACGTTGCCGGCATCGAGGAAGACGGCGCCGTAGAGGTTGCCGACGAGGCGGGGACGGTATTCGAGGTTGGCTAAGAACTTGATGTCGCCCGTCTGGTCGAGGTAGTAGACATTGGCAGAGGCAGCGTCGTGGTAAGAGCCGGGGCCTATGGAGCGCACGGTGAAGGCACGGATGGAGTTGGCACCGCCGACATAGAACTGCTCAGAGTAGGGCGCGTCCTCGGAGTTGCCGTAGCTCCAGATGACGCCGGCGTCAACATGGCCCACGAGTGAGGAGTGGTCGGTGAGGTGCCAGGTCTTGACGAGTTCCGTCTCTACTTTTAGGAACTGAGCGTAAGGGTTCTTGAAAAGTTCCTTGCTCTTGGTGTCCCATTTCTTTCCTGCTGCCATATAGGCCAAGGACAGGATGTTTCCTGATTCGCCCACTGTCGTCTGCCACCATAGCGTGTTGGTCTTCGACGACGGCGAGGTATAGGTGTAGACATACTGCATGCGCGGGATAAACTGGTCGCGCATGGTATAGTAGAGGTAGGGGTTGGCCTGGAGCACGGAGTCGAAGGCTGCCGACGACCGCCGCATGTAGTCGAAGGAGAAGATGAGTGGTGAGAACTGGTGGCGGCTCGTTGCCGAGGTCTGCAGGGAGTAGGTCCACTCACCTGAGACGACATGGCGTGTGAAGTAGTTGGAGCGCCGGATGATGTCCGACGAGAACTTCAGCGTTGTTGTCGGTGTGGAGAAATAGTGCGTCCTCATGGCGCGTCGCCACATCCACCGTCGGAACTTGTTCTGCCAGGGCATGACGAGGCGCGGGAAGGTCAGTGAGGCGTCGATGCCATACTCATAGCTGTTGAGTTTGGAGTGCGTGCCCTCAGCCTTGTGGCCTGTCTGCCATTCGTAGCTGCCTTTGAGGTTGATGTCGAGGAGCTCGCCGCCCCGGAAGGCGTTGCGTTTGGTCAGACCCACGACGATGCCCGGACCAATGCGGTTGTTGGTCTTGCCCGTGAGGTTGGTCTGGACGTAGAAGTCGTAAGGCTTGTCAAAGAGCAGGTTGAGGTGCAGGTCGAGGGTGTCGTTGCCGATGGTATCACGAGGCGTGAAGTTGAAGTCTACGAGCGATAAGATGCCCGTCGAGGCCAGGAGGCTGGCGCTCTCCTGGTGGTTCTGGTAGCTGTAGAGGGCACCGGGGCGTATGCGCATGTTGTTGAGCACGACGCCGGTGCGCAGAGGCGGCTTCTTACCGTTGTAGCGCACGGTGAGGTGGCGGAAGGCGACGGAGTCCTGGAGAGAGTCGCTGTACTGCCGCCGCATGTCAATCTTTATCTTTCCGATATGCCATGTGCGCTTGGCGATGGCAGGCACGTTGTCAGCCTCCTGGAAGTGGAGCAGAGCCCGCCCCGGCACGCTGACGGTGTCGGCGAGGTAGGAGGAGTAGGAGGGCTGGTAATAGAAGTATCCGTTGTTGCGGAAGAGGCTGCTGATGCGCGAGCGCTCGGCGTCGAGGGTGTTGGCATCGAAAGGGTCGCCATTCTTTATCTTTGCCTGTGCTGTGGTGGCTCTGATGAGGCTGTCGGCATCGTGGGGGAAGTCGACATAGCGCAGCGAGTCGATGGTGAAGAGGTGGCCCATGTCCACGGTGTAGCCTATCTTCGCCTTCTTCGGGTTGTGTTGCGTGATGACGTCGTAGGTGACGTTGCCGCGGAAGTAGCCGTGGGCTCTGAGCACGGTGCGCGCCACGGTGGCCCGCAGCTCCGGGTTGACCCATGACATGAGGACGGGGTTGGAAGCGAACGACTTCATCATCCATTTCGAGAAGCCGTCGTCCTTGCCCGCAAAGGCGTTCCATACCCACAGTCCCACGGGGAAGGGCGTGCGCAGACTGCTCGAGCCGAAGAGGGCGCCGTTGGGGGCTGTGGCCAGGGCAGCGTTGAGCTCCTCCTGGGTAGAGGTGAAGTGTGCGTCTTTCTTCTCGGCTTTATATTCTATCTTGGAGATTCCCGTGTAGAGCTGGTCGCCCTCGGGGATGCTTCTTGTCGTGGAGCAGGCGGCGAGGAGTAGAAGGGTGGTGAAGCCGATGACAGCGGGCAGCAAGCCCGCAGGGTGTTTGCTATGGTGTTTCGTCATTTCGTTGTCGTGTTAGAGGTACCGCTTTTCTTGTTCTTGGCGGAGTCGTTGGGTATTGTGGTCTCGTCATTCTCCCAGAAACGCAGGATCTCGCTGAGCTTGTTCATCTTCTTCCGCCAGAGGAAACCGCCACCGAACTTGCTGACGTTGCCTTCGAGCCAGTCGTAGCTGTCGCGGATGTAGTAGAGGCTGAGATATTTGTTGGAGAGTGCGGAGAGACGGTATTCTAAGGAGACATTGTCGAAGAAGGTCTCGTTCTGCATGGCCACATCGGGGCCCGTAGAGATCTTTCCGCCGATAGATATCTTCAGCCTGTTGTTCCAGAAGCGTCGGGCGAACTTGAAGGAGTAGTCGGTCTGCAGCTGTCCGGAGCCCGTGAAGGAGTTGTCGACACCAAATCCGATGTCGAGGGTCTTCAGTGCCTTACCGGAGATTTGGTTAATCTGTGCGTTCAGGAAGGCCGAGAGGGCGGAGTTCATGGAGAAGGAGGCTGTGTTGCCTTCGGCGAGGTACATGCCCGTGGTGAGCATGGCCACGGCCATCTTGCCGCGCTCCTCCTTGGTCATGGCTTGCAGCTGGTTGTGGATGGTCATATCCTCAGGAGCGTCGATGGTGAACTCCAAACCCATGTCCTGCAAGGTCTTGGAGACGTTGACACCGCACGTGAAGTTGACGACGCGGCCGTTGCCGGAAGCAGCTCCCACTGTCGACTTCGTTTGCTCTGTTGCCGTGATGCTCAGTCGCGGGTTCATGGGGTCGCCGGTGAACTCGATGTAGCTGCCGTCGGCGATGGTGAAGGTCTTCAGCGGGATGACGGGGAGCTCGTATTTCATCTCACCGGAACCGATGGTGTAGCGTCCGCGCAGGATGATGCCGTCGGCGACATTATACTGCATGCGCATGCTGCCGCCACCGATGACATCGATATAGTTGGACTTCGACGAGTTGAGGTAGCAGTCGATATGAGCGCCGTCGTCGATGGTCACCGAGAGGTCCATGTTCAGACCGGTGAGTGGCGGCTTGTTGACGACATCCTGCGTGGTGTCACTGAAGTTGGTGAACTCCACGAGTCCCTGTAGCTGGTCGTCGGTGGAGAGCGGTGAGTCCTTGAGGTTGTATTCCAGATCGGTGTTGCCTAAGACGTTGACGACGCCCCTGACCTTGAGGTTGTCGATGAGTCCGTTGGCCGTCCCGAAGAAGTTGACGTAGGCTTTTCCGAAGGCCTCGGAGCGTGCTGTCTCCTTGGCGTCGACGAGGAGGTAGTTGGTGGCGCGCATGCGTGTGTTGACGGCTATCTTCGAGAGGTCGGCGAAGTCGATGGATCCGGAGATATTGAGCGGCTCGTCGTTGTGTGAGAACACCTCGAAGTTCTCCAAGACCAGGCGGCTGTTCTTGATGTCTACGGGGTCGTTGGCGAAGCGCACCTCCACGCCGTAGGGCTCGGAGTACATATAGCAGGAGTCGAGGTATACCTCACCGTTGACATCGGGTGTCGTCGGTGAGCCTTTGAGTGTCAGGTCACCCTCGGCATAACCTTTGAAGCCGATGAGCTTGTCAGGGATGAAGCCGTTGAGGAAGTCCATGGGCATACGCTTCATGTCGAGGTTGGCGTCGAGGACACCTTTACCGGTACTATAATAGGTGCCGGAGAGGTTGCCTATCTCTGCGCCGTCCTTGGTGATGATGCCGTCAACATAGTGGGCGCTGCCCGACTTTGGCATGTAGGTGAACTCAGTGCCCACGTTGCCCATGGGACAGCCGGAGTAGGTGAGGTTCTCAACATTGACGGACGACGACAGCGACGTCTCTTCCTTGGTCTGGATGAGGTGGAAGTCACCGTTGAAGATACCCTTGATATCGGGGGCATAGGGGATGACGGCGAGGATGTTGCCGAGATTGAAGCGGTTCAGCGACATGGTGATGTCCTGGAGGGCATCCTCGTCGGTGTCGTCGCTGTAGATCTGCACACCGGTGCCATCCGGGGCCGTGAGCTTCATGTCGGCCCTGACGCGCTTGTCGGCACCAAGGTAGACGAAGTTGCTGTCGTTGACGGAAAACTCCTTATAGCCCAAGATGGGGTTGTTGCCCGTGAGGTGGACGGCGATGCCCTTGTCCTCCATCTTGGCCATGAGGTCGAGGCCCACGCCGAGGCGTCCTTTGGCATCGTAGATACGCGGCTTCATCCATGTGCCGTGCTCGGTGATGGCGCCGTCGAGGAGGGCGTGGAAGGTGATCTGCGGATTCTTCGGACCGTTGACGACCTCCAGGTCGTATTTCATCTCCTTGTCCGCTGAGGCGAGCTGGAGTCGGACGGTGTCTATGGCCATGCTGTCGACGACAAGTCCGTAGGCCTGTGCCGTACCGTTGATACCAGTCCTCGGCGACGACGTGATGTCCATGGCGATGTTGTCGAAGGCCATGCCGTAGTGCTTTAGGGCACGGGCGATGAAGTTGTCGTTGCCGGTGACGAGGTAGAGCTGCATCTGTGGCAGACGGCTGCGCAGACGGGCCTGGTCTATCTCCTTGTTGGTCATCTGGCGCTGCATCTCGTTGATGAAAGGCGTGATGGCGCTGACGAGGCGCTCATAGCCACCGTGGGAATGGAGGTTGAGGTGGAAGTCGTTGCAGTCGACGACGGCACGTGTGGTGTCGCGGTTGGTGAGGATGTCCATGACGACATCATTGGGGCGGTAGTGCTTGGTGCCCTCGCTGAGGGTGATGTCGGAGAGGGAGCCCTGGGCTTGATAGAACTTCTTCAGGTCGGAGGCCACGTCGACCTGTCCGCAGACGGCGACGTTGATGGGGTCTTTGACGAATCCCAAGCCCTGGAGGTCGGCATGGGCAAGGTCGCAGGAGAGAGTGGCCTGGATGAACTTCGTCGAGGTGAGGGCGTCGATGCCGATGAGTCCTTTGAAGAGCTTGTTGCGGCTGTCGGCGTTGACGATGAGGTGCCCGCCGCCCAGTCTGGCCGTGACCTTGATGTTGTCAAGGTTGTAGGCTGCATATTGCAGGCGGTTGATGTTGGCAGTGGCGTTGAGTGTGGCGTGCGAGGATCGGAAGTCGGTGCCCTGTCCCCGGGCCGCTATCGTTCCCGTGAACGGATGGATGGGTTGCCCTTTGAGGAAGTGGCTGATGGGGAAGCGGCGGGCCGCAAGCTTGGCGGCATAGGCCATGCGCCGCGTGTTCAGACTGACATTGCCACCTAAGGAGCCGCCGCCCTGTGTGGCGTTGAAGCGTGCTGCTATGGCAGAACCGTTGAGGCGCATGTGGCCGCGCAGGCCGATGCCGTGGGGGATGTTGACCGTCGAGGTGACGCTCTTGGGCAGCATGGCCTTGACGAAGTCGAGGTTGGCGGCATTGGCGTTGACGCTGACGTCGGCCTTCAGCCGCTTGGTGTCGTCGAGGTTGGCTAAGAATCCGTTGGCCCTCAGCTTCACGATGCCGGGCATGGCAGCATAGAGGTTACGGATATGCATCTTCTGCATGTTGCCGCCCACGGTGGCGTTGACGACGAGGGGCACGCGCGGAAGGTTGGCAGCAAGGGCCTTGGGCAGATAGGGTGCGCCAAGGGTTCTGATGTCCTGGCTGCCGATGGAGCCGCGGAGAGTTGCCGAGAGACTGTAGCTGTCGGTGCTGTCGGCGGCGTTGTCAAGGCGGAAGGCTACATAGAGGTTCGTCGACGGCGTTGTCAGCCACATCCCAGGCAGCGTGATGCCGAGGCTGTCCATGCGGAAGGGACCGCGTAGCGAGGCCACCTGCATGCCGCTCTTCTCGTGGAAGGAGGCCGACCGCAGGACGAGCCGCAGCTGTGGCGAACAGAAGAAGAAGGAGTCTGCGCTGAGGCTGAGGTTGCTCAGCGCTAAGTGGTTGGGGTCTATGCCCTGGGTGCGCGGGCGGAAGGTCTGGTCGAAGGTGACCCAGCCTCCCTGCCAGTCGATATGGCGGGCGCTGTAGAGGCTCTTGTAGAGGTCCATGAAGACGCCCTGGGCCTTGCCCTCGTCCATGCGCATGGCCACACCGATGGTGTCGCCGGGAGTCTGAAGGGCGAAGGCGGTGTTGCTAATCTTTACGTTGTCAAGGTTGATCTTCCAGAAGTTCTGCGAAGGTGTGGTGTCGCGCTTGGCGGTGTCGGCGAGTGCGACATTGATGTCGGCATCGGCAAGGATGGCGCTGTTGACCCGGACATGCTCCCGGCTAAGTTCGATGCCATGGGCACGAACCTTCAGGCGCCCCACCTTACCGCTGATGCGCACGTTGCTGATGAAATGGGTGGTGTTGACCTTGGCCTGGAGCAGGGAGAGGTCGTCGACCATGACCTGCTTCTTCAGCAGGGGCATGAACTCCACGCTGACGACGAGACTGCGCACGTCGGCAACGGTGTCGGTCTTGCCCTTGATGGAGTCGTTGGGCTCCATCATCTTCACACCGTTCAGCGAGAGGTCGAGGGGAAAGGCCAGACGCACATTGTCTACAGTGACCGTCATGCCGGTCTTCTCTGAAGCCACACGGGCAGCCTGCCGCACGGCCCAGTTCTGGAACGGCGGGAAATAGAACAGAAGGGAGAGTATGATGATAAGGGCGACGAGGGACGCTAAGCCAATCCCCGTCCATTTCAACGCTTTTTTCATATATTGCGCAAAGGGTAATCACATGCAAAGTAAATAAAAAAAAAGGAGATTTAGAACATTGTGTGGCTATTTTTATTCAGAAGCGCTGATGTTTAGTTTTTTTTTCGTAAGTTTGCACCTACTTTTATGTCGTAAGGCCTTACGCCGCGCATATAAATTGTAATCATTATGAAGAAGATACAAATCATCAATGGCCCCAACCTCAATCTCTTGGGTGTTCGTGAGCCCGGCATCTATGGTCAGTTGTCGTTTGAGAGCTATCTGCCGACGCTCAAGGCGCTCTTCCCCGATGTAGAGATAGCATACTACCAGAGCAATATCGAGGGCGAGCTCATCAACAAGATGCAGGAGGTGGGCTTCTCCTACGATGGCATCGTCCTCAACGCTGGTGCCTACACCCATACCAGCATAGCCCTTCTCGACTGCATCCGCTCCCTCCACTGCCCCGTTGTGGAGGTGCACATCAGCAATGTCCACAAGCGTGAGGAATATCGCCACCACTCTATGATTTCCGCCGGCTGTCTCGGTGTCATCTGTGGCTTCGGCTTGCAGAGTTATGAGCTGGCCATCAGAGGTATCCTGGCACAATGAGAGACGACATCGACATCGAGGGCTATGCCGCTTGTCACAGTGATGCTGAGGACGACTACCTCTACCGGCTGTGGCGTGCCACCAACATTCATACCGTCCACGGCTTCATGGCTTCGGGCCATCTGCAGGGCCGCCTGCTGAAGATGCTCGTCATGATGCAGCGCCCGCGTCTCATCTTAGAGGTGGGCACCTTCTCGGGCTATTCCGCCATCTGTCTGGCGCAGGGACTCAAGGAGTTGGACGGCGGGAGGCGGCAGGAGAAGGACTACAGAAAGGTCGTCACCTTCGAGATTAACGACGAGATGGAGGACTTCACGCGGAAGTGGATTGACGGCTCCGAGGTGGCCGACTATATCGACTTCCGCATCGGCGATGCCGTCCGCGAGGCTCCCCGTCTCGGCTTGACGTTCGACATGGCGTTCATCGACGGCGACAAGCGCACCTACTGTGAGACCTACACGGCTGTCCTGCCCCTCATCAGTGCAGGAGGCATCATCCTCGCTGACAACACGCTGTGGGATGGACATGTCATCGACAAGGCCTACGACCGTGATGCACAGACGCTTGGCATCCGCCGTTTCAACGACCTCGTCGCTGCTGACGACAGGGTGGAAAAGGTCATCATCCCCATCCGAGACGGCCTGACAGTCATCAGAAAGAAGAATAGCTGAGGTCTTTGACTACATTTATTCTGCCATATTTCTAAGCCACTCTTACACTTTTTCTACCATATCTAGCGGCTTCCATGACATTTTTTCTACCATATCTCGTGGCTTCCATGACATTTTTTCTACCATATCTCGTGGCTTCCATGACATTTTTTCTGCCATATCTTACGGCTCTCGTAACACTTTTTCGACCGTATCTCTCGGCTCCCATGACATTTTTTCTACCCAAAACCAGTGTTTCCCCGAAATTTAAAATGGCCAAAACCAGTGTTCCCTCGAAATTTAAAATGACTGAAACCAGTGTTTCCCCGAAATTTTAAATGGCCAAAACCGGTGTTTCCCCGAAATTTCAAGACAGACTTGTAGGGCTACGAGGCAGTGCTGATGGGTTATCTTATGGTTGTCGATGTTCGCTTTGTTGGTTGTCAAAAGTCGGCAGTACATCTTGCGACGGTCGTCGCAAGATCGTGTGACGGTCGTCGCAAGATCGTGTGACGGTCGTCGCAAGATATCGATTCATATTTGTGAAGAAGCTCAGCGTGTTATGCCAACGCCACTGTCAAGCCAGCCATGACGATGCTCACCATGGACATGAGCTTGATGAGGATGTTGAGAGACGGGCCGGAAGTGTCTTTGAACGGGTCGCCGACAGTATCGCCTACGACGGTGGCCTTATGCTGCTCCGAGCCCTTTCCGCCGAAGTTGCCCTCTTCCACCATCTTCTTGGCGTTGTCCCAGGCACCGCCACTGTTGGCCATGAACACCGCTAAGGAGAAGCCTGTGGCGCCACGATGCTCGAAGCCGGCAATCTCGTGCATGCGCACCGTGCCCACGTCTTCGCGCATCATCGTGCGGAAAAAAGCCCAGGCCTTGCCATCGGTGAGCGGCTCCCGATTCGGCGTAGGGGCGGAAAAGAAGATTTTTCTTGCCCGTGGGAGAATATTCACGCGTTTTTTCTTGTCCGTGTGAAAATATTAACGTATTTTTGCCGTCATAAAACAGAACCTGCAAGAAACAATGATAAGAAGCCTATTACGTCTGCTCGCCACCCTCTCCGTGGGTGTCATCGTGCTTTCGGCATGTGATGACATCTTGGACAAGAGTGCCAAGTCGGCGTTTATGGACAGTCCCGCCTATTGGAGCAATGTCGCTGAGGTTGCCAGCTTCACCAACGACTTCTACACCAATTTCGACGGCTACGGGCAGGACGGCTTCTTGGGCTGGTTCTATTACAAGAGTCTCTCCGACGACCAGGTCAACCCCACGGCTTTCAACTGGAGCTTCTATGCTGTGCCCTCGCGTTCCGACTACTGGGACGACGCTTTTAAGCAGATAAAACGGGCCAACAGCGTGATAAGGAATGTCGGGGCGTCGACACTGACGGCCGATATGAAGACGACCTTCACGGCCATTGCACGCCTCAACCGCGCCTGGCTCTATTTCCAGCTCGTCAGGGAGTATGGCGACGTGCCCTGGATAACGACACCGGCGGCCACACAGGACGACAGAACCCTCGTGGCTGACAACCGCACCGACCGTGATGTCGTCGTAGACTCCATCGTCGCTGATATAGACTTCGCCGTGGCCCACCTCCCTGAGGCTACTGACAAGACACTGTGGTCGTCGGATATGGCCCTGGCCTTGCTGAGCGACGTATGCCTCTATGAGGGCACCTACTGCCGCTACCGCACGAGGGCCGACAATGGCAAGGCACCCAATGAGAGCCGGGCCAGGACCTACCTGCGCAAGTGTGTCATGGCTAGTGAGGCACTCATCATCTCAGGGCGCTATGCGCTGACAGCAGACTATGGCGACGTCTACCACTCCGCCGACCTCTCCCATTGCCGTGAAGTCATCTTCTTCCGCAACTACGAGCGTGAGGTGATGACCCACGGTCTCATTGCCGCCACCACGGCCTCGCAGCAGGTCTACGGCCTCACCAAAGATGCCGTCGACGCCTTCCTCTTCCGCGACGGTAAGCCGAAAGCCACGACGGCCCTCGACACCACCGAGAGGGCTGCTGTCAACGCCGATGGCAACTACAGCATCGCCGGCTTGCTGCAACGGCGTGACAAGCGTCTGAGCGCCATCACCGACAGCATCGTCTACTTCAATGGGGCGACATGGAGTCGTCCGTGCAGCGACGGCGCGGTGGCACCCATGGCTTCGTCGACAGGCTATGGCATCAGGAAGTTCGACAACACGACCCTCGACAGCTACTACCGCACGGGCTCCAACACCAACTATACCGATGCGCCTATCTTCTGGTATGCCGTCGTCCTCCTCAACGACGCTGAGGCTCTCGCGGAGCTGGGGAGTATCACACAGGATGACCTCGATGTCACCGTCAACCTGCTGCAGCGACGCGCCGGACTTCCACCGCTGACACTGCGCCCGCCCCATGACCCGGCCAACAAGGACGGTGTCAGCAACCTGCTCTACGAGATACGGCGCACACGGCGCTGCGAGCTGATGCTCGACAACTGGTACCGCTACTGGGACCTCGTGAGGTGGCATCAACTCGACAAACTCGACAGCCGACAGCATCCTAATGTCAACCGCGGTGCGCAGGTCGCCATCAGCGGAAAGGCTGAGGTGACACTCGACGCTGACAACTACATCGTTCCGTCAACAGAAACACGTATATACAAACCAAAATATTATTTCTTCCCCGTTCCTGCCGCTGTCATCAAGGCCAACCCCGCCGTCAGCCAGAATCCAGGATGGCAGTAATGGCTCAGGATAACTCAAGGGATGACAACCGTAATTATGAAAATGATAGACTGCTTCCTGCCACAGGGCACAGAGCAAGAAACACAGAGAAACATTGAGGTCTTGAAAGGTGAGACCATCGTCAACAGTGTGAACATCCTCACCACCGCTGTCACAGCCTCCGCCACCATCAGAGACATTGCCGCCAAGGCCACGGCTCCCTACACCTTATTATATTTGAAAGGCAAGCATCTTCTCCCGGGCTATCTCGCCCTGGAGCGTATGGTGCAGCTTGCCGATGTCACCGGTGCCGGACTTCTCTATTCCGACCATTACCATATCTCCGCCGAGGGCGTGCGCACTGAGCTCCCCGTCATCGACTATCAGCGCGGCTCCCTGCGCGACGACTTCAACTTCGGTGGTCTTGTGCTTCTCAGCACCAAGGCCTTGAAGGAGGCTGCCGCACGCATGACTGCCGACTATGCCGCCGCGGGCTTCTACGACCTGCGCCTGAAGATTTCAGAGCACTACGACCTCGTGCATGTCAACGAGTTCATGTACTCCGAGGTGGAGCTGCCTCTCACTGAGCAGGAACGCCACCGCAAGACCGGGGAGCGCCTCTTCGACTATGTAGACCCCCGCAACCGCGCCTCACAGATAGAGATGGAGCAGGCCTGCACCGACCACCTCAAGGCCATCGGTGCCTATCTCGCCCCCGGCGACTTCCAGAAAGTGGATGTCACAGCCGGTACCTTCCCTGTAGAGATGTCCATCATGATTCCGGTGCGCAACCGCATCCGTACCATCCGCGATGCCCTCGACTCAGCGTTGTCGCAGAAGACGACATTCCCTTACAATGTCTTCGTCGTGGAGAATGGTCCCGACTGTGCCTCTACCGACGGCACCACGGAGGCTGTGGACAGCTACCATGACGACCGCATCGTGCATATCGTCACCTCACGCCGTGACCTCGGCGTGGGCGGCTCCTGGAATATGGCGGCCCACGATGCCCGCTGCGGACGCTTCATCGCACAGCTGGACAGTGACGACGAATATATCGACGAGAACACGCTGCAGAAAATCCACGATGCCTTCATCCAACAGCAGGTAGCGATGATTATCGGTGCCTATCAGCTCACCGACATCAACCGCCAGCCACTGCCCCCCGGCATCATCGACCACCGCGAGTGGACACCGGAGAATGGTCGTAACAATGCCCTGCGCATCAATGGCTTGGGCGCACCGCGCGCGTTCTTCACGCCTGTCATCCGCAACCTCTGCATGCCCAACGTCAACTATGGTGAGGACTATGCGCTGGCTCTGGCCATCAGCCGTAGCTATGAGATAGGACGTATCTATGAGCCGCTCTACTGCTGCCGCCGGTGGGACGACAACTCCGATGGCGACCTCTCCGTGGAGAAGGAGAACCGCAACAACCTTTATAAAGACCGTATCAGGACATGGGAAGTGCTGGCAAGAACAAAGTAAGTCCATGGATATGGGTGCCGACATTGTATTTCGCGGAAGGCATCCCGTATTTCATCGTTAACAATATCTCCGTGACGATGTTCACGCGCATGGGAGTCCCCAACGGTGAGATGGCGCTCTTCACCTCGCTGCTCTATCTCCCGTGGACCATCAAGCCGCTGTGGAGTCCTTTCATCGACATCATGAAGACCAAGCGTTGGTGGATACTGGCCATGCAGGTGCTCATGTCTGTCTGCTTCGTGTTGCTGACGCTCTCGCTGCCTCATCCTGCTGCCTCTGTCATCGCGGCGAAGTCGACGCCGGTGAGCCTCTTCACCCTCACCTTGTTGCTCTTCATCATCACGGCCTTTGCCTCTGCCACCCATGACATCGCCGCCGACGGCTTCTATATGCTTGCTAACGACGAGCGCCAGCAGAGCTTCTTCGTGGGCATCCGCTCCACCTTCTACCGCCTCAGCAGCATCTTCGGCCAGGGCGTCCTCGTCTTCATAGCGGGGAGCTTAGAGAAGAGTAGTGGCAACATTCCGCTGGCCTGGCAGATCACCTTGGGCATCACGGCGGCACTCTTCGCCGTCCTCACCCTCTACCATACCTGGGCGTTGCCGCGTCCAGCTGCCGACCGGGCCGTGAGCCATGCCGACGGAAAAGGTGGGGCAGCAGCGGTGTGGACGGACTTTGCCCATACCTGGGCTTCGTTCTTCCGTAAGCGTGGTGTCATCGTGGCCATCGTCTTTATGCTCCTCTACCGTCTGCCGGAGGCTTTCCTGCTGAAGATGGTGAACCCCTTCCTCCTCGACCCTGCTGACAAGGGCGGACTGGCCTTGGACACCGATATGGTGGGCATCGTCTATGGCACCATCGGTGTGCTGGCGCTCACCGTCGGCGGCATCCTCGGCGGTATCGCCGCCTCGCGCTGGGGGCTGCGGAAGTCGCTGTGGCCCATGGCGGCTTGCATGACGCTGCCCTGTGTCACCTTCGTCTACCTCTCCATGGCGCTGCCCCACAACCTCATCGTCATCTGCACGTGTGTGGCGGTGGAGCAGTTTGGCTATGGCTTTGGCTTCACGGCTTACATGCTCTATATGATTCACTTCTCCAAGGGCGACTATGCCACTGCCCACTATGCCATCTGCACGGCGTTCATGGCGTTGAGCATGATGCTGCCGGGTATGGTGGCCGGTTACCTCCAGGAGGCGGTGGGCTATGAGCTCTTCTTCTGGATAGTGATAGCCTGCTGCGTGGCCACCGTCGTCATGACGGCAAAGGTGCGCGCTGAACTTGATAAAACGGAATAATACACATATTATATATATGATACTTATTGCAGACTCCGGTTCTACAAAGACCGACTGGGCTGCCGTCGCCGATGACGGTAGCCTGCTCAAGACCATCCGTACTGTCGGACTCAACCCCTTCCAGGTGACGGAGGAACAGATAGCTGTGGAGGCCGCAAAGGTCGCCAGCGAGCTTGCTTCGCCCGCTTCTGTCACCATCCATTTCTATGGTGCCGGTTGCACGCCGGAGAAACAGCCCGTCGTGGCGCGTGCCCTTCGCCGGGCGTTTAAGAATGTCGTCTTCTGCGAGGTGGCCTCCGACATGCTCGGTGCGGCCCGCGCGGTCTGTGGCTCCCAGCCCGGCATCTGCTGCATCCTGGGCACGGGGAGCAACTCCTGCGCCTATGACGGCGACAAAATCGTGAAAAATGTGCCGCCCCTCGGCTTTATCCTCGGCGACGAGGGTAGTGGTGCCGTGATGGGCAAGCGTCTCGTGGCCGATGTCCTCAAGAGCCAGCTGCCGAAGCCAATCTGCGACAGGTTCTTCGACAAATACCACCTCACGCAGGCCGACATCATCGAGCGTGTCTACCGCCAGCCCAAGCCCAACACCTTCTTGGCTTCCTTCATGCCCTTCATACAGCAGTATATCGGCGAAAAGGAGATTCGCAATCTTGTCAAGGAGAGCTTCCGCGAGTTTCTGCGTCGCAACGTCATGCAGTACGATGGTTGGCAGACATTGCCCATTGGCTTCGTGGGCTCCATTGCGAAAATCTATCGCGACATCCTTGAGGAGGTGGCAGCAGAAGAGGGCATGCACATTGGCGAAATTGTCCAGGCACCTTTGGAGGCGCTCGTCAGGCAGGTCGGTTAATTCCAATTGTAATCCTTCAGTGGTTCCTAACGTTATGGCAGAGAAAAGCGCCAAAGAAGAGAAACAAGTCCTACGGCAGGTCGTCAAGTGGCAGGATCTTCACTTCTATCGAAAGAGTGATGTGCTTTATCAGCTTACCTGTATCTTCTGTCAACGCTTCTTGCCTTTGTGTGGCGACCGCACTGTTGATCAGATGGTTCAGGCTGCACGTTCGTGTAAGCAGAATATCGTCGAGGGTTCAGAGGACGGAGCTACCTCTACGGAGATGGAACTGAAGCTGCTCAATGTAGCGCGGGCAAGCAATGCTGAGCTGCGGGAGGACTATCTTGACTTCATCAAGCGTCACCATTTGGTGCAGTGGAGTTCAGGGCACGGGCGATATCAGTCCTTGCAGGACTATACACAACGGCATAACGATCTTGAAGACTATGTCCCGCATGCTGAGAAGTGGACGGCTGAGGAGTTCGCGAATACTTGCTTGACGCTGTGCTATCAAGTTGATGCGATGATGAACCACTACCTCAAGCGTTTAGAGAAGGAGTTTGTTGAGCAAGGTGGTATCAAGGAGCGCATGCATGCCGCCCGTACCGGCTATCGCTTGGAGCAGGATGCCAAGCAGAAACGTTTAGAGGCAGAGAATGCAGTTCTCAAGGCAGAAAATGCTAAACTCCAAGCCGACAACGAAGCCTTCAAGGCATTGGTGGCTCAGTGGCAGGCCCGCTATGAGGATTTGCGTAGGAGGGCGCTCGCTGCCTACTACAGGCAGAAGGAAGAAATTGAGAGATTGAAGAAGACGCTCAACGATAAAGGTGATATTTAGCCTCTATAGTCTCTATAGTTTCTATAGCTTCTATAGTCTCTATAGTTTCTATAGTTTCTATAGTCTCTATAGCTTCTATAGTTTCTATAGCTTCTATAGTCTCTATAGTCTCTATAGCTTCTATCACCTCTCTAAACTTTTTTGCTAAATTTCTGCTGCAACATGCGGTTTCCTCAGAGAAATATAGTAACTTTGCCTTTGTAATATTTCCAAAAGAAAATCTGCCGCTTTAGGCAGGAGATTATTAACCAGTAAACACATAACATTATGAAGAAGTACGTTTGCACAGTTTGTGGCTATGTTTATGACCCCGCCGAGGGAGACCCAGATAACGGCATCGCGCCCGGAACAGCTTTTGAAGACATCCCAGATGATTGGGTATGCCCCGTCTGCGGTGTTGGCAAGGACGATTTCGAGGTACAGGAGGACTAAGACGTGGAGAAAAAGCTTACTGAACGCGTCTCCTGGGTGGGCAAGATAGACTGGGAGCTCAAGCACTTCCATGGTGACGAGCTCTCCACACACTTCGGCTCCAGCTATAACGCCTACCTCATACGCGATCAAAAGAATGTCCTCATCGACACGGTGTGGAGTCCTTACGACACGGAGTTTGTGGCACATCTTAAAGAGGCTATCGACCTCAACGATATCGACTATATCGTGATGAACCACAACGAGAACGACCACTCCGGAGCGCTGCCAGCACTGATGCGGGAGATTCCCAACACGCCTATCTACTGCACCAAGAAAGGTGAGGAGATACTGCGTGGTCTCTATCATCAGGACTGGAACTTCGTCAATGTCAAGACCGGCGACACGCTGAACATCGGCGACAACACGCCGACATTCATCGAGTGCCCGATGTGCCACTGGCCCGACACTATGGTGACCTATGCCGACAAGGAGCAGATTCTCTTCTCCAACGATGTCTTCGGCCAGCACTATGCCTCAGAGAGCCTCTACGACGACACCGTCAACCAGCGCGACCTCTTCCGCGAGGCTGAGAAATACTATGCCAACATCCTCAACCTCTACAACCGCAATGTGAAGCGGAAGGTGGATGAGATCGTAGGCATGAACCTCCCGCTGAAGATGATTGCTCCGTCTCATGGCGTTATCTGGACGGATCATATCCCTGACATCATCGCTAAGTACCAGCAGTGGGACTGCGACTATCAGGAGAACCAGATTACCATCGTCTACGACACAATGTGGCAGTCGACACGTCATATGGCTCAGGCCATCGCTGACGGTATCCGTGAGCAGAACCCTGATGTCCGTGTCGTCCTGATGAATGCTACGCACGATGATAAGAACGATATCATTCTCGAAATCTTCCACTCTAAGGCTGTCCTCGTGGGCTGTCCTACGGTGAACATGGGTCTGACCTATGCCATCGCCGGCATCATCGAACTCATCCACGGTATGAAGTTCAAGAACAAGAAGGCTGCAGCCTTCTCTTCCTTCGGCTGGGGTGGTGGTGCCGAGAAGCGCATCTCCCAGAAGCTTGAAGAGGCAGGCCTCACCTTGGCCGCCGAGCCGCTGAAAGTGAAGTGGGCGCCCGACACTGATGCCGAGAAGATGTGCCGCGAATGGGGCAAGTCCTTCGCAGCACAGTGTGAGTAAGTTCGGAAGTCGGTTCTAAGCAGAAGTCCGGAAGTCAGTTTTAAGCAGACTTCCGGACTTCTATTTTTCTGTTATCCCATACCCGAAGAGCGCGAAGTCGCCTTTGGTGGGATCGTCGGGGAAGATGGTGGAGAGAGCAGCGGTGAGCGTGGTGACAGTGCGCCAGTTTGCCGATTTCGCGCTGATGAGTCCGAGCTTTTGTGCCTCCTGCATGACATGCGTGTCGAGGGGGATAAAGAGAGAGCGCTTGTCGATGAAATCCGTCCACAGGCCCAAGTCCACAGGGGAGCCGTCGCGCACCATCCATCGCATGAACATGCATGGGCGCTTGGCCACAGAGGTCTTTGGCGACGGCACCATTCCTTTGATGCCTCGCTGGACAAACCAGTCGGCGAGGGCCGTCAGCGTCTCTAAGGCTTTGTGGTGTGGACTCATGGTGCGTGCAAAGTCGCCAAGGGAGCCATAGTTCGTCACCATCTCGCGAAGGGCGTCGAGGAGCGAGCGCATCATCCGGTTGCTGTAGAGACGGTAGTAGCAGGCGTCGTTGTTGGCAATAGCATTGCTGTAGAGTCCGTCGCGGACCCATCGTTGTGGTTCTCCTCCACTGCTGTCAAGGAGATATTGTATCTTTGGCAGGAAGAGGTCACGACGGCCGTAGCTCAGTACGGAAGCTAAGAACCCCATCATCTCCGCGTTCTCCCGTCCCCTGACCTGGTGCATGAACCACGACGGGTCACCGTCAAGGAATGCGGCCTGCTCATATCTCGCTGCCAACAGGCGTATCAATGCTGCTCTTTCTTCGTGTGTCATCGTTTCTCGTGTTTTCTACTCTAAGAAGCTCTCACCACAGACATCGCAGTCCTCGTTAGCGGTCTGCAGGAGCAAGCGCGAACTCTCGTCGAGGATTCTCAAAAATTCTGTTACGGCTTTGCGCTGGTAGGCATCGGCGAGCGTCAGGACATGGGTGGGCATCAAAATGGCTTCTTCCAAGGGGATGCGGACGATGCCTCTGACAGCCATCACGGAGGCATCGGGCAGGACCGTCGTCCAGTGGCCCAGTCGCACCATATATATAATATGTGGGATGTCGTCGACCTCCACGGCAGGGTGCAGGTCCAGGCCTCGCTGCCTTACCATGCCTTCGAGTTTATGTCGTACGGACAAGTTGGGGCTGGGCAGGACTAAAGGCTGCATCGCCATCTGCTGCAGGGTGACGGAGCTTCTCCCACTCAGGGCATGGTGCTCACCGACCACGGCGCAGAGACGGGTGGCGAAGAGCGGGCGCATGGTGAGGTCTTTCTCCTCGTCGGAGGAAAAGGTCAGGGCGATGTCGATGTCATGGTTTCGGAGGCAGTTGGGGAGCAGAGGTCCTGCCAACTGCCGGATGCGTATCTCCACATGGGGGTACAGTTTGTTATATTCTGTCAGGGCATCGGTCAGCAGTGCCGATAGTCCGAGCCCTGAGGCGATGCCCACGGTGACGGTGCCTCCTTCCAAGCGGTTCAGGTCAGCAAGACGTTGCAGCGCCTGCCGCTCGTCGTCGAGGAGACGGGAGGCGTCGTGGAGAAAGAGCGTGCCCTCTGTCGTGAGCTCCACCCGTCGCCCCACACGATGGAAGAGTGGCACGCCAAGCTCCTCCTCCAATTGTTTGACCTGTTGCGAGAGCGTGCTCTGGGCCACATGAGATAGGTTGGCGGCTTCGGTGAAGCTCAGCGTTGTGGCTGCATTGACAAAATAGCGCAGTTGTCGGATTTCCATAAACTTGTTCTTTGCGTTGGGAGTGCAAAGATACGGCAAAAGGAACGTACGGCCAAGATAAAACCATTGTTTTATGGCTTGACTCCACGTTTTTGCGCCGTACAAATGAAACAATCTATCGATGAAAGCGATGGAAGAGATAGAATCTTTCCATGAATATTCTCTGTGGTCCTGCTCATGATGTTGTAACTTTGCAGCATCAAACAAAGAATATTAAAGATTACGACTATGAAAGAGATTTTGACAAAGGACATGACTGTCGGCGCTATCGTTTCTGCCGACTTCAACCGTGCAGAGATTCTTGAGAACTTAGGTATCGACTACTGCTGCCATGGTTCCGACACCTTGGAGGAGGCCAGCCGTAAGCAGCATCTCAACCCTGACGATGTCATCGCGCGTTTGGATAGAGAGTCGGCTCATGGCGGTTCTGCTCCCGACTTTGCGTCGTGGCCGTTGGACCTGCTCATGGACTATGTGCTGAAGAAGCATCACCGCAACTTCCATCTCTATCATGACGGACTCTTGCAGTTGGTGGAGAAGGTGGAGCGTGTCCATGGTGGGCACCATCCTGAGCTCCATGAGGTGAGAAAGGCCGTGGAGCAGTCTTTCTATGAGCTTGACAAACATTTCGCTAAGGAGGAGCAGGATGTCTTCCCCCATCTCTATGAGATGTACCGCGCCCATAGTGAGGGGCGTCCGTCGGCGGCGTGCCAGTGCGGTAGTCTTGACGATACAGTCAAGCAGTTGATGTCAGAGCACGATGGTGCCGGTGACACCTGGCAGCATATCACAGAGCTGACCGACAACCTCACGACACCCGCTGATGGGTGTGCTTCCTTCCGTCTGATGAACCAGAACCTGCGTCAGTTCTTTACCGACCTTAAGGAGCATATCGCCTTGGAGAACAACCTCATCTTCCCTGGATTCCTTGCCATGGAGAAGTAATAATATCTGATAACGGTCAGGGCAGCATGGCGGCCCTGACCGTTTCTTTTTGTGTTGTTTGCTAAGAGATAAAACACGCGGAAGTCTTTGGTGGCTGCCAAGAAATGTGTAATTTTGCAATAAGGCTATACAAGGCCGATAAACTGATAACAGACACCAAAGATGCTCAAACGAGGAATCTACGAACAACTCATCAACGGACAGACGGAAGAAGAGATCCGTGAGGCGGAAGCCCATCATTTAGAATGCTGTACCACACCGGCTGCGCATCATCACCACAACCTATTGTGGCGTCCGTTTTTCTGCATGGGGCTCGTCGACCTCGTTTCCTCCCACGGTGATTCCCCGATGAATATCGAGTGGCGCCTGGAGCGGCCCGCCATGCCACAGTTCTTGAAGGTGGTGTAAAAATAGACGATATCTCTTTGCCGATTCACACAAAACGCTTATCTTTGCCATTAAGAATGCAAACAGTGTCGTATTATGATTATCCGTGTAGCAAATCCTATCTATGACTCCGTCTTTAAGTATCTGATGGAGGATGAGCGCATCGCGCGCACTGTTCTTTCCGCCCTTCTGAAGAAAGAAGTGGTGGAGGTGCAGATACGTCGAAACGAGTACACTAACGGCTATCGTGACAACATCTCCATGTTCCGTATCGACTTCGGGGCTCGCATTCGTGAGAAGGATGGGTCACTGCGCCTGATACTCATTGAACTGCAAAAGACATGGCTGGAAACGGAGACGCTGCGCTTCCGACAGTATCTTGGCGCCCAATATGCCAACCCGGAGAATATGGTGCACGAAGAGGAACGCGCGCCCTATGGCCTTCCGATGGTAGCGGTCTATATTCTTGGACATAAAGTCGGAAATATTAATGTGCCCGTACTCTATGTCAATCATAAGTCGTACGACTATGATGGTCATGAGGTGACAGAGGGCCTCCCCGACCCGTTTGTTGACAGTCTTATCCATGACAGCATTATCGTACAGATTCCTCTCCTGCATGGACAAATCAATAATCGGCTGGAGAAAGTGCTCAGCGTGTTTGACCAGACTAACAAGGAGAAAGACAACCGACAAATGGTGGAGCTTGATGAAGCCAACTATCAGGATGATGCTGACATGCAGTATATCCTTCGCCAATTAGCTTTGGCATCTACCGACACACAAATTCGCCAGGACATGAATGCTGAGGATGTATACATTCAACCATTAGAGGATCGCGACACTGCCATCATGAGCCGCGATAAGGTTATCAAAGAAAAAGATAAGCAGATCTTGCAAAAGGATCAGCAACTCTCTGAGCAGAACCAGCAACTCTCTGAGCAGAGTCAGCAACTCTCTGAGCAGAGTCAGCAGCTGAATCGTGTTCGTGAGAAGTTGCGACAGAAGGGAATGTCGGAAGAAGAGATAGACGAGTGGATAAGAAAATAGTAAAATAGCAATGAAGAAACAATGTTGTGCCGATAAGAAAATCGTACTGGTCACTGGCGCTACCAGTGGCATTGGTGAGGGCTGTGCCAAGCGCTTTGCTGAAGGTGGCTATGATGTGATTATCACGGGTCGGAATACCGCTAAACTGGAAGCGCTCAAGACAAATTTACAGCAACGCGGCGCTGACGTGCTTGCTCTGGCTTTCGATGTCCGCGACCGGGAGGCAGCGCGCAAGGCGGTAGAAGGTATCCCTGAGACGTGGAAAGATATTGATGTGCTCATCAACAATGCGGGCCTGGCACGTGGGCTGGAGCCGGAGTATCAAGGTGACTTCGACGACTGGGACCAGATGATAGACACCAATATCAAAGGTCTGCTCACTATGACACGGCTTATTGTACCGGGGATGGTCAGCCGCAACCATGGACACATTATTAATATAGGCAGTGTGGCTGGTGATGCCGCTTATGCGGGTGGTAATGTCTATTGTGCCACGAAGGCGGCAGTGAAAGCCATTACGGATGGTCTTCGCATTGATGTTGCCGACACAAAGCTGCGTGTGACGAATATCAAGCCTGGATTGGTGGAGACGAACTTCTCCAATGTGCGTTTCCATGGTGATACCCAACGTGCTGACAATGTCTACCGTGGTATCCAGCCACTCACGGGTGACGATATCGCTGACGTCGCCTTTTATGCTGCCAGCGCCCCCGAGCATGTACAGATTGCCGAGGTCCTTGTGCTGGCCACCCATCAGGCCAACGGCACCGTCATCCATAGGGATGAATAATTCCGGTTTCCAAGAAGAAACCTCGGATAATAAAAAAGCCATGCACCTTACGATGCATGGCTTTTGTCGTTATAATATCTGCTGATTACTCAGTGACGTAGTTCTTCAGGTCTTCGGCAGAGAAGTTCATGACGAAGGCATGACTGCCTACGCACTCCTCCTCAGCGAGGCGCGTGAAGACGTTGGCGCTCTTCTCAAACTCCTCGGCGTTGTTGGTAGCGTCACGCAGGAGCAGAAGAGAGAGGATGATGTCACCGGTCATGTTGTACAGGCGGCGGCCCAGGAAGTCGTGCTCGTCCTGGTTGGCATCGGCCTTAACCTTCTCGACAGCCTCGGCGTAGAGATCCACGCACTTGGCGATTCTGTCCTTGAGAGGCTTCACAGCCTCGGAGACCTCCTCGGTGAGCATCTCCTTCATGATGTTCAGGTAGGTGCCGTTGGTGATATAGCGGATGGCGGCAACGACCTGCAGCTGTGTGGTACCCTCGTAGATAGAGAAGATACGTGCGTCGCGGAGCAGGCGCTGTGCCTTGTACTCCATGATGAATCCGGAGCCACCGTGTACGGAGACGCAGTCGTAGGCGTTCTGATTGGCAAACTCAGAAGTCATACCCTTACCTAAAGGAGTGAAGGCGTCGGCGAGTCGGCTGTAGGTCTTCATCTCCTTGCGCTCCTCAGCGGTGAGTTTGCGCTCGCGCGAGATGTCCTCCAAAGTCTTGTAGATGTCCACGTAGCGTGCTGTCTGATAGAGGATGGCACGGCTGGCATCAACTTTGGCCTTCATACGGGAGAGCATGTCGTAGACAGCGGGGAAGGTGATGATGGCTTTTCCGAACTGCTCACGCTCGCGGGCGTAGGCCACAGCCTGGTCGTAGGCTTCCTGCTCCAGACCCACGCTCTGTGCAGCGATGCCGAGGCGAGCACCATTCATCAGGCTCATGACGTACTTGATGAGTCCGAGGCGACGGTCGCCACAGAGTTCAGCCTTGGCATTCTTATAGACGAGCTCGCAGGTAGGAGAGCCATGGATACCGAGCTTGTTCTCAATATGGCGGACATCGACACCGCCATCGCGCTTGTCGTAGATGAACATCGACAGGCCACGACCGTCGTGGGTGCCCTCCTCGGAGCGTGCCAGGACGAGGTGGATGTCGGAGTCACCATTGGTGATGAAGCGCTTCACACCGTTCAGGCGCCATGTGCCGTCAGCATCCTGTGTGGCCTTGAGCATGACATGCTGAAGGTCAGAACCGGCATCAGGCTCCGTGAGGTCCATGGACATGGTCTCGCCGGCGCAGATACGCGGGATGTACTTAGCCTGCTGCTCGGGAGTGCCGAACTCATAGAGGGTGTCGATGCAGCTCTGCAGTGACCACACATTCTGGAAGCCACTGTCGGCGGCAGAGACGAGCTCGGAGAGCATGGAGAAGACGGTGATGGGGAGGTTGAGACCTCCGAAGCGGCGTGGCATGGAGACACCCCACAAGCCAGCCTTACGGGTAGCCTCAAGATTCTCGTAGGTCTTGGAGGCATACTGCATGCGCTTGTCCACGAGGTGCGGACCCTCAAGGTCTACGCTCTCAGAGTTGGGCTCGATGACATTCTGGGCTACATCGCCCGTGATGTCGATGATGCGCTTATAGTTCTCAATAGCGTCTTCGAAGTTGACAGGAGCATAGTCGTACTTGTCCTTGTCGGCGAAGTTGCGCTCCTTGAGTTCAACGATACGCTTCATGAGAGGATCGTTGAGATAATATTGTAATTTCTTTGAGTCGATCATTGCTGTGCTTACTTAGTGTTCTGCTTGTAGTACTTGATGAGTTTTGGGACTACGGTCTCCACAGATCCGGTGATGACATAGTCAGCAATCTGGTTGATAGGCGCATCGGGGTCTGTGTTGATGGAGATGATGATACCAGCGTCCTTCATACCAGCGATGTGCTGAATCTGTCCGCTGATACCACAGGCTATATACACCTTTGGGTGCACGGTGACACCCGTCTGGCCAACCTGACGGTCGTGGTCCACCCATCCTGCGTCGACAGCAGCACGGCTGGCACCCACCTCACCATGAAGCTCCTTGGCAAGCTGGAAGAGCATGTCGAAACCCTCTTTGGAGCCGACACCATATCCGCCGGCTACGACAATAGGCGCAGCCTTGAGGTTGTTCTTGGCAGCCTCGACGTGGCGGTCGATGACCTTCACGGCATAAGACAGCGGGTCGACGTAATCCTTGGGGTCTTTGTAGACGACCTCACCTTTTGCCTTGCCCTCGTAGAGCGCCTTCTGCATGACACCGCTGCGCACGGTGGCCATCTGCGGGAAGTGGTCGGGGTTGATAATGGTAGCCACGATGTTGCCGCCGAAAGCCGGACGGATAGCGTGGAGCTTGTTGTCATAGTGCTTGCCGGTCTTCTTATCGTCGTAAGGACCAATCTCCAGACCTGTGCAGTCGGCGGTAAGACCTGATGTCATGGCTGACGACACACGGGGACCGAGGTCACGGCCGATGACGGTAGCGCCCATGAGAGCTATCTGCGGCTTCTCCTCGTTGAAGAGCTTCACCACGATGTCGGTGTGGGGAGCTGAAGTGTAGGGGAAGAGGCCCTCGCCGTCGAAGACGTAGAGCTTGTCGACACCGTAAGGGAGGATCTGGTCCTCGACCTTACCTTTGATACCTGTTCCTGCCACCACAGCCTCGAGGTCGACACCTAAGGTGTTGGCCAGCTTGCGGCCTTTGGTGAGCAGCTCTTGTGACACCTCCTGAACAGTGGTGCCTTCTATCTCGCAATATACAAATACGTTGTTCATGTTTTTTCTTCCGTCCTTCTTTATCCGATAATATTCTCCTCGAGCAGTTCCTTGACCAGTCCCTCGACATCCTCGTCGGAGGCTGTGAGGCGCTTGCTCTCCTTAGCCTGGAAGACGATGTTCTTCACGGCGCTGACCTTTGTCGGTGAGCCGGCCAGACCGCACTGCTCGTAGTCGGCACCACAGTCGGCGATGCTCCACTGACCTAAGGTCAGGTAGGGGCGCGTCTCATAGAGGTCGCTCCAGGGCTCGTCACCCTTGCGCTCCATGGGGCAGGAGGCGTATTTGTATTTCATCACGAGCTTGGCATTGCAGGGACGTACCGGAGCAGCCGTACCATTGACGGTGACCATGACGGGCAGGGGAGCCACAACAGTCTCTACACCACCGTCGATATGTCGACGGATAGTGGCCTTGCCATCCTCTATCTTCACAATCTCCTCAGCGTAGGTGACCTGGTTGAGACCGAGCTTCTGAGCCACCTGAGGGCCCACCTGTGCTGTGTCACCGTCGATGGCCTGGCGACCACCGATGACGAGGTCTACATGACCCACCTCCTTGTCTATCTTCTCGACGGCCTTGGAGAGGAAATAAGCTGTTGCTAAGGTATCGGCACCAGCACTCTTGCGGTCGGTGAGGAGCCAGCCCTGGTCAGCGCCACGGAAGAGGCTGTCGCGCAGAATCTGACCGGCACGGGGAGGACCCATGGTCACTACACCCACATGCACGTTGTCGGGATCCTGGTCTTTGAGGCGCAGGGCCTGCTCCAAGGCATTCAAATCCTCGGGATTGAAGATGGCAGGTAACGCGGCGCGGTTGACAGTGCCTTCGGCTGTCATAGCGTCCTTGCCGACGTTACGCGTGTCCGGTACTTGCTTGGCAAGTACTACAATGTTCAATTTCATACAGTATATTTATATTGAGTTGTTATCCAACAGTTACGTCTAATAATATTTTGTCCTAAAACGGGGCAAAATTACAACTTTTTTACTGCCCTGCCAAAGAAAAGCTATGAAATAAGCCATTTTATGCACAAAACCTATGACTTTGTGCAGCCGTGGGACCACACCTTTTTCTTCTTAGGTCTATTTTCTTGTTTTTCTTGCGTTGTTTATTTCCTTTTTGGTTATCTTTGCAGGGCGATAGAAAATAATAACCTTATTATATTAATGTCGTGGCCGGGGGTTGCTCCGGCCACAAATAGTATTTAGAAATGTCACGACCCACATTAACCAACAAGCAGTATGTGCTGCCCTTTATTCTTGTCACCTCACTGTTCTTCCTGTGGGGCTTCGCCCGTGCTATCCTCGATGTTCTTAACAAGCATTTCCAGAATGCCCTTGACATCAGCATCACGCAGTCTGCACTGGTGCAGGTGACGACCTATCTTGGCTATTTCCTTATGGCCATTCCTGCAGGCTGGTTTATCAACCGTCACGATTACCGCCATGGCGTCATCTTTGGTCTGACGCTCTTTGGCGTCGGTGCCCTACTCTTCATTCCCGGTGCTGAGGCCGGCACCTTCTACGCTTACCTTGGAGCTCTGTTCATCATCGGCTGCGGTCTTGTCTTTCTGGAGACCTCTGCCAACCCTTACGTCACAGAGCTTGGGGCGCCTGAGACTTCGACAGCACGTCTGAACTTCTCGCAGTCGTTTAATGGTCTCGGTTCTCTGAGTGCTACCTTCATCGTCGGTCAGTTCCTCTTTAATGGTACTGACAAGGGTGGCAATATTGTGGTGCCCTACGCTATCCTGGGCACCCTTGTCCTCATCATCGCCATTGTATTCTCACGTGTCAACCTGCCGGAGATAAGCCATCAGGAGACCGTTGAGGAGAAGGAGAATGAAAAGGAGACGCGCATCGTGCAGCTCTTCCGCCATCATCCGCTCTTTGTCTTCGGACTTTTCGCACTCTTCGCTTATGAGGTGGCAGAGATAAGTATCAACAGCTATTTCATCAACTATGTTACTGCCAAGGGCTGGATGAACGACAACACCGCCAGCATCGTGCTGACCTGCTGCCTGGCCTTCTTCATGTTAGGTCGTTTTGGTGGCAGCTGGATCATGCGGAGCGTCAAGGCTGAGCACATGCTCCTCATCTGTGCAACGGGAAGTGTCATCTGCATCGGTCTCGTCATGATGAACCTTGGCAAGCTGTCTATGGTGGCGCTGGTTTGCAACTATGTCTTCGAGGCCATCATGTTCCCTACTATCTTCTCTCTGACACTGCGTGGGCTGGGCAATCTGACCAAGAGTGCCTCGTCGTTGCTGATGATGACACCTATCGGAGGCTGTGGCTTCCTGCTCATGGGACTCATTGCCGACTCTACGGGCATGATGTCAATGCCGTTCATCATCCCCTTCCTCGGATATTTCATCGTGTTGCTCTTTGCTTCGGAGCTGACGCGGAAAGGGCGTTCGAAAGTACTGTGCCTCTAAACAAGGCCCTTTCATTGCTATCTTTATATGACAAAAAAGGCGAGTGAGCCATCGGTAAGGACAGGATATTAGATTTTTTATACTTCTGCAACATAAAAAAAACGTCGCCTTTTTTGGCATTAAAAAAGAAATAGTTAAATTTGCATTCGCAATTGAGAAGAAATCATCTTTTAAACATTTAATAAAATGGTTAACTACAAAGATCTTGGTCTCGTCAATACACGCGAGATGTTCAAGAGAGCCGTCACTGGCGGTTATGCAATTCCTGCATTCAACTTCAATAACCTCGAGCAGCTCCAGGCTATCATCACAGCCTCTTCAGAGCTCCGTTCACCGGTGATCCTCCAGGTTTCTAAGGGTGCCCGCAACTATGCTAATCCTATCCTTCTCCGTTACATGGCAGAGGGTGCTGTGGAGTATGCTAAGTCTTTGGGCTGCAACCATCCTGAGATTGTGCTGCACCTCGACCACGGAGACAGCTTCGAGCTCGTAAAGAGCTGCGTAGATATGGGCTTCTCTTCTGTTATGATCGACGCTTCTTCCAAGCCTTTCGATGAGAACATCGAGCTGACAAAGAAGTGCGTAGACTATGCTCACCAGTTCGACGTTACTGTCGAGGCAGAGCTGGGTGTCCTCGCGGGTGTTGAGGATGAGGTTTCTGCTGAGGAGTCTCACTATACACGTCCTGAGGAAGTCATCGAGTTCAGCGAGCGTTCTGGCTGCGACTCTCTGGCTATCTCTATTGGTACTTCTCATGGTGCTTACAAGTTCAAGCCCGAGCAGTGCACACGTGACCCGAAGACAGGTCGTCTGATTCCTCCTCCACTGGCCTTCGACGTGCTGGCAGAGATCGAGAAGAAGCTCCCTGGCTTCCCAATCGTTCTGCACGGTTCTTCTTCTGTTCCTCAGAAGTATGTCGACATCATCAACAAGTACGGCGGCAAGCTGCCTGACGCTGTTGGTATCCCCGAGGAGCAGCTCCGCAAGGCTGCTAAGAGCGCTGTCTGCAAGATCAACATCGACTCTGACTCTCGTCTGGCTTACACAGCAGGTGTTCGTGAGACACTGGCTCTGCATCCTGAGTACTTCGATCCTCGTCAGTATGGCAAGGTGGCTCGTGCTTACATGACAGACATGTACAAGGAGAAGATCACTGACGTGCTCGGCTCTGACCACAAGCTCGCTAACTGCGACTAAGACATAGTATCAGTTCAAAAACAGAGTAAACAAAGTTGCTTTAGACTTAGTAACAGAGTAGACAAAGCTTAGAACTGAGAGCTGTAAACATAAGAAAGGCAGGATACCGATTGGTATCCTGCCTTTCTCTGTCTTATGTCGGTTACGGCTTATGGGATATAGGCATCAGAGAGGAAACGTCAGCTATTTCAGTTCTATCGTCTTGATGCTCTTCACGCTACCTGTGAGCGGGTCAAGGATAATCTGGGAGGATTGCTTCTTACCGAAGAGCTCACCGCTCAGGGATTCCGTGTAGCCAAACTGTGCGGCGTTCATCTCATAGGTGTCGATAGTCTTGCCATCGGTAGAGAGTACAGCTTTTATCTTCGACGGTTTGCTTACTCTCAGTCCAATATCGTTCTTGTCTTCTTTCTTGTTGTCCACCACCTCTGGAGCTACCGCTGTGTGGAGGTCGGTGACGGTAATATAATAAGGTGTACCGCTGAGATCGTCAGCAGCGACGAGTCCGTAGTACTTGGAGAAGCGGAAAAGAACATTGCGGCCCTCTTGTGTAGGCATAAACTCTACCTGTGTCAGTGTGGTGTCCTTAACGGTGACGCCATAGAACAGTTGTGAGAGCGCCTGCTCCTGTCGATTCATATTCTCGTACATCAGTTTTAGCTGTGCTCCGTCTTTGGGCAGGTTGTCAGCTTCCCCGCGGCTCAGGGAGTTGCGGCTGTCGCGGATGTCGTAGATCTCCTTTGCAGAGAGTTCTGCCATCTTAGCCTCGCTGCCCGCACTAAGTATGTCCTCCGTCATGTAGTCATTGGGGTTGAGAGCCTTAGGCTTAGGAGCGGCCTTGAATTGACGTAGCGGCGTGGAGTAGGGTAGTGCGTCGGCATTGATGGCCAACAGCTGGCCATTGGGCGAGCAGGTCACCTTGGCAATGGAGTGCTTCTTGTCTGTTGTCAGCACGAAGGCCTTGGCGGTGTCAGGCATGGCCGTGGCATCCATCTTGATGCTGACGATGCGGTATGCCGTAGACGCCTGCTGCGGTACGTTCTCCTTCATATAGCGTAGGGCGTAGGGCGCATAGCGCCCCGGCGTGTATTGCGTCTTCTCCACCTCGATGGTGAAGCGCATGCCATTCTTAGGCAGGGTATAGCTGGTGCCCTCTATGCTCTGACCGTGGACGGTGAGCGGCAACATGAGGAGCAAGGAAGCCATGTGTCTTACTTTCATAGTCTTTCTGATTTTCTGTCTCCGTTGATGTTTTTAGAGATACATAAACGCTTTCGGCAGATAGTTCACGATGTCGCCCGCCACGAGGCTCTCCTTGCCTAAGTCTTTTGCTGCGAGGTCGCCGGCGAGTCCGTGTAGGTAGGTGCCGACGATGCAGGCGTCGGTCTGGCTGTAGCCTCTGGCGAGTAGCCCGGTGATGATGCCCGTGAGCACATCTCCGCTTCCCGCTGTTGCCATCCCGCTGTTCCCTGTGGGGTTGAAGAGCACGTTGCCGTCGGGCAGGCAGATGGCGGAGTAGTGGCCTTTGAGGACGACATAGCCATGAAGCTTGGAGGCCAAACGACGTGCGCGGCTGAGTCGCTCGTAGCTGCTGCCACTGGGACTGCCTATGAGCCTGTCGAGTTCCTTGGGATGAGGTGTGAGGATGATACCTTTGGGTAACTGCTGCATCCATGCCTGATGGGTGCTGAGAATGTTCAGCGCGTCAGCGTCGGCCACGACAGGGCATTTGGCACGCCGTATCTGCCCGATGATGGCGATGGCCGTGTTCTCATTCTGTCCCAGTCCCGGACCGATGCCGACGGCGTCGAAGCGGTCGCTGTCGACACTCTCAGAGAAGGTGAAGTCGTCGTTGTCAATCTGTAGGACAGCCTCAGGGACGGAAATCTGCATGATGTTATAGTTGCAGCGTGGCGTGTGTGTCGTCACCTTTCCTACTCCCGCTCTCAGGCATGCCTTGGTAGCCAGGACGGCAGCTCCCGCCATGCCATAGCTGCCGGCCACGAGAAGGGCGTGCCCCATGGTGCCTTTGCTGGCGAAGTCGGCACGGTGGTGGAGGCGAGCTGTGATGTCCTGTTCCTCCAAAATGCGGAATGATGTGTCGGTCTTGCTGATAAACTCAGGGCTCAGTCTGATGTCGAGGACCTTAAGGCGCCCGATGTACTGCTGGCAGTCGGCCATAAGCATAGAGAGCTTGCGCTGCTGCAAGGTCAGCGTGAGGTCAGCACGGATGATATTGGAATGGATATTGTTGGTGTTGTCCTCACACATCAGGCCTGATGGCAGATCGATGCTCACCACCTTCGCCGGACTTTGGTTGATGTATTTCACAAGGGAAGCGAACCCGCCCATGAGTGCTTTGTTGAGTCCCGAGCCGAAGAGACCATCTACGACGAGTGTGCCCGCCGAGAGCTCAGGTGGATCAAAGTTGAGGGAAATCTCGGTGAACTGTGTCTTGCGCTGGTCGATGAGGCGCTGGCGGTTGGTGGCGCAGTCTTCAGAGAGGTTGTCGTGGATGTTGAACAGGTAGACGCTGACCTTGTAGCCAGCGTCGGCTAACATGCGAGCCACAGCGAGGGCATCGCCACCATTGTTGCCGGGACCGGCGAAGACGACGATGGGCGTGCGCTCTGTCCACTCTTCCGTGATAGCGGATGTGATGGCTTTGGCTGAGCGCTCCATCAGGTCGATGCTCTTGATGGGCTCGTGCTCTATGGTGTATTTGTCAAGCTCGTGAATTTGAGCAGAATCGAAAATCTTCATATCAACCGCAAAGATACGGAAAAAAGTAAAAAAGTGGAAAGGTAAAAAGGTAAAAAACACTCGAAGACATTGTTTTTTCTTTTTTTTGCTTTTCATTGTCTACTTTTTGCCTTTTAGCCTTTTTACTCTTTCCCATTTTTTGTAATTTTGCATTATTAATCAAATCAGTAGGCAATATGAGTATTGTAACGGTCAAGGACAAGAAGTTCAGAACGTTTATACCCGAGGAGGAAATTCAGCGGCGTGTCAAAGCCGTGGCAGAGAAAATCAACAGAGATATGGCAGACAAAAATCCGCTTTTCTTGGCGGTCCTCAACGGGTCTTTCGTCTTCGCGGCCGACCTTATGCGGTACATCACCATCCCTTGTGAAATCTCTTTTGTCAAGCTCGCCTCTTATCAGGGTACGACTTCCACCGGAAAGATCAAGGAGGTCGTCGGTATCAATGAGGAATTGAAAGGCCGTACTGTCGTCATCGTAGAGGATATTGTCGACACCGGCCACACCATGAAACACATGTTGGAGAGCCTGGGCACACGCAATCCTGAGTCGCTGCATATCTGCACGCTCCTTGTCAAGCCCGGAAAGTTGCAGGTAGACCTCAATATCGAGTACGCCGCTATGGAGATTCCCAATGACTTCATCGTCGGTTATGGTCTTGACTACGACCAGCAGGGCCGTAACCTGCGCGATATCTATACCATCGTGGAGTAGACATAAATATCAGTAAGGATAATAATCCAATAAAACATTACAATGAAGAATATTGTTATTTTCGGTGCTCCCGGTTCAGGCAAGGGCACACAGAGCGATAAGATGATCGCTAAGTATGGTTTCAAACACATCTCTACCGGTGACGTGCTGCGCAACGAGATTAAGAACGGCACCGAGCTTGGTAAGACAGCAAAAGGATATATCGATAACGGTCAGCTGATTCCTGACGATCTGATGGTCAACATTCTTGCCAGCGTCTACGACAGCTTCGGCAAGGAGCACGAGGGCGTTATCTTCGACGGCTTCCCCCGCACTATCCCGCAGGCCGAGGCGCTGAAGAAGATGCTCGCTGAGCGCGGTCACAAGGTGGCAGCCATGATCGAGCTCGACGTTCCTGAGGACGAGCTGATGAAGCGCCTTATCCTCCGCGGCAAGCAGAGCGGCCGCAGCGACGACAACGAGGAGACCATCAAAAAGCGTCTCACCGTTTACCACAACCAGACAGCTCCGCTGATCGACTGGTATGAGAAAGAGGGCATCCACCACCATATCAATGGCCTTGGCGAGCTCGACCGTATCTTCGGTGACATCTGCAAGGTCATCGACTCACTCTAAACATAATAGATGGAATCTAATTTTGTAGACTATGTGCGCATCGTCTGCCGCTCCGGAAAGGGCGGCAGAGGATCGGCACACCTCAGACACGTAAAATACCAGCCCAACGGCGGGCCCGACGGCGGTGACGGCGGCGACGGTGGCAGCATCATTCTGCGCGGCAACCATAACTACTGGACACTGCTGCATCTGAAATACCAGAAGCATGTCTTTGCAGAGCATGGCGGCAACGGCGGCTCTGACAAGAGTCATGGCACTGACGGTAAGGATGCTTACATCGACGTGCCATGCGGTACCGTCGTCTACAACGCCGAGACGGGAAAATATATCTGCGATATCACCTATGACGGTCAGGAAGTCGTCCTGCTCAAAGGTGGTCGTGGAGGTCTTGGCAATTTCCAGTTCCGTACGGCTACGCGCCAGACGCCGCGCTTTGCCCAGCCTGGCGAGCCAGCCCAGGAGCTGACGGTGATTCTCGAACTCAAACTTTTGGCCGACGTGGGTCTCGTGGGCTTCCCTAATGCGGGCAAGTCGACGCTGCTCTCTGCTTTGTCGAGTGCGCGGCCTAAGATAGCCAACTATCCGTTTACCACACTGGAGCCTTCGCTGGGTATCGTCAGCTACCGTGACGGCAAGTCTTTTGTCATGGCCGACATCCCCGGCATCATCGAGGGCGCCAGCGAGGGCAAAGGCCTGGGACTGCGCTTCCTGCGACATATCGAGCGCAACTCCCTGCTCCTCTTCATGGTTCCCGGCGAGAGTGAGAATATCAAACACGACTATGAAGTGCTCTTGGGAGAGTTGGAGAAGTTCAACCCCGACATGCTGGAGAAACATCGTGTCTTAGCTGTCACTAAGAGCGACCTCCTCGACGAGGAGCTCATTGCTATGCTCAAAGAGGAACTGCCCGACGACCTGCCGGTGGTGTTTATCTCTGCTGTCACAGGCTATGGACTCGATGAGCTGAAGGATGTGCTGTGGCGGGAACTCAACAGCGAGAGCAACAAACTTTCGGAGATTACTGCTGAAGATACACTGGTGCACCGCGACAAGGAGATGGGCAAGTTTATCCAGGAGATGCACGATGAGGATGCTGACGAAGACGATATAGAAGTCGTCGACGCAGAGGATCTTGATGATGATGACGATGATTCCGACTCTCACATATTATAATATAGCTGAAGGTGTCACGGCTTTCTCTACTACGCGTCATGGCGGTATGTCACAGGGTGTCTATGGAGAGTTTAACATCAACCCCTATTGTGGCGACGCTTCATCGGCGATAGCCACCAACCGTCGTCTGTTGGCAGATGAGTTGGGGATTTCAGAGGACCTTATCTTTTTGCCTCACCAGATTCATAGCACGCGCAACTTTGACTTAACCGATAACTTTCTGATGTGTCCTAAGGAGCTGCGCTTTATGCAGCTTGAGGGCATTGACAGTATAACTACCGCCTGCCGTGGGGTCTGCATCGGTGTCTCTACGGCCGACTGTATCCCTGTCCTTCTCTATGACCGGGAACATCGGTGCTGCGCCGCCGTCCATGCGGGATGGCGTGGCACCGTGCAGCGCATCGTGGAGAAGACGCTGCGGACAATGACGGAACTGTATGAGACGCGACCGGCTGCCGTGACAGCCGTCATAGGTCCTGGCATCTCGCTGAAGAACTTTGAAGTGGGGAGTGATGTCTTCTTCAAATTCAGTGATGCCGGCTTCGACCGCCGTCGTGTAGCCCGTAAGATGCCGGCGAAAGACCATCCCAATAGTCGGAAATGGCATATTGACCTGCCGGCGTGCAACACCATTCAGTTGGTGGACAGTGGCGTGCTCCCGAAATTTATCAAGCAGAGCAACATCTGTACCTATGATGATGTCGAGGACTATTTTTCGGCACGCCGTCTCGGTCCAGACTCCGGACGTATCTATACTGGTATAATACTCAGATAAATGAAACTGACTGTTATATTGCTCTCCGCTTTCTTTGCAGCTTTCTGTGCCGTAGCACCTCTCTCGGCGCAGCGGCGCAGTTTCACTGCCATGGAGCAGTCGGTCATCAGTGTGCCGACGCCCGGACTCTTTGATCGCAGCAATGCTTTCACCATCGACTTCGGTATTCTCCGTGACAGCGAATATTCCTTTCCTTTGCCCGTAGGCCATGCCGAGGTGAAGGGAGGACAGGCGCTGGAGATAACGACGACGAAGGGCGATGCCGTGAAAGCAATGTTCGATGGCTACGTGAGATACTCCAAGCGGAGTGAGCAATATGGCAATGTCGTCGTGGTGCGCCATGACAACGGCTTGGAGACCGTCTACGCCTTCAATGCCCAGAATCTTGTGAAAGTAGGTCAGCGCGTGCAGGCCGGTCAGACCATAGCCATCGTTGGTGGCGACGACGGGCGGGTGTTCTGTCTCTTTGCCATCATGGTCAATGGTGGCTGGATTAATCCAGAGACGATCATTGAGGTCAAGAGCCACAGGCTGCGCCGCCAGACCGTGCAGTGCAGGAAGAGCGGCAACAGAGTTATTGTGTCTGTCGTTGCGCCCGAGAAGGCTAAGGGTCTGACCCTTGACCCCGATGACGAGGAAGCGCAGGCTTCTGGCAACACTTTTGAGCTCGATTTGCAGAAGATAGAGAAAGATCATTGGGCCTATCCCCTTCCCGGTGCCCATGTCATCAGTCCTTATGGTGGGCGCAGCGGGCGCGGACATGCCGGTGTGGACATCAAGACGCGGGCTAATGACGAGGTCTTAGCGGCTTTCGATGGTGTCGTCGTACAGTCCGGTCCCTATTTCGGATATGGCAACTACATCGTTATCCGGCATGCTTACGGATTCTCCACCTGCTACAGCCATCAGTCGAAGAACCTCGTCAAGAAGGGCCAGAAAGTAAAGGCCGGCGAGGTCATCGGACTCACCGGACAGACGGGACGGGCCACAACTCCTCACCTGCATTTCGAGATACGCTTCAACGGACGCCCCATCAACCCCAACCTCTTCTTCGACCATGCCAACCACAAACTCCAGGCTAAGGTGCTCAAAGTCGGAGGTAACAGCGTCAGATAAAGACCAAAAAGTAAAAAACCGAAAACAAATTGTTATTCTTCTGATAAAAAAGAAAGAATTAAATTATTTATCCGTATCTTTGCACGGGTTATTATGAACTTCCGTATAAAGAAACTCGATATTTTCATCGCCAAGCAGTTTGGACTGCTTTTCTTGGGAACGTTCTTCATCTGCCAGTTTGTGTTGATGATGCAGTTCCTTTGGCGTTATATTGACGAGCTCATAGGCAAGGGTCTGTCTATGGACGTGCTGGTGCAGTTTTTCTGGTACATGGCGCTTATGCTTGTGCCTCAGGCTCTTCCTCTTGCTATTCTGTTGAGTTCGCTGATTACTTTCGGAAACCTTGGTGAGAGTTCTGAGCTGACGGCCATCAAAGCTGCCGGCATCTCACTGATGCAGAGTTTCCGCTCCCTCATCGCCATCACGGTACTCATAGCGCTCACGTCTTTCTATTTCCAAAACAATATCGGACCTCATGCCAACATGAAGCTCATGCAGTTGCTCATCTCTATGAAGCAGAAAAGTCCGGAACTGGAGATTCCCGAAGGCGTGTTCTATGATGGCATCCCCAACTCCAACATCTACGTACAGAAGAAGGACATGAAGACCGGCAAGCTCTACGGCATCATGATCTACCGCATGACGGAGAGCTACGAGGACGCCGCCATCATCCTTGCCGACTCTGGTATGTTGCAGTCCACAGCTGAGAAGAAGCACCTGCTGCTGACCCTCTGGAGCGGCGAGTGGTTTGAGAATATGCGCGAGTCGGAACTTGGAGGCACTGCAGCCGTACCTTATCGTCGTGAGTCGTTCATAGGCAAGAGGATTGTCATCGACTACGACGGCGACTTCTCTATGACCGATGCGGCCTCGCTGTCCAACAACGCCCGCGGCAAGAGCCTCTCGCAGATAAGAAATGATGTCGACTCGCTCAACCAGTCCTACGACAGCATAGGCCGTGCTTTCTATAATGAATCTCAGCGGATGTATTTCCCCATTCCTGCTGTGAGCAAGCGCGACTCTCTTCGTGAAGTCCGGGCTGGGCGCAGCGGGACGTTGGACATCGACAAGATGTTCAACAAGTTGCCTATGCCATCCAAGCAGATGGTGGTCTCTACGGCTTTGGGCAATGTGCAGCGTATGACGAGCGATTTGGAGTTCAAGGCCATGCTGACGCAGGACAGCGAGAAACTCCTGCGCAGCCACCAGTTGGAGGCGGAGAATAAGTTTGCGCTCTCCTTGCAGTGCCTCCTCTTCTTCTTTATCGGTGCACCTTTGGGTGCTATTATCCGGAAAGGTGGCTTAGGAATGCCTATCATCATCTCCGTGCTGGTGTTCATCATCTATTATATCTTGGACAACTCTGCCTATCGTATGTCGCGTCAGGGCTCCTGGCCGGTATGGATGGGACATGGGCTGGCACCGGCGGTGATGACGCCGCTGGCAGTCTTCGTGACCTATAAAGCCCTCAACGACTCGATGGTCTTCAATGCCGATGGCTGGACGGCTTTCTTCCGGAAGCTCTTCGGTCTGCGCATCAAGCGAAGCATACAGGCCAAGGAGGTCGTCATCGAGGAACCGGCTTACGCTGACGACGGCATGCAACTGCTCAACATCAATAAGGAAATCATCGCTTACTCGCGCAAGCACAACCTCAAGTCGCCACCTAATATTATTAATGTGTTCTTCAGATACGAGGAAGACCACGACATTGAGGATATCAACGAGAAGTTGGAGGCTATCATTAAAGACCTCTCCAACACGCGTGACTCGCAGGTGCTGCACTTCATCAACCAGTATCCGGTCATCGCCGTCAAGGCCCATACGCGGCCTTTCGACCGCCGGTGGATGAATGTAGCGGCGGGAGTCATCATTCCCGTTGGCTTCTTCGTCTACTTCCGCATGTGGCACTACCGTCTCCGGCTCTATCGTGATCTGAAGACGATACGTTTCATCGATACCAACATCGCCAACTATATAGAGAAAAAGACTCAGAAAGGGCAGAACGCCTGAGACCTTCCGAAGGCCTGTGTGGCTCAGCCCCAACGTCTAACAAATAAAAGTATAATAAATATGTCCGAATTCAAACTCAGTAGCATTGAAGACGCCCTGGAGGATTTCAAGCAGGGCAAGTTCGTTATCGTCGTCGACGATGAAGACCGTGAGAACGAGGGCGACCTCATAACAGCGGCGGAGATGATCACGCCGGAGAAAATCAACTTCATGTTGAAGAATGCCCGTGGTGTGCTCTGTGCGCCCATCACCATCCAGCGTGCTGAGGAACTTGATCTTCCTCATCAGGTCTCCGACAACACCTCTATGTTAGGTACACCGTTCACCATCACTGTCGACAAACTGGAAGGCTGCACGACGGGTGTTTCTGCCCACGACCGTGCTGAGACCATCCTGGCCCTCGCCGACCCTAAGTCTACCCCACAGACCTTTGGCCGTCCCGGTCATATCAATCCCCTCTATGCCCAGGACAACGGCGTGCTGCGTCGCTCTGGTCATACCGAGGCTGCTGTCGACCTCTGTCGTCTGTCCGGCCTCTATCCTGCCGGTGCCCTCATGGAGATTATGAATGATGACGGCACAATGGCACGCATGCCACAACTTCAGGAGAAAGCCCAGGAGTGGGGATTGAAGATCATCACCATCAAGGACCTCATCGCCTATCGCCTGAAGCACGAGTCGAGCATCGAGGTCGGCGAGGAGGTAGACCTGCCTACCATCTACGGTCACTTCCACCTCATCCCCTTCCGTCAGACTTCCAATGGGTTGGAGCATATGGCCCTCATCAAGGGTGAATGGAAAGAGGACGAGCCGATACTCGTCAGAGTCCACTCTTCCTGTGCTACCGGTGACATCCTTGGCAGCATGCGCTGCGACTGCGGCGAGCAGCTCCACAAGTCGATGCAGATGATAGAGAAGGAGGGTAAAGGTGTTGTCATCTACATGCAGCAGGAAGGTCGCGGCATTGGCCTGATGAACAAGATTGCAGCTTACAAGCTTCAGCAGGAGGGTTTCGACACCGTTGATGCCAACGTCCATCTCGGCTTCAAGCCCGATGAGCGCGACTATGGCTGTGGTGCCCAGATGCTCCGCCACCTCGGCGTCCATAAGATGCGGCTGATGACCAACAACCCCACCAAGCGCGTGGGGCTGGAGGCCTACGGGCTGGAAATCGTGGAGAATGTGCCCATCGAGGTGACACCCAACAGATACGATATCGCCTATCTGCGTACAAAACGTGACCGCATGGGGCACACTTTGCATCTGTAAAGAGTAAAAATTGATACATTTTTAAGTCAGTTTGCATTATATTTTTGTGAAAATGTATAATTTAAGCCATTATATTTACGTTTTCAAAGATAAAATGCTTACTTTTGCATACAGTTTCTAAAACGGATTTACTATGCCACAATTATCAGACCGTCTCAATCGGTTTGCTCCTTCTGCAACGCTCGCAATGTCGCAGAAAAGCAATGAGATGAAAGCACAAGGTATCGACGTTATCAACATGAGCGTCGGCGAGCCCGACTTTATGACTCCGGACCATATCAAGGAAGCCGGAAAGAAGGCTATTGACGAGAACTATTCTAAGTATTCTCCTGTTCCAGGATACATGGATCTGCGAAAAGCCATCTCTGAGAAGCTCGCTAAAGAGAACCATCTGACCTATGCTCCTCAGGAGACCATTGTCGGCACCGGTGGCAAGCAGGGCGTTTGCAATGCTATCCTTGCTCTGGTAAATCCCGGCGATGAGGTCATCATTCCCGCACCTTATTGGGTAAGCTATCCGCAGATGGTGAAACTCGCTGGCGGCACTCCTGTGACGCTGCGCACACCGCTGTCTAATGATTTCAAACTCACACCCGACCAGTTGGAGGCTGCCATCACCCCGAAGACAAAGATGCTCATCCTCTGCTCGCCGAGCAATCCTACGGGTAGCGTCTATACCCAGGACGAGCTCAATGCGCTGGCTAAGGTCGTGCTGGCCCACGACGACCTCTTTGTCCTCTCCGATGAAATCTACGAGCATATCAACTATGTCGGTTTCAGTGCCAGTATTGCTGCCTATCCCGGCATGAAGGAACGTACCATCATCTGTAATGGTGTCAGCAAGGCGTATGCCATGACAGGCTGGCGTTTAGGATGGGTGGCTGCCCCCGAGTGGATTATTAAAGGTATGAACAAGCTGCAGGGACAATACACCAGCGGCACCTGCGATGTCAGCCAGCGTGCTGCCTTCGCCGCCTATACAAGTTCTCAGGACTGCGTCGAGGAGATGCGCAAGGCTTTTGAGCGCCGTCGCGACCTTATCGTCAGCCTGGCCCGTGAGATTCCGGGGCTGGAGGTCAACGTCCCGCAGGGCGCTTTCTATCTCTTCCCCTTCTGCTCCAGCTTCTTCGGAAAGAAGTATGGCGACTATGTCATCAAGACTTCTACGGACTTTGCTCTCTACCTTCTTCAGGAGGCGCATGTGGCCACGGTGGCCGGTGATGCTTTCGGTGAGCCCGACGGCTTCCGCATGAGCTATGCCACCAGCGACGACAACATCCGTGAGGCCCTCAGAAGAATCAAGGAAGCTTGTGCAAAACTGAAATAATAAAGTGTGTTAAATATCCGCGCTGAGAAAGATAACTTATAAAAAGTTGCTATCTTTGCGTGCGATTTTAAAGGCACGATTGTGAAAAAGGATATAATTATAAATTAATAACCAAAAATTAAAACAAAAAATTATGGCAACTACACAAAAAGCCGCAGCCCCCAAGGCTGCAAGGAAGTCTCAGGGCTTCACAGGTATTAGAGGTGCATTCTGGATCATCGTCCTCTGCTTCATTGCAGCCCTCTGCATTTTCAACCTCTGGCTGGGTAATGGCGCTAACTTCCAGGGTGGTGACAACGCTAACGCTCCTGTTAACATCTTCGGTACTATCTACAAGGGTGGTTATGTCGTGCCTATCATCCACACACTGCTTCTCACAGTGCTCTGCCTCGCTGTCGAGCGCTACTTCGCTCTGAAGACCGCTTTCGGTAAGGGCTCTCTGACAAAGTTCGTGGCCAACATCAAGGCTGCTCTCGCTGCCAACGACTTCAACAAGGCTGAGGATCTGTGCAACAAGATGCAGGGTTCTGTCGCTAACGTTGTCCTGGCTTCCCTCCACGCTTACAAGGCTATGGAGAGCGGTGCCAACGCTTCTCTGAAGAAGAGCCAGAAGGTTGCTCGCATTGAGCAGGCTCACGAGGAGGCTACTCAGCTCGAGATGCCTACACTGCAGATGAACCTTCCTATCATCGCTACGATCGTTACCCTCGGTACTCTGACTGGACTGCTTGGTACTGTGACCGGTATGATTCGTTCATTCCAGGCTCTGGCTGCTGGTGGCGGCGGTGACTCTCTGGCTCTGTCTACTGGTATTTCTGAGGCTCTTGTCAACACGGCCTTCGGTATCGCAACATCTTGGTGCGCCGTTATCGCTTACAACTTCTACACTAACAAGATTGATAAGCTGACATACGCACTTGACGAGGTAGGTTACACAATCGCACAGACATACGAAGCTAACCACACTGACGAAGCTTAATTTTTCTTTGCCTTTACCCTTTTAAATCTTTAGTGTATGGCTAAGATAAAAATTAAGAAAGCGGACGTCTGGATAGACATGACTCCTATGTCTGACGTGATGGTCCTTCTTCTGACTTTCTTCATGCTGACGTCTACATTCGTCAAGCAGGAGCCGGTGAAGGTCAACACGCCTGGCAGTGTCTCGGAGATCAAGGTTCCAGAAAGCAACGTCCTGACAATACTCGTCAATAATGACGGTAAGATCTTCATGGGCATGGATAAGACTACCGATGTCCAGACTGCACTTGCTGAGGTTACCGACAAGTTCGGCATCACACTCACCAAGAAGCAGGAGAAGACCTTCCTTGACGACCCTATGTGGGGTGTTCCTATGGATAAGCTCACTGCTTATCTCGCACTCGACAAGGCCGTAAGACCTACTGAGCTCAAAAACTACGGTGTGCCGACAGACTCTGTAAAGGGTAAGACTGGTGACGCCGCTATGAGCGAGTTCCAACTCTGGGTGCAAGCTGCTCATAACGCCAACCCTGATGCCAAGATTGCCATCAAGGCTGACGACAAGACTCCTTATAAAGTCATTAAGAAGGTCATGAGTGAGCTGCAGGATATGAACGAGAACCGTTACTACTTGATTACTCAATACAAGAAGGAGGACTAAAAGATGGCAGTAGGAAAATCAAAACAGAAGAAGATGAATGTCCGTGTGGACTTCACTCCTATGGTTGATATGATGATGCTTCTTATCACCTTCTTCATGCTCTGTACCTCTTTGGCTAAGCCTCAGACGATGGAGTTGAGTATGCCGAGTAACGATAAGAACATCACCGATCAGGATAAGTCCGTGACAAAGGAGTCGTATACACTGACATTCTATTGCACAGCCGACAACCAGCTCTACTATGTTGCCGGACAGATCAAGCCTGAGGATCCCAAGTGCCTGAAGAAGACAACATGGGGTGCCAAGGGTATCCGCTCGGTGATCTACAACCACGAGACTGAGGATGGCACGACACCTACCAAGGATGTCATGGCTGCCAAGGCTAAGTTGGACAAGGAGAAGGCTGACCCTCTGAAGAAGATGCCGGATTCTGTCTACGACAAGCGCCTTTCTGCCATCAAAGCAGGTGATATCGACGGCAAGCACATCAGCACGCTGACGATTATCATCAAGGCCAGCGACAACTCAAGCTATAAGAACTTGGTTGACGTCCTCGATGAGATGTCCATCTGCGCTATCGGTAAGTATGTGATTGATAAGATGAATGATAATGACTTGAAGCTTCTCAAAGAGAACCATGTCAAGTTATAAGGTACATAGCTAAAAGAAAGGTTAATTAAATGGCACAAATTGATTTAACAAGAAATGGCTGGTGTGACCTTATATTCGACGGACGTAATAAGGAATACGGTGCTTACAAGCTCCGTGTCAACACAGGTAAGAGAAACCTCAAAGCCATTATAACGATTGCAGTCCTCGCTGCTGCTGCCATCATCATCTTCTGGGCTAAGACGCGTTACGATGAGTATCAGCTGGCCCACCAGAAGAATGAGCAGGTCACCGAGCTCTCCGCTCTCAACCAGCCCAAGAAACAGAAGGCTGAGGTGAAGCGTAAGGTCGAGGTGGAGCAGAAGAAGGAAGTGGTCAAGGAAGTCAAGTCTTCTATCAAGTTCACCGCTCCTGTCATCAAGAAGGATGCTGAGGTGAAGCCTGAGGAGGAGATGAAGACTCAGGACCAGTTGATGCAGACCAAGACCGCTATCGGTGCCCTTGATGTCAAGGGTAACTCTGACAATGGTGTTGTCATGCAGGTCACTCAGCGTGTCGCTGACGAGCCTGTCAAGGCAGAGCCTAAGCCGGAGGTCGAGAACAAGGTCTTCGATGTTGTGGAGCAGATGCCTTCATTCCCTGGTGGTCAGGGCGCGCTGATGCAGTATCTGGCTAACAACATCAAGTATCCTGTTGTCGCTCAGGAGAACGGTGTCCAGGGTCGTGTCGTGGTGTCCTTCGTCGTTGAGAGAGACGGTTCTATCACCGACGTGCAGGTTGTACGTTCTGTTGACCCCTCTCTTGACCGTGAGGCTCAGCGTGTCGTACGTGGCATGCCACACTGGATTCCTGGTAAGCAGAACGGTTCTGCTGTACGTGTGAAGTACAACGTTCCTGTTTCCTTCAGATTGCAGTAATCATCAATATTTGAACATGAAACTTACATCTTACATTTTCGTAGGATTAACACTATTCTCCGTCCTTGTCGCTTCTTGTGGTGGAAACAAGAAGAGCAAGGACGGTAGGACAGACACTTACTCATCAGGGGCGATCTCATTCGCCTCTGATGAGAGTTTTAGTCCTATCATCAACGAGGAGATAGGTGTCTTCCAGCATGACTATCCCCAGGCTAAGGTCACTCCTGTATATACCAGTGAGTCCGATGCCATCAATCAGTTGTTAAACCAGAAGACCTGGCTGGCTTTCGCGGCCCGTGATTTCCGGCCCTCTGAGATTAACAGCCTGAAAGCTATGCATTATCTGCCACAGTCTTTCAAAGTGGCCTACGATGCCTTGGCTTTTATTGTCAACAAAGACAATACCGACACCCTGATTTCTGTTCAGGATATTAAGAATATCATGAACGGGCGTATCACGAAGTGGAGTCAGCTTCGCAAAGGCTCACAGCGTGGTACCATTACTGTGGTCTTCGACAATCCTAAGTCGAGTACCGTACATTTCATTGAAGATTCCGTCCTTGGAGGTAAGCCGATTGTCAACAGTAATGTGGCGGCGGTTAACAAGACTTCTGAGGTGATAGCATACGTAGAGAAAAATCCTAATGCCATCGGCATTATTGGCAACAACTGGCTTAATGACAAGCGTGACACCACTAACCTTACGTTTAACAAGAAGATTCGGGTCATGAGTGTCAGCAAGGTGCACCCGGCAACGGCAGCAAGCAGTTGGAAACCCTACCAGTATTATATCTATAATGGTAACTATCCTTTGATTCGTACCATCTATGCGCTGCTCAATGACCCTCGTCAGGGGCTTCCTTGGGGCTTTGCCCATTTCGTGCAGGGACCGAAGGGACAGCTCATCATGATGAAGTCGGGGTTGCTGCCCGTCTATGGCAATATCAATATCCGTGATGTTAATGTTAATCAATAAACGCAACCTTTACGGATTACATTCGTCTACTTATTAACGAAATAACATTTTAAGACATGAAACTGTATAAGTATCTTTTGGCAGGAGCCCTCGTCTTAGGTGCTGCTGCTCCTGCGCTGGCCCAGGAAGACACGAAGGCCATCACTGAACAGGCTACTCAGATTATCAAGGCTAAAGGTCCTGATTTTGAGAAGCAGGTGAAGCAGCTCTACAAGGATAACAAGAAGAATGCCGCTGCTCTTGTCGCAATAGGTAAGGCTTTCTACAATAACAAGGACTTGCAGAATGCTGAGACTTTTGCCAACTATGCACTTACAGCGAGCAAGAGTAAGTATGCGCCTGCTTTCCTTCTTTTAGGTGACATCTGTGTCTCTAAGGATGACGCCGGCGGTGCTGCTGAAAACTATCAGCAGGCTAAATACTTCGACCCCAAGAATCCCGAGGCTTACTATAAGTATGCTATGATTCTCCGTGGACGTAGCCCTGAAGAGGCTATCGCTAATCTTGAGGATCTCCGTAAGCAGGTGCCTGACTATCCTGTTGATGCACTCGCTGCACGTATCTATTATACTTCTAATGTTCCTAACCGCTTTGAGAAAGCTGAGCAGTACTTCAATAAGGTTTCCGACCTCTCTAAACTTGAGGATGAGGACATCACACGCTATGCTATGACAGAGTTCCTCCTCGGTAACAAGGATAAGAGTATCGAGGTGGCTAAGGCAGGTCTGGCTAAGGACCCTCGTCGTGCAGGCTGGAACCGTCTCGTCTTCTGGAACTATGTTGATAAGAAGGACGCTGCCAATGCTCTGGACTATGCTGACCGCCTTTTCAACAAGAGCGACAGTGCGCACATCACTGCTGATGACTATACTTATCTTGGTACTGCTCAGCAACTGAACAAGGACTACGATAAGGCTATTGACTCTTATAATCAGGCTCTCAGTGCCCTGCAGAATGATAAGGGTGCCCTTGTCTCTGAGACCGTTCTGCTCAAGGACCTCTCTGATACCTACAATGCTAAGGGTGACTATGATAAGTCGCTTGAATATCTGGAGAAGTCTATCAACAGCAAGAAGGAGCAGACGCTCGACGACTTCGACAACCTCGGTCATCTCTACATCGATATAGCTGCTAAGAAGGCTAAAGCCGGTGAGGCTGCTGGTGCTAACGAGGCTTACAAGAAGGCTGATGGTGTGTATGCTAACATGCTTCAGAAGTTCCCTAACTATGAGAACTATGGCAACTACATGCGCGCCCAGATCAATGCTAACCTTGATCCGGACAGCAAGAGGGGTTTGGCTAAGCCTTACTATGAGAAGCTCGCTACTGCTTTAGAGGCTAAGGCTGAGAAGAGCACCAGTGAGACACAGATGTTGCAGCAGGCTTACTTCTACCTGATGGTCTACGAGTACAACACGCTGCACAATACAGTTGCTTCTAAGGAGTGGGCTGCAAAGCTCTTAGCTATCGATCCGACGAATGAGGTCGCTAAGCAGGTTCAAGGTTTGAAATAAATTTTCTTTTTGTATTCATAGAAAGCGCGTCAGGGGTTTCCCCTGGCGTGCTTTTTTGTGTTTCTAAGTAATCCCACATGAATTCTCTTTCATATCTGAGTAATTCATGTGGGAGTGTGCATTTCCTTTAGTTCAGCTTTGTATCCAAAGAAAATTTATTTTGCCCATTTTTTGGTAGTTCTGTGGCAAATGCCATAGATATCTGTGGCATTTGTCGTAGAATTCGTTGGCATGTGTCACGGATATCCGTGGCATATGCCGTGAATGTTATTTCGCTATGGTGACAGCATTTTCCGTGAATGCGTCCATGATAGCCGTGGGTCTGTGGTTTTGGAAAGCGCCCAAGGGATAATCGCCCTCCAACTCTGGTGCCCAATAGAATACGCCGTGGCAGTGGCCGTTGCAGTCGTTCTTAGCGGCTTTGATGACTGCCGCCATGATTTTCTTGCCCTCTTCAGGCTTCTTGGCTTCGGCCCCGGTCTCCACGACCATGCATTCGCTGCCATATTTCTCATAGAGATGGCGGATGTTGGCGGTAAAGTCGCGGACGGTGCCCTGCCAGTCTTTCTCCAACTTAGCTACGACATCCCAGTAGGGATAGACGCTCAAGCCAATCATATCCCAGTGTGCGCCATACTTCTTCAGACCATCGAAGATGAAATCGTAGCGTTTCTCATCACAGCCGCCGTCGAGGTGTACGATAACCTTGGCGTTGGGATAGACGCTCTTCACAGCCTGGTAGCCAGTCTCGGTCAGTATGGCATAGTTCTCCATGTTGTCCTCGGCGCGTGCGATAGGCCAGAGAAAGCCGTGTGTGGTCTCGTTGCCCACCTGCACCCACCTCACGTCGATGTGGTTGTCTTTCAGCAGTT
>UQRP01000020.1 GCA_900543585.1 uncultured Prevotella sp.
GCCCGTTCGACGACCTGGGGTCATTCATGGTGTGACCCCTCCGGGGTCAGTGCTCTATCGCCGTTACGTACTTTCCCTTGCAAGAGACATCGTCAAACAATTGTTAGCCGAACTGCTGACAATTGTTAGCCAAACTGCCGACAGTTGTTAGCCAAACTGCTGACAATTGTTAGCCAAACTGCTGACAATTGTTAGCCAAACTGCTGACAATTGTTTGCCAAACTGCTGACAGTTGTTAGCCAAACTGCTGACAATTGTTTGACGTGCGTCAACAATTGATTAATGTTATGTAACCGATTGTTGATGTTACGTTAATTTATTTTGCGGTCTGCCGTTCCCATTTTCGTTAGCAAGACATTTGACTGGACTTCCGGACTTCTGGTCTTCAGAAGTTCTTCCGGCCTTCTGAATCTTCTTTCTTCCCCTATTCTCCCATTTTGTACGCACACAGTCTTAACGGCTCTATAATGATGCAAAAATGCGTTAAAATAGTTGGAGCGTATTGATATTCTTCCTATCTTTGTTGCGAAAGAAAGGCAAAGCGAAACAAAAGATTGTTATCGAAACACCACGTTGGGTAAATCGAAACACATACAACACTTCCGTTGACATTTGCAACAGTTCTCTTATAGCCCCAATGAAGAGAACGATAATTAACGACGCTGAAAACTAAAAGATATGAAAACAGGAATCTCAAGCCAGGAATATGATGTCATCATCATAGGTGGTGGTATTACCGGAGCGGGAACGGCCCGCGACTGCGCCATGCGTGGTCTGAAGGTGCTGTTGGTAGAGAAGAAAGACTTCACCAATGGTGCTACGGGCCGTAACCATGGTCTGCTGCATTCCGGTGCACGTTATGCTGTCACCGATGGTGAGTCGGCATCAGAGTGTATCAAGGAGAACACCATCCTCAGGCGTATCGCCCGACACTGTGTAGACCCTACCGACGGTCTGTTCATCACGTTGCCGGAAGATGACCTGAGTTACCAGAAAACATTCATTGAGGCCTGCCATAAGGCTGGCATCCGTGCCGACGCCATAGACCCTGAGGAGGCCAAGCGCATCGAGCCCGCCGTCAACCCCGACCTCATCGGTGCCGTCCGGGTGCCTGATGCATCCATCGACCCCTTCCGACTGACCATCGCCAACATCGTCGACGCCCGCCGTCACGGGGCCACGATACTCAACTGGCATGAGGTGACCTCTTTTATTATAGAGAATGGCCGCGTCCTCGGTGTACACCTTCGCGACAACCGTACGGGTGCCGAGCAGGAGGTCAGAGCACGCCTTGTCATCAATGCCGCCGGCATCTGGGGACATCTCGTGGCACAGCTCGCCGGACTCACCATCAACATGTTCCCCGCCAAGGGAACGCTCCTCATCTTTGGACACAGAGTCAACAACATGGTCATCAACCGCTGCCGCAAGCCGGGTAATGGCGACATCCTCGTCCCCGACGACACCGTCTGCGTCATCGGCACCACCTCCGACCGCGTGCCTTACGATACCATTGACGACCTGCCCATCACGGCACAGGAGGTCGACGTCCTGCTCTCAGAGGGTGCTGCCATGGTACCGTCGCTGAACACCACACGTATCCTCCGCGCCTACACCGGCGTCCGTCCTCTCGTGGCTTCCGACAACGACCCCTCGGGCCGTAGCATCAGCCGTGGCATCGTGCTCCTCGACCATGAGACACGTGACGGTCTGGCCGGTCTCATCACCATCACAGGCGGAAAGATGATGACCTACCGTATGATGGCTGAGGTCGCCACAGACCTGGCCTGCAAGAAGCTTGGTGTAGATAAGAAATGTGAGACGGCGACGACACCGCTCCCCGGCAGCGAGGAGAACAGCATCGAACCGTCACATCCCGATACTCCCGTCGACTACTCCGCTATGGACTTCTACACCCGTCAGGTGCAGCTCGGTCGTCATGGCACCGCCACGAAGAAGATTGCCGACAAGACCGTCTTCGACCGCTCGCTGGTCTGCGAATGTGAGCAGGTCACCGTTGGTGAGGTGAAATATGCCGTCGACGAGCTCCATGTCCACAACCTCGTCAGCCTGCGCCGCCGTACCCGCGTCGGTATGGGCACCTGCCAGTCAGAGCTCTGTGCGGCCCGTGCCGCCGGCGTTCTCTGTGCACTCAACCACAACGCGGAGCGTGAGCGGGGCGACTTAGCCGCCTTCCTCCAGGAACGCTGGAAAGGTCTCGAACCCGTCGCATGGGGTGACACCTTGGCTGAGGCTCAGCTCATGCAGACAGTGTATAAAGGAATGTGTAGATTAACAAAAAGCTAAAGTGATAGTGATGTACACTATACATTACACATTACACACTATACATTATTCATTACTATGAAATTCGATACTATTATAATAGGTGGCGGTCTCACCGCCCTTACCGCCGGCATCCGTCTTGCCAAGGCCAATCAACAGGTGGCGGTGATTGGAACTGGTCAGAGTTCTCTGCTCTTTAACTCCGGAACCTTCGACCTCCTCGGCTACGATGCTGAGGGCAAGGAGGTAACGAATCCCCTTGAGGCCATCGTCTCCCTTCCTGCAGGTCATCCTTATCATAAGGTCAGCGACATCCGTGGCACCATCGCCGAGGCTAAGGAGTTGCTCAGCGAGGCCGGCATCATCGCCGCCGGTGACGACAGCTACAACCACTACCGCCTCTCACCCATCGGTATGCAGGCTCCGACCTGGCTCTCCTTGGATGGCATGCTCACGACAGACGGCAAGACACTGCCTTATAAGGATGTTGTCTTAGCCAATATCGAGGGCTTCCTCGACTTCCATACTGAGTTCCTGCGCCCCGCTTTGGAGCAGCTTGGCGCCCATGTCACGGTGAGCACCTTCACCACTCCCGAGCTTACGAAGGCACGCAAGAGCCCCTCTGAGTTCCGCGCCACCACCATCGGCAACTACCTCGACAACCGCGAGGCCGCCATGAACCTTGCCCCGGCCCTCAACGCCCTGCCCAAGGCCGACGCCATCATCATCCCTGCTATCCTCGGACTCCGTGGCGACATCGCCCAGACCATCGTCCGCGAGCAGGTGAAGACACCAGTGCTGAGTCTGGCCACCATGCACCCCTCCCGCTGTGGCATGCGCATCCAGGAACAGCTGCGCCGCCGCTTCACAGACCTCGGTGGTGAGGTATTCCTCAGCGACACCGTGGAGCGCGCCGACATCGACGGTGGCACCGTCAAAGCCGTCTATACCCATAACATGGTCGAGGAGCCCCTTCAGGCCGACAACTTCATTCTCGCTACAGGGTCGTTTATGAGTCGCGGACTCTCCAGCAACTATCAGACAGTATGGGAACCCATCTTCCATGCCGACGTCAACGCCTCGAAGAATCGTGGCGATTGGCACGACCCGAAGTTCTTCAACACCCAGGCCTTCCTCTCCTATGGTGTTGTCACCGACGACAAGCTCCATGTCATCAAGGACGGCAGTCCCGTCAGCAACCTCTACGCCGTCGGTACCATCCTTGCCGATAATGACTTCAACCACTATGCTGACCACGAAGGTGTGGACATGCTCACAGCTCTCGAAGCTGCTAAAAACATACTACTATGAACGCAAAGACTCAACTTTCCAGCATATCCGGACACGAGCTTGAACAGTGTCTCAAATGTACCATCTGCACCGTCTACTGCCCTGTGGCAGCCGTGGAGCCGAACTATCCGGGTCCTAAGCAGTGTGGTCCTGACATGGAGCGCTACCGCCTGAAAGATGGTGGCACCCGCTTCTTCGAGGAGAACCTCAAGCTCTGCCTGAACTGCAAGCGCTGCGAGGTGGCCTGCCCCAACGGTGTGAAGATTGCCGACATCATCCAGGCTGCCCGCATCAACTACAGCACCCATAGACCCAGCCTCCGCGACTGGGCTCTGGCCAACACCGACATCGTCGGCACCCTGGCCCACAGCCTCGCCCCCATCACCAACTTCGCCTTAGGGCTGAGCCCGGTGAAGAGCATCATGCACGCCGTGCTGAAGATAGACAAGCACCGCCAGTTCCCGTCCTACTCCTTCAAGACCTTCGAGTCCTGGTTTAAGAGCCAGGCCGCCCAGCAGACAGTGTTTAAGAAGCAGGTGAGCTACTTCCACGGCTGCTACGCCAATTACAACTATCCGAAGCTCGGTAAGGACTTTGTGAAGATTATGAACGCCTGCGGCTATGGCGTCCGTCTCTTGGAGAAGGAGCGCTGCTGCGGTGTCGCCCTCATCGCCAACGGCATGCCCGGTCAGGCTAAGAAGCAGGGCGAGCTCAACATCCACTCCATGGAGAAGGCCGTCGCCAACGGTGACATGATTCTCACCACGAGCTCCACCTGCACCTTCACCATGCGCGACGAATATCCCGAGCTGCTGAAGATTGACAACGCCAAGGTGCGCCAGAGCCTGATGCTCGCCACTCGCTTCCTCTACCAGAAGATAGAGAGCGGCGAGATAAAGCTCGCCTTCCGCAAGGACTACCACAAGCGCGTGGCTTACCACTTCGCCTGCCACATGGAGAAGATGGGGTGGTCGCACTACTCTACGGCCTTGCTGCGCATGATCCCCGGCGTGGAGCTGACACTCCTTGAGAGCCACTGCTGCGGCATCGCCGGCACCTACGGTTTCAAGCGCGAGAACTATGAGCGGGCACAGGCCATCGGCAAGCCACTCTTCGACAATATCAAGAATGTCAACCCCGACTGCGTGTCTACGGACTGTGAGACCTGTAAGTGGCAGATAGAGATGTCGACGGGCTATCCCGTAGAGAATCCTATCTCCATCATCGCCGACGCCCTCGATGTCGACGAGACTAAAGTCCTCAACATGAATAATTCTAACAAATGAGGCAATAACTTCCCCACGAGAGAGTTATAATAGAAAACGATTTATACAACCTTTAAAACCAACAAAACTATGGACGAGAAAAAGTACATCCTGGCCCTCGACCAGGGAACGACGAGCTCCAGAGCCATCGTCTTCGATCACAATGGACAAATCTGCTCAGTAGCACAGAAAGAGTTCACACAGTACTTCCCCAAACCCGGATGGGTGGAGCATGACGCCAACGAGATTTGGTCGAGTGAGGCCAGCGTCATCGCCGAGGCAATCACGCAGATAGACATCAACGGTAAGGATATCGCCGCCATCGGTATCACCAACCAGCGTGAGACCACCATCGTATGGGATATCGACACCGAGGAGCCTATCTACCACGCCATCGTCTGGCAGGATCGCCGTACGGCCGAGTACTGCGACAAGCTGAAGGCTCAGGGTCTCGTCGATAAGGTTCGCGAGAAGACAGGTCTTATCATCGACGCCTACTTCTCCGGTACAAAGATTAAATGGATTCTCGATAATGTCCCCGGTGCCCGCAAGCGTGCAGAGATGGGCAAGCTGCGCTTCGGTAATGTCGACTCCTGGCTCATCTGGCGCCTGACACGCGGTACAGCCCATGTCACCGATGTCACCAACGCTTCCCGTACCATGCTCTTCAATATCAACACCCTGCAGTGGGATGACGACCTGTTGAAGCTTCTTGACATTCCTCGCTCTATGATGCCTGAGGTGAAGAGCAGCTCAGAGGTTATGGCTCACACCAAGACCACTATCTTCGCCCATGAGGTGCCTATCGCCGGTGTTGCCGGTGACCAGCAGGCCGCCCTCTTCGGTCAGATATGTATCGAGCCGGGTTCCATCAAGAACACCTACGGCACTGGTTGCTTCGTTATGCTGAACGTCGGCGAGAAGCCCGTGCTCTCCAAGAACAACCTCCTCACCACGGTAGCGTGGAAGATAGGTGATAAGGTCAACTACGCCCTCGAGGGCTCTATCTACGTCGGCGGCAGCGTCGTGCAGTGGATACGTGACGGCCTCGGATTTATCAAGAGCAGCAGTGAGATAGAGGAACTGGCCTCTACCGTCCCTGACAGCGGCGGTGTCTATTTCGTTCCGGCCCTCACCGGTCTGGCTGCTCCTTACTGGGATCCATATGCCCGCGGCCTCATCTGCGGTATCACCCGCGGCACCACACGCGCTCATATCGCCCGTGCAGCCCTCGACGGCATTGCCTTCCAGACCTACGACATCGCCCAGGCTATGGCTAAGGATATGAATGCTCCGCTGACAGAGCTCAAGGTTGACGGTGGTGCTTCCCGCAACAACCTGCTCATGCAGTTCCAGGCCAACCTCCTCGGCATCAACGTCGTACGTCCGAAGATCACAGAGACTACAGCCCTTGGCGCTGCTTACCTCGCCGGCCTGGCTGTCGGCTTCTGGGAGAATATCGACGAGCTGAAGAAACAGTGGCAGGTGGAGCGCACCTTCGAGCCTGTCAAGGACAGCCCGGAGATTGAGGAAGCCAAGAAGGGTTGGGCTGAGGCTATCAGCAGAACCCTGACAAAAAAGTAACTCATTTTGGGAATTGTTAGAATTGACGTAGAATACAGAGGATAATAGGATACCAACTGTGAAGTCCTATCCTATTATCCTATTCTACCGATACCGATTCCCCTAACCTTTATTATTGATAAATCTTTAAACTAAAACTATTATGGATCCAGTATTAATGCATCTTTGTGCCCTTGAATTCCTCGGCACACTCATTCTCGTTCTCATGGGTGACGGCGTTTGCGCCGCATGTAATCTTAACAAGAGTAAGGCTCAGGGCGCCGGTTGGGTCGTCATCGCCTTTGGATGGGGTCTCGCCGTGATGTCCGGTGTCTTCGTGGCTCACGAGAGTGGTGCCCACCTCAACCCTGCTGTCACCATCGGTCTGGCTTGCACAGGCGGCTTCGGTACCTTCCTGGCTAACGCTGGTGTCACCGCTCCTTTGGCAACAAGCGTCATCGGTTATATCGTAGCTCAGATGCTTGGTGGTTTCTTGGGCGCCGTCCTGGTATGGCTCGTCTATCGCGACCACTTCAACATCACAGAGGACAAGGAAGCTGTGCTTGGTACTTACTGCACCATGCCGGCTATCGATCACAAGGCTGCCAACTTCTTTACTGAGCTTGTCGCTACCTTCGTGCTGCTGATGATGATCATCGGTACCGGTCACTATGGTGACAACGTCGCCAATGTCGGTGCTGTCAGCGCATGGCCTATCACTGCCGTCATCGTCTCCTTGGGTATGTCGCTCGGCGGTCCTACCGGATACGCTATGAACCCTGCCCGTGACCTCTCACCGCGTGTCGCTCATGCTATCCTGCCGATGGCTCACAAGCGTGACAGTGGCTGGGGCTACTCTTGGGTGCCTGTCTTCGGTCCTATCTGCGGCGCCATCATCGCTGCCTTCGTAGGCAAGGCCTTCGGTCTCTGCTAAACGGCAACCATCTACCTTATTTTTTCTGGGAGTCCTGGAATCTCATGATGTAGGTTATACAGCGCCTTTCCGGGGCTCTCTCCTTTCCACTTCAATTATCATCTACCTATGAAAAAGTTTTTCTTAGCAGCTCTCTGCCTTCTTGGCATGGCTGCAGTCCCCGCCCAGGCTCAGAAGTTACACGAGAATGCCAGTCTCGAGACCTCACACCTCTGGCGTGGCTTGGAGGTCGGTAACGGTCTTATCTTCAACAACGATGTCTCTATCTCCGACAACAACGGCCACTTCAAGTTTGGCTTGTGGGGCGGTATGTCTACCGACGGTGACTATAAGGAGGCTGATGTATACTTCAACTTTAACCACAGCGGTTTCAACCTTGCTGTATGGGATCTGTGGAACTTCTCCGAGGGTATCCCCGGCAACGGCAAGTATTTCACATGGGCTGCCGACCGCACCTCTCACCTGACCGATGTGGCTATCAGCTATGACTTCAAGCCGATGTGCAACTTCCCATTGACGTTGACATGGGCTACCCTCGTCCAGGGTCGTGACCGTGGTGAGCTTGCACGCTATGGTCAAAATAATGTACCTCTCCCAGAAGGTCAGCGTCAAGGAGAAATTGTCGACAAAGGCATTGCCCAAAACGTGTACTCTACCTTCGTGCAGGCAGCTTATCGTCTCTATGAGGACGAGAACTGGAATGTGGATGCTTCTGTAGGCGCTGCTTTCGCGCTGAATCCTTATGACAAGAAGTATGGCATGAACAACAACCTCTATGGCAAGCATGCTGGCGTGAACGACGTCCGTCTCGGCGCTACCTATAAGCTGAAGATTGGCAAGTACACACTGCCTGTGGGCGGTCAGATGATGTGGAACCCGGAGGCTTCAAAGGCTTACTTCCGCGCTACAGTGACATTACTCGACATTTAATATCTTTATCTCAACCCTTCTCTCAGCGCCTGGCGCCCGGACAGCTATCACCATCCGGCGTCAGGCGCCTTTTTTTGAAAATATCCGCGCTATTCATTTGCCCTATAGGAAAACATTTGTATCTTTGCATAGTTTTTTATAGGGTACTCTATTTTTGTTAAGCGAGATATGAAAATATTACTATTGGGTTCCGGCGGGCGTGAGCACGCTTTGGCTTGGAAGATTGCGCAGAGCGCAAAGTGCGAGAAACTGTTTATCGCTCCGGGCAATCCCGGCACAGCACAGGTTGGTGAGAATGTCGCCATCGGTGTTGACGACTTTGAGGCGCAGAAGGATTTTGCCGCTGCCAACAACATCGACATGGTGGTCGTGGGTCCTGAGGATCCGCTCGTCAAGGGTGTCTACGATGCTTTCAAGGCCGATGCGCGCACAGCCTCCATCCCTGTCATCGGTCCTTCCAAGGCTGGTGCCGAGCTTGAGGGCAGCAAGGACTTTGCCAAAGGTTTCATGAAGCGTCACGGCATCCCTACGGCCGCTTACGAGACTTTCGACGGTACCACCGTGGAGGAGGGCCTGAAGTTCTTGGAGACGCTGAAGGCGCCCTATGTCCTCAAGGCCGACGGCCTGGCAGCTGGCAAGGGTGTGCTCATCGTCCCGACCTTGGAGGCTGCCAAGGAGGAGTTCAAGGAGATGCTTGGCGGCATGTTCGGTGACGCTTCTGCTAAGGTCGTCATCGAGGAGTTCCTCTCTGGTATCGAGTGCTCCGTCTTCGTCCTCACTGATGGCAAGCACTATAAGATTCTTCCTGAAGCTAAGGACTACAAGCGTATCGGTGAGCACGACACCGGTCTGAACACCGGCGGTATGGGCTCCGTCTCCCCCGTCTCCTTCGCTACCAAGGAGTGGATGCAGAAGGTCGAGGACCGCATCATCAAGCCTACCGTCGACGGTCTTGCTGAGGAAGGCCTTGACTACAAAGGTTTTATCTTCTTCGGACTCATCAATGTCGCTGGCGACCCAATGGTCATCGAATACAACTGCCGTATGGGCGACCCGGAGACGGAAGTCGTCATGCCACGTCTGAAGAGCGACATCGTCGACCTCTTCGAGGGCGTTGCCAACGGCGACCTTGACAAGCGTGACATCGTCTTCGACGACCGTTCCGCTGTCTGTGTCATGCTCGTCTCCGGCGGTTATCCTGTAGGCTATAAGAAGGGCTTCCCCATCACGGGCGCCGACAATATCCCTGGCAGCATCGTTTTCCATTCCGGAACAGCGATGAAGGACGGACAGCTTGTCACCAACGGCGGTCGCGTCCTCGCCGTGACTTCCTATGGCAAGGATAAGGATGAGGCTCTGCAGAAGAGCATGGAGGGTGCCACCGAAATAGAGTTTGAAGGCAAATACTATCGTCGCGACATCGGGCAGGATTTATAGTGAACAATTTTCAGAAACATATAGCGCAGTCGCGGTGGGCCTTGCCCATCACGGCTGCCTACGGTCTTGTGGTGACGTCGGCCGCCGGCCTCGTCACCCATGGTCTGTGGCTTAATTTTGCCATGCTCCTCGTCTCTACGGTGATGATGGCGGAGCTTAACAACTACTATGCCCTCATCCGCATCTATTCGCGCATGGTGTCATGCTCCTTTCTGGTCATGACGACGATGTCGCTGTTTCTGTTCCGTTCCCTTGATGTTGCCGCTGTCCAGCTCACGATGATAGGCTTCCTGCTCCTCATCCTGCGCAGCTACCAGGATCCGCGGGCCTCGGGCTGGACGTTCTATGCCTTTCTGTCTTTGGGTATTGGCAGCGTCGTCTTCCCGCAGATGTTGCTCTTTGTGCCGCTGCTGTGGATTCTCATGGCCGTGTGCGTGATATCCTTCAGTCCCCGCACTTTCATGTCGTCGCTCTTGGGGCTTCTCACGCCCTACTGGCTCGTGTTGGTATGGTTACTCTATGAGGGCAATGTGTCGTGGCTCGGTGCGCATTTCCTCAGTGTGGTGCGTTTCACCACTCCCTTCGATCTGTCGGGCATCGGCATCCATCAGTGGCTGACCTTCGCCTTCGTGCTGGTGGCAGCGCTCACGGGTGCTATCCATTTCATCCTCTACAGCTATCAGGACCGTATCCGTATCCGTCTTATCTACGAGATGTTTATGACCATCGACGGTTTCTGCTTCCTGCTTGCACTCGTTCAGCCCCAGCTCTTCGACTGTCTCATGGGCATGGCCATCGTGCTCACGGCACCGCTCATCGGCCATTTCTTAGCCCTGACGCACTCCCGGCTCAGTGGCATTGCCTTCATCGTCTTCGAGGTGGCAGCGTTGGGCCTGACAATTTTCAATATCACCCTTGCGCCTTAAGTTCTGAAGTGATGACAGACATCTTAATCAACTATGGCTATTGGGGCATGTTGGTGGCGGCATTTCTTGCCGGCAGCTTCTTCCCGTTCTCCAGTGAGGCCGTGATGTTAGGGCTCTTAGCAGCAGGGCTGAAGACTGAGCCCCTCATCATCTACGGCACCATCGGCAACGTCTTGGGCTCGATGTTCAACTATGGGGTAGGGCGCTTGGGCAAACTGGAGTGGATAGAGAGATACCTCCATGTCAAGAAGAAAGACCTTGACCGCGCCCAGCGTTTCATGGCCGGTCGTGGTGCCTGGATGGGCTTCTTTGCTTTCCTGCCCATCATCGGTTCCGCCATCACCATCTGCTTAGGTCTGATGCGCGCCAACATCTTTATCACCGTGACAAGTATCACTATCGGAAAGCTGCTAAGATATATCGTCTTGATGGCGGGAGTTAGCCTGGTCATCTGATATAGCTCTTTCCCTCGCAAAGTTGGTATTTTTCTTTGAAAAAAGCCGAAAAGGCGGGGCTTTTCTTTGTCATGTCGCTTGTTTGCAGTACCTTTGCAAGGTATTGCAGTAAAAAGTTATCGATAACACATTATTTATTCCTGTCAACAGATGAAACAGTATCGCTTAGTAGACACTATCTTAGGCTGGGTGGCCTTTGCCATCGCTGCCTTCACCTATGTGTCTACCATTGAGCCGACAGCCTCTTTCTGGGACTGTCCTGAGTTTATCACAACAGGCTACAAGCTTGAAATCGGTCACCCGCCAGGGGCACCTTTCTTCATGCTCACGGCCAATCTCTTCAGCCATTTCGCCAGCGACCCCTCGCAGGTGGCACGCATGGTCAACACCATGTCGGCCCTGCTCTCGGCCACTACGATTCTCTTCCTTTTCTGGACCATCACGCATCTCACGCGCAAGCTCATCCTCAAGGACTGGGACTCCCTGACCCTTGGCAAGCTCATCGCCATCGAGGCCAGCGGTATGGTCGGCGCCCTTATCTACACGTGGAGTGACACGTTCTGGTTTTCCGCTGTCGAGGGTGAGGTCTATGCCTATTCTTCGGCCTTCACAGCCATCGTCTTCTGGCTTATCCTGAAATGGGAAGACCATGCCGACGAGCCTCACAGCGACCGCTGGCTCGTGCTGATATTCTATATGACAGGCCTGGCCATCGGTGTGCACCTGCTCAACCTGCTGTGCCTCCCCGCCATCGTCCTCGTCTACTGCTACCGCCGTTTCCCCAATGTCGAGACTAAGGGGTCCCTTGTGGCGCTCCTCATCTCCTTTGTCATCGTGGCTGCCGTCCTCTATGGCGTCATCCCCGGCATCGTGACTGTGGGCGGATGGTTTGAGCTGTTCTTTGTCAACACCCTCGGCCTGCCTTTCAACACAGGTCTTATCATCTATATCGTCTGCCTTGTGGGCTGCACGCTCTGGGCTATCTACGAGAGCTATATCGGACAGAGCAAGAAGCGTGAGAACATCTCCTTCCTCCTCTCCTTCGCCCTCATCGGTATCCCCTTCTATGGCTATGGATGGTCGGCAGTAGCCATCGGCATCGTCGTCCTGGCCATCGCCGCCTATCTCCTCAACCGCAAGAAAGTCGTGGAGAAGAAGAAGGTGTATCTTGTCACCTCGCGCTTCAAGAACACCGTTCTGCTGTGCATGCTCATGCTGATGATAGGCTATTCCAGCTATGCCCTCATCGTCATCCGCTCTGTGGCCAACCCGCCGATGGACCAGAACTCCCCTGAGGACATCTTCACCTTGGGCTCCTATCTCAGCCGTGACCAGTATGGCGACCGTCCGCTCTTCTACGGACAGGCCTACACCTCACAGCTCAAGCTCCAGCAGGATGGCGACATGTGCCGCCCCGTCATGGACGAGGGAGCTCCCGTCTACAGCCGGAAGGAGAAAGCCTCCAAGAACGAGAAAGACTCTTATTTCGTCGTCACACATAAGAATAAATATGTGTATGCGCAGAACATGTTCTTCCCGCGCATGTATGACCAGGCCCATGCCCAGGACTATGAGTCTTGGATGGGTGGCGTCGACGGTACGGACATTCCCTACGACCGTTGCGGCGAGCAGATGACGGTGAAGATGCCGACACAGCTCGAGAACCTGCGCTTCTTCTTCTCCTACCAGTGCAACTTCATGTACTGGCGCTACTTCATGTGGAACTTCGCGGGCCGTCAGAACGACATCCAAGGTCAGGGCGAGCTTGAGCACGGCAACTGGATTACCGGTTTCAAGTTCCTCGACGACGCCCGTCTCGGCGACCAGAGCAAGCTCCCCGACGAGCTCAAGGCCTACGACCCCGTCACCAACCCCAATGGCAACAAAGGACATAACGTCTTCTACTGCATGCCGCTCATCCTCGGTCTCATCGGCCTCTTCTGGCAGGCTTTCCGTGGACGCCGAGGCATCCGCCAGTTCTGGGTCGTCTTCTTCCTCTTCTTCATGACAGGTTTGGCCATCGTCGTCTACCTCAACCAGACGCCGGTACAGCCGCGTGAGCGTGACTACGCCTACGCTGGTTCCTTCTATGCTTTCGCCATCTGGTGTGGCATGGGTGTGGCCGCCATCATCGACCTGCTGAAGAAGCACCTCAAGGTCAGCAACGTCGCCGTTACGGCTCTCGTCGCCGTCCTCTGCCTGCTCGTACCTATCCAGATGGTCAGCCAGACCTGGGACGACCACGACCGCTCAGGCCGTTACACCTGCCGTGACTTCGGTCAGAACTACCTCATGACGATGCAGGACAAGGGCAATCCTATCATCTTCACCAATGGCGACAACGATACCTTCCCGCTCTGGTACAACCAGGAGACCGAGGGCGTGCGCACCGACACACGTGTCTGCAACCTCTCCTACCTCCAGACCGACTGGTATATCGACCAGATGAAGCGCCCGGCTTACAACTCGCCGTCAGTGCCTATCTCCTGGCCGCGTCTCGACTACTGCTCGGGAACCAACGAGTATGTAGAGGTGCAGCCCAGTCTGAAGTCGCAGGTCCTCCAGTTCTACAAGGAGAATCCTGCACAGGCCAAGGCACAGTTCGGTGACAATCCCTTCGAGCTGAAGAACATCATGAAATACTGGGTGCGCTCCAAGGATGCCGACATGCATGTCATCCCCACCGACACCGTCTATGTCACCATCGACAAGAATGCCGTGAAGAGGAGTGGCATGATGATGGCTGCCGACACTATCCCCGACCGTATGGTCATCTCCTTGGCCGGTAAGACCGCGCTGTATAAGAACGACCTCATGATGCTTGAGATGATTTCTCAGTGCAACTGGACGCGTCCGCTCTATGTCGCCATCACCGTGGGTGAGGAAAACTTCATGAACCTCGGTGACAACTTCGTGCAGGAAGGTCTTGCCAACCGCATCACGCCGTTCACCACGAACAAGCCCGGTGCTAAGAACTTCGACACGGAGAAGACTTACCGCAACATGATGTTCCGGTATAAGTATGGTGGCTTGTCGACGCGCGGTCTGTATATCGACGAGACCGTGATGCGCATGTGCTACACCCACCGCCGCCTCTTCGCCACCCTGGCTCTCCACCTCATCGCAGAGGGCAAGACCGAGAAGGCCCGCAAGGTACTGGCAAAGGCCGCCAAGGAGATACCTACTTATAATGTGCCGATGAACTATATGTCGGGAGGTGCCGACCTGGCCAAGGCCTACGCCCTGTTGGGTGACAAGACCGACGCCATGAAGTGCATCAATGCCGTGTGGAAGAGTGCCGACCAGTACGTGGAGTACTACCTCAGCCTCGACGGTATCCGGTTCCAGCAGTCCAACCGAGACCTGATGATTCAGCTGACGGTGATGAACCAGGTCGCTGACGTCACGGAGCTCGTCAGCAAGTCGCTCGCTGCACGCCAGCGCACCCAGATTGAGCAGCTCTACAGACGCTACATCGGTCAGGGCGGACAGCCCATGGGAAAATAAGATGTTTATAGAACAACCTGCGAAGTGGCTGCGCTGGATCTATCCCAAGGCAACGTGGCGCATGGACAAGCACGACCACTCCGTCTATCTCACCTTCGACGACGGACCCATCCCTGAGTCCACGCCGTTCATCCTCGACACCCTGAAGAAGTATGGCGTCAAAGCCACCTTCTTCATGGTCGGCGAGAATGTGCTGCGATATCATGACCTCTACAACCGCATCGTGGCGGAAGGCCATCAGGTCGGCAACCACACCTTCCACCATCTCGGCTCGCTCAAGCACATGGCCATCACCTACGGTCAGGACGTGAGCATGGCCAACGAGCTCATCAAGGCCCATCTTTTCCGGCCACCCCACGGATGGATGAAGTCCGACGTCTACTGGTGGGTGAACCGCTACTACAAGATTATCATGTGGGACCTGGTGACGCGCGACTACTCCAAATGGATGACCGCCCAGGGCGTTGTCAAAAATGTCAAGCGCTATGCCCGCAACGGGTCCATCATCACCTTCCACGACTCTCTCAAGGCCATCGACAAGTTGAAGACGGCGTTGCCGGAGAGTATAGAGTGGCTGATAGAACAAGGATATGAGTTCAAAACGTTTGAATAAAGAACTTATTAGAGCCGAGGCGTCGCGTCTCGGCTTTTCTGCTTGTGGCTTTGCCCGCGCCGGACACGTCAGCGCCGCCATGGAGTCTCGGCTGCGGCAGTGGCTGGCCCAGGGTGGCAACGCCGATATGGCGTATATGGCCAACTACCTCGACAAGCGTCTGGACCCACGCCTGCTCATGCCTGGGCTGAAGACCATTGTCTCCGTGGCCCTCAACTACGCTCCTGCGAAGCATATCCCCGATGGCGAGCCTCAGATTTCGGCCTATGCCCTCGGCCTCGACTACCACGACATCGTGAAGAAGAAGCTGCGCCAGCTCGCCGCTTACTGTCTGGAGCAGGAGGGCGTCGACGCCCCCGACGATACCCGCTACCGAGTCTTCGTCGACACCGGTCCCGTCTTGGAGCGCTACTGGGCTGTGGAGGCCGGTCTGGGGTGGATAGGCCGCAACCACCAGCTCATCATCCCCTTTGCCGGAAGCATGTTCTTCCTCGGTGAGCTATTCCTCGACATCGAACTGCCGCCCGACGCGCCGATGGCGAGCCGCTGTGGCCGTTGCCACAAATGTGTCGACGCCTGTCCGACAAAGGCTATCACACTGTCCGAGGGCAAAGGTGACGGCGACGGCCCGTATGCCAGCGTGGGCTATTTCGATGCCGCGCGCTGTCTGTCCTATCAGACGATAGAGAACCGCGGTGCCCTCTCCGAAGAAGCCAAGGCTGCGATGGGCGACACCTTCTACGGCTGCGACCGCTGTCAGCAGGCCTGCCCGTGGAACCGTTTTGCCAAACCCAACGACACTCCCGAGCTGCAGCCCAAGGACGAGCTGTTGGCGATGACGCGTGAGAAATGGCACCATCTCTCCGTCGACGACTACCGGCGACTCTTCAAAGGGTCGGCCGTCAAGCGGGCCAAATACGACGGGCTGATGCGCAACATTGATAACTTGGAATAACTATGAGATACGTAGACGTGATATTACCCTTACCCCTCAACGACAGCTACACCTATGCTGTCAGTGATGCCGTGGCTGCCCAGGTGCTCACCCTGACCGGTGGCAGTGGCATGGGTATGCGCCTGCTCGTGCCTTTTGGCAAGACCAAGACCTATTGTGCCATCTCCCTGCGTATCCATGACGACAAGCCCGACCTCAGCGACGACAAGATTCGTGAGGTGCTGAGTCTCCTCGACACCGCTCCCGTCCTTCTGCCCGAGCAGATGCGGCTGTGGCGCTGGATGGCTTTCTATTATATGTCGCCATTGGGTGATGTCATGAATGCCGCCCTTCCCGCCGGTCTGAAGGCTGAGACGGGGTATCGGCCCAAGACGGAGACCTGCCTTCGCCTGCCGGAGAAGTTCTCCACGCCCGAGGGCCGCAACATCGCCCTGGAGCTGTTGCGGCGCATGCCCCGCCAGCAGCAGGTCTTCAGCGTCTTCCTCACGATGTCGGGAGCAGACATCACGCGTGAGGCACTCCTCAACGAGTCGCACAGCACGTCGGCCATCGTCAAGCATCTTGTCGACGGTGGGTTCCTACAGACTTACGAGCGTGAGGTGGGACGTGTCAACACCGGTGGCGAGAGTCATCCCGAGCGCATACAGCCGCTGAGCCAGGAGCAGCTGAAGGCCTTCGACGGCATCCGCAAGGGTTGGGAAGCACATGCCGTCGTGCTGTTGCATGGCGTGACGTCGAGCGGAAAGACGGAAATCTATATTCATCTCATCGAGGAGACTATCCGTCGCGGTCAGCAAGTGCTCTACCTCCTTCCCGAGATAGCCCTCACGGTGCAGATGACAGAGCGCCTGCAACGCGTCTTCGGTTCCCGGCTCGGCATCTACCACTCCCGCTACAGCGACAGCGAGCGCACGGAGATGTGGCAGCGCCAGCTCTCCAACCATCCCTACGATGTCATCCTCGGTGCCCGCAGTGCTGTCTTCCTGCCTTTCCGCAGGCTCGGCCTCGTCATCATCGACGAGGAGCATGAGACGAGTTTCAAGCAGCAGGACCCCGCACCCCGCTACCACGCCCGCAGCGCGGCCATCGTCCAGGCACAGATGTACGGGGCCAAGACGCTCCTGGGCACGGCGACACCCTCTTTGGAGAGCTATTACAACGCGCAGACGGGGAAATACGGGCTTGTCACCCTCACCCACCGCTTCAAGGACATCCAGCTCCCGGAGATTGACGTCGTCGATATCAAAGACCTGCGCCACCGCCGTATGATGACGGGCCCGTTCTCGCCCCGCCTCCTCGCGGCTATGCGTGCGGCCTTGGCAGCCGGCAAGCAGGTCATCCTCTTCCAGAACCGCCGTGGCTTTGCCCCGGTGCTGTCCTGTTCTGTCTGCGGGTGGACGCCGAAGTGCCAGAACTGCGATGTCTCGCTGACCTATCATAAGCGTTTGAACCTGCTGACCTGCCACTATTGCGGGTTCACCATGCCCGTCCCGTCGGCCTGCCCCAACTGCGGCAACCCGCACCTCTCCGACCGTGGTTTCGGAACGGAGAAGATAGAGGACCTGGTGCGCGCCACCTTTCCCGAGGCGCGTGTGGCACGTATGGACCTCGACACCACCCGAACGCGCGGGGCTTACGAGCGGCTTATCGGCGACTTCGGGCGCGGCAAGACCAATGTCCTCATCGGCACGCAGATGATTAGCAAGGGCCTTGACTTTGATAATGTTGCCGTGGTCGGTATCCTCGATGCCGATGCCATGCTCAACTACCCCGACTTCCGGGCCTACGAGCATGCCTTTATGATGATGAGTCAGGTGGCAGGGCGTGCCGGGCGCAAAGGCCAGCGCGGTCTCGTCATTCTCCAGACGAAGAGCCCGCAGCTCCCCGTCATCTCGCAGGTCGTCCACAACGACTACATGGCCTTCTACCGCGACCAGCTCGTGGAGCGCGGCATGTTCCACTATCCTCCGTTCTTCCACCTTGTCTATATCTTTCTCCGGCATAAGACCGAGGGCGTCGTGGAGATGGCGGCCCAGGAGATGGGCGCTGCCTTGCGCCATGTCTTCGCTGACAGAGTCCTCGGACCTGACAAGCCGGCAGTGGCGCGGGTGAAGACGCTGTTTATTAGAAAGATAGTGTTGAAGTTAGAACTCGGCATCGACCAAAAGAAAACCCGCCACGCACTCTATAAGGTGCGTGACGGGATATTGTCACAGCCCTGCTACCGCTCTGTGCAGGTATTCTTCGATGTCGATCCGGTGTAGAGGAGATGACAAGACTGCCATAAGGCTATAATCTATGTTCTTTTTTACCTTTTATAGCGTTTTAAATCTCTTTTGAATTGGGTTGTTTGCTTTATTTCCATCTTTAGAGATTCCTTACGTAATCATCGAAATGGTCCAAATCTAATGTTTCCAAATTGTCATTGGAGCGAGCCTCGTTGATTGCTGCCATTGTAACATCGTTTGGTATATCTGGCTTTTTACTCACCGAAGCAATGGCATGCGCAAGAAGAGTTTCAGTGAAGTTGCTTAGACTTCTGTTCTGACGCTTAGTCATATCTCCTTTGTCGCTTCCTTGAGCCATGCCACATCCTCGCTGTCGGTGAGCTGCGGGGCCAGGACGTCGTAGACATGCCGGTGGTAGGCGTTGAGCCAGTCGCGCTCCTCCGCCGTGAGCATGGACGTGTCGATGGGGTCGGTGTCGATGGGGCAGAGGGTCAGAGCGTCCATCTGCAGGAAATCGCCGAAGTCTGTTGACCGATAGGGCGTGATGAGCAGTGTGTTCTCGATGCGCACGCCAAACTTCCCGACGAGGTAGAGTCCGGGCTCGTCGGTGACCGTCATGCCGGCGTGGAGTGGGGCAGGCATATACTCCATGCGTATCTGGTGAGGACCCTCATGGACGTTGAGGTAGGAGCCAACGCCGTGGCCGGTGCCATGGAGGAAGTTGTAGCCCTCACGCCACATTGCCTCGCGGGCCAGGGCGTCGATCTGAGTACCTGAAGCGCCGTCGGGGAACTTGGCCAGCTCCAGTTGGATATGTCCTTTCAGCACGAGGGTGTAGACATGGCGCTCCTCCTCGGTGACAGGTCCCAGGGCGATGGTGCGTGTGATGTCTGTGGTGCCGTCCTCATACTGTGCGCCGCTGTCGAGGAGCAGCAGACCATGGGCTTCGAGAGGGGCGTCGGTCTCAGGTGTGGCCTCGTAGTGGACGATGGCACCGTGGGGACCGTAGCCAGCGATGGTGTCAAAGCTGATGTCGCGGAAGAGTGGCTGCTCGGCACGCAGGGACGTCAGCTTCTTGTCTATGCTCATCTCCGTCTGCCCGCCTTGGGCGACAGCAGGCTTGAGCCAGCGCAGGAACTTCACCAGTGCGATACCGTCTTTGACCATGGCGTTGCGGAAGCCGGCTATCTCTGTGGCGTTCTTCACGGCTTTCATGGCCGGCACGGGTGAGGCGAGGCGCACAATCTCCTTGACGTGACGGCGGTCGCCGCGCGCTGCTATATTATATAATGTGTAAGATGTCTCGGTGGGGTCGAGGAGAATGTTGTATTCGAAGTAGTCGCGGAGTCCCTCGCCAATCTTGTCGTAGTCGGCGATGCTGACCCCCTGCGAGGCCAGGTAGACCTCGGTGCGCAGCGTTATCTTCTTCTTGTTGACATAGAGTGTCACCCTTTCCGAGCTGACGAGGACGTAGGCCACGAAAACAGGGTTGCAGTGCACGTCGCTGCCCCGGAGGTTGAGGAGCCAGGCTACATCGTCGAGGGCCGAGACGAGGATGCCGTCGGCATGGACGTCGCGGAGGGCACGGCGCAGGCGCGCTATCTTCGACTTGGTGTCCTCACCGGCGTATTCCATGGGGTGAACCGTTATTTTGTCGTCGGGAATGGCCGGGCGGTCGCCCCAAATCTCGTTCAGCGGGTCGAAATTGGTGCGCATGGTGATGCCGCCCTGCTGGCGCAGGTCATGGATGAGCGCCTCCACTGTCTGGGTGTTGCAGCACATGCCGTCGATGCCCACCTGTGCGTTCTTGTCGCCGAGCTCGCTGCCGAGCCACTCCGCGATGGTCGGCGTGCCCTTGACCTTGAGCTTCATCAGTTGGAAGGAAGTCCCGTCGAGCTGTTCGGCGGCAGCGAGGAAATAGCGGCTGTCGGTCCACAACGCAGCCTTGTCCAAGGTCACCACGGCGGTACCTGCCGAACCGTTGAAACCACTGATCCACTCGCGGCCCTTCCAGCGTGCGGGCGTATATTCACTGTTGTGGGGATCGGAGCTGGGGAAGATGAAGGCGTCGAGATGCTCACGGCGCAACACCTCACGCAGCGCCGCCAAACGTTGAAGAATAGTCGTGTTTTCCATAATATACAATGTGGTGTCAATAACTCTTACATACAAAGATAATATTTTTTGTGCCACACCGACATTGCAAAGCGGAACCTTTTAATATAAAACAACATTTCATAAAGAAAAAAAACTATCTGTTCTGAGTTTTTTTTATATCTTTGCAGCCGTAAAGAAATTAGAAACTCTTTAAATATTTAGTTCAGTTATGAAGTATTTAACTAACGAAAAACTCCTTATCGTCGGTGCAGGCGGTATGATTGGTTCCAACATGGTTCAGACAGCTCTTGCTCTTGGTCTGACTCCTAACGTTTGCTTGTATGATATCTACGAGCCTGGCGTTCATGGTGTTTACGACGAGATAGAGCAGTGCGCTTTCCCTGGTGCTAACGTCACTTACTATGCACCTGCCGTTGAGGACATGAACAACCCCGAGAAGGTTGCCGAGGCTGCCAAGAAGGCTTTCACCGGCGCTAAATATATCATCTCCTCTGGTGGTGCTCCCCGTAAGGCTGGCATGACCCGTGAGGATCTGCTCCAGGGCAACTGCAAGATTGCTGCTGACTTCGGTGAGAACATCAAGAAATACTGCCCGGACGTCAAGCACGTCGTTGTCATCTTCAACCCTGCTGATGTCACCGCTCTGACAGCCCTTATCCACAGCGGTCTGAAGCCCAACCAGCTGACATCTCTTGCTGCCCTCGACTCTACACGTCTGCAGCAGGCTCTGGCTCACGAGTACAATGTGCCTATGGACAAGGTGACAGGTGCTCACACTTACGGTGGCCACGGCGAGCAGATGGCTGTCTTCGCTTCTCAGGTGAAGATCGACGGCAAGCCCCTCTCTGAGATGGGCCTGAGCAAAGAGCGTTGGGAAGAGATCAAGCAGCTCACCACACAGGGTGGTAGCCGCATCATCAAGCTCCGCGGCCGCAGTTCCTTCCAGAGCCCGGCTTACAACGCTGTGAAGATGATTGAGGGTGCTATGGGTGGCGAGCCCTTCACACTCCCCGCTGGCTGCTATGCTGACATCCCTGAGCTCGGCATCAAGGACGTGATGATGGCACTGCCTACAACAATCGACGCTACAGGTGTGCACTACACAACTCCTACAGGTACTGCTGAGGAGATGGCAGACCTGCAGAAAAGCTATCAGCACCTCTGCGACATGCGTAAGGAGGTCATCGACCTCGGCATCGTCCCCGACATTAAAGACTGGAAGAAAGATAACGCTAATCTCTAAGGAGGAGATAGCATTTTCATAATATGTTTTGTGGGCCTCGAACTGTGAAGTTCCAGGCCCACTTTTTGTTTGTCCTTTTCGCAAGAGTGGTAGATGCCCGGCGCGGTCCGTGGCAAATGTCAGCGCATTCTCCCCCTATATCATCTCTGGAATCCCGCACAATGGGTCATACAATCCGCAGATAGGGTATGAAGATTTTGGCATTATGTTTGTACCTTTGCAGGCGTATTGTATAGAATATCTATGCAAGTGTATAGAACAGAATATAACATGGACAAAATTCACGATTTATCTTTCGGGGGCGAACGCCCTCTCTTCGGCGCTCACGACGTGTGCCTGGAAAATATAACTATCACCGACGGCGAGTCGGGGATAAAGTGTTGTCACGACATCGAGTGTCACGACTCCAAATTCTTCGGTAAATACCCATGGTGGCATGTGGACCGCAGCCTTATCACAAGCTGCTATTTCGCACCGGCATCGCGCTCAGCTATCTGGTACAGCGACGACATGGTGATGAAGGACTGTGTCATCGACGGTCCGAAGTTCTTCCGTGAGATGAAGAACTTGGAACTGGAGGATGTGAAAATCAACGACGCCGACGAGACCTTCTGGCGCATCGACGGTCTGAAACTGAAGAATGTGGAGCTCCACGGAGGCACCGATCCCTTCATGTTCTCGAAGAATATCTATGTCGACGGCCTTGTCAGCGATGCCAAATATGTCTTCCAGTACTGCCAGAATGTCGAGGTTCATCATGCCAAAATTACGACCAAGGATTCTTTCTGGGAGTGCGACCATGTCACTGTCTACGATTCCGGGCTCGACGGTGAGTACCTGGCTTGGCATTCTAAGAACATCACCCTCGTGCGCTGCCATATCAGCGGAGAGCAGCCGCTGTGCTATATGGATCATGTGACACTCGTGGACTGCACCTTCGATGCTGCCTGCGACCGTGCCTTCGAGGACTGCTCGAATATCGACGCCTCCATCCGTGGCACCATTACGAATGTCAAGAATCCTATCTCCGGTAAGATTGTCGCCGACGAGATAGGCTCCGTCACCTACAATGAGTTTGCCAAAGGTCACGACTGCGTCATCGCCAAGCGCGAGGCTAATGCTTAACACCCGTTTCTATGACTTACGATTTCGATACCGTCATCAACCGCCGCGGCACCAACAGCTATAAATGGGACATCTTCCATGAGGAGGATGTCATCCCCTTGTGGGTTGCCGACATGGACTTTGCCGTGGCTCCCGCCATCAGTGCCGCCATCCGGCGCCGTGCCGAACATCCGGTGTGGGGCTACACCCGTGTCCCCGACAGCTATTACGACGCCATCATCTCCTGGTTCCACCGCCGCCATCAGTGGGACATCTCCCGCGACTGGATTGTCTATACCAGTGGCGTGGTGCCCGCTACGAGTGCGAGTATCCGCGCCCTGACGCTGCCCGGTGAGAATGTGCTGTTGCAGACACCGGCTTATAACTGCTTCTTCTCCAGCATCCGCAACCAAGGATGCCAGATAGTGGAGAACGAGCTCGTCAGAAAAGGCGACACCTATGTCATCGACTTCGACGACTTCGAGCGGAAGTGTGCCGATGACAAGACCACCGTCTTCCTGCTCTGCAATCCCCACAATCCCGCTGGCAGACTCTGGACGAAGGAGGAACTGCTTCGCATGTACGACATCTGTGCACGTCATGGCGTGCGTATCATCAGTGACGAGATACACTGTGAGCTCGTCATGCCCGGTCAGCATTTCACGCCCATGGCTACGGTGAGCCCGGATGCCCAGGACAACGTCGTCGTCCTCAACTCCCCGTCGAAGAACTTCAATATCGCGGGTCTGCAGATTGCTAATATAATATGTAAGGATGCGGAGCTCCGTCGCCGCATCGACCGTGTTATCAATATCTTTGAGGTCTGCGACGTCAACCCCCTCGGTGTCATCGCCCTTCAGGCCGCCTACAACGACAGTGAGGACTGGCTCGACGCCCTCAACGAATATCTGTGGGGCAACTATCGCTATCTGAAGTCGCGCTTGGAGAAGGAGCTGCCCGCCGTCGACGTGCTCAGACTTGAGGGTACCTATCTGGCCTGGGTCGACATCCGGAAGTTGGGTCTGACGAGTGATGAGGCCACCGACCGGCTGCTGAAGCAAGGCAGAGTCTTTGTCAGCAGCGGGACGATGTACGGCAGGAAAGCCGGGGAAGGATACCTCCGCGTCAACCTCGCTTGCCCCCGCGCCACACTCGAGGAAGGAGTGAGCAGAATGGTTAAAGTGTTGGCTGAAAAGTGAAATTTTCAGCTAATTCTTTGGCTATCTGAAAAATAAGGAGTAATTTTGCACCCGCTTATAGTGGACGAGTGCCACTGTGAGCACAGAACATACGTTTAATATAAAATTTTAAAACCAAAACAAAATGATTATTGTACCTGTAAAGGAAGGCGAGAACATCGAGAAGGCTCTCAAGAAGTTCAAGAGAAAGTTTGAAAAGACCGGCGTCATCAAAGAGCTGCGCACACGTCAGCAGTATGACAAACCGTCTGTGAAGAAGCGCCTTAAGATGGAACACGCCGTCTACGTACAGCATCTTCGCGACGAGGAGGAACTCTAATCTTTACCAAAAGAGAAGAAATTCTTCTGAAAAAATTTGGTAGTTTCAATTAATTTCCATAAATTCGCAGTGTAATCGGAAAGAAGTCCGAAAAAGGTGAATTGACAGGAAATATGGTAAAGGAATTCTTGGATTTTCTTCGCTTCGAGCGTCGCCGCTCGGAGAAGACCGTTATCTCGTATAGCGTGTCGCTGAAGGAATTTGAGGAGTTCTTCCAGCACCTGGACAAGGAACTTTCCTGGGAGACTGTTGATGAGGATGTCATCCGTGACTGGCTGATGCACCTCATGGACAACGGCATGAAGGCTTCGAGCGTGGGGACACGCTTTGCCGCCTTGCGGTCGTTGTATCGTTTCGCCCTCTCCCGCGGACTTGTCACCCGCGACCCGACTTACCGGGTTGAGGCTCCTAAGAAGAGCAAGCCTCTGCCTCACTTCCTTAAGGAGAGCGAGATGAACCGGCTGCTCGACGACATAGAGTGGGGTGACGGTTATGTTGATGTCCGTGACAAGACCATCATCATGACCTTCTATGAGACGGGTATACGTCTCTCCGAGCTTACAGGCCTCGACGACGCTGCTGTGGACCTCAGCTCCTGCCAACTCAAGGTGACGGGAAAAGGTGACAAGCAGCGGATCATACCTTTCGGCAATGAGCTCAAGGAAGCTTTGCAGCGCTATATGACGATTCGAGACGAGAACGTCGAGAAGCTGTGCGGAGCTGTCTTCCTCACCGACAAGGGCAAGCGCATGACAAGCGGGCTGGTACGCAATCTGGTGGAGAAACATCTCGCACTGGTGAGCACGCAGAAGAAACTGTCGCCGCACGTGTTGCGGCACACCTTCGCCACAGCCATGCTCAACAACGGCGCAAGCATAGAGAGTGTCAGACGTCTGCTCGGTCACGCCAGTGCCTCCACAACGGAGATCTACACCCATGTGACCTTTGAGCAGCTCAAGCGAGTTTATAAAGATGCCCATCCCCGGGCGTGAGTTTAACCTTTAAAAAATGGTAACTATGGAAGTTAACATCAAGTCGATTCACTTCGACACTACCGAAAAGTTACAGGCGTTCATCGAGAAGAAGGTCGCCAAGTTGGAAAAGTCTTTTGAAGATATTAAGAAAGTAGAGGTGCAATTAAAGGTTGTCAAGCCTGCTACCGCACAGAACAAGGAAACGAGCCTTACCGTTACCGTACCCAATGGCAACCCCATCTATGTCGCCAAGACGTGCGACACCTTCGAGGAAGGCGTGGATCTGTGCGTGGACAGCATGCGCGAGCAACTGACGAAATTCAAGGAAAAATTACGCAATCATTGAAAATTTCCTCAAAAAGTTTTGGAGATTAAAAAAATATGACTACCTTTGCAGCCGATTTCACGACAACCAGTCGGCTTGCGAGTTCGGCTGCAAAGGAAATGCCTCTTTAGCTCAGTTGGCCAGAGCACGTGATTTGTAATCTCGGGGTCGTTGGTTCGAATCCGACAAGAGGCTCAAGACGGGTGGTTACCAGAGTGGCCAAATGGGGCAGACTGTAAATCTGCTGGCTCTTGCCTTCGGTGGTTCGAATCCATCACCACCCACCAGATTTTTTTTGTAACTTTGCATCATCCATGGGGCTAAGGTTGCTGGGAAGCAATCTTAGCTTTTTTGTTTACTATCTAATCACAGCAATATGACACTACAGCAACTCGAATACGTTTTAGCCGTTTATCGGTTCAAGCACTTCGCCAAAGCCGCCGACTACTGTCAGGTGACGCAGCCCACGCTCAGCTCTATGATACAGAAGCTTGAGGACGAGCTGAAGATGAAGATCTTCTATCGGCGACAGCCTATAGAGCCCACCCCGGCGGGCCGTATTGTCATCGACCATGCCATAGCCGTCGTCAGAGCCGCCGACCGCCTCAAGGACGCGGCTGTAGAGGAGAAACATTCGTTGGAAGGGAGGTTCGTCATCGGCGTGCTGCCCACCATCGCCCCGTATCTCATCCCACGCTTCTTCCCACAGATGATGAACGCTCACCCTGATATGGATGTGCGTATCGAAGAGATGACGACGGTGCAGATCAAGCGTGCTCTTGCTGAGGGGCAGGCCGACGCTGGCATCTTTGCACGCGTCGACGAGATGGGTGATATGCAGGCTACAACGCTCTACTTCGAACAGTTCTTTGCTTATGTGTCGAAGAACGACCCGCTCTTTGGCAAGGAGACCATCAAAACCACTGACTTGGCCAACGAGTATCTCTTGCTTCTCGACGAGGGTCACTGCTTCCGCGACCAGCTCGTGAAGTTCTGTAGCCTCAAGGCTGCTACGACGAGCAAGAGGGCTTACAGCTTAGGCAGCATAGAGACTTTCATGCGCATTGTGGAGAACGGCAAAGGGGTCACCTTCATTCCCGAGCTCGCCATCCCACAGTTGAGCAGCGAGCAGCGTGAACTCGTCAGGCCGTTTGCCATACCCGTCCCTATGCGGGAGATAGTAATGGCCACGATGCCTGACTTTGTCAGGTTCGGCCTGCGCGACTTCTTAGTCACGACCATCCGTGAGGCTGTGCCCGCACAGATGCTCAAGGCTTCTGCACAGGCAAGAATTATTTTCTAACGACAGGGCTCATTTCTGCCACGGTGGGGCTGAATGGTATCTGAAAGATGCACAGGATGGTCACGCAAATCCTTGACGCGCGCAAGCGTTATTCTGAATTCGAAAGCTTGCATTACATCGTGTGACGGTCGTCATAAAATCGTGTGACGGTCGTCACAAGATCGTGCGACGGTCGTCACAAGATCGTGCGACGGTCGTCACAAGATATCTTTTTAAGTTTTTGACAAGACGGGATACACCGTTGTCTACCCAATTCCGTACTCTTTGCGCAATTTGAACAAGAATCTGAAGCAGAATCCGGGATATTTAAAGTAAAAAAATAGCGTTCTAAGATACGAAACCTATTTGCTGTTTCGTTATTTAATTGTCCCCCTCCCATCAGTTCATGGGGAGAGGGATAAAACATGACATCAGAAACCAATCTTTACATTAAATTATGAACAAACTATTGCTTTCATCTATCATGGCTTTGTCGCTTACCACAGCCTCGGCGCAGAATACCGATGCACGCGGCCCTCAATGGCTCCATGACGCTGTGTTTTACCAAATTTATCCTTCGTCGTATATGGATACCGATGGCAATGGCATCGGCGATCTGCCTGGCATCACTTCCAAACTCGACTACATCCAGAGCCTTGGCGTCAACGCGCTGTGGATCAATCCCTGCTTTGAGTCGGGATGGTTCGATGGCGGCTACGACGTCATCGACTTCTACAAGATAGACCCGCGGTTCGGCACCAATACCGACTTGGTCAGGCTCGTCAGGGAAGCCCATAAGCGCGGCATCAAAGTATGCCTCGACCTCGTGGCCGGACACTCCAGCGTGAAAAGCCAATGGTTTCAGGAGAGTGCCAATGGCGACCGCAACGGCAGATATGCCGACTACTATATCTGGACAGACACCATCAGCGATCAGGACAAGGCCGACATCATTGCGCGCCATAAGGAGCCGAATCCCGCTTCATCGACCATCGGACGCTATGTGGAGCTCGATGCGCCCCGCGGAAAATACTATGAGAAGAACTTCTTCGAGTGTCAGCCCGCGTTGAACTATGGCTTTGCCCATCCTGACCCTAACCACAAATGGGAGCAGCCTGTCAGCGCACCGGGGCCCCAGGCTTTGCGCCGAGAGTTGAGAAACATCATGTCTTTCTGGTTTGACAAGGGCGTGGACGGCTTCCGTGTGGATATGGCTGCCTCGCTTGTCAAGAACGACCCGGGCAAGGTGGAAACCTCGAAGCTGTGGAATGAGATGCGGGCTTGGAAGGATAAAAACTATCCGCAGTGTGTGCTCATCTCTGAATGGGCAGACCCCACCGTGGCCATTCCTGCAGGATTCAATATCGACTTTATGATTCATTTCGGTGTGCCAGGCTACAACTCACTCTTCTTTGCCCGTAACACGCCATGGGGCAAGCTGCAACCCTGGGACAACAAGCTGACGGCTTATAAATACTGCTACTTCGACAAAGAGGGCAAAGGCTCGTTGGACGAGTTTGTCAACAACTACTTACATTCCTACCTTGGCACGCGTGACAAAGGCTATATCGCCATACCCTCGGCCAACCACGACTATCAGCGGCCCAATATCGGATCACGCAACACTCCTGACCAGCTCAAGGTGGCCATGACCTTCTTCCTCACCATGCCCGGTGTGCCCTTTATCTACTACGGCGACGAAATCGGTATGAAGTATGAGATGAATCTGCCGAGCAAGGAGGGCTCCAATGATCGTGCCGGCACGCGTACGCCGATGCAGTGGGCACCAGGAGCTACAGCGGGATTCTCGACCTGTACTCCCGACAAGCTCTATCTGCCCGTGGCTACCGACGGTGGAAAAATTACGGTGGCAACGGAAGAGAAAGACCCGAATTCTCTGCTCAACTACACTCGGAAGCTTGTGAAGCTGCGCCATGCCACTCCAGCGCTTGGCAACCTTGCCGACTGGAAGCTTGTCAGTAGTCTTAAACAGCCATATCCTATGGTCTACCAGCGCACGATGGACGGACAGACTTGCATCATCGCCCTCAACCCCAGTGGCAAAGCCGTCAAGGCCAGCCTGGCGCATGTTGTGGGGGCGCAGCCGACAGACAACACGGCTATGGAGCAGGGACGCCAGAAGCGCTATACAGGCAATCCCACCACGCTCATCGCTACGGGAAGGGCAGCGTATAAGTGTGGAAAGCAGGATGTGGTGACGCTTGGACCTGTCTCAGCAGCTATTTTCCTGCTGAAGTAATTCACCGGCAATACCGCCATACACCTTGGTTTCAATTATTGCCTTCAGGCTGTTTACGCTCCTACGTCTCCGAGGTAGCTGTCTTTGAAGCCGAGGAAGTAGAGTACGCCGTCGAGCCCCATGGTGTTGATGCTCTGGCGGGCATTGGCCACGACACGGGGTTTGGCGTGGAAGGCGATGCCCAGACCGGCCTCGCTAATCATCGGCAGGTCGTTGGCGCCGTCGCCCACGGCAATGGTCTGAGCCAGGTTGACGTGCTCCACCTGTGCGATGAGCTTCAAGAGCTCAGCCTTGCGCTTGCCGTCGACGATGTCGCCGACATATCGTCCGGTGAGCTTGCCGTCGTCGCCAATCTCCAACTCGTTGGCATAGACATAGTCAAAACCAAACTTCTGCCGCAGATATTCGCCGAAATAGGTGAAGCCGCCGCTGAGGATGGCAATCTTGTAGCCGCAGGTCTTGAGGACCTTCATCAGCCGTGGCACACCCTCTGTGATAGGCAGTTTCTCGGCAATCTCTTTCATCACGCTCACGTCGAGACCTTTGAGCAGTGCCACTCGCTCTGTGAAACTCTCCTTGAAGTCTATCTCGCCCCGCATGGCCCGCTCGGTGATGGCCCTGACCTTGTCGCCGACACCGGCGCGCTCGGCCAGTTCGTCGATACACTCTGTCTGGATGAGGGTGGAATCCATATCGAAGCAGATGAGGCGTCGCATGCGGCGGAACATGTCGTCTTTCTGGAAGGAGAAGTCGATGTCCTCCTCACTGCCCAGCCGCATCAGCTCGCCCTGCATGGCGGCACGGTCTTTGGGTGTGCCACGGAGCGAGAACTCTATGCAGGCGCGGCGGTTGCCCTCGGGGTGCTTGATGCTCATGCGGCCGGTGAGACGGAGGATGGAGTCGATATTCAGTCCCTGTGCGGCGATAACCTTGGCAGCGCCCTCGATGTTGTGGGCTGTCAGTGTGCGGCCGATGATGGTGAGGATATAGCGGTTCTTGCCCTGCTGGCTCACCCAGTGCTCATAATCGTCGTCGGTGACGGGCTGGAAGCCGATGTTCACGCCGAGGGAGGTGGCTTTGAAGAGCAGCTCCTTCATCACCTGGCCCGAGCTGAGGCTGTCGATACGGATGAGGATGCCGAGGGTCAGCGTGGAGTGGATGTCGGCCTGGCCGATGTCGAGAATCTGGGCATCGTAGCGGGCGAGAATCTCCATCACGGAAGCCGTGAGGCCCGGGCGGTCCTGACCGCTGATGCTGATGAGGATCTGTTCCCATTTCTCGGATTGCAGGATTTCTTTCTGTTGTATTGTCATGGTTGTCTGTTTGTCTTTGTTATTTTCGTCGTATCAGATAGCGGGAGGAGCGGGGTAGGGCAGTGCCTCCCCCGGCCTTGCGGCTATAGTAGTGGGCAAAGTTGAAGAACGGCTCTGTTACCACCCTTCTGGTAGAGGCTATATAGGTGGTGCCATAGGGGTCGGTGGCCCGGATGCTGATGACGGCCTCCGGCGACTTCGGCTTGTAATAATAGAGGTGGTTCATGATGAGGTATCCGTTGCGTTTGCTGACGAACTGATAGCTCACCGACTTGCTGTATTTATGGTGGTATCCCGCTGCGAAGGCATCTTGTCCTTGGTGGTTGATACGCTTCATGGGGTATTCCACGCCGTCTTCCACGGCCACGACGTGCCATCGGGAGTCGGCGTTGAAGACATTGGCAACGACGACACCGCTGTCGGCGGGCAGCGACCAGTCGGCGGCATACTGCTCACCATTGAAGAGAGAGGCGGCGCGGAAGGCGTCGCCTGTCGGTCGCGGGCCCAGAAGGTACCTTTGTAATAGCTGTTGGCGATGTGGGTGCCGCTGATGTCGTAGACATAATATCCGTTTGGCGTGCCGCAGATGTTGATGTTCGACTGCCAGATGTTGCCGCAGGCCGCGGCATGACAGTGTTCGAGGATATGGCGGCCCTGATAGTCTATCTCGTGGTTGATAGCGAAGTGGGTGTGCCCGCAGAACAGTTCGTAGCCGCCTTTGAAGGCCTCCAACTCCCTGAGCACGCGTGTGAGCACCGAGGAAGAGTAGTGGTTAGGCTCTGAGGCCAGCGCTAAGGAACGGGCACCGCGGCGTGGGCGGTTGCCGAAGGTTAGTGGAATATGGTAGCAGATGATGACCTTCTTGCTGTGGTCGGCTAAAGCGAGGTCTTCGTGCAACCATTGCAGCTGGTCGGCGGTGAGCTCACCGGGCTGCCAGTAGAGCGTGTTGCGATAGAAATGTACGTCGTTGAGGCAGACATAGTGCACGTTGCCCCGGTCGAAGCTGTAGTCGGTGGGTCCGAAGTTCTCTTCCCATTTACGCTTGTAGAGCTCACGGCCGTCTTGGTCGTGGTTGCCGATGACGGAGAAGACGGTGGCCCGTGACGACCCTAAAGCCTGACGTATCTGCCGCTCCAGACGGGGGTTGTAGCCGCCGTAGTATTGCACGTCGTCGCCCATGGAGATGGCATAGACGGGCGTCTCGGGCAGCCACGCGGCAATGGTCTGCTTGACGTCGGTCATGGTCTCGTCGGTGAAGCGTGCCACGTCGCTCTTCTTCACGGGGTTGTCGTTGGGACCGGTATAATAAGGGCTGAAGGCATTGGTGACCTGTGGGTCGCCGAAGACGATGAGGTGGTAGTCGCGCTCTATGCCGCCGGGGAGGCGCCGCAGGGTGAAGTTGTAGACATTACGCTTCACCGAGAGCGGTTTGTAGAAGTTGGCCGTGCGGTCGGAGTCGGAGTGGACGGGGACCTCACAGTCGGCCGGCACGCTGTAATAGACGAAGCGTGCCCGGCTGTCGCGGGTGAAGATATAGAGCCCGCGGCTGTTGGTGCGTGTGCAGCTGTAGCCGTCGCTGACGACGACATCCGCCATGGGGTTGCCCTCGGTGTCGGTGATGGTGCCCCGGATGGTGGGGTCAACATCCGGGATGGTGTCGGCCTTGACCTTTGCCTTGGGCGCCGTCGCCTTCTTCGGCGTCGCTTTCTGAGCCACGACGGGCTGGCGGCTCTGCTTGTCCTCCTTCTGCCGTGTGGCGAGAGAGAAGGCAGCGATGCCGGCAAGGACGATGGCGATGGCTGCCGCAATAATAATATAATGTGTCTTTTCGCGCATGGGTTATTTAGCAACAATCTTATAGAGGTCGGAGCGTCTGTCGCGGAGGTTGCGCACCGAGCCGTAGGTGTGGAGCTCGGAGAGCTGGCTGAGGTCGACATCGGCCACGAGAATCATCTCGGTGTTGGGTGTGGCCTCGGCGCGGCGCCCGTCGAAGGGGAAGGCGAAGTCGCAGGGTGTGAAGACTGCTGACTGGGCATACTGGATGTCCATGTTCTGCACCCTGGGAAGGTTGCCCACACTACCGGCGATGGCGACATAGCACTCGTTCTCGATGGCGCGGGCCTGGGCACAGACCCTGACGCGCGTGTAGGCGTTCTGGGTGTCGGTCATGAAGGGCACGAAGAGAATCTGCATGCCGTCGTTGGCCATGAGGCGCGAGAGTTCGGGAAACTCCACATCGTAGCAGATGAGAACGCCGATGCGCCCGCAGTCGGTGTCGAAAGTCTGTATCTTGCTGCCTTTCGACAATCCCCAGTATTTCTGCTCATCGGGGGTGACATGAATCTTCTCGTACATCTCCATGGTGCCGTCGCGGCGGCAGAGGAAGCCTACGTTGTAGAGGGAGCCGTTGGCCTTGACGTAAGGCATGGAGCCGGTGATGATGTTGATGTTATAGCTGATGGCGAGCTCGCGGAAGCGGTCGCGAATCTTCTCGGTATATTGGGCCAAGGAGCGGATGGCCTGAGCCTCCCCCATCTTGTTGAAGGCGGCCATGAGGGGTGCATTGAAGTATTCTGGGAAGACGATGAAGTCGGACTTATAGCTTGACACGGAGTCAACGAAGAACTCAGCCTGCTCCACAAGGTCGTCGATATTCTTGTAGGATCGCATCTGCCACTGTACGAGTCCGAGGCGGACGGAAGGGCGTCGGTCCACGACTTTCTTCTCCTGAGGCGGCTGGTAATAGATATTATCCCATTGCAGCAGGACGGCATAGTGGCACGACTCCTCGTCGTTGGGCAGATAGTTGCGCATGACGCGGCGCACATGGAAGTCGTTGGAGAGCTGGAAGTTGAGTACGGGGTCGTAGATTTCGCGTGCGCGCACCTTCTCGATGTATTCCTTTGGCCGCATCTTCTCGGCGTATTTATGGTAGTTGGGAATGCGCCCGCCGAACATGATGGCCTTGAGGTTGAGTTTCTCGCAGAGCTCCTTGCGGTAGACATACATGCGTCGCCCAAGTCGCAAGCCACGGTATTCGGGATGGATGAAGACCTCGATGCCATAGAGGATGTTGCCGTTGGGGTCGTGGGTGTCAAAGGTCTCGTTGCCCGTGACCTGGGCGTAGGTATGGTCGTTCTTGACCATGTCGTAGTTGACGATGATGCTCAGGGCACATCCCACAACTTTGTCGTCGGCGATGATGACCTCCTGCCCCTCTGGGAAGATGTCGATGAGTTTCTTGATTTGGGCACGCGTCCAGAACACGTCGTGGTCGGCATAGATACGGTGAAAAGAGCCGGCAAGCTGGTCGTAGTCCTCCATGCGCAGATTGCGCAACTCTACCTTGTTGATTTGTCTGGTGGAATCCATGGAAAAAGTAATGTTATCTCACGCAAAGTTACTCAAAAGCACGGGAAAGATGGCAACATTGACAAAATAAATCATAAAAAAGAGTAAAAACAGAGGGTTGAAGTGCCATGATAACTATTTATTCCATACATTTGCGTGGGAAAACACTTAAAATTGATTGATATGAAAGCAAGACGGATTATTTTAGCCGGTGCTATGGGCCTGTTGGCTATCGCTGGTACGACAAGCTGCAATAACGGCAAGAACTCGCAGCTCCAGTCTCAGCTTGACTCTCTCCAGCTCGCTGACAGCCTGCATCAGGAGGATGTGAAGCAGATGGCTGACTTTGTCAATGTGATGTCTATCGGTCTGGACAGCATCTCTGCCCAGGAGGGCGTCATCAAGCAGATGGGCAACCGCGAGGGCCATCTCGACAAGGCTCAGATGCGGGCTCAGCTGCAGAGCCTGGCTGAGCTCCTGCGCAACCAGCGTGCACGTATCAACGCTTTGGAGGCTGAGGTCGCTGACAACAACTCTGCCTACGGCCAGCGCGTGAAGAAGCTTATCGCTTACTACAAGGCACAGCTCGACGAGAAGGACAAGCAGATTGCCGACCTGCAGAAGCAGCTCAACGACAAGAACGCCAACATCGCACAGCTCACCGAGAGCGTCAACAACCTGACGTCCTCCAACACGCAGCTTAAGAGCACGGTGGAGACACAGAGCAAGACCATGGAGAGTCAGAAGACTACCATCGCACAGCAGGACGAGACCATTCACACGGGATTTGTCGCTATCGGCACCTCTAAGGAGCTGAAGAGCAAGGGCGTCATCAAGGGCGGATTCTTGGCAAAGAAGAAGGTGGACTCCAACAACCTCAATGCCGAGAACTTCTCAAAGGTGGACATCCGTAACTACAATGACATCCGCTTGAACTCCAACAACCCGAAGATTATGACACAGATGCCGGCATCTTCCTATGAGATCCAGAAGAACAGCAACGGCACCTGCACCCTTCACATCAAGGACGCTAACCTCTTCTGGAGCGTCAGCAAGTTCCTTGTCGTGAAACTCTAAGAGAAGCATATAGGTTTAAATCTCATAAGGTAAGCACTGTAGCGGGGTAAAATCCGTTGCGGTGCTTTTTTTTGCTTCTCGCTTTGCTATGTGCCGAGAAATTCCTAAATTTGCAGTCTGACACGTTCCAACAATTTGCAGCGTAAGACTGATGAGAAAGAAATTTATTAAAACACTCTGGATGCTTCTGGGCGGCTGTGTCGCCTTGGTGGCAATATTCTTCTTCCTGATATGGTTTGGCATCATCGGCTATTCGCCGGATATCGACAACCTGCAGAACCCTATCTCTAAGTCGGCCTCACAGGTCTTCTCGGCCGACGGGAAGATTATGGGTACCTATAATCTCGACCGTTCCAACCGTATCCCTATCTCTTACAACAAGCTCTCGCCCTATCTCGTCCAGGCTCTTGTGGCTACCGAGGACGTGCGTTTCTACGACCATTCCGGCATCGACTTTATCGCTCTGACACGTGCCATTGTCAAGCGTGGCATCCTCGGCCAGACCTCGGCGGGTGGCGGTAGTACCATCACCCAGCAGCTTGCCAAGCAGCTCTATACCGAGCATCCGGCCAAGACGACGTCGCAGCGCCTGTTGCAGAAACCCAATGAATGGGTGACGGCCATCAAGCTGGAGCGTATCTACACAAAGGAAGAGATTATCGCCCTCTACCTCAACTACTTCGACTTTCTCCATGGGGCCGTGGGCATCAAGAATGCCGCCAACACCTATTTTAATAAAGAGCCCGGCGCCCTCACCATTGATGAGGCTGCCACACTCATCGGACTGTGCAAGAATCCCTCGCTCTTCAATCCCGTGCGCTATCCCGACCGCGCCCGTGAGCGTCGTAATGTGGTCTTGGGTCAGATGCTCAAGGCCGGCTACCTCTCGCAGGCAGAGTATGCGGAGCATGCGGCCGAACCGCTGGAGTTGCATTTCCATCGTGCTGACCATAAGGATGGTACGGCGGTCTACTTCCGTGAGTTCCTGCGCCAGTATATGATGATGGACCGCCCCGACCGTCGTAACTACCCCGCTTGGAACGAGCGGCAGTATGTCATCGACTCCATCGCCTTTGCTTCGGACCCGCTCTGCGGATGGTGTAAGAAGAATACGAAGAAGGACGGCTCCTATTATAATATCTACACGGATGGCTTGAAGATTCACACCACCATCGACTCGCGCATGCAGCAGTATGCGGAGGAGTCGGTCTATGGTCATGTGGCGCGCTTCCTCCAGCCTGCTTTCGATGAGGAGAATGCTCACAAGCCCAATGCACCGTTCAGTGACAAGCTCTCAGCCAAGGACATCAACAGCATCATGTCACGGGCCGTGCAGCAGAGTGAGCGATATATCACAATGAAGCAGGCCGGTGCTACAGCGGAGGAGATTCACCGTGCCTTCCATACGCCCACCGACATGTCGGTGTTCACCTATCATGGCGATGTTGACACGGTGATGACACCTATCGACTCCATACGTTATTATAAGTCTTTCCTGCGCGCGGGCTTCATGAGCATGGATGCCCACACCGGCCAGGTGAAAGCCTATGTGGGTGGTCTCGACTTCTCCCACTTCCAGTATGACATGGTGATGTACGGTCGCCGTCAGGTGGGTTCTACCATCAAGCCCTTCCTCTATTCCTTGGCCATGGAGAACGGCTCTTCGCCGTGTGACAAGGCGCCCAACGTGCAGCGCACCTATATGGTGGCCGGACAGCCGTGGACACCGCGCAACGCCAACCGGCGCCGTTACGGACAGATGGTGACGCTGAAATGGGGACTGGCTCAGTCGAACAACTGGATTTCGGCCTATCTCATGTCGAAGCTCAACCCCCGGCAGTTTGTGGCCATGCTGCATAAGTTTGGTATCAACAACCCTGACATCCATCCCTCCATGGCCTTGGCGTTAGGTCCTTGCGAGGTGTCGGTGGGTGAGATGGTGAGTGCCTACACGCCATTTGCCAACAACGGTATCCGTATCGCCCCGCTCTTTGTGACGCGCATCGAGGACAGTGAGGGTAATGTGGTAGCCAATTTCGAACCGCGCATGGATGAGGTCATCTCCTCGGCCAGTGCTTATAAGATGATTGTGGAGCTCAGGGCCGTCATCGACGAGGGTACCGGCGGCCGCATACGCTATAAATACAATATCCCCGGAGAGATAGGTGGCAAGACCGGTACGACCAACAACAACTCTGACGCCTGGTTTATGGGCTTCACCCCGCAGCTCGTCAGTGGCGTGTGGGTAGGTGGTGAGGACCGCGACATCCACTTCGACTCCATGCAGATGGGCCAGGGTGCCACCATGGCCCTGCCGATATGGGCTTACTTCATGAAGAAAGTCTATCGTGATGTGCACCTGCCTTACAAGCCTACCGCAACCTTTGATGTCCCTGCCGACTTCGATCCCTGTGCCAAGGAGGATGATGGCGGTGGCGGCCTCTATGGTATCGACGAGGTATATGAATAATGAAGAAATGTTTACGACAGAAGCTAAAACCATAACCTTTCCCTTGCTATCCAAATCACCGCTGACGGACGCCACACCAAACAACGAATCGTGAAAGTCGATTAGTTCCATCCTCTCTGGCTCGTACTGCGAGTCTGGGTACCCTTATCACATTAAGATAATCGCTAAAGCCTTATAAACAAAGACTTTAGCGATTTTTCTTTTCTCGATTTGCTCCATATTTGCTCCATTTCCATTGGATTTGACTGCATTCATAGGCGTTTGATTATTGCCGTTCCCATTCGTTTTCATTCGTTTTTCGCCATTACTTTTGCTTCTTTGAAAATATTCCTTTATCTTTGTCGAAAAATAAGCAACTATGGATAAAACGGACATCAGCGACAAGGTAGAGTATGTGATAGCCGCTATCAGCGAATTCGGCAAGCGCCACGGACTGTCGCATGTTGAAGCATATCGCTATCTCAAACGGTTTCAGGGGATGGATATGCTCGACAAATTCTACGACGTCATGCATACGCTGAGCTTCAAAGACGTCACTGACGACCTAACTGCATTTTGTCATCGCCACGGAGGGGCATTGGTATGAAAAGTAGTGGACATGATAAGTTGTCCAATCCACGTTTCTGCTTCTGTTTTAAGGATTTCTATAACTTCCTTGAATAGGAAATAGAAAACGGAAATGTGCAATAATCCGGGTTCATAAACTGAGATATTCCATGGCTGATAACAATTTAATGAATTCAAGTAATCATCTTCTAATCGATGTTTGTAGCATTATTGATAGCGCTCGCAAACATCTGGCTACGTACGCTAATTCTGAAATTATAATGACGAATTGGCAAGTTGGTATGCGTATAAAAGAAGACGTTCTGAATAATGAACGGGCAGAATACGGTAAACAGGTGATTAAGCGCTTAGCCATCAAACTTACCGAGAAATATGGTAAAGGTTGGAGCTATTATAAGCTCCAGCATTGTGTACGCAGTGCGTACACTTTTACCCATGACGAAATTGTGTACGCGGTGCGTACATAATTGACATGGACACATCTTCGTTCACTAATGGGGGTAGAAGATCCTCTTGCTCGCCAATTCTATGCGGAGATGTGCGCGGTTGAGCATTGGGATACAAGAACCTTAGATGACAAGATTGATAAAAATCTATATCTACAAACAGCATTGAGCCGCAAGCCGGAAAATGTTATCAGGCATGAGCTTGAGAAAGTGAAAAGCAAACACCAACTGGTGCCCGATATGGTATTCCGCAGCAGCTACTTCTTGGATATGCTTGGTCTGCCAGATACATTTTCGGAGAAGGATCTTGAGACTGCCATTCTTAATCAGATAGAGGATTTCCTAAGGGAATTAGGATCTGACTTCTGTTTTATTGGCAGGCAGAAGCGCATCACTATAGATTCAACAGACTACTACATGGACTTACTGTTCTACCATAGGGAGCTCAGACGGTTAGTCTGCATAGATCTCAAGCTTGGCAAGTTCAAACCAGAATATGAGGGGCAAATGCTGCTATACCTCCGCTACTTAAACAAGAATGTCCGTAAGGAATGGGAAGAATCACCTATCGGCTTGATACTATGTTCTGAAGGCAATACAGAACATGTTGAATACCTGATGCTTGACGAAAACAGTCCCATAAAGGTCGCTCAATATTATACCAAGCTCCCAGACAAGAAGCTGCTTGCAGAAAAGCTAAAACGGGCTGTTGCCATAGCTAAAGAGAAATTAGCAGAAAAGGATGATAATGGCGCCTGACAAGACAAATGAGGGTATTCAATATTATAAAGGTGATTGGACTCTTGCTCCGAAATGCAATAATTTGGCGGAGCAAGTACGACTTGTCATTCTACCATGAAGACGATAAAGTATGGTATGTGGACTTATCCGATTGGCCGTTTGCCCACCACAACTTTGCGATGGTCGATGGTGCCGAAAAACTATGCAGCTATCTTGCGGATGGCAGACAGACCGTTCGTATTGAGGTCATTGCAAGCAAAGTTCCTCTTCCCCTCTCAGATTATGGTCTCTTGACCAAAAACTACAGCAACCTCTTTTATGGAGCCGATTACGACGCGACTGGCTTCAGGAGCTTTCACCGAAGCGTTTGGATATGTCCCGTCACGCTGTTCGTGCTGGGGCGGTACCCAAGGTGCATCTATGTAAAGAAGAAATGAAAGCCCTTATGCATCTACATGAGGAAGTTATGTACGTCAGACATAGCCTTTCGATGCATAAGGGCTTCATGTTATTGTCGTTTTTTTTTCTTGTTACTTTACAAGCACCTTGATACTTGTTCCAGCCATCTTGCAGATAACGATACGCTCGGATGTTTTAAAACTGACAGCACCGCTATTAGTTACTGAAACACCAAGAAGTTGAACGCTTACAGAATAGGACTCCACTTTCTCGTCTTCTTTTAGCCCTGCAAGTTGGACGAAACCATTATCCGTGTGGATTTTTACATTATTAATCTTTGTACTTTTAATGCCTGTCGGGCCATAATCCTCAGAAATGAAAGCAAAATTACCGTTCGGCGCTGGTCAATTCCGTTCATTTCCATTCGCTTTGGTTTGAGTTTGTATTTTCCAGATTGTTTCATTGCAAAGTTGGGAGGAAGTTGTTATCTTTGTACGCAAAACGGATTAATATGGAAATCGCTCATATCTCACAGGAATATCTGCAAGCAGTCAAGGACATCAAGAGTGCCATTCTCAAGAGTCGTTATGTTGCCGCTAAGCAGGCCAACAAAGAGCTGTTGAAACTCTACTACTCCGTCGGTGGCTACGTCTCCACCCATAGTCGTGACGGATATTGGGGCAGCAACGCCATCGAGACCATCGCCAAAGGACTGCAGCAGGAGCTGCCGGGACTGAGAGGATTTTCGCCCCGCAACATCAAAAACATGCGCATGTTTTACGAGCAGTGGAGCCCGTATATAAATCGTCAGTTGGCTTCTGACGATTTAATAAGCAATTGCACATCAATGGATTATAGAATTCGGCAGCTGACAACTGCCGAATTTCCCATAGACAATTTCATGACAGTCGGCTTTACCAATCACGTTGAGATACTTTCAAAGATCAAAGACTTTGACGAGCGTCTTTTCTACATCAGCCGGTGTGCCCAGGGTAGTTGGACTAAAGACACCCTCAAATACCACATAGCTGAAGACCTCTACCACAAGCAAGGTTCCATCCGGCAAACCAACTTCGACCACACTATCAGCGACGATGATTTCAAGCGGAAGGCATTACAGTCTTTCAAGAATGAATACCTGCTCGACTTCATCAACATCGAGGACCCGGAAGAGGTTGACGAGCGGGTGATTGAGCAGAGCATCATTCAGAACATCAAGAACTTCATCATGGCCTTTGGCAAGGACTTCGCCTTCATGGGTCATGGGCGTGGCCACCTATCGTACCTCGAGCGAACTGCCCAAAGAGCTGCGTGATGCCCTGCCGGATATGGAGGACTTGAAGAAGCTATTATAGTGGTTAGGCGACCGACGAAAGAAAAGTGCGGATGGAAATGAGTTAAGGGATAGAGCTATAACTTTGAACTTGGTGCCTAAATTAAATTAGGCACCAAGTTATTTAGGCTCTAAGTTCAAACAGCCCTGTATTTTTACTTACTACTTTTTGGATGTTCTGGGGCGGTCATCGCTCAGGGTCGTTATCGGCAGTATGTTGCCATCCGAGCACAGAGCAGCGATATTTTTCAGATATGCGTTCGTAACCTTGAAGTCGGGCTATATGTCACTGTTGTCTTTATTCGGCACAGCGGATATTCTCCGTGGAATTATAGTGAGAGGAAGCAGAAATTTTCTGTATGTTGTTTGAAGCGAAAGAATAATCCTGTATATTGTACGGACTTCTCCAAAGTGTGTGCATCCATCACGATGAAGGAAAGGAAAATAGTCCGGGACAGGCTTGGCACCGAAGGTGCGGGCCTGACGTGAAAGGGCCGCCCACGAGCTTGCTCGTAAGGACTGCCCCTACGGCAATAAGTTGACGAACGATAATACCGCAGCCACTTTATGACCGACAGTTTGAAGATACCATAGGCCTGCCTTTACTTGGCTGCTATGGCCGTGTGTTACTTCGCCGTGTCCTTACTGCTTCTCTTCTCCCTGTGATAACTTCGGTATTCGTCGAGGGGAATCTCGACGTCGGGCTCGGTTAAGGTGCCGTTGTGGGGTAGGTGGAAGCGCATGTAGCGGATGTTGAGGCCACGCTCCATCCACATACCTTCATAATAGGTCTGGATGGTGAGCAGGGGAGAGCCGGCCAGTGCCTCCGGGGTGTCGTGATAGAGGTCCTCGGTGATAAAGTCCACGGGTAGATGGTTGTGCTCAACCATATAGCGGGTGTAGGTGAAGAGAAAGTTGGAGTCGGTCTTGAGGTGTACCAGTCCGCCGTCGGTGAGGAAATGTCGGTAGCGCTCCATGAAGAAGGTCGACGTGAGCCGCTTGCGCGGATCCTTCATCTGCGGGTCGGAGAAGGTCAGCCATATTTCCTGCACCTCATCGGGACCGAAGAAGCGGTCGATAATCTCTATGCTTGTACGGAGGAAAGCCACGTTGGAGAGACCCTCGGCAAGGGCGGCCTTGGCCCCCGTCCACATTCTGGCACCTTTGATGTCAACACCGATGAAGTTGACATTCGGGAAGAGTCGTGCCAGTCCCACGGTATATTCACCGCGTCCGCAGCCCAACTCCAAGACGATAGGGTTGTCATTGTGGAAATATTGCTCGCGCCAGTGCCCTTTCATGTCGAAGGGGACGTCGCTGATGACAGAGAACGGATATTGGAATACGTTTTTAAAGGTTTCCATTTCGGCGAACTTCGCCAGTTTTCCTTTGCCCATAGATATATAGCTTTATTTTGTTTCTTGAAAAGAGCGGGACGTGATGGTGAGCCGTTAAACGTCCATGAGGTCGCTCATGATGGTGTTGCTGATGTTGATGCCCTGGCGCGAGAGGTGAAGTCTGTTGCCGTCAAGGATGAGAAGTCCACGGTGGATATACTCCTTGGCGTTGTCGAGCAGGAAGGAGCGGTATTTCTCCGGTAGTCTTGTCAGGTCGATGCCCTCCTTGGTGCGCAGTGCTGTGGTGACGATGTCGTCGTAGTGGGTGTCGTCGTCGATGGTCTCCTCCTCATAGGCCGTGTGTCCACTCTCGATGGCGGTGATGTAGGCGTGGATGTCGTCGGGATTCCAGTGCCGTGTGCGGTTGTAGTAGGAGTGAGCTCCGGCTCCGAGTCCGATGTAAGGCACATCGTGCCAGTAGCTGCTGTTGTGGCGACTGCGGTAGGGACTTATGTCATGCCCGTCGAGGCGTGCGAAGTTGCTGATTTCATAATGCTCATAACCTGTCTCGGTGAGCATGTCGATGAGGCGGTCGTACATGGTCAGGCTCAGCTCCTCGTCAATTTCGCTGACATCGCCCTTTGACAACATGCGGTAGAGCGGTGTGCCCTCCTCGTACATCAGTCCATAGGCCGAGAGATGTTCCGGATGCAGGGCCAGGGCGTGGCGGATGTCGTCCTCCCATTGCTGCAGGGTCTCACCCGGGAAACCGAACATCAGGTCGATACTGATGTTTCGGATGCCGTCGGCTCGCAGCGACCGCACGGCGGCGTCGACTTCGTCAGCGCTATGGCGGCGGTGGAGAAAATGGAGGCGGGCGTCGGAGAAAGTCTGCGCACCCATGCTCACGCGGTTCACCGGGAGATGGCGGAACATGCCCGGGCGGATGTCATCGGGGTTGCACTCCATGGTGACCTCAGCGTCGGGTGACACATTATATATATTATAAATATGTAGGAACAGTCTTTGAAGGTCGTCATCGGAAAGCTGGCTCGGTGTGCCACCACCGAGGTAGATGGTGCTCAGGTCTGGTTTGAAGGGCAGCAGCTCCATCTCGCGGCAGACAGCATCCACATACCGCTTCCGCAGAGGGAGCAGGGTGGTGGAATAAAACCCACAATAGATGCACCGCGAGGCACAGAAAGGAATGTGAATATAGAGGCCTGACAAAATAAAAGCTCCCGATTTCTTAATTTTATAGGGCAAAATTACTAATTTCTTTTAAAATATCTCACTTTTCCGCCTTTTTTCTTTGCGCCTAACGGATTTCTTCCTAACTTTAACAACACTTAGAAAACAAAGACTTTAACTTAGAACTCACAAAACTTAAAACTTATAAGATATGAGAGTATATCAGACTAACGAGATTAAGAACATTGCGCTCATTGGCGCTAAAGGTAGCGGCAAGACCACGCTTGCCGAAAGTATGCTGTTCGAGAGCGGAGTCATCAAACGTCGTGGTACGGTGGAACAGAAAAACACCGTCTCTGACTTCATGCCCGTCGAGCTGAATCTTGGCTATTCTGTCTTCCCTACAGTCTTCCATGCAGAGTGGAATAACAAGAAACTCAATATCATTGACTGTCCGGGCTCCGACGATTTCGTAGGCGGTGCCATCACGGCGCTCAATGTCACTGACCAGGCTCTCATTCTTATCAATGGCCAGTATGGTCCTGAGGTGGGCACGCAGAACAACTTCCGCTACACGGAGAAGCTGAAGAAGCCCGTCATCTTCCTCATCAACCAGCTCGACTCTGAGAAGTGCGACTTCGACAATGTCATCGAGCAGATGCAGGACATCTATGGCTCAAAGTGTGTGCAGATTCAATATCCTTTGGAGACAGGTCCCAACTTTCACAGTCTCATCGACGTGCTCATCATGAAGAAGCTCTCGTGGGGTGCCGATGGCGGTGAGCCCAAGCGCGAGGATATCCCTGAGGAAGAGATGGAGAAGGCCGGCGAGTTGCACCGTGCCCTTGTGGAGGCCGCTGCCGAGAATGACGACAGTCTCATGGAGAAGTTCTTCGAGGACGAGAACAGCCTTACTGAGGATGAGCTGCGCTTAGGAATCCGCAAGGGCCTTATCAACCGCGACATCTTCCCAGTCTTCTGTGTCGACGCTGCCAAGGACATGGGCGTCCAGCGTCTGATGGAGTTCTTGGGCAATGTGGTGCCTTTCGTCAGCGACATGCCCGCTTACCGCGATACACGTGGTGAGGAAGTTCCCGCCGACAGCAACGGCCCCGAGAGCCTTTACTTCTTCAAGACTGGTATGGAGCCGCATATCGGTGAGGTGAGCTACTTCAAGGTGATGAGTGGTAAGGTGAAGGCCGGTGACGACCTCACCAATGCCGACCGAGGCTCGAAAGAGCGCCTCGGACAGCTCTATGCCTGCGCCGGTTCCAACCGTCTCCCCGTCGACGAGCTCATGGCCGGAGACATCGGCTGCACGGTGAAGCTGAAGGATGTCAAGACCGGCAACACCCTCGACGATAAGGACCACGACAATATCAAGTTCGACTTCGTGAAATATCCGCGCCCGAAATATTCGCGTGCCATCAAGGCCAAGAATCCGCAGGATTTGGAGAAGGTCATGGCGGCGCTGACGAAGATGCGCCAGGAGGATCCCACATGGGTGGTAGAGCAGAGCAAGGAGCTCCGGCAGACCATCGTCCATGGTCAGGGCGAGTTCCACCTTCGTGTGCTGAAGTGGCGCTTGGAGAACAATGAGAAGTTGCAGGTGGAATATGAAGAGCCGCGTGTACCCTATCGGGAGACGATCACCAAGAAAGCCCGTGCTACCTACCGCCACAAGAAGCAGAGTGGTGGGGCCGGCCAGTTTGGCGAGGTGGCACTCATCATCGAACCTTATGCCGAGGGCATGCCCGACCCGACATCTTATAAGTTTGACGGTCAGGAGATAAAGATGAACATCAAATCCAAGGAGGAGAAGACGCTGCCTTGGGGCGGTAAGTTGCAGTTTGTCAACTCTGTCGTCGGTGGTGCCATCGACCTCCGTTTCATGCCAGCCATCCTCAAGGGTGTCATGGACTGCATGGAGCGCGGTCCGCTGACCGGCAGCTATGCCCGCGACGTGAGAGTCGTGGTCTACGATGGCAAGATGCACCCTGTAGACTCCAATGAGCTCTCCTTCACCCTCGCTGCCCGTCACGCCTTCTCCGATGCCTTCAAGGCAGCCGGTCCGAAGATTCTCGAACCTATCTATGACTTGGAGGTCTATGTTCCCGCTGATTATATGGGCGACGTGATGAGCGACCTGCAAGGCCGTCGTGCCATCATCATGGGCATGGACACTGAGGCAGGCTATCAGAAACTCACGGCAAAGATTCCTTATAAGGAGCTCTCCAACTATTCCGTAGCCCTGAGCTCACTCACGGGCGGTCGTGCCTCTTTCACGACAAAGTTTGCAAGCTATGAGCTTGTGCCTGGCGATCTGCAGAACAAGCTGATTGCCGAGCACGAGGCTGAGGTTAAGGAAGAAGAATAAGTCAGCTATGCGACGTTGATGATTTCGCCCCGCTCCTTCCGCGTCTGTCGCGGCAGGTGCGGGGCTTTTCTTGAGCTGTCGGCTTATTTATAGTTCCGTATATACAACTAAAACGCTTATTTATGTTAATATATAAGAAATAAGCGCAATTTCTTAACATTTAAGTGTTAACCAATTAAGTTAATGACTATCTTTGCGGCATGAAAAAGAGAACGATATGGACCATCGCCATCATCATGGGCGTGTCCTTTCTGATATTGCTTGGTTTGCAGCTCACCTACATCCGTGAGATGGCAAATATGAAGAAGGAACAGTTTGACGAGAGTGTCAACCGTGCCCTTTATCAGGCATCCCGCAACCTCGAGCTCAACGAGACGCTGCGCTACCTTGAGAAGGACGTGCAGGAGGCACAGAAGAAGGCTAAGAAGAATGGCATAGACACTACCGCCGACTCTACGGAGGAGGACGAGCACGAGAGTCTTGGCATCCGGGGCGCTGACTATCAGACCTTCCGCAACAAGGTGAAGATGATGAATCCCGTCAACATCCCCAAGGCGATGATTCTGCGCAACGACCGCAACTCCAACAACGAGGCCAGCAAGTCGTTGCAGGAGATTGTCAAGAACCGTTATGTCTACCAAAAGAGTCTCCTTGACGAGGTGGTGATGAATGTTCTCTATTCTGCCTCTGACAAGCCCTTGAAGGAGCGCATCAACTTCCGCATCCTCGACCAGGACATCAAGGCTGAGCTGATGAACAATGGTATCAACATCCCCTACCATTTCACTGTCTCTACACAGGACGGACGTGAGATATACCGCTGCCCTGACTATAGCGAGCAGGGCTCTGAGTTCACCTATACACAGGCGC
>UQRP01000021.1 GCA_900543585.1 uncultured Prevotella sp.
AACTCAACGGGTGATATCAGCCTCTGTTTCTCGGAACATCTAACTGGACACCCTAATTATTAAACTTCATCTCTGAGAGGATGAAATACTGCCGCATGGAGGTCGCCATCTGATTGAAGACGGGAATATCCTTGATTTCTTTCGCCCTGTCGCGCATATCCTCGTTGAGCCATCTGCCGGAATTGATATAGCATCCTGCCAACATCCAACCGAGGACATCGCGAAGCTCGTTGAAGCCCTCAGAGGCATAATGAAGCATATTGTTCATCTCCGTCTTCGCCTCTTCATTGATGGGTGCCGACTCAAAGGCAGCATCGAGAATACGATAGGCCTCCTGCCCCATCTCTAAGAGCAGACGGTCGGTATCGAAAAGCCGGTCGGGGAACAGCTCGCAAGCCACGTCCCATACCAGATAGCGCACGGCATTGAGGCTCGGCTCGTCAGGATAATATTCCTCCTCAGCATGATACATCGGGACGGGATAACCGTAAAGTTTCATGCACTCATTGGAAAACATGCGCCACACACCCATGTCGGCAACAATATCCTCAAAATAGCAAGTCAGCTTGCAGGCTAAGGTTCGCGTGAAATTCTTATCGGGGAAGTCTTTGCCGACAAAGCCCCGTAACCTGTCATACAGATTATTGGCGAAGCGCGTATAATATCCGTCGGTTGCGCAGGCACAATTATTGGGATGTGCCAGGCGGATATCCTGCGTTGTGATGATTTCTCTCATTTTCTAAGGTTCATAATAGTTTTACGCTACAAAAGTACGCATTTGTTTAATGATAACAAAGACAATCCCGAAAAAACGATGTCGGGAGATAAAAACGCAATGCTTTAGTCCTGTTTCACCATAAAAAGGAAACAAGGCTAATGACAAGAAATCATTAGCCCTAATCTGTGTTAGTATGTATTCATCTACATGCTTGTCTGTCCCATGCCCTGGCGGAACTTCTCCTGCAATTGTTTGGCCATGGCGTTGGCAGGATTCAGTTTCAGCGCTTCGTCGAAGTTGTCGAGGGCCTGGCGATAGTAGCGCGGTCCGTTCTGCTGCGGACTCATCACGATGAGGGCGGTGTAATAGAATCCGTGGAGCGTGGCAAGGTCGGAGCGGTCGACAGCCTTCTGAGGTTTCAAGGCTTCTATCTTGCCGATGACGCGCTGAGCCTCATCGACGTACTGCTGGGATTTGCTATCCTGAGGATTGGTGCAGACGTAGCCGAGCAGAAGCACGGCCTGCTGAACCTTTGGACCGAGGCTGTCGGGCTGCATAGCCTCCAAACGCTGCAAGGCGGCAAGCTGCTCTGCCAATGAGGGCTGCCGTTGTTGGGCTTGGGCACAGACAAAGGAGAACAAGACAAGGACGAGGATCCACAGACGGCGTAAGCATGTTGCCACGGGTTTAGAAATTTGAGATGTCATAAGCTTTATTACTTTTAAGTGAAACAAATATGCCGATATAGAAAAAGCGGTTGGAACCATTGGTAACGGGCTGCCCCTGGCGGTAGCCATAGATGTTCCGACGACCAAGGAGATTGCTCAGCGAGCTGTAGACGATGACGCGCTTGCTTGCCAACCACGTGACGCTGGCATCAAGGCTGTTGAAATAAGGTGTGGTGCGCCCCTCGCTCCTGCGGCCTGAGGCATAGGAGTCGGTCAGCCCAAAGCCCCACACGTCAAAGCCATAGCGCAAGGAGAGACGGAGGTTGTGACGCGAAGCATACTGCGGGCGGTCCTCGACAAGGTAGTCGAGATAGAGGCGCCGCGAGTCGTTGTAGCTATAGCTGAGTGTCGTGGAAAGGTTACGTAACAGCGAGCGGTCGTCAATATAGACATCGAAGCCGCGGCTCATGCCATAGCCGTCGGCAGTGTATCGCTCTTGCCGGAAGAGGGGCAGATGGCTGTAATGCTTGTAGTAAGCCTCCAAGCGGACGTGAGTCTGACCGAAATGATATTGTGCTCCGGCGATATAGTGAGTAGCCGTGGCAGGGCGCAATGTCCCCAGGCTCCGCATCTGTATCGTGTCGGTGACCTCTTGCGCGTATTGCCCGGCAGAGAGAGTAAAAAGCCAACAGGTTGTGGGGCGGTAGTTGAGCAGCAGTCGTGGCATTATGCTCCAACGATGGGAGCGGCTGGTATATTCTGTGCGCAAGGAGGCTTCAGCAAAGAGATGGCGCAAGAGACGAAGCTGTGTCTCGGCAAAGAGCGCCGGCAGCTGAATATCGGCAGCATAATGAAAATTTTGCGTCAAGAAGTTGTCCAATAACGTGCGACCATCAACTATCATGTGATAGTCAATTCCAGCATGACGGAGGTAGCTCTCTGCACCCAGGGTGGCTTTCACAGCCGACGAAAGGCGATTCGATACCTTTGCCTTGAGATGCAACTCACCCATGCGGTGGCGATAGCTGTCTGAAGCGACAACTGCTCCATCGACACGTTCCCACACTAAACTGCCCGATGCTCCGGCAAACCAATTCAGTCCACCTTTGCCCGACCCTTTGACGACGCTGTTGAGATAGAGGTTGCTCTCACCAAGGTCCAGCCTGCGGCCATCAGTGTCGAGACTCAAAGTGGTACGGTCAAAGCCTAAATAGGTTTTCCATACACTCGATGTCGTAGGTTGCATCTTCCACTGCGTCTCGCCGGAGAGCTGACGGTAAGGCTCATGCCATGTCCAGCGGTCGGGGAATAGACGGTTGTAGAAGCCCAAGTCGGTATAGGCTGCATTCATCGACCAGCTGCCCACCTTGGTGGCCTTCGTGCCTCCAAAGTTCCAATCGTTGAGCGAAGCACTCACTCCAAGCTTATCTGAAGTCGAGGCATCAGTGGTCTCCATGGGCAGCACCGACGAGAGAGCCTGGCCGTATTCAGCATCGTAGCCGCCCAGGGAGAAGTTGATGCCCTTGAAGAGGAAGGGCGAGAAACGGCCGCGCGACGGACTGTCGGGGGCTGATGTGGTGTAGGGGCGCAGCACGTGCATGCCGTTGACAAAGGTCTGGCACTCCTCGCTATCGCCACCGCGCACATAGAGCTTTCCATTCTCACCCACCTTCTGTGTGCCGGGCAGACTTTGCAGCGCCGCCACGATGTCGCCGCAGCTGCCGCCGTCCTGCACCACATCGAGGGCATCCAACTGCTTCATGCCGTTGGCCTGTCCGAAGGAGAACGTGCTACCCGTGACCACCACCTCGTCGATTGTCGTCGTACGCTCACGCAACCGGATGGCCAATGGCTGCTGCCCTTTGCCCAGCACACACTGGCATTCGTCGTAGCCCATGCAAGTGACCATCAGCACGGCACTGTCGGCAGCGGTCGTTGTAAATGAGAACCGCCCGAGTGAGTCAGTGAGACAGCCGTCGATGGTGCCCTTCACGAAGACGTTGGCACCGACGACAGCCTCGTGACCGTCGGTCACCGTGCCAGAGACCTTCACCACAGAATCCGAGGTGTTCTTCTGTGCGTAGGTGCTAACACAGCCCGTCAGCAGGAGTGTAAGTATGAGAATGTTGCGTTTCATGCCGGCAAAGTTAAGGCATGAAACACATCCCTCCAAATAAGTGGGACAGACAGCTAACTATCGTGCCACTTGCCTAAGGTTCAGGATGAAATGCAAGGACTTGGGACGAATGACTAAGCAGAAATAGGAGAATTTGCTTATCCCACAAACGAACGCAGCTTGCCTACGTAGCTCCTTGACACGGGCACCACGTGGCGATCGTCACCCACGGTGAGCTGATAGCCGTTGGAGTTACCGTGGGCAGAGAGGATGCGATTGAGGTTGACGATAAACGAGCGGTGGCACTGAAAGATACTCTTGTCCTTGGCATCGGCAAGAACCGAGGCCAGGGTGGCGCGCAACTGCCGGTGCTCCACACGACCCTCACGCAGAAAATAGACATCCACAAAGTTCTTTTGCGCCTCGGCATAGAGGAAGTCAGCCATGGGCAGGGTGAGGTTCTCACTCCGTACTGAAGTGTCGTGGAAGGTAATCGACTGTCCTTCTTGTGCCGACTCGTCCTTTTGCAGCAGCGTGGCGAGACGATTGCGCAATCGTCTCTGATAGTCGAGGGCAACGAGGGTCAGGGTGATGGGGATGCCGATAAGAAAGGTGGCATAGGTGTAGCCTAAGAAATGCTCTATTGACAGCGGGCTCCGGAACCATATCCAGTCAAGGACGAAGTTGCCCACACTGATGAGACAGAGCAACAGTAATATGGCCGCACACTCGTGCCACACGCGCCATGTTGCCGTATGGCGAACCAAGGGTTTGAAGACCAACCAACCGTAGACATACGTCTCGACGACAGCCAACACCGTGAACGGCAACACCACTCCTAAAACATTGCCGGAGTAGGAGCCCAGCCCAAACGGACGGAAGAAAAAGAGGAAGAAGAAGACAATGGCACCCGCCACCAGCCCTACATAGAGCCAGTTGCCGTCTTCGTCTTGAGGGAGTGAGCGCAAAAGAAAATTCTTCATAGCGGTGAAAACAATGTAGGACAGTCCCCTGAAACATGCCGCACGATAGAGAAGTGCACATATTGAACTGCATTGCAAAGATAAACGATTTGTCGAAATCTTCCAAATAATTAATGTGATATATCCTCTATGCTGTCTCGTACCTCGTCAGACGTATGGACGAGAACACAGCACCTGACAACTTCCTTACCCATTCGTTCAACCTCAAGCCTGATTTACGTGACCAAGAGTTGTGGCTCCCAATACTTTTCCGTATATTTGCCGACGTAATTCGTATTTTTGCCTAAGTAAATAATATGCAGGCAACCACATAAGCGGTTGCCCGGCATTGGTTTTCCATGATTTAGTGTATAGCTTGAAATCATCGAAGTGGGCTATCATGCAAAGGATTATTTGATGAAAAGGTAAAGAAATCCCATTAAATATTTCTGTTTATCAAGGAAAACACTTATTTTTGCTGCTGAAAAGCAACATCATACTAACAAGATGAGGAAATTGAGCTTTACCGCATGCTTTGCGCTGTTGATACTGACCATCCTTGCCAGCCTGCACAGCTATCGAGCTGCTGAGGCGGATATGGCACACGACCTCGACCAGGCACTGATGCTCACCATGGAGATGAAGACAGCGGAATATATCACACCGGACACCGTGCGCACCTACCGCTCGCTGATTAAGAACCCCGTGCTGCGCCAGTGCGCCACCCTGTCTTATTGTCTCCCCGACGAGCGGCGCACGTCGGTATGCAGCCGCAAGATGCTGTGGCAGCATGGCGGACAACGTTATTATCTCCGTGGCTATGCCAACTGCTCCATGGCAACGGTGCTCAGCCTCTCTGACCACCGGCTGCCCCTGACGCTGTCGCTGCTCACACTGCTCAGTTTCGTCATGGCTTTCCTGCCGCGTGTCCGTAGACAGCAAGTTGCCCTAGCCCTCGTCAGCCCGACAGGAGCCCTCGTCAGCACGGATAGAACAACCATCTCGACCGATATTATGCCGATGATTGGCGACCTCTGTTATTGTCCCGACACCCAAGACTTCTTCCACAATGGCAAAGCAATTCACTTTACACCCATGCAACGCCAGCTGATGGAACTGTTCTGGCTGTCCGACCGCCACACGCTCACCAAGCAGGAGATTTGCGACGCACTCTGGCCACGTAAGGGTGATGCCAACGAGACACTCTACACGCTCATCAAACGACTCAAGCAGACGCTTGCCGACAATGGCTGTCAGCTGCAAATCACCTCTGACAGAGGAAGAGCGTACCAGTTGGAAGATACTAATAAATCCTCTGAATAACAACAAGATGCACAGCCGTCTGTCAATTGTCAGACAACCGTCAGCATCTTTTTCCCCTCTTATCACTGTCATTACTTATCTTTGCACCTGAAAATAAAAACATGGAAGCTAAGATGAGAGCAATCACAATGATGACAGCCTTACTGTGCCTGGCAATCACTACACCCCTTAACGCGCAGGAAGCCAAGACGCAGCAGTCCAAGCAACAGGAAAGCAGAACACCACAAACCCTCCAGGAGGTGGAGGTGAAGGCGGCACGCGTCGTCGGCCGCCCCGACGGCAAGCTCTTCTTGCCCTCAGACGCCCAGCTCCGCCACTCGGCCAACGTTTATCAGCTACTTGCCATGATGCCCATGCAGGGACTCAAGGTAAATGCCATCACACGCTCTGTCACCCCCGTGGCTATGGACGGCGGCGTGCAGATACGCATCGACGGCGCCAAGGCCACCGCCAACGACCTGGCTGCCCTCGACACGAAGCACATCCGCAGCATCGACTATATCGACAACCCCGGTGTGCGCTACGGCGACGGCATCAAGTTTGTCATCAACATCCACACGCGGCGCAGCACCCGGGGCTACGACCTCGGACTCGACGCCACCAACCTGCTCACCGACTGGCGCGGCAGCAACACCGTCTATGGCAAATACAACTCGGGCAACAGTCAGCTGGCGCTGTCCTACGACTTTGGCTACAAGAACTTCAAGGGCAACCGGCGCGACGAGACTGCCGAGTACACGCTCACCGACGGCAGCGTGGAGCGCGTCACCCGCAACGACCTCGAAAACCGAGACCGCAACTTTAGCCACAACATCCAGCTGACCTACAACCTTGCTGACACCACCGACAACGTCTTCCAGGCCTCGTTCGCCACGTCGCTCGACCATACACCCACACAGCAGGATGTCAGGCTCATCACCACACAGACGCTCCTGCCAGCTGCCGTACTCAGCAGTCAGACCGCCACACAGACCGCACGCAACCGCGACTTCTCACCCGTGCTCGACCTCTATCTCTACCGCCGCCTCGGCAGCCGGCAGTCGCTCATGGCCAACGCCACCACCACCTATATCTATACCACCGCCCACAGCACCTACAACGAGGGCTCGCCCTATGCCTACGCCGTCGACGGCCACACCTGGTCGCTGTGGTCGGAAGCCGTCTATGCCAACCGCCTCAAGCCCTTCACCCTCTCGGCAGGGGCCAACTACCAGCAGAAATATGTCGACAACACTTATACGGGTGATGTCGGTGCGCAGACCAAGACGATCACCTCGCAGGTCTATCTCTTCTCGCAACTCAGCGGCTCGCTGTGGCACTTCCGCTACACGGCAGGACTGGGCTATAACGATCTCCACTACCGCCAGGGCACCCACACCTACGACTTCCACTTCCTCCGGCCGAAGGTCAACCTTGCCTGGACTATCGACAAGCACTTCACCTTCAGCTATAGCTACGAGGTCTCGCAGTGGATCTCGCGTGTGGCCATGCTCAGCGACACCCGCATCCGGCAGAATGCCCGTGAGTGGACAGTGGGCAACCCCGACCTCCGGCAGCCCAAGCGCAGGGAGCACACCTGGCGGCTGGCCTACTCCGCGTCCTCGCTCTACAACAGTCTCACGGCCTACTACCGCCGCAACCCTCATTGCAACATGGCGCTCTACACCCGCACGGCCGACGACCGGTTTCTCTATACCCAGACCAACCAGCGCGGCATCAACTTGTTCTATGTCATAGACGAGGCGCAGTGGACCGTCGTTCCCGACCGCTTCATCGTCAACGGCAATGTGGGTATCTACCGTTGCCTGAACTATGGCGACGCCTACAAGCACCATTACACCAGCTACACGGGTGGCGTCACGGCCCAGCTCTTCCTCGGCAACTGGTCATTGGTGGGCGACTTCGACGGCGGCTACCGCTGGCTCGAGGGCGAGACCAAGGGCAACAACAGCGCTACCCTGTCCTTCCAGGTGGGCTATCAGCTCCGCGCCTGGAACTTCTCCCTGGCCTGCCTCAATCCCTTCAGCCACAATCCCCGCATCCGCAAGGCCGAACTCATCAACGCCGACCTCCACAAGACCGACGTGCTCCACAGCCGCAACGACGGCCAGCTGCTCAGCCTCACCGTCTCCTGCCAGCTCTCGGGCGGAAAGCGCTATCGCAACGTCAGTCGCAGGAACCGGCAGAGGACCGATACCGATACGGGTATCATAAAATAGATTAATTTCTTTTGCCATCTCATCATGAAACGCTACCTTTGCGCATTGTGATACAGCTGAGGAATAAACGTCAAAGATATGCCTGGATTCTTCTGAGCATCTTCGTGCCTATGCTTATGCTCGCATCGTTGCATGTGCATAAGCAGCAGGCTGATGTTTCAGCAGAGTGCTATTCCTGCCTCCACCACCTGCATCACAGCGGACATCTCCAAACCACAACTTTCCACAGCGACAACTGTGTGCTGTGCCATTTCCTTTCGTTGCCTTATTTAGCAGCGACGATGGGCGTCATTGCTCTCATGGTGGGCCTCCACCGTCAGCACACTTTTCTGCCTGTAAGCCGTCCCTTTGCCCAGCCAAAGGGAGTGGCGTATCTTCGCGCTCCTCCTGTAAAACTTTGATTGACAATCTTTCCACTTCAGACCGCCGAAAAAGCACGACGGTCTCCAACAACACAAATCAAAGTTTTATACACAGATGAACAGAATTTTAGCAGTTCTGCTTATGATGCTCATGTGCATGGGCATCCAGGCAGACCCGCTGACAGGGGAAGCCATGCTCAGCGGAAAAGTCACCGACAAGCGCAGCGGAGAACCCCTTGTCGGCGTAACGATATATTTCCCAGAACTCTCACGCGGCACTACGACAGATGTCGACGGCAATTTTACCATCGGCGAGCTGCCTAAGAGAAAAGTTAATGTCCAAGTCAGCTACATCGGTCATAAGACCATCGTGACGCAGATAGACCTTGCCGCCACGTCCCGTCAGGATTTCCGTCTCTCCGAGAGCGACGCACAGATTCAGGAGGTCGTCGTCACCGGGCTCACGGGTAAGACGCTCATCAAAGACTCTCCCGCGCCCATCACCGTCGTAGGCTCGGCACAACTCAATGCCACGCCTTCTACAAATATCATCGACGCCCTCAGCCTGCAGCCCGGCGTCGCACAGATAACGACTGGCGGCGGCATCTCCAAGCCCGTCATCAGAGGTTTAGGCTTCAATCGCGTCGTCGTCGTCAACGATGGCATACGTCAGGAAGGCAACCAATGGGGCGAGGAACATGGCATAGAGGTCGACGCACAGAGCGTCTCCTCAGCCGAGATTCTCAAAGGCCCTGCCTCGCTGATGTACGGCAGTGACGCCATGGCAGGCGTCATCATCTTCCACAATGAGATATTGCCCCCACCGGGACATATCGCTGCCAATGTCTCATCGGAATATCAGACCAACAACGGGCTCTTCGGCTATTCCGTGAATGCCAAGGGCAACAACAGCGGCATTGTCTGGAGCGCACGCTGGTCGGACAAGATGGCCCACGCCTACAAAGACCGCGCTGACCAATATGTCCTCGGCTCGCAATACCGCGAGCGGGCAGCAGAGGGCCTCGTCGGTGTCAACCGCAAATGGGGCTACAGTCATCTCACCCTCGACTACTACCATATCACCCCTGGTATTGTGGAAGGCGAACGCGGCTACAGTCATAGCTATGGGGCCACCCTACCCTTCCAGCAGGTTCACCACTACAAAGCCGTCGCCGATAACACCTTCTTCCTCGGCAGCGGTACCCTACAGGCCATCATCGCCTACCAGCAAAACAGACGGCAGGAATATGAGGAGAGTCGTGACATTCCGGGCCTCGATTTCATGCTCCACACCCTCAACTACGATGTGAGATACAAACTGCCCGTCAACGACGCGCTGAGCATCGCCACCGGCGTCGGCGGCATGTGGCAGCGATCGCTCAACAAAGGTGACGAATATCTCATCCCTGCCTATCGGCTCTTCGACATCGGTGTCTTTGCTACGGCCACCTACAAAGCCGGTCCATGGACGCTGAGCGGTGGCCTGCGTTTCGACAACCGTAATCTTCGAGGCTTCGCGCTCAAAGACCGGTTTGACAGTTTTCAACGGAGCTTCAATGGCGTCACGGGCAGCATAGGAGCCGTCTATGCCGTCAACGACAAAATGAATGTGAGAGTGAACATGGCACGTGGATTCCGATCCCCCAACCTTAGCGAGCTCGCCTCCAACGGCGTCCATGAGGGTACCGTACAATATGAGTTAGGCAACCACCGCCTCGACCCGGAATACAGCTGGCAGGGCGACATCGGATGGGACTACACCTCATCCCTGCTGTCGGCATCGCTGTCGCTCTTCGCCAATTACATCGACAACTACATCTTCACCCAGAAGCTTGAGGATGTGAAGACGGAAGGCTATGACACCTATCAGTATGTCCAGGGTGACGCCCGTATCCTCGGTGGAGAAGCCACCGTAGACCTGCATCCCGTAGAGCGACTGCACTTCGCCAACACCTTCTCCTATGTCAACAGCGTACAGCTTCACCAGCCCAAGGAGTCGAAGTACCTGCCTTACACCCCTGCCCCACGCTGGACCTCCGACCTGCGCTATGACCTCATCCACGACGGCAAGACAGCCGACAACACCTATGTGGCTGTGCAGATGGAGTGCGACCTCCGCCAAGACCATTTCTATGCCCTCAACGGCACAGAGACAGCGACGCCGTCTTATACACTCTTCAACATCCTTGCAGGCTCCGACTTCCGGCTCCACGGCAGGAAGATAGCCAGCCTGTATCTGTCGTGCAACAACATTTTAGACCGCATCTACCAGAGTCATCTGAGCAGACTCAAGTATCTCGATGCCTCTCCCGACAACGGACGGCAGGGCATCTACAACATGGGGCGAAACATCACGATGAAGTTGGTCGTTCCATTGGAATTCTGACGCCGCTCCTCAGACTGAGAGAAGATAGCTGCCATAGAGCACACCGTTCCATCCAAGAAGGTAAGCGGTGAGCAGGAGCAGCAGGAGACGCAGTGGTCTCGCCATACGATAGCCATCGGCACGCCTGACAAGGAAGCCGATGGCTATATTGATGATAAAGAGCCAGTGGGGCGACATGATATATGCCTCATTCAAGCCAAAGCCCAAGACAACATGAATCAACAGGTCAAAGCCAAAGAAAGACAAGACCAGCCACAGCCAGCGGCTCCTGCGACCACAGACGATGCCGCCGATGAACAACAAGACGATGACAGCCTCAACAATATAGTTGATAGCCCAGCGGTAGTTCACGATAATGGGCCGGAGCCGCAGAACGTCCTGAAGCGTATAATCCTGGTGGAGCTGAATAGGCTCGCCAAACACATTCTCCACCAGCGACGGCAGACGCGGGGTAGAGATGTCCGTCCACTGCCCGAACTCCGTCTTGTTGATAGGCTTGCCGACATGCCTCTTCGCCGCAATCTCCTTCTGCTTCGCCAACTGTTGTTGCTGCACCTGATTGTATACCTGCATCACATGGTCAGAGTCTTTAACGGCGATGGTATCGCGGATGCTGGTCAGAAGCTTTACCTTTGCAATGCTGTCCCTCGCGGCCTTGGCACGATGCTTGGCCACGAACGTAGGCTCCTCAAAATGTTTCCACTCCTGCCGGGCGCCCACCCATATCAACAGAGAAGGCAGGAGAATAGCAAGGAGGAGATTGGCCGGGCGCCAGAACTTCTTGCCGTTGACAAAGAGATTGGCTAAAAACACCTTGATGCCATTGTTGAGGGATATCCCCGCCGTGACAATGAAGAAGAGCACCGTCTGCCAGATGGTGAAAGGATGGTGCGCCTTCAGCTTCCTACCCGCCACATAGAGCGTGAGGATGAGCATGAACATCGACAGCGGGAAATGGTCGGGAACACTGATTCCCACCATGACATAACCGAAGGAAAATGTCAGCCAGCACAACAGCCAGGCATCGAAGCGCTGCAAGCCTATCACCTCCCGAAAGGTTCTGTAAAGAAGGATAAAACTGTAGAAGCCACAAAAGACGAGAATAACGGCCATGATGACAGTAGCCCAGTTATGCCCCGTGAGCGCTATCAGCCCTTGGTTGACCTGGTTGGGCAGCCACATGAAGAAGGCCAAGAGCGGGTGTCGGTAGATATTATACTCCGTATCCCAACGGGAGATGACGGCATAGCTCAAGGGGTCGAAGCCTGAGATATGAAAGGTATTGATGAAAAGGCGGCGATAGTGCTTATGCAGAGGAAAGAATCTGTCTGCATATGTCCAAACCACAAACACATTCCACAACACCACATAGAGCAAAGCGGCAACAGCGCCCCAGCGCTCCTCGCGCTTGATTCGAAAGATATAAAAAGGATTTTTCATCGTTTAAGGAAGAATCTGACAAGTAGAAAGTTGACGGGCACACAGATGCAGAACATCGGTATCGGCGCCAGCGACTTGCTCACGCCCAACCACAGGAAGAGGTTCAGCGTAAGCATCTGCAACCCATAGTTGACACAATGGCTGAAGACGAAACCCGCGCCACGCTTCACATTGGCCTTGACACGGAAGGTGAAACGCGTGGAAGCATAGAAATTGAAGATGAAGCTCAGCAGATAGCCCACCGTCATGGCCACAGTGGTCCACAGATGCTGACGCCCTTTGGAGAGTGTGTCGGGGATAAACTGTATCAGACCATAGTAGATGCCGTACTGTAGGAGTGTGGCTGTGACACCGACAATGCCGAAGCGTACCACCTCGCCAAGATTCTGGCGCTGTCCGTCGCTCAACCTACTTTCTAAACGGCTTATAATGCTTCTCATCGGCATAGTCCATCATTTCTTTATCGCCACGGCTGTCGCCGAAGGCTGTAATATAATAATGTGAACGGTTTTCTCGCAGGTCCGGAACGATTTCCTGCAACCTCCTCACCTTCTCGGCTCCATAGCAGTTGCGGGTTGTAAAGCGCCCTGTGAGCCTGCCATCCTTCACCTCTATGCGCGTGCCGACAATATATACCAGCTTCTCGTCATCACCGTCATAGGCAGCATTGTCGTCATAGAAGAAAGGAATGACCCAGTTGTCAATGCTCGCACTGACCACATAGATGGCGTCGCCCTTGAGCAATCCGGCAAGCAGGTACTTGCGGCCACGCTCCCGCAGAATGTCTCGGCGCTCATGGCCGAAGTCGTCACACCATGCATTGAAGGTCTCAAGCGGTGTGCCCTTGAAAAAGAAAGAGAAGAGCCGCTGTTTCGTCTTACCATTATCTACTAAATGGAGCTTCATCAGTGCCAACAACGGGGAGAAAAGAAAGAGACCGAGGAAGAGAGCCACAGGTCCCTTTACGAAGCTGATGAAAGCCAAGAGCGAGTCACGCTTCGTCAGCGTACCGTCAAAATCAAATACGATGATATGTTTTTTTGTATTGTCGTTCATGTCTTGCAAAGAGAGATTTTCTTGCAATGCTGTTTTCTTATCGTGTAGAGGCTGACACCGTCAGAGTCGTCCCTGCTCACGATAGCTATAATAAGCGCCATCGGTAATGATGACATGGTCGAGGAAGTAGACGCGCATGATGTCGCATGCCTTGCGTATGCGCTCCGTGAGCTGGTCGTCTTGTCGTGACGGACGCGTGTTGCCACTCGGATGGTTGTGGCAGACAGCCATGACGGTGGCATTGGCAAGGATAGCCTCCTTCATGATGACACGAATGTCGACAGCCGTCTCCGTCAATCCACCATGACTGATACGCACCGACTTGATGAGTTTGAAGTTCTGGTTCATGAGCAGGATATGAAACTCTTCTACGTCTAAGTCCTGCATGCGTGGGTGCATGTAGTTGTAGACCGCCGTCGCCGATCCAAGGTCCTCACGCTCCTCGGCCTTCTCCCTGGCCCGTCGCTTACCGAGTTCGCAGGCTGCCAAGATGGTGATGGCTTTAGCCGGGCCTATGCCTTTAAACGCCTCCAAGTCGCCTACCGACATTTTGCCAAGCGTATTGAGATTGTTATGGCATGAGGCGAGCACGGTCTTCATCAGGTCCACGGCGCTCTGCTCGGGGGTGCCGGAGCCGATGAGGATGGCCAGCAGCTCGGCATTGCTCAGAGCCTCGGCGCCAAGGGCCAGCAGACGCTCGCGCGGGCGGTCTTCCTCTGCCCAGTCGGTGATGGTGAGTTTCTCCATAGCAACAACACTAAATCAAGGGTTCAGCCCCTTCTTCAATATCTCAAAGTCCTCATCACCATCATTCTTCGCGGGCTCGACACCAAGCAGATGGCAGACAAAAGGATAGACGGCGGTGTTGCCAAACTGTCCCACGGCGACACCTTTCTGGATGTCTGGTCCCCACGCCCGGAAGAGGGCATGCATGTCGCTGTAAGCAGGGTCGTAGCCATGGACGCCGCCGTCGTAGCAACTGTCTTCGGTGAAGAGGAAGCCTTCATCGGGCACCACGAGGACGTCGCCGATGTTGGCGTCGGACTGATAGTGCAACCAAGCAGGGATATCCGCCTTGCGCCACACGCGGAGATGAGCCACGTCCTTAAGGGCATTGACGATACTGTCCTGCTGCCAGCGCTCAGGGGCGTAGACATTGGTGGGCAGACTGCCGTCGAGTTTGGTATACCATTCCGGCTTCAGATATTTCGACGGGCGTATCTGTCGCGACGGTGTGAACCACGTCATGCCATGGTCGGAGACAATGACAAGGTCGACCTCCTGCTGCTTACCCGCTTTCTCTATCCTGTCCCAGATTGATTTCAAGAGAGCGTCGAGGCGCTCCACGGCGGCACGTGTCTCCTTAGCCTGCGGGCCAAAGCTATGTCCCTCCGCATCGGGGTCTTCAAAGTAAGCCATGATAAGGTCAGGGGCATTCTTCTTGCAGAGGTAGGCCACCACACTGTCTGCCCGCTGCGCAAAAGTCAGATGCGGCTTCTCCTCATAGTGGTGCCATACGTCAGGATACTTGCCGTTGACAGCGACATCGGAGCCCGGCCAGTAGAAGACAGCAGTATGCTTGCCCTGCCGCTGGGCTGTGAGCCAGATAGGCTCGCCTTTATAATACTGCGCATCATATTTCGTCTTGGGATTACCGAGCGAGTATTCTGCACCTGTCTTGCGGTTGACAAAGGTATTGGCAATGATGCCATGGTGCTCGGGGCGAAGACCGGTGGCAAGGGTATAGTGGTTGGGGAAAGTCTTCGACGGGAACGATGGCACCATCTCCCCGGAGACGCCTTTCGCAGCCATAGCGTCGAGAAACGGTGTATCATAAAACTGCGGATAGTCCCAACGGAAGCCATCACAAGAAATGAGGATGACAGTGCGGGCGGAGACATAGCCTGCTACGAATAGCAGAACTAAAAGATTGATAATTCTGTGAACGCTCATAGAGAACAATATCTTTTGTTTTGGCAAAGTTAAGCATTTTTTCCTTATAAAGATGTTCCGAGAGACGTTTTTATAGAGAATTCCTATATTAAAGTATTGTGACATGATATAAAAAATTGTAACTTTGCAAACGGTAACAGATATTATTCAATAACTTTTTATATCCAAGAACAATGAAGAAAATTCTTTCCCTGATGCTGCTCCTCTTTGCAGCCATGATGACAACTGCAACTTTCACTGCTTGCGGTGATGACGATGACGACAACCCTACCACTGAGACACCAGCGCAGAAGGCAGCTGGCACCTACTCAGGGACTGACAAGGTTACCATCGGTGGACAATGGACCTATACAAGCAGTGCCGACTACACAGTTACCGCCAACACTGACGGCTCCATCAACCTGACGGTCGGTGAAGAGAAGTATGCAAATACAGTTATGGGCGACATCACACAGGGCACTTTTACCATCAAAAACATTCCCTACGATGCTGCTACGCTCTCCTTCACAAAGAACTATGCAGCCGACAAAATTTACGCTCATGTAAAATCGCCAACGATGGACAAAGATTATCTTCTGTCTTCTGAAACTGAAACTATCACCGTCACGCCACAAGAAGATGGCAGTATTAAGGTTATCAACTCGCAATACACCTATGGGCATATGCCATTCAAGATAGATGCCGAATTTACCGGCACTCGCAAATAACCATTCGATATTGTGAACAACATCATCCGATTATTCATATTTCTCCTCGCAGGGTGCTGCCTCACGTTGGCAACATCCTGCGAGGGTGTTTTTGGAGGTATCTACAACGAGAACAAAGGTAGTGACATCAACGTCAAAGTCGGACAACTCTATATCAACGCCACCAGCTGGACTGACTGGTATTATATCGACCTCGACTCACTCGAAGAGATTATCAACGGTGGTGACGCTGCCGCCCTGCTGAAGGCACAGACCGTCTTTACTCCCTGGCCCATCCCGCAGACGGAAGATACCGAAGCCGCCCGTGACAACAGCGGTATGTACACCTATTGGTTTGACATCTTCGGCAAAGGCATGTCCAACTACGAGCGGCGTGGCTATACGCCTACAGCGCCACAGCCTGAACCAGAGCACTGGACCTTTGCCGTACACCGCGACAACGTGCGCACAAACGGTGGTTGTGTCTATGAGACGGACTTTACGTCGATGGACGATCTGCCAGCATCTGCCACTGCTTTTTCCGACAAAACGTTCACGACCGATACCTGGTCAGAGCGCGACGTATGGGTCAACCGGGAACAGATGCTCAACTGCATCATGGGCAACCAGGGCATCAACATCAATCAAGTGTTATCGTCCTGGCTGACCTTTAACATCCCGCCCATTCCGCCCACCTATACCTTCAACAACCACGTGTTTATCCTGCGCACCAAGGACGGAGAATATTTCGCCCTCCAGCTGCAAAGCTATATGAACGACCAGGGCACCACATGCTATTTGACCATCAACTACAAAAAGTTAGCACCATGAGCCATTCTCATCTTTTCACAGTCCTCTTCCTCGCCGCGCTGCCAGCCAGTGCCTCAGCCGCAGAGCCTAAAGACTCTCTCATCTACGGCGATGAGATACAACAGGTTGTTGTCACAGGCACCCGCTCGCCCAAGCTGCTGTTGGAGACGCCGGTGCTGACACAGGTCATCAGCCATGCTGATATTGTGAAGGCCGACGCCACAAATCTCAAAGACCTCCTGCAACAGATGATGCCGGGCGTGGAGTTCTCTTTCGCGCAAAACCAGATGGTGCACCTCAACTTCTCCGGTTTTGGCGGGCAGAGTATCCTCATCCTCGTCGACGGCGAGCGACTGGCCGGAGAGACCATGGACGATGTCGACTTCACCCGTCTGTCCATGGCCAACGTCGACCACATTGAGATTGTCAAAGGAGCCGCCTCAGCACTCTATGGCAGCAATGCCAACGGTGGTGTCATCAACATCATCACCAAGGAAGCCACAAAGAAGCTGAGCGCCACCGTCGATGCACGATGGGCCAAGCATGGGGAGCAGCGCTATGGACTGGCTCTGCAGAACGCCGGTAACAGATGGTCCAACAGCCTCAACATCAACCGCACGGCACAAGACAACTACGACGTGCATAGCGACGAGGGCGCCATAGCTCGCACCATCACCACCATCTTCGGGGATAAGACCTGGAACTTTGCCGACAAGGCTTCGTGGCGCCCCATCGACAAACTGAAGGTGACAGGCCGCGGCGGATACTTCATCCGACAAGTGGAGCGCAACGTTGCTTCACCCGAACGATACCGAGACTTCAACGCCGGAGCCAAAGCGCAGTGGACAATCTCCAGCAACGACATCCTGGAAGGCTCATACAGCTTCGACCAATATGACAAGTCGACGTGGCTGAGGGACCGCAAGTTAGACACCCGCAACTACTCCAACGTGCAGAACAGCGTCCGGCTGCTCTACAACCACACCTTCGGCGACAATGTATTGACAGCCGGAGCCGATTATCTCTACGACTATCTGAATAATACCAAGCTCGCAGGCTCACACCGCCAGCAGAGTGCTGACGCTTTCGCACAGTTCGACTGGAAGCTGAACAGCCGGTGGGAGTTTGTCGGGGCTTTGCGCTACGACTACTTCTCCGACCATCACCTGCAGCGCGTAACGCCAAAGCTCAGCATACGTCACACGCCTCTCGACCACCTCAACGTGCGCTTTGGCTATAGCATGGGGTTCCGGGCGCCCACACTGAAAGAGAAATATTACGACTTCGACATGTTAGGCATCTGGACCATTACGGGCAACCCCCTGCTCAAACCGGAAGTGAGCCAGAACTACAACCTCAGCGTGGAATATGTCAAGGGAAACTATGGTATTATGATTGCAGGCTACTGCAACGACGTGTCACACAAGATAACATCGGGAAATCCTTATTATGCCAGCCCCACTGACGTTGCGCCTCGTCTGCCTTATGTCAATATCGACCGCATGTATGTGGCCGGTGCCGAGGCCTCAGCGCGTGCGCAGTGGAGCTGTGGCATCAATGCCCGGCTCTCCTACTCCTTTGTCAACGAGGAGGCCGGACACAAGGATGGTGAGCAGCTGGCAACACCCTATCTGCCGTCGCGCAAACATTCCATCACCATGCACACCGACTGGACCCACCGGTTCACGTCTCACTTAGATGGAATGGTGGCGATAGACGGAAGATTCCTGTCAGGCATTGACAATGAGGAATTCAAAAACTATTATAATGTAAAAGAAGGCACCATCACGGTGCACTATCCTGCCTATACGCTATGGAAGCTGTCGGCGCAAATGGGTATTGGAGAGTTTATGAAGCTGACCTTGGCTGTTGACAACCTGCTCAACTATCGTCCAAAATACTATTATCTCAACAGTCCCATCGTCGACGGCACCAATTTCATGGTCGGCATGTCGGTAGACATCGACAAGTTGTTCTGAACACCGCATGGGTGACATGTACCCCGGCATATGCCATCGATATCTGTGGCATATGCCAACGACATCCACGGCATATGCCAACGACATCCACGGCATATGCCAACGACATCCGTGGCATATGCCTGCGATACGGAGAAAGTACAGAAGTACAGTAAGAAGCCCCGAAGTACAGAAGTCCCGAAGTCAGAAGTCCTGAAGTACAGAAGTCCCGAAGTACAGTCATATGACTAAGTATACCATTATCCGGTATTACCAAGGTTATGACTGTACTCCGGGACTTCTGGCTAATCTTCAGAACTATCGGTCTTCTGTACTACCAGACATATGACTGGACTTCCGGACTTCTGGACTTCCGGACTTCTTCCAGTTCTTCCGGACTTCTCTCAGAACTTCACTATTTATAAAAATTCTTCTTATAAGCCTCGAACTCTCCCTTGCCCCTCACGCAGCGCTGCCACCACGCCTTGATGAAGCCACAGCCATAGCCCATGAGCTGGGTGAAAGCGGCACGGATAGACAAAAGACCGATGCGTACACTGTGATTGGTGATGGACGCATCGAGGAAGATGAGCAAGGAGTAGAGGACTAACGGCAACAGACTGATGGTGCATATCCAACAGCCGACGCGCTCCTGGAAGGCATCACCCTGGCTGCTATAATAAATAATGTGTGCCAAGCCCGCTACGAAGACAAGCAACAGAAACAGCACACCTACGGTGAAGACCATGGGCAGCAGATGGACGAGCTTCAGGCTCTCAGGATATTTCTTGTAGAGATTGATGCGCGCAATGCCGCTGTTGAAGACCTGCCGCCAGAACTTACGGAAGTCGGTGCGGCGCTTGTGATAGACCCAGGCACCGGGGAAGAGACGACAGCGGCAGCCGGCTTTGAAGATACGGATGGAGAAGTCGATGTCCTCGCCAAAACGCATCTTAGAGAAGCCGCCGAGTTTGTTGTAGACATCGCGACGGACGCCCATGTTAAAAGAGCGGGGATAGAACTTGTCGAGTTTCTTCTTGCCACCACGGATACCGCCTGTGGTGAAGAAGCTCGTCATGGAATAGGAAATAGCTTTCTGAGTCGGCGTAAACGTGTCGGCAGCTCTGTCAGGACCGCCGAAAGCCTCACAAGGCTCACGCCGCAGTTCCTCGTCGACGGCTGCAAGATAGCCTTCGGGCACCACGACATCGCTGTCGAGAATAAGGACATAGTCGCCGGAGGCCCGCTCCACGCCATAGTTGCGGCTCTGTCCCGGACCGCTGTTGGCCTTGAGGAAATATTTGATGTCAAGATTCCCTCGATATTTATCACAGACATCCTTGCACGGCGTCGCCGAGCCATCTTCTACAATGATGACCTCAAAATCGGAGAGAGTCTGGCGCGTGAGGCTGTCGAGGAGCTCGTCGACCTCATCGGGACGGTTGTAAACAGGAACAATGACAGAAAATCGCATAGCGGAAGGTATAAGGTAAAAGGGGTGGGATGAATAATAAAAAGAAAAAGGTAAAAGGCGGCAGACGTTATGTCGGCCAAAGCCTTTTACCTTTCTTAGTGTGATTTACTTCTTCTCAGTGACGCGGCCTACATAGCTGCCATCCTCAGTGTTGATAGTGATGACATCGCCCTCGTTGATGAAGAGGGGCACACGCACCTCAGCACCTGTCTCCAGTGTAGCGGGCTTAGTAGCGTTGGTAGCAGTGTTACCCTTTACGCCGGGCTCAGAGTGAGTGACCTGAAGGTTGGTCTTAGGAGGCATCTCAGCAGAGAGGATAGCGCCGTCGTCGGCAGAGATCTGCACGTCAACGATGTCGCCTTCCTTCATGAACTCACCGCCAGTGATAAGGTCGCGGTTGATGGGGAACTGCTCGAAAGTTTCCTGGTTCATGAAGATGCAGCCCGTGCTGTCCTCATAGAGATACTGATAAGGACGATGCTCCACGCGGACGTCGTCAAGCTTGAAGCCAACCTGGAAAGTGCGGTCCAGCACACGACCGTCGGCAACATTCTTCAGCTTGGTGTTCATCACTGTGTTACCCTTGCCTGGCTTACGGTGCTCAAACCAAATACATTTCCAGATACCACCGTCCATACGGATGCAGGTACCTTTTTTAATTTCCTGTGAGTTAATCATTGTGTAGTATAATGTTTATTCTTTTTTCTGAGTTCTTGAACTTGCTCGTGCCAAGTCTCAAAATACGCGTGCAAAGTTACTACAATTTCAGAAAAAAACATTAATATGCTTGCGAAAAATAGCATAATTCTTTGTCAGTTCGAATTTTATGAGTAATTTTGCAGTCCGTAAGGCTTAATATGCCCTCTTTAGCTTATAGAAATAATAAAATAAAACAAGAATAAGACAATGAAAAGAACATTTCAGCCGCACAATCGTCGCCGTGTGAACAAGCATGGCTTCCGTGAGAGAATGGCCACAAAGAATGGCCGTCGTGTATTGGCTTCCCGTCGTGCCCATGGCCGCAAGAAGCTGACCGTTTCTGACGAGAACCACGGAAAGTAAGCGCTACGCTACTGGCGTCAGCACGACAAAAGACAGTCAAGGTGTCACCTTGGCTGTCTTTTGCGTTATAATATTTGCTGCCTAAGCAACAAAAAGCCAATTTCATTTTGCTTTCAAGCTATTTTCCATTAACTTTGCGGAAAATAAGTGTCAATGACAATTTCTGAGTTCATAGGAAAGTTCAAAAGTAAGATGCTGTGGGGCAACCTTGCCGCCATGGTCGGTGTCATCATCGCCCTGGCTATAGGTTGCAAGTTTGTCATTGACATCTACACCCATCACGGCGAGTCGATAACCATTCCCAACATCGTACATAAGAACTACGACGATGCCGAGCATATCCTCGACGCCTTAGGGCTGGACATCGTCGTGAGCGACACGGGATATATCAAGACGCTGCCGCCGGGCGCCATCCTTGAGCAGTTTCCCGCCCCGGGCGAGCATGTGAAGTCCGGACATACCATCTACGTCACCATCAACGCTACCCAGACGCCGACCATCACCCTGCCCGACGTCATCGACAACTGCTCGCTCCGCGAGGCCATGGCACGCCTCAAGGCCATGGGCTTCAAGCTCGGACCGCCACAGTTTGTGTCAGGTGAGAAGGACTGGGTCTACGGCATTACCGTCAACGGGCGCCATGTGGCCTACGGCGACAGGATTCCTGTCGACGCCAAGCTTATCATTCAGGTTGGCAACGGCATGCGCGACGCCAGCGACTCCGTGGACTATGTTGACCCGGCTTACGAAGAGGACGACCAGAATAGCGGAGACGTTGACGAGTTTGAGGAAGTGACAGCACCGCCGACAGAGGAGACAACGCCCTCGCCGGCCGAAACACCTACGGAAAGATAATGGCTATCGAAGATATAGAAGATATTGAGGACCTGGACATCATGGACAGTCCGGCAGCTAACGAAGTCGGCGACGGTGGCGAATACGAGCACTGGCGCATGACCGTGGACACGGGACAGGCACCGGTGCGCATCGACAAATTCTTAGCCGAGCACATGCAGCACTCCAGCCGCAACCGCATACAGACGGCAGCGGAAGCCGGCTGCATACGTGTCAACGACAAGGCCGTGAAGAGCAACTACAAGGTCAGACCCGGCGACATCATCACCCTCGTCCTTGACAGGCCCAAGCACGACACCACCATCCACGCCGAGGACATCCCCCTCGACATTGTCTATGAGGACGACGACGTCCTCGTGGTCAACAAGCCCGCGGGCATGGTGGTCCATCCCGGTGCTGGCAACTTCAACGGCACACTCATCAACGCCGTGGCCTGGCACCTGCGCGACCTGAAGAGCTTCGACGCCAACGACCCCGCCGTGGGCCTCGTCCACCGTATCGACAAAGATACCAGCGGGCTCCTCGTCGTGGCCAAGACCGCCGATGCCAAGACATCACTCGGCAAGCAGTTCTTCCACAAGACGACACACCGCGCCTACAACGCCCTCGTCTGGGGAAACTTCACCGAGGACGAGGGGCGCATAGAGGGTAACATCGGTCGTGACCCGAGTGACAGACTGCGCATGAAGGTCTTCCCGCCCGACTCCGGTATCGGCAAGCCCGCCGTTACCCACTGGCGCGTTCTGGAACGTTTCGGATATACCACTCTCGTGGAGTGTGTCTTAGAGACCGGACGAACCCACCAGATAAGGGCGCACATGAAGGAGATAGGACATCCGCTCTTCGCCGACGAGCGGTATGGCGGCATGGAGATACTGCGCGGACAGCGAAGCTCCACCTACAAGGCCTTCATCGCCAACTGCATGAAGCTGTGCCCACGCCAGGCCTTGCACGCCAAGACTCTCGGTTTTGTACACCCCCGCACCGGCAAGCAGATGGACTTCGACTCACAATGGCCCGACGACTTCAGGGCGCTGATAGAGAAGTGGAGAAACTACATCGGTAACAAAGCATAGAACTAACATAAAAGCATAGAAAATTTTAAGTACCATGAAAGACTTAAAAAGAAACATCGCCATCGTCTGCGGTGGTGACTCCTCCGAGCACGACGTCTCGCTGCGCTCAGCACAAGGACTCTACTCCTTCTTCGACAAGGAGCGTTATAATATCTATATCGTCGACATCAAAGGCACCAACTGGCACGTCAGCTTCGAGGACGGCAGTGTGGCCCCCATCGACAAGGCCGACTTCTCCTTCATCGGCAAGGACGGCAAAGCCGTGGTCTTCGACTATGCCTATATCACCATCCACGGCCAGCCGGGTGAGAACGGTATGATGCAGGGATACTTCGACCTCATCCACCTCCCCTACTCCACCTCCGGCGTTCTTGTCGAGGCTATGACCTTCGACAAGTATGTCTTGAACAACTACCTCCGCGGCTTCGGCGTCAATGTCGCCGACAGCATTCTGCTGCGCCGTGGCGAGGACTACGATGCCGAGGCCATCGAGAAGCGCTTAGGCATGCCCTGCTTCGTCAAGCCTGCCGCTGACGGCTCCAGCTTCGGCGTGAGCAAGGTGAAGAACGCCGACCAGCTCGCTCCCGCCCTCCGCGTGGCTTTCATAGAGAGCAACGAGGCCATGGTGGAGAGCTACCTCAAGGGTACGGAGATCTCACAGGGCATCTACAAGACCAAGGATAAGAGCGTGGTGCTGCCCGCTACCGAGGTCGTCACACAGGATGAGTTCTTCGACTACGACGCCAAGTACAATGGCAAGGTCCAGGAGATTACCCCCGCCCGTCTGAGTCCTGAAACGGCAAAGGCTGTTGCTGCTGAGACAAGCCGCATCTACGACATCCTCCACGCCAACGGCATTATCCGTATCGACTACATCATCACCAAGGACGCCGACGGCAATGACAAGGTCAACATGCTGGAAATCAACACCACACCGGGCATGACAGCCACCAGCTTCATCCCGCAGCAGGTGCGCGCCGCTGGTCTCGACATCAAAGACGTCCTCACGGATATCGTAGAGAACCAGTTCTAATAAGAAGACAAAAATATGCAAAACCCTGGTAATGGCAATGCCGTTGCCAGGGTTTTGTGTGTGATGGTGCTTTGAGACATTCCCCCATAGGAAGTCCTCATCTTAGTTTCTTCACGTCGTCTTCAAAGGTCTCGGGATGGATAGCGCGCTTACGCACAGCCGTACGGTAGTTGTAGATGGTCTGGGGAGAGAAGAAGAGCAACGTGGCTATCTCCACACTCTCGTTGACCCCCAAGCGCACAAGGGCGTAGATGCGCATCTCTGTGGTGAGGCTGCCATCGCGCGTCAAAGGTATCTGGCTGTCAGGACGCAGAAGGGCATTGAAATCCTCAACGAAAGTGGGATAGAGCTCTATGAAAGCCCTGTCGAACTGCGTATAGAACTGTGCCGTCTCTTGCTCGGTGAGCTTTGTCGAAGTGGCCGACTTGAGCAGGTCGTCGGTCTGATGGGCCTTAACCTTGCGCATGACCAGTTTGCGATAGTCGGTCATCTTACCGATGTAGACCGCACAGAGATCCATGAAGAGACGCATATACTTGCCCCGTGTGGCATCGGTCTTGCGCAGGCGCTCGTTGAGCTGCTCCAGCTCCTTATTCTGTCGGTCTATCATCTCTCCACGACGGAAATAGCGGCCCGTCTGCTTGAGAATATAGACAAGGCCCACCATGAGAATGAGGACCACCATACCCAAGGCCATACTCAGCGAGGTCACCGACCGCCGCTTGGCATTGATCTGCTGCTGGTAGACGGCGACGATGCCAGGCAGACGACGCGAGATTTCAAGGATACGGAGACGGTTGTGATAAAACTTGGCATCCTCCAGGGAGTAATATAAATAATGTGTAGACCGCTCAGCATTGTTCTTGTCCTTGTTGAAGAGATACATCGCCAACTCCTGTAAGGCGAGGTTCTCCTTGAGCGGGTTCACCTGGTCGGAGATGGCGGAACGGACAATCCACTTCTCGAAGTCAGCGGTGCGACCTTCTTCCCGGCTGTTGCGGGCAAGACAATAGGTGGAGGAGGCATAGGTCCGGCTGTTGACTGGTGAGAGGCTTACGGCTTTGGCATAATAGTGGTTGGACCCACGCCGGTCATGACGGCCATAGTAAGCATACTCGCCAAGGAGATAGTAGTATTCAGCCGATTTCTGATAAGGATAGCTGGCGATGGCTTGCTTGAGGTAAGCAACCTTCAGCTTGTCATACTGCGGACTGAAAATCTTGTCGCTGCAGTAGCCGCTCCAATAGTTGTAAATCCAATAACCGGTGATATAATAACTGTAAGCCGCTTTAGGGTCGCTGGGGGCAACCTTGATGTCCTTCAGCAACGCCTCTGCCTGACTATAATAACCACCGAGGGCATAGACCAATGCGAGATGCGACCGGGCAATGCACCCGGCAGAGACATCGTCAAGGCTATGGGCGATGGCAGCCTCCTGACGGGCATAATGCATGGCGGAATCGAAGCGATAGGTGTAATACTCCCAGAAGAGCTTTCCGGCAACAGCAAGACGCCGCCGGTCGTCGCGGCTCTTCATCTGCCAGGTGAGATGGCGTATGCGGGATTCCTTGATGTCCATATAATGGCGGCGCTGGGCCAAGACGCTGTCAAGACTTTGGAGAAGACCGTCTTCGGCAAAGACCGAGAGCGGCAGAAAGACAAGAAGGAAAAGTAATACTTTCTTCATAGACTGGTGGATTTAGCCACAAAGTTACAAAATATGTTTGATTCCAGCCGTAAAGAAAAAAGAATCGTAAGCCACAGACATGCAGTTTTTCCTATCTAACCTGCGCACCGCACCGATGAGACCACTAAAGACAACGACGACTGCCAGTAGCAAAACTGACAGCCGTCGCGGATGATAGTATGAAAATTAAAGCTGTGTCTTACTCAGCTGTAAGTTCGAGGACGTGACTCGTAGCGGTGTTGGGGCTGAGAATGTTCAGACCCACCTTCATCAGGAAGTCGCCGGAATACTGCTGTCCGTCGCAGTCGAGTGCTGACTTGGTGTCGGGCATGAGATTGATTTCCTTCACCGTGTACATTCTGTTGGCGTCAAGACCTTGCAGTCTGACGTTGCGCACCGGCTCCTGGTAGCGGGGATGGAGGTCATAGGCGAAAACAACGCTCTTACCCTTATCCTGTGACACGTAGTTGACAGCGGCATGGTTGCTCTCATAAGGTGAGACGAGGCGATAGAGCTCGCCGTTGAGGATGACATCCTGCAGACGACGCCAGTTGGCAACGGCACCCTGGGTGTAGGCGTAGTCGGCCTTGCTCATGGTCTTGAGGTCGATGTCGAAGCCGAGTTTGCACATGGACGCCACATCGGTACGGAACTTGACAGATGTGTTTTTATTCCAGTTGGTGACGTGGGCAGCAAGCGCCTTCACAGGGAAGAACTTCGACATAGACCACTGGATATAGAGGCGCTCGAAGGGGTCGGTGTCGTCACTGGGCCACAGCTCACCGAAGTATTTCAGCGCGGTATAGTCGCAACGGGCACCACCACCCGAGCAGAGCATCATCTCCAACTTAGGATATTTGGCATGAATGCGGTCAAGAATCTTATACAGTCCACGGACATGGTCGATGTACATATTGCCCTGCTGCGCCTTCTGATAAGGAGAGTAGATGTTGGTGATAGGCGAGTTGCAGTCCCACTTGAAGTAAGCAATGTTGGGATTCTCTTTCATCAGCCTGTCTACGACGCCGAAGACATAGTCCTGCACCTCGGGGTTGGAGAGGTCGAGGACGAGCTGGTTGCGATAATAGTAGGTCTGGCGGTTGGGCTGTTCGATGACCCAGTTCTTATGCTTCTCATAGAGCTCACTCTTGGGGTTGACCATCTCGGGCTCTATCCACAGGCCGAACTTCACACCGGCTTCCTGTGCCGATTTCACGAGCGCTGGAATGCCGCCAGGGAGTTTAGACTTCGTAGCCTCCCAGTCACCGAGACCGGCGTGGTCGTCCTTACGGGGATATTTGTTGCTGAACCAGCCGTCGTCGAGGAGGAACATCTCTACGCCAAGGTCCTTAGCATCTTTCATCAGCTGAGCCAAAGACTCCTGGTTGAAGTCGAAGCCTGTATTCTCCCAGTTGTTGAGCAGAGTCATGCGTGTGCCCTCGCCATTCCAGAGCTGATAGTGGCGTGCCCAGTCATGGAGGTTGCGTGAAGCTTGGGACGTGCCATTAGTGCTGAGGGTGAAGACGAACTCCGGTGTCGTGAAGGTCTCGCCGGCTTTGAGCACATAGTCGGAAGCATAGGGATTGATGCCGGGGATGACACGCAGACAGCCGACATTATCAACCTCGAAGGTGCAGCTGAAGTTGCCGGTCCAGCCTATGGTGCCGAGCATCACTTTGCCCTCGTTCTCCTTGGCAGGTGCATCGAGGCCCAACTCGAAGAAAGGCTCACTCTGCTCGGCAGCGCGGGAACCTAACTTGGTGTCGATAATCTTCTTGCCAAACTGCAACTGCTGTGTGGCAGGCTGGCCTTCGCGCGCCCAGTCGCTATGGTAGTTGGTGAGGAAGTATTTGTCAGCGTTGAAGTAGAACATGCCACTGGCATAGCGCCAGAGGGTGATAGCCTTCTTCTCGTTGTGACGAATCTCACTCCAAGTCTTGATGACATTCTCCTTGTTATAGGCCACATAGTGGAGCGTGACCTCATCGGCATACTTGTCGTCAGCGAGACGGATGATGGTCTCTGTGCCACCCTTGACGGCTTTCTGCTCGTGACCCTTATAATATAAATAGGTGGTGAGGTTGCCGTCGGCATGCGTGATGGCCAAGGCTGGCTCAAAAGAGTCCTCACAGCCGGAGCCGGGGTAGGCCTCGCGGCCACGGATGCCATAACTGCCATCGGAGCCCGGCTTGATCTTCCAGTCGAAATGGCCGAAACTGGCGTCAGAGGAAATCTTCTCACCGAAGTAGACCTGATAGAGGCGGTTGTTCTCGGCAACCTGGAGCACAAGGTCGATGTTATTGGTGCTGATACGAATGTTCTGTTTGCCTGCTGCCTGAACTCCCAAGACAGCAAGGAACAATGTGAGCAGCGTGAAAAGCTTTTTCATTGTTGAAGGATATTAGGTGGTTTAGAATTTCAGTGATGCAGAGAACTCTACAGTGAACGGACGGAGGTAGCTGCCGCTCATGATGTAGCCGGCATACTTCTTCGCGTCTTCCTTGGTGACGAGCTCTGTTCCATTGATGGTACCCTTGGCGCCGGAGACATTGAAGATGTTGACGACGTCAGCCCCGAGAGAGAGGTGCTTGTTGACCTGCCAGTTGATGCCGCCGAACGTCTCCCAGTGGCCATTGAAGTAGAAAGCCTCCTGGAGGTTGGCGTAAGTCTTGCCGAAGTAACGGAAGCTCATCCAGGCGCGCACGTCCTTGGTAATCTGATAGCTGGGGTCGAGCTCGATGAGAATCTGCGGAATCTCCTTGACTATCATCTTGTCAGCATTGACACTCATGGTGTTGCCATTGTTGAAGGTCACGCTGGCGCTATAGTTGCTGTACTGCGGCTTCTGCCAGGTAAAGAGGGCGTGGAGATGGAAACCCTTGAAAGGATCTATCTCTGCTGAGGTCGTCCAGCCCAGGGTGTGGATGTTATAGATAAGGAGCACCGTCTTTGACTCGGAAGTGCCGGGATTAGTGAGGTTCTGCTGGTCGATGTTATTCGACTTAGAGATGTAGGAGACCATAGACGTCAGATCTATCCAGTTGTTCTTGAAGTAGATACCGCCACGGATAAGTGGAATGGTGACGCGCTTGTACTGCTCCTCGGTAGGACCTGTGCCGGCATAGTCACTGATGCGTGGGAAGCGTGTAGCAACGGTAGCGTCGGCAAGGAAGCCGAACTTATTGGTCAGCGCATACTGTCCCTGAAGAGTGGCTGCATAGTTGAGCTTGTCCTTCGTGACCTTGGCAGGCTGGATGGTTACACCGTCAGCATTGACGCTGCCGATATAGAAGCCATTGTAGCGAGGCGTGGAAATCTGGTCGGCAGACATGCGATAGTACTCAAGGCGTCCACCATAGAGAAGCTTGAACTTAGGCGTGACCTGCCAGGTGTCGGTGGCATAGATAGCTAACTTATTCTCTGAGCCTTTCGTATACTCCGGGCTGAGCTCGTTGAAGTCATAAGTCTGCGAGCGGGAAGTGGTATTGGTGAAGGGATTGTAGTAGTTGCCATAGAGAATGGTGGGATACTCATCGGCACTGGCATACCACTGGAAGGAGGAGGAATGGTAGTTGAGGTGATAGTACCATTCGTTGAGACCGATGCGCAGTGCGTGATTGCCTAATTGCTTGGTGAGCTCATTGGTAAGCATGAACGAGCGCACCTTACCGATATGAAGCCATGTGCGACGGCCCTCTACATAACCGTTATAAGGATTCTGGCCCTGGGCGTCGGTAGTGAGGAGGTAATTGCCAAGAACGCCATTCTCGACATTAGAGATAGTAGAGCCGCCAAAGTCGACATAATTGGCACGGGGAGCATCCATATACTTGGCATTGAGGTTCCATTTCCAACCGTTGTTGAAAGTGTTCTCGAAGAGGAAGGCCACTTCGTTGGCGTGGTTGTCCATATCCTGCTCAAAGTCCCATGAGCTGGCCTTACCATTCATGACATCATAATAAGTAAGGTGACCACCGTTGGGGACATAGGAATAGCGACCGAGCTTGAAGCCTTGGAACTCGTCTACAGAACCGTCACCATTGTAGACGAAAGGTCCCTGGTTGTTGAAGTTGCCGGGATTCTTGCTGTAGCTGTATTTGTAAAGGAGGGTAGCCTTGCCGCGTCCGTCATTGAAAGTATGGGTGATGCCGGCATGGAATATCTGGGTACGGTCGGCGAAATCGGTGTAGCGCTGCTTCTGCGTACCGGGATCGAAGTTCTGATACATGCTGGCAGTCCAATACCAGTTTCTTGCCAGACGGCCGTTGAGGTTGATATCAAAGGTGTTTAGCCCATAATGATTGCCATGCCAGTTGACGACACCATTGAAAGCCTTGTCGCTGATGCCGAGCTGGCTCTCTGCGTTAACAGCATAGGCGATGTTACCCGTGGCAATGGCCGACTCGGAAGGCGACATCAGAGAGGTGCCTTTCAGGCTGGCATCATTGCGCCAGTGAGCGGACAGCTTATGAACACTGGAGGAGTAGACGGCGGGGAGACCATTCTCATAGACGTTGACGTCCTCGGAAGGCAGACCTATCTGTATCTCGCGCGGCTTATAAGAGTCTGCTGCATTGAGCATGACATTGCGGTTGTCACCCTTGGAAGCCGAAACACTGAGAGTGTCCCGCTTGGAAGTCTGAGCACTCATGGCACAAGAAGCCACCATAGCAGCACAGAAGAGAAGTAGAGATTTGTTGTTCATTATGATTTTTGTTTTGTAAATATTATCGATTCAAAGTGTTGACGCCTTTCTCGTGGAAATGCGTTGCAAAGTTAGGAAGTATTTAGGCTAGTAGGAGCAACCGGTATTATCAAAGTAAATGCATTTAAGCGTATTCTCATTCGTATTACACTGACATATAAGTTCTTACACCATCTGCTCACTACGGCAAAAGTAAACTCGCTTGTGTCGATATAGGCGCAGCGGAAAGGCTGGCTATGGACATAGCGGCAGACCATCAAGCCATAGAGAAACATTTTTCGAAGCAAAGAAATCACGCTTTTCGTTTGCCACCTGCACAAAATGCAGTATCTTTGCCGAAACAAACGTCAGTTAACATGGACATCAAGAAATTATATGAACTTTACCGCCAGCACCCACAGGTGACCACTGACAGCCGTGACTGCCCCGCGGGCAGCATCTTCATCGCACTGAAAGGTGCGTCCTTTGACGGCAACAAGTTTGCCAAGTCAGCCTTGGAGAAAGGTTGTAGCTACGCCGTCATCGACGAGAAAGAATACTACGACGCCACTGACAGCCGTCTCATCCTCGTTGACGACTGTCTGACGACCTTCAAAGAGCTGGCCCGCGAGCACCGCCGGCAGTTCAATATCCCTGTTGTCGGCATCACCGGCACCAACGGCAAGACGACGACGAAGGAGCTCGTCTCCACGGTCCTGGCCGAGAAATACCACATCATGCATACCGAAGGCAACTTCAACAACGATGTTGGTGTGCCCAAGACGCTGCTGCGACTCACTGCCGACGACGAGATGGCTGTCGTGGAGATGGGTGCCTCGCATCCCGGTGACATCAAGAAGCTTGTGGAATATGTAGAGCCGACGGCTGGTCTCATCACGAATGTGGGACGCGCCCACCTGCAGGGTTTCGGCTCCTTCGAGGGCGTGATGAGGACCAAAGGCGAGCTTTATGACTTCCTCAAGGCCCATGACGGCCTCGTATTCCTAAACACCGGCAACCCGCACCTCGTGGACATGGCACGCGAGCGCGAGCTCGACCGCATCATCAGCTATGGCAGCGAAGACGATGCCAACGTACAGGGACGGGTGACGGCTGCCGACCCGTTCATCTCCATTGAATGGCAGGAGAGCGGCAAACCGAACGTCTACAGCGTCAAGAGCCATCTCATCGGTGCCTACAACGTTGACAATATGCTGGCCGCTGTGGCTGTAGGACTGCATTTCGGTGTCTCGCCTGAGCAAATCAACCATGCCTTGGAGCAATACCAGCCCACGAACAACCGCTCTGAGCTTGTCAAGACAGCCGACAACGTCCTTGTCGTAGATGCCTACAATGCCAATCCAACAAGCATGGCTGCTGCGCTCGACAGCTTTGAGAGCCTCGACATGCCGCAGCCGAAGATGGTCATCATCGGCGACATGAGAGAGTTGGGCGAAGTCAGCCAGGAGGAGCATCAGAAAGTCGTCGACACCCTAAAGGCCAAAGGCTTCACAGAAGTGTGGCTCGTCGGCGAAGAGTTTATGAAGACGCAGAGCGACTACCGGAAGTTTAAAGATGTGGAAGAAGTCAAGGCTGCCATCAAGGCCGACAAACCTAAAGGCCGTTGCATCCTCGTTAAGGGCAGCAACGGCATAAAGCTCTTTGAACTGCCCGAGCTGCTGTAAATTTTTCCTTGAGATATACTTACAATAAAAGCGTGGCTGCGGCCACGCTTTTATTGTTTATCAGAACCGGTACAAAAGGCCCAAACGCATCTCAAAGGTATGGGCACGCACATTTGGATGATACTTATAATGTGTATAGCGGCCATAGTAAGCACCTTGCCACTCAATACCGATATCGTTCTTCAGCTGGAAGACGAACATCGGGCGGAAGATTAACAGCTGCGCATCGCTCTTGTCGCCCTGCGCATTAAGATACAGGGGGTCGGTATGCTCAAGATCCTTTCCCTCGTAGCCTTTCCAAGTGTAGATATGATAATAGTCTACGAGCAGAGAGAAGAAGCCCAAACGTGGGAAGACCATCTGCGTCTTCGACTTCACGCTGAAGCCCGAGCCCATGTTATAGTCGCGGTCAATGACATTATAGTAGTCGCTCTTTGTGCCGCCAAGGAGGATGAGGTCAGCGAAGATGCTCTGCTCAAACCGTTTCAGGTTTCCGACTTCCGGGAACTGCCACATCATACCCGGGCCAAACGAAGCGGCCTCAGAGATGCGGTAGGGCGTGCGGTTGGTTCCGTCCTTGACAGGCTTGGAATCGTAATAGTTGAAATGCTGGAACAGACCCACAATCGTCTTACCTTGCTTACCGTCATAGATAGTGCTGCTCCACAACTTTCCCAAGAGGTGCAGGTTGTTGATGAGCGGTTGGTTGCCTGTGAAGCCGGCACTGAAGTTCAATGTGAAATATTCGTATGGCTTTGTGGTCTCTCTGTCGTAGGCATCGCCATAGACGAGGTTGAACGTCAGGTAAGGCTGGTGCTCGCCTCGGAAGATGCCATTCTCATCGGCAAGGTATCTGTCACCAACGCTCATTGTGAACTCCACAGGGATGCGCAGAAAGTCATGGTAGAGGTAGTCGCTGTCGCGCACTGTCCACGCATCGCCGTCGATGACACGTGTCAAGCCCTGCATAGGGTTGATGACAAAAGCACCGGCCTCACGCAGGAAGCGACGGAAGCCGCGGGAGCGATCGTTGAGGATGAGTGCCGAGACGCGGTGCATGACCTCACCGATAGCAATACCGCCGAAGGTCGTTGCCAGCACATCATTGATGGCTGGCGGCTCCACCTCGCCACAGAACTCCCACATCAGCGACCCACCTAAGGCATAAGGCGCGCTTTGCCAGAACGAGAGGCCGTTGCTGCGTGCAGAGTTGAAATAGAGATTGCCATGATAGGGGTGGGCAAAGAGGTTGGTCGAGAACTGGTCGTTGTCCCACACGAAGGCGTGGTGCCAGTTGTGGGCGATGCTCTTGAAGGTTACCTGCGCAAAGTCCTCGTTCATTACAAATCGGTCGAAGCAATGCACGAAGACATTGATGCCCGTGGCCAGTGCGGCAGCCCTAAGCCACCGGTTCTTGGTATAAGAAGGGTCATACCACCGGTAGAGGCTGTCCTGCGGTGTCTCAGCCAGTTTGCCAAGCATATATTCCCGGTCACGCTGGCGTTCCTCCTCCCACTGCTGCTGATGGTCGGGGTTGGTATGGTAGCGGATAGCCAGGCCCGCCTCCAAGAGGGCACGGGAGCGGAAGTTGGTATGTGAGCCATAGTGCCGTGTGGTGCCATAGCCGGCAGCCACAAAGGCGCTGACATTATCGTTGATGGCATAGTCGGCAGTGACACGCGCCTGCAGGGAGTACATGCGTCGCGGTGTCAGCTGACTGTTATGGAAGGTCTCAACATGGGCAAAGCCCACATCGCCACCCAACGTCCAGCGGGGAGCTATCGACAAGTAGCGGCCCATGCGATAGAAGAGTGCGCCGGAGAAGTCTTCGTCAAGGCCTAAGAAATGACTGCCAACGCCCAGCATCGTGTAGGTATGCTCGTTGCGGAAGCGCAAGGCAAGGTTCAGACGCGTGGAGGTTCCGACATAAGGCATGATGTCGATGCGCGTCTGAGGGTTGATGTTGACGAGTCCTATCTTCCGCGCCTCAAGGTCACGGGTATAGTTGAAGAGTCCAATCTGCACGCCCTTGGGATGTCTCAGGGCCACATTGATGATGCCCAACTGCGTACCGCGAAGCGTGTCGGCATAGTTGTAGAAGCTGGCTTGTGCACCCCGCATCTTACCGGAGCTGATGTTGGCAATAGTAGAGAGCTGGAATCCGTGGCGCACGCCCATAGCGATATTCGTCAACGGCGAGAGCTGGAAGCCATTCATTGGCGTGAAGACAATATTGCTAATGCCGCCTATAGCTACGCCATGAAGGGAGTGAGTGGCGTTGGCTAAGGTGGAGAGCATGAAGCCATTGGCCTTGCCACGGGTAGCACCAAGGAAGAGCCCATACTGGAAGCCACGCAACGTGTCGACCTCGCTGACAAGTCCTATATTGAGCGGTGAGCACAAAATGGAGTCATGGTGATGGTAGATGCCCACGGCTATATTCGGCAGCCGGTGGCCGCGTGGCGTCTGTGCGAACAGCGGTGTGGCGATGACCATGGCAAGACTCACCATGAAGGCCGATTTGAAGCCTGCTACACCGCAGAAGATGCGCTGAAGGTTCATGCTCATAAAGCTTTAAACTTGTTTTCAAGTGCAAATATAGATAAAAGAAATGGAATGGGAAAACAAAGCCAAAGATTTATTTCCCCATTCCATAATGCAAGGTTTCCTATCAGAAGGAGATAAGCCTGCTATTTCTTGATAACTTTCTGCGTGCTGTCACCCTGTCGGATGACGAACAGGCCCTGCCCAGGAATATCGTCCATCTGGAAGGAAGAAGCCTTCGAGACATAGACGAGTCTGCCGGTGATGTCGTAGACGCATACCACATCGCTGCTGACCGCCGGAGTCACCGCCTTCGTGGAAGAGATGCCGGTGGTGGCGCCAAAGGCCACCGTGCCATCCTCGGCGTAGGTGAAGATGGCACTGCTCTCGCCACCAGGGATGCGGAGCACAGTCGGCTCGCTCTGCTTCTCAGACTGGGAGGCAAGGCAGACTTTATAGGTGCCAGCCGGGAGTCCTAAATCAGACTTTAAGTCGAATTCTAAAGGCTCCACGGTTCCGTCAGTACTATTCCTCAGGGTATAACCAGAATAATACTCCGTACTGCCATAATCTTTCGAGTTAAAAAATTCGCAGGTCGTGGTATCGCCTGTGCTCTGATTGATAAACAAGGCACTGATTGTTCCCTCAAAAGTCTGGAAATCCATATTCCACATGTCTGCGAGCTCTATGGAGAGGCTATTCTTCGCCGGAGAAGTGTAGGCGATGATGCTGTCGGAAACCCATTGCGAGTGATACTTGTCCTCGGCATCGGCATTGGCATGGTTTTTCAAGCCAATGACCATATCTTGGTAGAGATTGAAGTGATAGTCGGTCGTCGTAGAGAGGATGTCGGCATCGGGCTCTAAGTCGGCGATGTCATAGAATCCGTTGGCATCGCCATCCCAGCCCCAGTTGATGTGCACCAAGCCGTTGTCGTCAATACCGTCGAAGACAAAGGCGTGGCCTCCTGACGTAGCGTCTACACCGGAGTAGAGAATGGGGCGCCCATTGCTGATTTCGTTGTCAATGATGCTCATCCATTCCTCATCGCTGTAATAAAGACGAGTAAGATAATTGACGGAGAGAGAGTCGTAGCCAAAGTTCTCCACAAAGGCAGAAGCTGCATCATTGGTGAAGGCGCCACTGCCATCGGAAGCATACTGCATGTGCACAGCAGTGCCGGCATCGAACATAAGGGTAGCCACAGCCTGTTGCTGTGCAGTGGTACCCTGACTGGTGTAGTCGTCTATCATGTTCGACCAGTCGTAGGTACTGTTGAAGCTCCGCGAATACGTTGTACCTTTATTCGAAGAACTCCTTACAACAGTATACGTACAGTCTGTGCCCGAGCCGGTAGCAGGATATTTATAGTAGTACATTATCTGCGACATCGCCGTAGCCACACAGCCGGTGTACAGATTGGATCCCGAGCGGCCAAAAGACTTTGGGCAATTCTGGTTATAAGGGCTCTCCTGTCCCCACTCGGCAGTACAGAAGTAGGAGCCGCTCAATGTGCTCCGGGTAGGCGTATAGCTCGACACATACCCGTTCTTCATCGACGCCGTGATACGCGCCAGCCACCAACGGAAGTTAGCAGGCAGGTTGTCGCTGTCAAAGGATGTGTCGGAATAGCCTAACACCGGCGTAAACTGCGTGTCAGAGCTCACCACGACAAAAACCTTGTCCGTGCCGTAGATGCTCAACTTCTCGCCTGTGTACATTCGTTTCAATTCTGCCGAACTGGCACGCGTTGTAGCCGACAGGCCCAACTGCGTCATGGCAATCTGCCGCATCTCTGCGGCTGTGCGCTCCCGGCCCTGAGCAACAATAGTCAGGAGAAGGGCGAGGAACAGGAATATACTCTCTCTCATAAATATAGATAAATAGAATTTGCTGTCTGGATGGATAAGTGCGTAGTATGCTCTTTAAGAACTCACTGCAAAGTTAAGAAAGATTCCCCAAACTTTCTCTTTTTTCTTTCACTATCTTTGCCAAAGATAGGATGCACTCGGGAATAGAAAATAAAGCTAAGGCTTTATTTTCATATTCCACTCGTTTTCACTATCTTTGCAAATAGAAACAAAAGGCAGTCACTATGAGCGCAGATTACAAGCTTGTTCCTTATGGCATCTCAGACTTTGAGCAGGTGCGAAAAGAGAATAAATATTTGGTTGACAAGACCATGTTCTTCGAGAAGATGGAGAGGGCGGGTAACTTTCTTTTCCTCGTTCGGCCGCGCCGTTTCGGCAAGAGTCTGTTCCTCGATATGCTGGAGTCATATTACGACATCAATCAAAAGGACAACTTCCAAGAGTTGTTTAAGGGGCTGTATGTCGCCGACCATCCAACCAAAGAGCGAGGTGAGTTTCAAGTACTGCATCTTGACTTCTCATTGGTGGGCAGCGATTTGGAAAATTTATACGAGAACTTCAATAGCTACTGCTGCAATGTGATGGACTCTTTCATTGATAACTATAAGAACTACTATAGTCCTCGCGTCGTCGAATGGGTGCATCGCGAAAAAACTGCTGCCAGCAAGCTCAACATAGTCAGGATGGAGGCAAAAAAGGCTGGAAATAAACTCTACCTCATCGTCGACGAGTACGACAACTTCACCAACAACGTGCTCAACGTGAAGGGACAGCAGGCTTATCACGAACTTACCCATGGCACAGGTTTTTATCGAGACATTTTCAAGCTCTTCAAGCCGATGTTCCACCGCATCATCATGCTCGGTGTGTCGCCCATTACGCTCGACGACCTCACCAGTGGCTACAACATCGCCCTGAACATGAGCCTCGACGCTCGCTTCAACCAGATGCTGGGCTTCTCGGAGGCGGAAGTCAGGCAGATGGTCCGCTATTATAAAGAGGTAGGGGCCATCAGTGAGGACAAGACTGAGGACGACATCATTGCCGACATGAAGCCGTGGTACGACAACTACTGCTTCGCCGATGATAGCTTTGGCGTTGAGCCCAGCATGTTCAACTGCGACATGGTATGCTACTATATGAGCCAACTCGTCGATACAGGCAAACGACCGAAGGTAATGATTGATCCCAACACGATGACAGACTACGGCAAGCTCAAGCGGCTCATAGAAATTGACAACATGGAAGAGAACCGTCTCCGCATCATTCACGAGATTACAGAGAAAGGTTATATCCAAGGTATTCTTGTCAGCCATTTCCCCGCTGAGCGGATTATGGACTATGACAATTTCGTCAGTCTGCTCTACTATTATGGCATGCTGACCATCGGTGGTGTACGCGGCGAGACACTGAAGTTGATTATCCCCAACAACAATGTCCGTATTCAGTACTATCAATACATGTTGGACGAATACCAGAATATCAATGCACTACCCATTGCCGAATTGCGTAGTGTCTATGACGGTGCGGCTCTTGACGGTGACTGGCGCCCACTGATAGAGTTTATCTGCAAAGCCTACCATGACACCACGGCCGTGCGCCAGCTCATTGAGGGCGAGCGCAACCTGCAAGGTTTTATGAACGCCTACCTCACGCTGACCAACTACTATCTTGTGGCTCCCGAGATGGAGTTCGCCCACGGCTACTTTGACTTCTTCCTCCTGCCCAACTACCTCACCTATCCAATGGTGACCCACAGCTATATCCTTGAGTTGAAATATCTCAAGGCCGACGCCACTGAGGCAGAGGCAGAGAAGCAGTGGACGGAGGCCGTAAAGCAGATTAAAGGCTACGCCGCCGACAAGAAACTTCAGTCTATGCTCCACGGCTCCACATTGCACCCCATCGTGATACAGATCAAAGGCTATGACCTTGTGAAGTACGAGGAGATAAAGGCGTAAGGATAGAAGTTGGAAGCCCTTAAAACTGCATTCTATCGAAGTTTACTGCTCAGAAATCTGCATTCTATCGAAGTTTACAGCACGAAAAATTGCATTCTATCGAAGTTTTCAGCCTTAAAAATTGCATTCTATCGAAGTTTTTGCTTATCTTTGCAGAGTCTTCAAAACGATGTTTTTATGGATGTCAGAAAACTTATCACGGTATTTTCAGATCAAAAGGAAGAGTTGGAAAGCAACAATTTGTCAACGCTCTGCGACCGTCTGGAAGAGGGTCAGCTCTCACTGAACAGCAAGCTGGCTCAAGTGGTCATTGGTGTGCGTAGAAGTGGGAAATCTACACTCTGTGAAAAGGTCCTTCGTCAAAACCAAGCAAATTTTGCGTATGCCAACTTTGATGATGATCGTCTGATAGGTCTGACGACCGAGGACTTCGACACAGTCCTTGATGCTCTCTATCAGCTTTATGGCGACTTTCAATATCTTTTTCTTGATGAGATGCAGAATGTAGACGACTGGCAGCTATTTGTCAACCGTATGCTTCGTCAGAATATCCATCTTGTGATCACTGGCTCTAACGCAAAGCTGTTGAGTGGGGAACTCACAACACATCTGACAGGTCGCTACCATAAAATAGAACTTTTTCCATTTTCTTTTACTGAGATGGCTCGGATGAAAGACATCAATTTGTCTTCACTCTCTGTAAGAGCCACTGCTTTGAGGAAGAAGGCTCTTGGCGAATACCTGATTGAGGGCGGCTTCCCGGAGTTGTTGAACGAGTCAGACAAACGAGGCTATGTAGAGGGCTTGCTCGATGCAATCATTAGGAACGACATCGCACAGCGATTCCGGGTACGCTTTGTTGAAGTGTTACGAAGGCTTGCCACCTACCTGATGGATAACTTCTGCCAAGAATACTCTGCCAAGGAGTTATCTTCCGTCTTAGGCGTTTCTGATCATACGATAGACAACTATTATGGCTATCTGAAGGAAGCTTTCCTGCTCTTGGGCATTCATAAGTTTTCTTATAAGAGCCGGGAGCGCATTTTGAACGAGAAAGTCTACGTTGTCGATCCTGCTTTCGTGACTGACAGAAATGATGTCATCGCTTCGACAAATCTTGGCTGGCGATTGGAAAATGTGGTATATATAGAATTGCTGCGTCGTTACCGCCCACAGTTCAAAGACATCTTCTATTACCGTGACCGACAGTGGGAAGTAGACTTCATGGTCGTCAAAGATGGAACCGTAGAGCAGCTGATACAGGTTTCCTACGATATCAGCAGTGACAAAACCCGGCAACGTGAGCTCAATGCACTTGTTAAGGCTTCTGAAAAGTTCCACTGCGACGATTTGCTGCTTATCAATATGGATTATGAGGAGCAAGTGACAGTCAAAGGGCATAAGATAAGTATAGTGCCGGCAGCAGAGTGGTTAATTGGCCAACTTAGAATACAATAATAACCTAACGTATCTTTGCTAGTGTTCGGCATGAGTCGGAACGCGCACCACGGCACACAGCTCCACCCCATCGTGATACAGATAAAGGGATATGACCTAGGGAAGTACTATGAGGAAGGTTAACAGAGTTCTATCCAATGTTCACATTTCCTCACTCGCTTAATCTGTGATTTTTACAGAATACTGATAAAGACGACAAAGGCCGGCAAAACTTGCCGGCCTTTGTTGTAATAGTAAGTTGAATTTTTATTTAGCAGATGTAGGAACAGCCACAATCTCATTGTTCTTACCCTGGAGAGCCTTGTTGTTGTTCACCTCATCCTCAGGGATAATCCACAGCATAATCTTAGACTCCGCTGGAATGTTGTAGGTTACGCTGGCCTCATAGTTGGCGCCACGACGGTCGATAGGCTTCTTCAAACGCATAAGGTCGAAGTAAGAGAAGCCCTCACCCCAAAGCTCCACACGGCGCTGGAACCATACTGCATCTTGAACTCCCTCGGCGGTTGTAGCATTGCAAGTATAGCTCGGGTCACGATAATTGCGAACGAAATCCTCGAGAATCTTCTTGCCGCCGGCAACGTCACCACTCATAGCCGTAGCCTCTGCCTGAATGAGAATCATCTCCTCCACACGCATCAGAGGCACGTCGCAAGCATTGGTCTCATTGCCATATTTGTTCTGGTAAGCACCGAACTTCACGTTCAAGTAAGGTACTCTCCAGATTGTGAAAAGATGGTCGTCGTCCTTGCTGGTACTGCTGAACACGTATACCTGCTTGCCAGTATTGATGACGTAGTTGGGATCTACGTCAGGAGAGTTGAATTTGCTGTCAAGCCACCACCCCTTGCGCACGTCTGTGGATGGGATCTCATTCCACAGTTTGCTGTTGATGGCACGATAAGAATAATACGGAGAATAGCCGTTACCGGTGAACGAACAAATCATCGAGGGGAAGTTCAAGATACCAGTCTTGACAATGTCACTAGTCTCGTTGACATCCATACCCCAAATCCAGTTGCTGGCCGAGATGTCGTTGAATCCAGGCTGCGCAGCATCTGTGCGGCTCAGCGGTGTGTAGCCCTCAGCAGCCTTAACTGCGTCCTCGGCAGCAGCCTTCCAGTTCTGCATGATGAGCTCAGCGCGGGCGCGAAGTCCATAGGCCACCTGCTGGTCAATGTCGGCCTTACCGCTACGGCTTACGCCGTCAAGGAGAGTGACAGAATTGTTCAAGTCGTCCATGATGAAGTCATAGACATCTTTGACAGATGCGCGCGGGTTGTCAGAAGCCTGCTCTTCAGTAGTCGTCTCCTTGACGATAGGCACGCAGAGAGCATCCTCATGGCCTTTGTAGGTGAACTGGTACATCTGAGCCAGATTTAAGTAGCAGAAGGCACGCATGGCGAGAGCTTTGCCACGAGCAGCAGCGGCTACACTGTTGTCCTTATATGTATTTGTGGTTGCAGACAGAATGGAATTAGCCTGCTTGATGTTCTTGTACTGCTGATTCCACAAGAAATAGGTAATAGCGCTCTTGTCTGTACGGTCGCTGAAGCTCAGAATATTATGGTACCAGTTATAACTTGTGTTTGGAGAAACCTCGTCCTCTCCGGCATTGTCCATCATCATCATGGTGGAAGCATAGCCAAAGTCGAAGTGGTAGGTAGAGCCAGCCCAGCTGGTGATAGCCTCAGCTTCAATCATGTTGGAGTACATACCATTGACCAGTCCATTGAGTGAAGACGCGTTCTGATCCATCTTCTCCTTAGTGACTGTACTTCCCTGAGGCTCTGTGTCCATACTGTCCGTGCAACTGCTGGCAGTCAGAGCCAAGGCAGCCACCACGGCAGCGGAATAGATATATTTAAATGTCTTTTTCATTGTTGTCTTTCTATTAGTCTACTAAATCTTAGAACTTCACAGTTACGCCACCACTGACAGTACGAAGGGCAGAGTAGTTCATACCCGTTGCGCTACTGTAAGACTGGCGTGGGTCAAGACCCTTGCGCTTAGCGAAGAGAGCCACGTTGTCAGCCGTGAAGTAGAGGCGCAGTCCCTTCAGGCCAATTCTGTTGACCCATGTGCGTGGGAAGTTGTAACCGAACGAGATATTGTCGATGTCGAGATAGTTCGAGCTGACAAGGAAACGGTCGGAAGTGGCATTGGCATATTTGTCATTGGAGTCGACACGCGGAATGTTGCTGTTAGGATTCTTTTCGCTCCAAGAGTTAAGGATATCCTTGTGCCAGCCTGTACCGGCCTCGTTGGCTGTACCTGCATGCATCAGTGACTGGTAGCCCCAGTCGCGGCACTTACCGCCAAGCTGGTAAGACGTGCTGATAGAGAAGTCGAAGCCATAAGCAGCTACCTTCACACCGAATCCGCCGTAGACATCAGGCAGACGGTCGCCGAGCTCATACTGAGTGGCTTTGGCCCAGTTTGCAGTCTTCTTCACTCCCGTGACCTTGCCGTTGGCATCGGTCTGGTCGATATAATAGAGAGCCTGACCCTTTTCTGCGGTTTCGCCATCTACGAGGCTGGCCTTGTCGGCGTCAGAGCCTGTGTAGACACCTGCGAACTTGCGCATGTAGTAGTTGTACATACTGCCACCCTCACGATAGAGGCTGGTGCCGTCGATCCAACGACCCTTGAGCTCAGGAGCGAGCTTCTCGATGCGGTTGGTCATTGTCGTAGCATTGGCGTAGAGGCTGACGGTAATGTCCTTGGTCTTGTAGATATCAGAGTTCAAGTCAAACTCGAAGCCGAAGTTGCGCACCTTGCCGATGTTCTTCGGGAAATAAGCATAACCGTTCGACACAGCCACCGGCATGTAATAGAGCAAGTCGTCGGTCGTGCGGTTGTAGTACTCCACGCTACCGCTGAGCTTGCCGTTCCAGAGGTTGAAGTCGAAACCAGTGTTGAACGAATAAGAAGTCTCCCAAGTGATATCTGGGTTACCCTTGACATACAGTGTGGCGGCTGCCTCGTCGTTGACATTCACCACACGGTAGATGTCTTGATACGGATAGTAGTTGGGGCTTGCGCTGCCTTGCAGCAACAGATTGTCGTTACCCTGCACACCATAGCTGATTTTATATTTCAGGAAGGTCAACCAATCCTTCGTGTTCTGCATGAATGCCTCTTTGCTGATGACCCAAGCTGCGCCAAAACTGCCGAAGTCACCCCAACGGCTGTCTTTAGCGAAGCGGGAAGAACCGTCGCGACGATAGGAGACGCTGGCAAAGTATTTCTCATCATAGTTGTACTGCACACGGCCGAACCAACCACGTGTAGAGTAGCGGTCTGTCGAAGAACCTGTAGATGGAGTCTTCAGCGCATTGTCCAATTCGATGACATCAGGGAAATACAGCTTGTTTTTGTTGCCATACAGTTCGGAAGTGGTAAAGTCGTAACGTTCATGACCTAACAAGGCGGTAACGCTGTGCTTGCCGAAGTTGTGGGCATAGTTCAGCAGGAACTGATGGTTGATGGCCTTTGTAGTGTAAGCATACTTATAGATGGAACCGCCCATACCGGCATACTGACCGTAGTAAGCATTGTAGAGTGTGGAACGGTTGGTATGGTCAATGTCCAAACCTAAGTTATAGTCGAACGACAGACCATCATAGATGTCAAACTCGGCACCCCAACGTCCGCTGATGACATCAGCAGAATATTTGTTTTTATCAAGTTGGCCGCTGCTTGCAGGGTTAGAGCCGCTCATGAACGTACGATTGCCGGCATAGTCGGTCAGACCCTTGCCATCACCATAGTCGTACATCGTGAAGCCGTTGGCATCCTTCATTACGTTGCCGTTGGCATCACGCACATAGAGCGGATAGATAGGAGCCATGAAGTTGGCAACATAGAAGATATTGGCAGATGAGGTGTTGTTCCAATCGTCCTTGCTTGTGACAGAATAATTAGAATTATAGTGCGTGTAGGCCACATTAGAGGTCAACTTCAGCCAAGGCTTCACCTGATAGTCAATCTTGCTACGAGTTGTGAAACGCTCGAAGCCGGAGTTCTTCACCACACCTTCATCGTTGAGGTAGCCAGCTGAAGTAAAGTAGCTGATCTTCTCGCCCTTGCCGGATACAGTGGCGTTGTACTCCTGTCGGACATTGCTCTTATTGTACACCTCGTCGTACCAGTTGTCCGGCAGATAGGTATAGTTCTTGTCCTTGTAACCAAGAGTTGCTTTAGGATTGATCCTACCGTCCATGCCAATCAGGCTCTCGCCATCAGGCACAGTGAAGATCGTATATCCTACACCACCATTTTTTGTGGTAGGCAGTACACTATTAGCATAAGCATTAGCCTGTTCCGCAGTCTTACCCATGTCGACGCCTGAGTTGTAGATAGCCTCGTAAGCTTTCTCCATGTATGTGGCGGGGCTCTTGATGACATCGTAGTTGGACACGGCGCGTGACTCGTGACCAATCTTTGCGTCAAAAGTTACTTGAGCTTCACCTGTCTGACCGCTCTTTGTAGTAACGAGAATGACACCATTTGCGCCACGAGCACCGTAGAGGGCGTTGGCAGCAGCATCTTTCAGCACAGTCAGTGAAGCAATATCCGTTGGGTTGATAGCAGAAATATCACCATCGTAGGGCACACCGTCAACGACGTACAGAGGCGCATTGCTGGAAGCGAAAGAGCCTATACCACGAATGCGGACCGAGGCGGTCTCACCCGGCTTGCCACTGGGCACTGTCACCTGCACACCGGCAACCTCACCGCTCAGCGCCTGAGTAAGGTTGGCTACCTGACGGTCGGCGAGCTTATCAGCCTTGATCTCCGCTGCAGAGCCAGTGAATGAAGATTTCTTCTGCTTACCATAAGCCACGACCATAACCTCGTCAAGGGTCTTGTTGTCGTTCTCCAGCACCACCTTCATATTGCTGCTGGCCTTCACTGTCTGCGGCTTCATGCCGAGGTAGCTGATGGTGAGCTTCGCGCCGGCGGGC
>UQRP01000022.1 GCA_900543585.1 uncultured Prevotella sp.
TTTCTGAAATTAGACATAGCACTTACACCACGCCAGCCTGTTTTCAAGGTTTTATTTGTTTTTGTAAAAAGGAACGTTACAGCAATATTCGGTGCCATTGTCCTGCTGTCCACGTGAGACCTCTTCGAGGTCTTTCCACTCTGTCATCCTGCTACCCCAGGTCGCTCGGTGGCGGTAGGTCTCGCTTCGCGTCGACCTCCCGCCACCTCGACGACCTGGGGTCATTCATGGTGTGACCCCTCCGGGGTCAGTGCTTGTTGATACTGAAGAGAGCTTGAAGTCCAGAAGTCCTGAAGTCCGGAAGTCCAGTCATTACCATTGCTATTCTGCGCTGCAATTCTGTGCTGCAATCAAAGCAAAGCGTAATGACTGTACTTCCGGACTTCTGGACTTCCGGACTTCTATAATGACTTCCGGACTTCTGTACTGACTTCTGTACTGACTTCTACATTTCCTCCTTCTTTCCTTCCGCCTTGAACGTCAGGTCGTCCTTATCGGGATTCTTGTCGATGACGATGGTGTCGCCTTCGTGGAGGGTGTCGGAGAGGATGAGCTCGGCGATGCCATCCTCGATGTAGGTCTGGATGGCACGCTTGAGGGGCCGCGCACCGAACTGCACGTCGTAGCCCTTCGTAGCCACCATCTCCTTAGCCTTGTCGGAGAGGGAGATGCTGTAGCCCAGGTCGGCGACACGCTTGTAGAGTCCGCGGAGCTCGATGTCGATGATCTTCTTGATACTCGTCAGGTCGAGCTGGTCGAAGGTGATGATCTCGTCGAGACGGTTGAGGAACTCAGGCGAGAACTGCTTGGACAGACTCTTCTGTATGATGGAGCGTGCATACTGCTTGTCGGCCTTGTTCATGTCAGCGATGTTGGAGATGCCGGCGGCATTGAATCCCACACCGCGGCTGAACTCCTTGAGCTGTCGTGTACCGGCGTTGGAGGTCATGATGATGACGGTGTTGCGGAAGTCTACGAGGCGCCCGTTGCCGTCGGTCAGCCGACCTTCGTCGAGGACCTGTAGCAGGAGGTTGAAGACGTTGCCGTGGGCCTTCTCTATCTCGTCGAGGAGGACGATGGAGTAGGAGTGCCGGCGCACGCGCTCGGTGAGCTGTCCGCCTTCCTCATAGCCGACATATCCTGGAGGCGCACCGATGAGTCGTGAGACGTTGAAGCTCTCGGTGTACTCGCTCATGTCGATACGGATGAGGTTGTCCTGTGAGCCGAACATCAGCTCGGCCAGCTTCTTGGCCAGGTAGGTCTTACCCACACCGGTAGGGCCTAAGAACATGAAGGCGCCGATGGGGTGGTTGGGGTCTTTGAGTCCGACGCGGTTGCGCTGGATGGCCTTCACCATCTTCTCTATGGCATCGTCCTGTCCGATGACCGACTTCTGCAGCTCTGCCCCCATGGTGCGCAGGCGCTTGCCCTCGGCCTCAGCCATGCGCTGTACGGGGACTCCGGTCATCATCGACACCACGTCGGCCACCTCTTTCTCGGTGACCTTCTGTCGGGCATCGGCCTCACCCTGCTGCCAGCGCAGCTGCATCTGCCGGAACTCCTGCTCCAGCTCTGTCTGCTTGTCGCGGTAGCTGGCGGCGAGCTCGAAGTTCTGGTTGCGCACGGCGCCCTGCTTCTTCTTCTTGATGTCCTCAATCTCCTTCTCCTTGTCGGTGATCTCCTGCGGCACCTTGGCATTCTGCAGGTGTACGCGCGAGCCTACCTCGTCGATGACGTCGATGGCCTTGTCGGGGAAGAAGCGGTCGGTGATATATCGCTCGCTCAGGCGGACGGCGGCTTTGAGGGCGTCGTCGGTGTAGGAGACATGGTGGTGCTCCTCATAGCGGTCCTTGATATTCTCAAGAATCTGCATCGTCTCCGCCGTTGTGGTAGGCTCCACGACGACTTTCTGGAATCGGCGCTCTAAGGCTCCGTCTTTCTCTATGGAGTTGCGGTATTCGTCGTTAGTGGTGGCGCCAATGCACTGTATGGTACCCCTTGCCAGCGCCGGCTTCATGATGTTGGCGGCATCCATGCTGCCCGGTGTGGAGCCCGCACCGATGAGGGTGTGGATCTCGTCGATGAATACAATGATGTTGGGATTGTTCTCCAACTCCTTGAGCAGTGCTCTGATGCGCTCCTCGAACTGTCCGCGGTATTTGGTGCCCGCCACGATGGCCGTGAGGTCGAGGCTGACGACGCGCCGGTTGAAGAGCATTGGCGACGTCTTGTGCTTGGCAATGAGCTGTGCGAGTCCTTCTACGATGGCGCTCTTGCCCACTCCCGGCTCACCGATGAGGATGGGGTTGTTCTTCTTCCGTCGTCCGAGAATCTCTATGACGCGCTGAATCTCTTTCTCACGTCCTACGACGGGGTCGAGCTTGCCCTCAGCGGCAGCCTTGGTCAGGTCGGTGGAGAAGTTGTCCAAGACCGGCGTCTTGCCATTGCCCTGCGGCTGTGTGGCCGTGGCGGACTGGCGTGCGCTGTGGTGGCTGGCGTGGGCGTCGTCGCCATCCTCCTCTTCAAAATCTTCCTCCTCTTCCGGAAGGCCTAAGCCATCCTTGGTGGCAGGCTTCTGGAGAAGGTTCAGGGCCGTCTCATAGTTGAGGTTATTGAATTCCAATACTTCTTTCGCACCATTGTTGACCTGGTCGTGGAGCATGGCAAGGAGCAGATGCTGTACGTCTACCATCTGTGTGTGCTGTATGCGCGCTTCCAAGACGGCAAGCTTGAGGATGTTGCTGGCCTGGGTGTTCAGCACCAGCTCAGTGGTGTTGATAGGCTCGGCTATCTCATCCTCGCGGACTTTCTCTTCCAGTTCTTCCTTCACGCTCTGGGTGTTGATGCTCAACCGCTTGAACAGGTCAAGGACGGGAGAATTCTTCTCTCTGAGGATGCCTAAGAGCAGATGCTCGGGGCCCACAGAGCTGCTGGCCAGGCGTGTCGCCTCTTCCCTGCTGAAGGCAAGGATCTCAGAAACTTTTGGTGAAAACTGACTGGTCATGTGTTATCTTCCTTTCTTTTAAATGAATAATCGTTGCAAATTTAGTGTTTTAATCTGACAACTTGCAAGGTTTATGCCAAAAACATCTACATCCCACAAATATTTTTATAGATACAGTTTTCGCATCTGTCGACGAACTGTGTGGGCAAGAAGGGTCGCTCTTCGTCGAAGATGTCGTGGAGGAGGTCTCTGAGCCCCTTGGCAAAGTCGTCGTACACCTCTTTCTTATTGATGTCGTCGACGGTGGAGTAGGAGGCTCTCTTGCGTCCTTCCGCACCTTCGTCCTTGACTTTGAGGATGGGATTATAGTCGTCGGCGGCAGCCTGTCGGATGAAGAGCAGGGCCGGTGCTACCGGGCTATCGCCCTTGTTTACAGAGCTTTTCGCCTGCTTGCCGCGGCGGATGATGGCAGCGTAGAGGAAGGCTTGGAGATAATATACCGTATGTTTGGAGTCGACGAAGTCGGGCTGGAAGATTTCTTTCACAGAGGGTGCCGAGGCGGAGATGGGCTTTCCGGTCTTGTAGTCGATGACGCGGATGAGCTGTCGGCCGCCGTAGGAGATTCTGTCGAGCCTGTCGATGCGTCCGCCCAATTGGATGGTCTTCTCCCTGCCATTGGCCTGGAATGTCAGATTGTTGTAGAACTCATCCTCTAATGCCAATATGTCAAAGGGTGCTGTCGTGGCATCGAGGCGCAGGAGCCTTTCGAGGTAGATGCGCAGCACATTGCGGTTGAGGAGCTGGAGTCCGTTGTAGTGGGGCTGGAAGGTGGGGTCCTTGACTTGGAAGAGCTTCTCGCGGAAGGCCCGGTCGAGGATGCGGTCGAGGGCAGCCTTGTCCTTGAGCAGGGCGGCGATGGTCTCTCGGGTGATGGTATGCTTATGACGGGGTCCGCCAAGGAGCCGGTAGATGTCTTCGGCGGCCTGGTGGAAGATGTTGCCAAAGATGGCGTTGTCGATCTCGTCGGTGTCCTCCTGCTGCTCGTAGAGTCCGCAGATGGTAGCGTAATAGAACTGCAACTCGCAGCGGAGGTAGCGGCTGAGTGCCGTCGGCGAGAGCTTGGTGAGGGTGCGGAGCCGCTCTTTGACGACGCCGGTCTTCTCCTTGGGCTGTCGGGAGACGGTGGCCACACTCTGTCCGGAGAGCAGCGAGCGCCGGTGGATGACCTGCCGGGGGTCTTTCTCCACCATATACTGTAGCATGAAACGGCTCATCTCACCCTGCTTGCCGTCGTCGGCGGCATTGTTGTAGCAGAAGGTAATGTGGCGGGCGCGCTGCAGGAGGGAGTGGAAATAGTAGGAGTAGATGGCGACCTTGTTCTCCACCGTCGTCATCTCGAAGCCTTTCCTTAAAGAGTGGGGTATGAAGGAGACGTCGTTGACACCCTTTGGCAGGTTGCCCTCGTTGCAGGAGAGCAGGAGGACGTTGTCGAAGTCGAGGTTGCGGGTCTCCAGGACGCCCATGATCTGCACGCCGACGGCGGGTTCGCCATGGAAGGGTATGGAGGTGGCATTGATGAGCTGCGAGAGTAGCCTTTGCAGGACGGTGGTGCTGACGAGCTGCTTGCCGTCACGCTCCCCCTCCAAGCCCGTGAGCGTCACGGTCATGAGGTCGTCGAGGCGGTGGATGAGGGTGTACATGCGGAAGATGGCCTCATGGGTCATCTGCATCTCGCTATCGCGTGAGCCTATGCCCGCGGCCTTCAGCACGTCGGCTATCCATGGCAGGATGGGGTATTCGTCGCCATGGCCGTTGGCAGGGTCGGGCGTGAGCTTGCGGAAGACGACGGCGAGATTCTCATCGCGGCCCTCGGTGAGCTGTCGGCGCGAGGGGTAGAAGGTCTTGTGCTCGTTGAGAGCCTTGAAGAGGTCGAGGGTCTCGTCGGAGAGATATTTGGCGTAGGGGTGCCGGAGAATCTGGTTGACGGCGGCGAGGCGATAGTGGTCGCCGTCCTTCGTCAGGCCCTGGAACTGGAGGTTGAGGAGCGCGTAGACGAGGGTGGCGGCCGGTGAGGCCGCGAGGGGGTATCCGGTGGTGATGTTGGCCTTGCCGATGCTGTCCGGCAGACTGTGCACGACATTCTGCAGGAGGCGCTCGTCGGCTAAGACGATGGCCGTCTTAGACTTCTCCGCCTCCGAGGTGCCCGCCTTGAGGTGCTCGTTGAGCCAGGGGATGGCATAGCGCGCCTGGATGTCCTCGGTAGGAGCCGAGACATAGGTGATGTCCTTGGGCTTGGCGATGTTGTCGAAGATGTCGTCGGTGTCGATGCCCGCGGAGGCCCTGCCCGGAGAGAGCTCATTGGGGAAGCGCTCGATGTACTGGCTGATGAAGCGTCCGGCCTCGTGGCCCGGTCGCATGAAATATTTGTCATAGTCCCAGTAGAATTCAGCCAAGCCCTTGTCGCGGAGAAGTCGGAAGAGGCGCTGCTCGACTTTCTGCAGGAGGTTGAAGCCTACGAAGATGTAGTGCTTATAGTGTAGGTCGGCGATGCCCTTCTCCACGACGTCGCGGTAGAGCATGCCCTCGTAGGCGAGGTCCTGCTGGCGCAGCTCGTCCTTGAGAGTGTGGTAGAGGGGCCGCAGGATGCGCCATGTCTCGTTGAACTTATGCTGAAGCTCGGTGTCGTCGGTGACCTTTCCGAAGAACTCCTCCAAGCTCTTGCGCTGCTGAACGCTGAGGAAGGAGAAGTCGCGCATCTCCTGCCAGGCTTCGAGGTCGATGAAGAGCTTGTCGGCGTCGACGAGGTTCTTGTCGAGGTCGTCGAAGTCGGAGAGGATGAGCTGCCCCCATGAGAAGAAGTGGTCGAGGGACTCGCTGCTGCCCGTGAGCGCCGTATAGATGTTGTAGACCTTGAAGATGAGCGACATCTGGTCGGGTACGGTCAGCGTGGAATGCTGGCGGAAGAGGTCGCTGATGGTGTAGTAGGCAGGGCTCCACAGCGGGTGCCCCGTCTCCTCATAGAGCGCCTGGTTGAGGAAGAGGGAGGCGCGCTTGTTGGGGAATATTACAGCCACATCGGCCAAGTGGTCGGCACCATGCTTGGCAAGGATGTCTTTGGCAACGTATTGTAGAAATGTCATCTGTCGTGCGTAATTTATACCTCTATAATGTCATCGTGGCGGATATACCACAGATAGCCTTTGACGTGGGCATAGCCCATCTGCTGGAGGAGTGAGACGTATCTCCCCACCTGGCGCTTATGCTCCTCGTTCTGCCTGCCCGTTTTGAAGTCGATGACGATCATCTCCTTGCCATCGTAGATGACGCGGTCGGGCCGCCGCTTGTCGATGCGGTCGTGCTCAGTATCGTAATAGATGATGGAGCACTCGTTCATCACTGTCCAGCGTGGTGAGAACCATTCGTGAATCTGCGGGATGGCGAGCTTCTTCTGGATAAAGGCTTTCAGCTGCGGGCGCGTCATAGGGTGGTTGTAGAGGATGCCGTCGAACTCGAGCTGGTCGATGGCGGCGTCTACGTCTGTATAGTCGTGGATGGTGGCGAAGAGCTGGTGGAGGATGTTTCCGGTCTGGATATACTCCTCGATGCGCGCCTTGTCCTCCTGCTCGTCGTCGGGTGTGATGAAATCCGTGCTGTCGTTGCTCTGCATGAACTCTGCCTTCGAGGTGGTGTCGTCGATGGTGATGTTGACGCCCGTGCTCTCTTGCAGGAAGACGTTGGGCTCCAGCTCCTTGTCGGCCTCGTCGGTCTTAGGGCTGACCTTCGAGGGGCTCAGCGTGCCGAAGTGGTAGGTGGCCACGCCGTCGTCGTCCTCGTCCTCCTCCATGTGCAGCTCAGAGAGCTCGGGCAGGACGGTCTGAATGGTCATCGACGGATAGTCGCTGCTATCCTTCTTGCCGATGACGAAGAGGTTGCGCGAGGCGCGTGTGAAGGCCACGTAGAGGACGTTGAGGTTGTCGACGAGGCTCTTGAGATGCTCACTCTCATAGTCCTCGGCATAGATGGACATCAGCAGCTTCTTGGGGTTGATGTTCACGGGCACCACGGCGAGCTCGTTGTAAGGAGCTTGCGCGGGCTCCACCCAGAGAATGTCGCGGCGGTCCTCTATCTGCCAGTCGCAGTAGGGCATGATGACATTGTCAAACTCCAGGCCTTTGCTCTTGTGCACGGTGAGGAGTCTGATGCCGTCAATCTCGTCGCTGTGGATGGATTTGGCGCAGAGGCTCTCGTCCCACTCCTCGATGAACTCGTCGATGCCGGCAATGTGCTTCTGCAGGAAGTTGGAGAGCTGGTCGAAGAAAGCGCAGACATAGGCGCTCTCGTTGTTGAGGGTCTTGAGGTGGAAGATGGCGTAGAGCTCTTCTGCCAGGTCTATGAGCGGCTTGGAGAGTAGCTTGGCGCGGTCTGCCGTCAGCTCTACGGGCAGGGCCGAAGAGACGCCCTTGTCGCTGAGAAAGAGGTCGGCCTCGGAGAGCTCGCGGCCCTGCTCCTGACAGCGGATGGAGGCATAGGCCTTGGCTAAGAAAGCCTCGGTGAGCTTGTCGGCGGGGTTGGTGAGCAGGACCATGGCCTTGACGATGACACAGACGGCGAGGGAGGCGTCGAGGCGGAAGGCCTCGTCGGAGACCATGTTGACCTTGAAACTTCGGCCGTTGACGGTGATGTCATTGTGCAGGAAGTAGTCAGCCAGGAACTTGATGTGCTTGTTCTTTCTGACGATGATGGCTATCTTCTTCTCCGGGATACCCTTGCTGAGAAGCATCTCCACGGTGGCCTTGACCTTGGAGACCATGAGCTCCTCATAGCTGTCTTTGGGCAGCAGGGAGATGCTGACGAGTCCGGCCATGGGCTTGGCAGGGGGCGTCTTCTGCCGCACATCCTCGTAGGCGTGCTTAATCAGCAGGGCCTCGTGGAGGATGCTGTCTTTTACCTTCTTCTCAGAGAGGTCGGCGAAGGAGGCTGTGGCCGTGAGCTCGGCCGCCTTGCTGAAGAAGGCGTTGTTGAAGTTGACGATGTTGGGCTGCGAGCGGTAGTTGGTGTCGAGGTTCTCCACCTTCACCTTGTTGGGGTAGTTCTCCGGCGTGAGGCCCTGGAGGAGCGTCCAGTCGCCGTCGCGCCACCGGTAGATGCTCTGCTTGACGTCGCCGACGATGAGACTGCCATTCTGGTGGGCGATGCAGTCGTCTAAGAGGACTTTGAAGTTCTCCCACTGGATGGTGCTGGTGTCCTGAAACTCGTCAATCATGATATATCGCAGCTGTCCGCCTATCTTCTCGTAGATGAACGGAGAGTCGGATTTGTCGATGAGACTGTTGAGGAGCTTCTGTGTGTTGCTGAGGGGGTAGTCGTTGTTGGCAGCGTTGATGTTGTTGACCTCCTGCTCGATGCGTCCTAAGAGTCGTAGCTGGTTGATATTCTGTAGGGTCAGCAGTACGGAGACGGTTGTCAGAGCCGCTTGCTTGCGTGCCGCCTCGGCCTCTTCGAGGAGCGGTCCCACCTCGTTGATGATGACCTGTGATTCCGGCCGGTTGATGTCGGCCTTTTTCACTAAAGCCTCGTGGTCGGCCATGCCTTTGAGGATATAGGAGTTCGGCATCTTCGGGATGTCGCCGAGGTAGTGCCCGTTGGCGAGGTTCTCGAAGTAGCCCGGGGCATTGCTGTGGCCGTGGGAATAGCACTGGTCCGTGAGGCCGGCATGGGCAGCGATGGCGGCATAGCGGTCGGCAAAGTCCTTCATGGTCTTGTCGGCCTTGCCTTTCAGAGCCCTCAGTGAAGAAGTGTATTTCTTGAATGTAGCAGCATCATCCATCAGGTTGTGCAGCTTGTCCTGGTGGTCTTTATAGAAATCGGAGAAGATGTTCTTACCGAATTCCTTTATCTGACTGATGATATTCCAGCTCTTGTCGTCGGTCATGCGCTCGTTGATGAAGTCCATGATCCATCCCAAGAGCGGGTCGTTCTCCGTGTTGATATTCTCGATGATATTGTCCACGGCCTGGCTCTCGACCTCGTAGTCGTTGAGCATGACCTGCAGGTTGGCAGTGAGTCCGAGCTCTCGTGCGAGATTGCGGAGGACACGCTGGAAGAAGCTGTCGATGGTCTCGACGCGGAAGGCATTGTAGTCGTGGACGAGCATTGTCAGTGCGTCGGCGGCCCTGTTGCGGATGACTTTCTCCGACAATTGTGGGAAAGCCTCCTTCACCTTATTAAAATAGTCTTCGGCGTCGGGCAGGCTGTTGGCAATGCCATAGAGTTTAGACAAGATGCGTTGCTTCATCTCTTGCGTGGCCTTATTGGTAAAGGTCACGGCAAGAGTGTAGCGATAGTTTTGCGGGTCGCTGACAAGGAGCTTGATATACTCCACGGCAAGCGTGAATGTCTTGCCACTGCCAGCGCTCGCTTTATAAACGGTCAGAGGGGCTGTATTAGTAAGCACGTGCGATGATAACCTTGTTAACGGCGGGCTTGCCACTGACCATGTCGGTCAGTCCCTCTACATTCTGGTCGTAGGCGAAAGGAATGCAGCGGATGGTGGCCTGTGTGTCTTCCTTAATCTTTGCTTCCGTCTCGGCAGTACCGTCCCATGGGCAGAGGAAGAAGCCGCCGTCCTTGATGCGCTCCTTGAACTCGTCGTAGTTGTTGCACTCGTAGACATGTGCGTCGCGATAGGCTTTGGCCTTCTCGAAGATGCTCTTCTGCATGTCCTTGAGGGTCTCCTTGACGCGGTCGGCGATGCCGTCGAAGCTGACATTTTCCTTCTCCAAGGTGTCGCGGCGCATGATCTCGATGGTGTTGTTCTCCAGGTCGCGGCCGCCCATGACGAGGCGTACGGGCACGCCCTTGAGCTCGTAGTCGGCAAACTTGAAGCCTGGGCGCTTGTTGTCGGCGTCGTCGTATTTGACGCTGATGCCGGCGGCGCGGAGCTCGTCGATGACGGGCTGGAGCTTGGCGGAGATGGCAGCCAGCTGCTCGGCATTCTTGTTGATAGGCACGATGACGACCTGGATAGGTGCCAGGCGCGGAGGCAGCACGAGGCCGTTGTCGTCGGAGTGGACCATGATGAGGGCGCCCATGAGACGTGTGGAGACGCCCCAGGAAGTAGCCCAGACATACTCCGGCTTGTTGTCCTTGTTGAGGAAGGTGACATCGAAGCTCTTGGCGAAGTTCTGGCCGAGGAAGTGGCTGGTGCCGCTCTGCAGGGCCTTGCCGTCCTGCATCATAGCCTCGATGGTGTAGGTGTTCAGGGCGCCGGCGAAGCGCTCTGTGGGGCTCTTGACACCCTGGAGGACAGGGACGTCCATCCAGTTCTCCACGAAGTCGGCATAGACATGGAGCATCTTCTGTGCCTCAGCCTCAGCCTCCTCCTTGGTGGCGTGGGCGGTATGGCCCTCCTGCCAGAGGAACTCAGAGGTGCGCAGGAAAGGACGTGTGCGCATCTCCCAGCGCATGACATTACACCACTGGTTGCACATGATGGGCAGGTCGCGCCAGGAGTGAATCCAGTTCTTATAGGTGTGCCAGATCATCGTCTCGGAAGTAGGACGGATGACGAGGGGCTCATCGAGCTTGGCCTCGGGGTCTACGACAATCTTGTTGTCGTCGGTGGCCTTAAGACGGTAGTGGGTCACCACAGCGCTCTCCTTGGCAAAGCCTTTGACGTGCTCGGCCTCGCGGGCGAAGAAGCTCACGGGGATGAGAAGCGGGAAATAAGCATTCTGAACACCGGTCTCCTTGAACATCTTGTCAAGTTGAGCCTGCATCTTCTCCCAGATAGCATAGCCATAAGGTTTGATAATCATACAGCCTCTCACAGGAGCTGTCTCGGCAAGGTCTGCCTTCATCACCAAGTCGTTGTACCACTGGCTGTAGTCGTCAGCGCGCTTGGTAAGTTGTTTTAATTCTTTTGCCATAATATATACGGGAAATAGGGTTATCCCTATTCTTTTTAGGCGTTTCCCCTTTCCCCAGATGATTAAATTGATTAATTTTGCGGCAAAGTTAATAAAAAAAGATTGCATATGAATCTTTAATGCCCAAAAAAGGGTAACTTTGCAAAAAGAAAATAGTATAAAAATAAAAATATTACAGCTATGAAGAACGTAAAGACAGTTGCTTTAGGCATGTGCATGCTTACCGTAGTGAGCGGTTTCACATTTACAAGTTGCTCCACAAAGCAGGGCACCGGTACGCTGATTGGTGCTGGCGGTGGTGCAGCATTAGGCTCTATCATTGGTGCTATCGCCGGTCATGGTAAGGGTGCCGCTATCGGTGCTGCCATCGGTGGTGCTGTCGGTGCCGGCGCTGGTACGCTCATCGGCCGTCATATGGACAAGGTTGCTGCCCAGGCTGCCCAGGTGGAGAACGCCAAGGTGGAGACGGTGACAGACGCCAATGGTCTGAAGGCCGTGAAGGTGACCTTCGACAATGGCATCCTCTTCAAGGTGGGCAAGTCTGACCTGCAGGCTGGTGCCAAGACCGATTTGACAAAGTTTTCTCAGGTGCTGAAGAACAACACCGACTGCCAGGTTGACATCCAGGGCTATGCCTCTTCCGATGGCTCCGACCAGCTCAACCTCACACTCTCTCAGAGCCGTGCTAACGCTGTGAAGAACTATCTCACTTCTATCTGCGGTGTCTCTGCCTCACAGATTAAGAACGCTGTCGGCTATGGTGAGACCAACCTCGTCACCAATGCTGACGGCACTGAGAACCGCGAGGCCAGCCGCCGAGTAGAGGTCTATCTGTATGCTTCTCAGGCTATGGTCGACGCTGCTAATGCCGGAACGCTGAAGTAAGTATTTTGAGGTATTTAAGCATTTTGACGTATTAAAGCAAACGTTTTGAAGAAATTCCGTCAAATAGTACGCTGGGTGGTGGGAGTGTTTTTCGCTTCCACCATTCTTGCTGTTATTGCCTATCGGTTTATTCCGGTCTTTATCACTCCGCTGATGGTGATCCGCTGCGTGCAGAATGGCTCTTTCACCATTCACCATCGCTGGATACCGCTCGATGAGATGTCGCCGCACATGCCAGTGGCTGTCATGGCCAGTGAGGACTCCCGCTTCCTGCTCCATCATGGTTTTGACTTCCAGGCTATCGGCGATGCTGCTAAGCACAATCTGCGTGGCGGCAAGAAGCATGGCGCCAGCACTATCTCGCAACAGACGGCCAAGAACGTCTTTCTCTGGCCGGGGCGCTCATGGATTCGCAAAGGCTTTGAGGTGTATTTCACGGCGCTCATAGAAGTCTTCTGGGGCAAGCACCGTATCATGGAAGTCTATCTCAACTCTATAGAGATGGGTCCGAGTATATATGGTACGGCAGCGTGTGCGGAGTATAACTTCGGCAAGAAGGCCAGTGACCTAAGCCGTGGCGAGTGTGCGCTCATTGCCGCCACACTCCCGAACCCACGCCGCTTCTCCTCGAAATATCCCAGTGCGTATATGCGGAAGCGCCAACGGCAGATTATGGCCAACATGCGCTTTATTCCGTCTTTTCCGAAAGAGGGTGAAGATTATGACCCGACGACGGCAGTAGGAGGTACCTACCGATAAGAGCAGAGTGGACAGCCGCTGAGGGTAGGGGGCTGCTTACTGCTCTAACTAACAGATTTTGTTTCAGACTTTATATCTTTATCAATGCTCGAAAATCAGATATTGCAAGAATTAAACGACGCCCAGCGCGCCGCTGTTGTTTATTGTGACTCACCGCAGCTTGTCATAGCCGGTGCCGGGTCGGGAAAGACGCGGGTGCTGACTTACAAGATAGCCTACATCTTAGAGCATTATGACATGAAGCCTTGGAATATCCTGGCGCTGACGTTTACCAACAAGGCAGCCAACGAGATGAAGGCGCGCATTGCCGCCATTGTCGGCGAGGAGCGGGCCCGCTACTTGCAGATGGGCACCTTTCACTCTATCTTCTCCCGCATCCTGCGCGTGGAGGCTTCGAATATCGGCTATACATCGGACTTCACCATCTATGACGAGACCGACTCCCGCTCGCTGATAAAGAATATCGTCAAGCAGATGGGGCTCGATGACAAGACCTATAAGCCTGCCACCGTGCATGCCGCTATCTCCATGGCCAAGAACCAGTTGCAAGGCCCTTCCCAGTATGCTGAGGATGGTGAGAAACTGCAACGCGACAGGCGGCGGAATATGCCGGAGACGCACAAGATATTCCTGCTCTATGAGCAGCGGCTGAAGCAGGCCAACGCCATGGATTTTGACGACCTCCTCGTCAAGACTTACACATTATTATATAGTCATCCTGAGATTTGCCAGAAATATGCCTCTCGCTTCCTTTACGTTCTCGTCGACGAGTATCAGGATACGAACTTTGCCCAGCAGCAGATAGTCAGACTGCTCACGAAAGGCAACCCGCATGTGTGTGTCGTGGGCGATGACTATCAGAGTATCTACGCCTTCCGTGGCGCCAACATCGCCAACATCTTGCAGTTTGGTAAGATCTTTGAGGGTGCAAAGCTTTTCAAACTTGAACAGAACTACCGCTCTACACAGAATATCGTGGCTGCCGCCAACTCCTTGATGAAGCACAACCACGACCAGATAGACAAGGATGTGTACAGTAAGAATGCTGATGGCGATAAGGTCGTCGTCTATGAGACGGCTTCCGACAAGCGGGAGGCGGCTGTCGTCTGTAGGGAGATTAAACTCCTGATGCAGAAAGAGGGTTTGCATTACCGTGACTTTGCCATCCTCTACCGCACCAATGCGCAGAGCCGCACCTTTGAGGAGGAGATGCGTAAGCCAGAGACGGGGATGGGCGCTAACTACCGTATCTATGGTGGTCTGAGCTTCTACCAGCGGAAAGAGATAAAAGATGTGATTGCTTACTTCCGCCTCGTTGTCAACCCCAATGACGAGGAGGCTTTCCGCAGGGTTATCAACTATCCTGCCCGAGGCATTGGCAATACGACGATAGCTAAAATCGTGGATGCCGCGCAGGCTGCGGGGGTGAGCCTCTGGGAGACTATCTGCCATCCTGCTGAGAATGGGCTGGCCGTGAACCGCGGCACGCTGACAAAGCTCGACAACTTCCGGGCGCTGATTAGCAGCTTTACGGACACACTGACCACGAAAGACGCATTGACGTTGGGAAGGGAGATTCTCACCAACAGCGGGATAGAGGCCGATTTGGCGCAGGATAAGTCGGCGGAGGGCGATGCCCGACGCGAGAATGTCGACGAGCTGATTTCCGGTATCGCTGCCTTCGTGCAGGCGCAGCAGGAGGATGGCAACCTGGAGCGGGTGTCGTTGGCGGACTATCTGCCGACGGTCTCGCTGATGACGGATCAGGACAACAGCGACGACTCTGACGACAAGGTGACGCTGATGACAGTGCACGCAGCCAAGGGCTTGGAGTTCAACACCGTCTTTGTCGTTGGACTGGAGGAGAATATCTTCCCGAGCATGATGTCCGTGGATAATCCCAAGGACCTTGAGGAAGAGCGCCGTCTGCTCTATGTGGCTATCACGCGTGCTGAGAAGCATTGCTTCCTGACATGGGCCCATACGCGGTGGCGCTATGGCAAGATGGATGCCTTTGTCTCGCCCAGCCGTTTTATCGATGAGATAGACGATAAATATAAGGAGACGCGGTCGGAAGGTGGCTCTGCTGACTATGGCAGTAGCTATGGCCGTTCACGTAGCCGATGGAGTGAAGAGCTGCCCTTTGGCGGGCGTGATGATTACGAAATCAACAAACCCTATACGGGCTACCATGCTTGGGGCGACGATGCGCCGCGCTACAACAGCCGCATGCAGAACTCCCGGCCTGTGGCCGATCGGTTTATGGCCGACCCCAAGCCGAAGCTGACATCACCGCATCGTCCGGAGGCGGCCGTGAACCCCTTCTCGGAATCCTTTGAGCAGAAGCTCAGGAAGAGTGGCAACTGGTCGCGCGTCTCCAAGGCTGTCACGAATGGTGGACGCTCCATGCCCCGAAACAGTGCAGGTGCGGGTGCTGCGTCAGGTTTTCAGCAGCTCGCCGAGGGGACTATGATAGAGCACCCGCGCTTCGGGCGGGGCCGGGTCGTCAGAGTGGAAGGACAGGGTGAGAACCAGAAAGCCACCGTGGACTTTGAGCAGACCGGACAGAAACAGCTTCTCCTGAAGTTTGCGCACTTCTCCATTGTGAAGTGATGATTCGGGCCGAGAGCGGTGGGCAATCTTACATATCGGTTCTATCCGATGCGGTGGTCAATCCGCTAAATGCTAAACTTGGGAATTGAGCGCATCAATTGACATAAAAATTGTATATTCATGGGCAATCCTTAAAGGATTGCCTATTTTTTTGGAATTTTATGACAAATTATTTGTCAGGATGGAAATAAAACCGTATGTTTGCAATCTCAAAAGAAACGGATTGCTTATAACCATCAAAAACTATTGAGATATGAAGAAGTATAATTTCAACGCGGGACCGTCTATGCTCCCTCGTGTGGTCATTGAGAATACTGCCAAGCAGATTCTTGATTTTAATGGCTCTGGCTTGTCGCTGATGGAAATCAGCCATCGTGCTAAGGACTTCCAGCCTGTTGTCGACGAGTCAGTGGCGCTTATCAAGGAGCTGCTGGATATTCCTGAGGGCTATTCGGTCATCTTCCTCGGTGGCGGCGCTTCCCTGCAGTTCATGCAGATTCCTGCCAACTTCCTTATCAAGAAGGCGGGCTACGTCAACACCGGCACATGGGCTAAGAAAGCCATGAAGGAAGCCAAGCACTTCGGTGAGACCGTGGAGGTGGCATCATCAGCAGCCGACAACTACACGCATCTGCCTCACCACTTTGACATCCCCGCTGATCTGGACTATCTCCATATCACTACCAATAATACCATTTACGGCACAGAATGCCGCAAGGATATCGATGCTCCCGTGCCTCTCATCGCCGATATGTCTTCTGATATCATGAGCCGCCCCGTCGATGTGTCTAAATACACCGCTATCTATGCCGGCGCACAGAAGAATATGGCTATGGCCGGCGTCACGGTCATCATCGTCAAGGACGATATGCTGGGCAAGGCTCCGCGTGAGTTGCCTACGATGATCGACTACCGTACGCATGTGGAGAAGGGCAGCATGTTCAATACACCGCCTGTGGTGCCTATCTACTCGCTCTTGGAGACCATGCGCTGGGTGAAGGCTCAGGGTGGCGTGAAAGAGATGGACCGTCGTGCTCAGGAGCGCGCAAAGATTGTCTATGACGAGATAGACCGCAACAAGCTCTTCCGTGGTACGGTGGATGCCTGCGACCGCTCGGTGATGAACATCTGCTTCGTCATGAACGATGAATACAAGGATTTGGAGAAGCCTTTCCTCGACTTCGCTACTGAGAAGGGCATGGTAGGCATCAAGGGCCACCGCTCTGTCGGAGGCTTCCGTGCAAGCTGCTACAACGCTCAGACCTTAGAGGGCGTCAACGCGCTGGTGAGCTGCATGAAAGAGTTTGAAGCAAAACACTAAATTCCTAAACCATGAAGATATTAGTAGCAACAGAGAAGCCTTTTGCAGCCGCTGCCGTGGCAGGTATCAAGAAAGCTGCTGAGGCTGAGGGCCACGAGGTCGTGCTCCTCGAAAAATATACTGATAAGCAGCAGCTCCTCGACGCTGTCAAGGACGCTGACGCCATGATTGTCCGCTCTGACAAGGTGACGAAAGAGGTGCTCGACGCTGCCGGCAAACTGAAGATTGTCGTCCGTGCAGGTGCTGGATACGACTCCATCGATACCGCTTATGCCAAAGAGAAGGGCGTCGTAGTAGAGAATACGCCTGGACAGAACTCCAACGCCGTGGCTGAGCTGGTCTTCGGACTCCTCGTCTACACCGTCCGCAACTTCTTCAACGGTAAGGCTGGCAGCGAGCTGAAGGGTAAGAAGCTCGGCATCTTAGCTTTCGGTAATGTAGGCCGTAATGTGGCACGCATCGCCAAGGGCTTTGGCATGGACGTCTATGCCTTCGATGAGTTTGTCCCTGCTGAGAAGATAGAGGCTCAGGGCGTTCACACCGCTAAGGATCGTGACGACCTGTTCAAGACCTGCGATGTCGTCTCCTTGCATATCCCCGCTACTGACGAGACACGCAAGAGCATCAACTACGACGTCGTGAGCCAGCTCAAGAAGGGTGGCATCCTTATCAATACAGCCCGTAAGGAGGTCATTGATGAGGACGGACTGCTCAAGCTCCTTGCCGAGCGTGAGGACCTGAAATATATCACAGATATCAAGCCTGACAAGGACGAAGAGTTCCAAAAGTTTGAGGGACGCTATTTCTCTACGCCGAAGAAGATGGGCGCGCAGACAGCGGAGGCAAACATCAATGCCGGTATTGCTGCTGCTAATCAGATTAATGCCTTCTTCAAGACGGGAGATGAGAAATTCCGTGTGAACAAATAGACTTTTTATTAGCTTTTAGCTTCTTAGTCGTCACTAAGAAGCTAAAAGCTTTCATCTTCTAACATTACTTTCAACTTCTAACTCTAAACATTATGGCTATTGTAAAACCTTTTCGTGGTATCCGTCCGCCTAAAGAGCTCGTCGAGAAAGTAGAAAGCTACCCTTATGATGTCCTGTCCTCAGAGGAAGCCAAAAAGGCTGCCGAAGGCAATGAGATGAGCTTCTATCATATTAATATGCCTGAAATCAACTTCCCCGATGGCACCGCTTCCGATGATCCCCGTGTCTATGACGAGGCTAAGAAGCAGTTTGAGAAGTTTCAGGCCAAGGGCTGGCTCGTGCAGGATAAGGAGGAGAACTATTACCTTTATGCCCAGAGCATGAAGGACAAGACACAATATGGTATTGTTGTGGCAGCCTCGGCCGACGACTATCATAACGGCCACATCAAGCGCCATGAGCTCACGCGGCGTGAGAAAGAGGACGACCGCATGAAGCACGTCCTTGTCACCGATGCCAATATGGGACCGGCTTTCTTTGCCTATCCCGATGATGAGGTGCTCAATGGCATCATCGCTAAATATGCAGCCCAACAACCCGAGTATGATTTCGTAGCTCCTGAGGATGGCTTCCGCCACCAGCTGTGGGTCATCAGCGACAAGGCTGACATAGACACCATCACGAAGGAGTTTGCCAAGATTCCTACCCTCTACATTGCCGACGGTCATCACCGCTCTGCCGCCGCCGCGCGTGTGGCCGAGGAGAAGGCAAAGGCAGACCCGCACCATACCGGCAAAGAGGAATACAACTACTTCATGGCGGTCTGCTTCCCGGCCAGTCAGCTGACAATCCTTGACTACAACAGAGTCGTGAAGGACCTCCATGGAATGACACCGGAGGAGTTTCTGAAGGCTCTGGAGAAGAACTTCACCGTGGAGAAGATGGGCCCGCAGGAATATCGGCCGGCAAAGCTCCATGAGTTCTCGCTCTATCTCGATGGCGACTGGTACCGTTTGGAGGCACGTCCGGGGACCTTTGATGATAACGATCCGATAGGCTCTTTGGATGTTGACATCTCCAGCAGGCTCATCCTCGACGACCTCATGGGCATCAAGGACCTGCGATCCGACAAGCGCGTGGACTTCGTGGGCGGACTGCGAGGTCTGAAAGAGTTGAAGCGCCGCGTCGACTCTGGCGAGATGCGATGGGCATTGGCGCTATACCCTGTGTCGATGAAACAAATCATGAGAATCGCTGACAGCGGAAAGATAATGCCGCCGAAGGCAACCTGGTTCGAACCAAAGTTGAGGTCCGGACTGGTGATACATAAACTGTCATAGTGGAAGATACATTTCGGACAATAGAGACTATGGGCGAGGGTTACTACACCGAGAAGCGTAGTAAGTTCCTCGCCTTTGCATGCCATGTGGAAACGGTAGAGGAAGCGATGCAGATCGTAGCACAATACCGCAAGAAGTATTATGATGCCCGACATTGCTGTTATGCGTATATGTTGGGTCCAGCGCGCGATACATTCAGGGCTAATGACGATGGCGAGCCGTCGTCGACAGCCGGTAAACCCATCTTGGGGCAGATCAACAGCCATGGGTTGACAGACGTCCTCATCGTGGTGGTGAGATATTACGGCGGTGTCAATCTCGGGACGGGTGGATTGATAGTAGCTTACAGGACGGCGGCCGATGACGCCATCAGCAAGGCAAAGGTCGTAGAGAGGGTCGTGGAAGAGAAGATAACCTACACTTTCACTTGGCCTATGATGAATGGCGTGATGAGGGTCGTCAAGGAGATGCAGCCCAGGATTGTGAGTCAGGATTTCGATAACACATGCTCTATCACCCTCGCTATCAGAAAGAGTAAAGCCGATGAACTTAGAAGTCGTCTGGCAAAGCTAAGTTTCTAACAAGTCAATGAATCTATGAAGAGATTTCTAAAATATTTTCTTTCGGTTTTACCTGTCTTCTTCCTTATCTTATTTCTTGCCATAGCGATACGCGTCTATGGCATCGATGCGCTCTCGGGTCCGAGTCAGCTTGTCCTCATCTTCTCTACAGGCATCTCTGTACTCATCGCCATGCTCTTCTTCCACACCACGTGGAAGGTGCTGGAAGAGGAAATTAATCATTCTGTAGGGAGTATCGGTTCGCCGATTGTCATCCTGCTGCTCATCGGCATGCTCTCGGGCACGTGGATGGTCAGCGGTGTGGTGCCGATGCTCATCTATTACGGCATGCAGATGGGGCATGGCGGGTATGCTCAACACCGTGTGGATTATTCTGTGTGCTATCTGTTTTGGTGGTGTGATGAAGGCAAGTGGAATGCTGACAAATATCGTGAGTCTGGTGCTGCCGCTTACCCGTACGCGTGTCGGACTTGTGGCATCAACGGTCTTCTCCGGCATCTTCTTCAATGCCACAGCCGCCGACCAGTTCCTGTCCATTATGCTCAACGCAAGTATGTTTGGAGACATCTATAAGAAGGAAGGCTATGAGCCGAGGCTGCTGAGTAGAAGCATTGAGGACTCCAGCACCGTCACCTCAGTACTCATTCCGTGGAGCACCTGTGGCATGACGCAGTCGACAGTGCTCAATGTGCCGACGCTGACTTACCTGCCTTATTGCTTCTTCAATATCTTAGCCCCCATCACGAGCATCTGCATTGCAGCCTTAGGATTCAAAATCTACAGGACGGCGAAGGCAGCGCAGGCCTAATATTGCCCCTCTGTCTTTTTCTTATGCACGAAGCCGACAGTGCCCATGACGATGAGTATGAGCGGAAGGATATTGAGGATATTATAGTTGGTCAGCCCGGTGAGATAGAAGATGACATAGAGCACGACACCCGAATAGACGAGGCCTATTCCGGTGTTTCTGACGCAGAACGCAAATGTCTTCTCTGCTGCCGACTTGATGCGATGATATAGAACAGTCTTTTTCATTTCTGGTGCAAAAGTACAGATAAAAAGGCTACAAAGCGCGGGAAAAATGTTAAAAAGCAGAAAAAGACAGCGTTAAGGTGGTGGGGTTCAGAGAAAAAGCAGTACCTTTGCACTCGCATTTTGCAAAATAATATATTTATTCATTTAAAAGTAGTATGAATCAATACGAAACCGTTTTCATTTTGACTCCCGTTTTGTCTGATGATCAGATGAAGGAAACGGCCGCTAAATTCAAGAAACTGCTCACCGATAATGGTGCTGAGATTCTGAACGAAGAGGCTTGGGGACTTAAGAAGATGGCCTACGCCATTGAGAAGAAATCAACAGGCTTCTACTGCCTGCTCGAGTTCAAGGCAGAGTCGTCAGTTATCAACACCCTCGAGACCGGCTTCCGCCGCGACGAGAAAGTTATTCGTTTCATGACCGTTAAGCTCGACAAGTATGCTGCTGCATACGCTGAGAAGCGTCGCGCTAAGTGGGCTAAAAAGTTGGAGGCATAAATCATGGCTGAGCAGAAAAGAAACAACGCAAACGGCGAAATTCGCTATTTGACAGCTCCTTCCATCGACACAAGGAAGAAGAAGTACTGCCGTTTCAAGAAGAGCGGCATCAAGTATATCGACTATAAGGATCCTGAGTTCCTGAAGAAGTTCCTCAATGAGCAGGGTAAGATTCTTCCCCGCCGTATCACAGGCACTTCTCTGAAGTATCAGCGCCGTGTGGCACAGGCTGTAAAGCGTGCGCGCCAGATTGCACTGCTTCCATTCGTAACCGATTTGTTGAAGTAATAAGGAGGAGGCTAAGAAATGGAAATCATACTGAAAGAAGATATCATCGGTCTTGGTTACAAGAACGAGATTGTAAACGTTAAGAACGGCTATGGCCGTAACTACCTGATTCCTACAGGTAAGGGTGTTATCGCTTCTGAGAGCGCTAAGAAGGTTCTCGCTGAGAACCTGAAGCAGCAGGCTTCTAAGCTCGCTGCTCTGAAGGCTGAGGCTGAGAAGCGTGCTGAGCAGCTGAAGGACGTTGTCGTCACAGTGGCTGCCAAGGTGGCTGCTACAGGTCATCTCTATGGTTCTGTAGGCCCTGCTAAGGTTGCTGAAGAGCTCGCTAAGCTCGGCATTGAGATCGATCGCAAGATCATCACTATGCACGAGGCTCGCAAGGTCGGTGACTTCGAGGCTACTGTTCACTTCCACAAGGATGTAGAGGTGAAGGTTCCTGTTAAGGTCATCGCTGAGAACAAGCCCGAGCCTAAGGCCGCTGAGGAAGAGGCTCCTAAGGCTGAGGAGGCTAAGGCTGAGACAGAGGCTCCCGTTGAGGAGGCTCCTAAGGCCGAGGAAGAGGCTCCCGCTGCAGAGTAAGGAGCTTCCCTGGTTTTGGATCTCAACAGAGATCGCAATATAATGTTCAAAAAGATCCCATCTATCCTTGTGGTAGGTGGGATTTTTTTATTTCTCTACTTGGCGGGACGTTTGCGGTAGCTCTTACGTATATTCGTGGCATATGCCGCAGAAGTCCGTGGCAAATGTCGCAGAAGTCCGTGGCAAATGTCGCAGATATTCGTGGCAAATGCCGTGCATCACCGTGCCAATTGATGGGGTGGGGGCATGCAGGTTGCAATTTCTTCTTTTTTATCATTTGTTTTCAGCATTGTAGGTGAGTGTCTGCATTTTTTTTGCTAACTTTGCAAAAGATAGACTGCAATATCACGATACATACTGCTATAGGACAACAATTTAAATATTATCATACAAAAATGAAAGCATTTGTATTCCCTGGACAAGGGTCCCAGTTTGTAGGTATGGGTAAAGACCTCTATGAGAACAACGCGCTTGCTAAAGAACTTTTCGATAAGGCTGATGAGATTCTCGGCTTTAAGATTACAGATATCATGTTTGCTGGCACTGACGAGCAGCTGAAGGAGACGAAGGTGACACAGCCTGCCGTTTTCCTCCACAGTGTTATCTCTGCCCTCTGCTTGGGCGACGAGTTCCAGCCTGCCATGGTTGCCGGTCATTCTCTGGGTGAGTTCTCAGCGCTTGTCGCCAGTGGTGCGCTGAGCTTTGAGGATGGTCTGAAGCTCGTGGCAGCACGTGCCAACGCCATGCAGAAAGCCTGCGAGAAGAATCCTGGCACGATGGCTGCCATCATCGCTCTGCCTGACGAGACGGTAGAGGGTGTCTGCGAGGAGATTCGCAAAGAGGGTAAGGTCGTCGTTGCTGCTAACTACAACTGCCCGGGCCAGCTTGTTATCTCAGGTGAGAAGGAGGCTATTGCCGAGGCTTGTGAGAAGCTGAAGGCAGCAGGTGCTAAGCGTGCACTCCCGCTGAATGTCAGTGGCGCTTTCCATTCTCCGCTGATGCAGCCTGCTAAGGAAGAGCTTCAGGCTGCCATTGAGAAGACAGCTTTCTCAGCTCCTAAGTGCCCCGTCTATCAGAATGTCGATGCTAAGCCGCATACTGACCCCGCTGAGATTCAGGCAAACCTCATCGCTCAGCTCACAAGCCCCGTGCGTTGGACAAAGAGCGTGCAGAACATGATTGCCGATGGTGCTGACGACTTCACAGAGTGCGGTCCCGGCAAGGCTCTGCAGGGTATGATTCATCGTATTGACAAAGCTGTTGCCGTAAAAGGTATCGCTTAAACCATCAGGGAGGTCCGGAACAGTTGTCTGCTCCGGATAGCTAAACTCCAAAGTTCGATTTGATGAACAAGAAGATAATAATTTACCAGGTTCTCCCGCGTCTTTTCGGCAACCGTAATTCTACTTGTAAGAAGGATGGTACGCTTGCTGAGAATGGGGTGGGGAAGATGAACGATTTCGACACCATTCGCCTGCGGAAAATCCATGAGATGGGCTTTACCCATGTCTGGTATACAGGCTTGCTGCGACATGCCACGACGACAGACTACACACAGTATGGCATACCACGGCAGCATGCTTCTGTGGTCAAGGGCAAAGCAGGTTCGCCATACGCTATCGTAGACTATTATGACATCGATCCGGACCTTGCTGTTGACGTGCCCAATCGCATGGGTGAGTTTGAGGAGCTTGTCAGCCGCACGCATCTCGCTGGGATGAAAGTCATCATCGACTTTGTGCCTAACCATGTCGGACGAGAGTATAAGAGCATCAACCTGCCTGCCGGTACGCGTGATCTTGGAGCCGATGACAACACAAACAAACATTTCGACCCTCAAAACAACTTCTACTACTGCCCTGGACATCAGTTTGTAAGCCCTGCTTCAGCGGAAGATGACTTCTCTCCCTATGTGGAATTTCCTGCTAAATGCACAGGTAACGATAAGTTCAATGCCACACCCGGATTATATGACTGGTATGAGACGGTAAAGCTCAACTACGGCATTGACTATTGTGATGCCGGTGGACGTAGCTATCATTATAATCCCGTCCCTGACACGTGGAAGAAGATGACGGAGATTCTCCTCTTCTGGGCTGCGAAAGGCATTGACGGCTTCCGCTGCGATATGGCGGAGATGGTACCGCATGAGTTCTGGGCTTATGCTACGAATATTGTCAAGGAGAGCTTCCCGAATATCATCTTTATCGGTGAGGTCTATGATACTAATCAGTATCGTACCTATGTTGCTTCGGGATTCGATTATCTCTATGATAAAGTCGGCATGTACGACTGCCTGCGTGATGTGGTCTGTGAGCGTCGTCCTGCCAACAGTATCACTTATAGCTGGCAGAATACCGACGACATCAAGGACCACATGCTCTATTTCCTTGAGAACCACGATGAGCAGCGTATCGCCAGCGACTTCTTCTGTGGTGATGGTGCGAAGGCTATACCGGCTTTTGTCGTGGCAGCGCTGCTTCAGAAAAATCCCCTCATGATCTATGCTGGTCAGGAGGTCGGTGAGCGTGGAATGGATGAAGAGGGTTTCTCAGGCGTAGACGGCCGTACGACCATCTTTGACTATTGGCATGTGGACGCTGTCTACAGAGAGTTCTTCACCGCTGACAAGCTCACCGATAAGGAGCGTGAGCTGCAGCGCACCTACACACAGGTGTTGCGGATTGCCAACCGTGAGAAGGCAGTCCGTGAGGGAGACTGCTTCGACCTCATGTATGTCAACACGCATACGTGGATGTTCAACCCCCGTTCGCAATATGCCTTCCTTCGCAAGAAGGATGATGATGTGCTGCTCGTTGTCGTCAACTTCTCCCGGCCTGTTGTCCGTGTCTCCATCACGATACCGGCCCATGCTTTCGACTTCCTCGGTCTTCCGGAGCGCGATGTGCTTGCTTCTGATCTGCTGACAGGAGAGAAGCTGGAGTTGGGATTGAAGAAAGACGGTGCTGTGGAGATGACGGTGCCACCTTACGGTGCAAAGATTTTGAAATTCAGCATAAAGATGAAAGACAACGCCTACATGCTCAATGAGCACAACAAAGATGAGTTCCCGCCGGCCCATACGGCAGAGCATCTGCTCAACCAACTCATGGTACGTATGTTTGGCTGTCAGCGCTCTACAAATGCTCATATTGAGCGGAAGAAGAGCAAGATGAGCTATGTCCTCGACCATAAGCCCACACGTAGGGAAGAAAAGGCCATTGAGGATGAGATGAACCGTCTGATAGAGGCTGATATGCCTGTCACCTACGAGACGGTGGACCGTAATCATATTCCTGAAGGTGTGAGCCTGGAAAGACTTCCGAAGGATGCCTCTGAGATGATACGCCTGGTGCGTATCGGCGATTACGACGTTTGCCCATGTATTGGCAAGCACGTCAGGTCGACATCACAGATTGGTAGGTTTGTGCTGCTCGGTACCAACTGGGACGAGCCGACACATACGTTCAGAATCCGCTTCAAGGTGATACCATAACAGAAGTCCGGAAGTCCGGAAGTCCGGAATTACGGAAGTACGGAAGTACGGAAGTCCAGAAGTCCAGAAGTCCGGGTGGCCGGAAGTCCAGAAATAAGAAGTCCGGAAGTTCAGTCAAATGCATAAATATCTGAAAAGCAGGTATTATTAATGTAATGACTGTACTTCCGGACTTCTTATTTCTGGACTTCCGTACTTCCGTACTTCTGGACTTCTGTTTTTCATTGTCCCTCTCTCTCTTCCTTCATGTCTATGAACTCTCCGTTGGCGTCGTAGAATTCATATTGTAGGAAGGCGAGTTTCTGCGAGGCAATGACATGTACGCCGAATCCGTATTTCATCTGCCATTTCCGCTTCAGGCTTACAATGCCTTGGTTGATATAGGCAGCAACATACGGATGTACGTAAAGATAGAATTTGCGGATGCCTATCTTGTTTACGAGTTGGTCAATCTTTCTCTCAAGCTGGTCGGTGAACAGAATGCTGGACTTGATTTTTCCCGTGCCATTGCAGGTCGGGCATGTCTCCTCCACGTTGACGTCCATAGCCGGACGCACTCTTTGACGTGTTATCTGCATCAGTCCAAACTTGCTCAGTGGCAGAATGTTGTGGCGGGCACGGTCTTTCTGCATGTCCTTACACATGCGCTCGTAGAGCATCTGGCGGTCCTCGGCTAAGTTCATGTCTATGAAGTCGACCACGATGATTCCTCCCATATCACGTAGTCGAAGCTGGCGTGCTAGCTCGTCGGCAGCACCTAAGTTGGTGTCTAAGGCCGTAGCTTCCTGGCCGTTTTGATTCTTTGAGCGGTTGCCGCTGTTCACATCCACGACATGCATGGCCTCGGTGTGCTCAATGATGAGGTAGGCGCCATGGGCGTAGTTCACCGTCTTGCCAAAGCTGGACTTAATCTGCTTGGTAACATTGAAGTTGTCAAAGATAGGCACCTTTCCGGAATAGAGCTTAACGATTCCTGCCTTCTCAGGGGCTATGAGTGAAACATAATCCTTGACTTCCTTGCAGATGTCAGCGTCATTGACGAAGATGTTTTCGTAGGTGGGGTTGAAGAGGTCACGAAGCATGGCCACGGCTCTTCCTGTCTCTTCATAGACGAGTTGCGGCCTGCGTTGTGTGGTTTGGGCTTTTTTAAGGGCGCTGATCCATCTGTCGAAAAGAATCTTCAGCTCGGCGTCGAGCTCTGCTACCCTTTTCCCTTCAGCTACGGTTCTCACGATGACACCGCAGTTCTTGGGCTTGATGCTCTGGATGAGCTGTTTCAGTCGGGACCTCTCTTCTCCACTCTTAATCTTGGATGATACCGATACCTTGTCTCCAAAGGGGATGAGGACAAGGAAACGCCCGGCAAAGCTCAGCTCGGCGGTCAATCTCGGGCCTTTCGTAGAGATAGGCTCTTTGACAATCTGCACGAGGACTTCCTGTCCCACCTTCAGTGTCTGCTGTACGCTTCCGTCTTTCTGCAAGTCGGGCAGCCGTGAGGCTTTGTCGAGGGGAAAGAGCCGCTTGCGGTCACTCTCCACTTGCTTGAGGTACTTGGCGTAAGAGTTGAATTGACTTCCCAAATCAAGATAATGCAAGAAAGCATCACGCTCATAACCAACATCCACGAAACAGGCGTTGAGGCCCGGCATGAGCTTCTTCACCTTGGCGACGTAGATGTTACCGACAGAGAAATTTGCCGTGCGGGACTCATTCTGGTATTCCACCAGGCGCTTGTCCTCAAGCAGAGCGATGGAAATCTCTTTCGGTTTGACGTCGATAATTACTTCACTTGTCATTTCTGATGGTGTTTAACTTGTTGTCTCTTCGACAACAAATGTTCGTTCTGATGTAAGAAAAAAGGGGCACACCCTTTAAGGGCACGCCCCTTCTCAGAACTGTCGTTAGGGCTTACTTGCTCTTATGACGGTTCTTGCGCAGTCTCTTCTTACGCTTATGCGTAGCCATCTTGTGGCCTTTCTTTTTCTTACCGTTTGGCATAATAGTTAATATTAAAGTTGTTGTTTAAATGCTTTTCTTATTCGCCCTTCATCTCGTCGATGAAGACCTTTGCAGGTTTGAAGGCCGGGATGTCGTGAGCCTCGATGGTGATGGTAGTGTTTTTACCGATGTCGCGGGCTGTCTTGGCAGCGCGATGCTTGATGATAAAACTACCGAAGCCACGGAGATACACATTCTCTTTCTTTTGAAGCATGCTGCTCTTTACGGTCTCCATGAAAGCTTCTACAACCACAGAGACCTCTCTCTTTTGCAAGCCGGTCTGCTCGGTAATCTCATTGATGATATCTGCTTTTGTCATCTTTGGTGAATATCGTTTTATTATATCTTGTTTATTGACAATGATTTATTGTCGTCTGTTTCGGGTTGCAAAATTACAAATTATATCTGTGATAAGGAAAGAATAATTGTTTTTTTTTCTAATTATAAGGATTTCTTTGGGTAGAAAGGGCCTTCTCAAGCCTTTTGTCCCGCTTAGTGTGGGCTTCAAGAGGGCTTATCATTCCCTCTTTATGGCTCTTTGGTGGCTGCTGCTTAAAGGTTGGGCAGGCTGTCCTCGATTCGCTTCTGAATAATCTTGGTGAGAATCTTACCTCTATGCGTCTGCTTCGAGATGTCGTCGCGGATGGTATTTAAGTCGTTGAACATCTCGCAGGCCACCGTCTGCAGGGCGTTGGGCTGCCGCGAGCTCTTGTCACCCTCGCCATTGATGACAATCTTGATGCCCTCGTGCTCGACATGTACGTCGATGTCTGCACCGGTCATTACGGGTTCGCCGTCGTAGTGGATAGGTCCCTCCTTGGCACGGTGGATATGGAGGCGCTTGGTGCGGAAAGTCTTGATACGGGAGCTCTTGTCGAGGGTCTTGCCAAACATGTCGATGGCAATCTGCGGAGCTTCCAAGATGTCGAAAGGCTCCATGATGACCACATCCATGAGGCCGTCGTGCATGTTGGCCTGGGGAGCGATGTATGCATTGTTGCCGTACTGAGAGGCATTGGCACACGTGATGAGGAAGGCTTTGTAGTGGTTGATGCCTTCGTCGTCTTCTACCTCGTAGGTCTCGGGCTGGTAGTTGAGTCCTTTCTCTAAGATTTGTTGTACATAGGTGATAGGGCCGCGCTTACCTGCCTCGGCAAACTTGAAACTGATAAAGGCATCGAAGCCCATGCCGCAGGTGCAGAAAAACTCATGTCCATTGATAACGCAGTAGTCGAGATCGCGTATCTGGCAGGCATTGAGAATGTCTATGCTCTTCTTAACATGCAGGGGGATAAGCAGATGACGAGCCAGCCCGTTGCCGGATCCGCACGGGATGATGCCTAAGGCGGTGTTGGTATGCACGATACCTCGTGCCACCTCATTGACGGTACCGTCGCCGCCTATGGCGACGACAACATCGTAGCCGTCGGCGGCAGCCTGACGAGATAGCTCTGTGGCTTGACCGGCACGCTCGGTGTTGACAATCTGGTAGGTGAACTTCTCCTTGTCCAGATATTTGTCTATGGCCTCGGGGATACGAGCCTTGCTGACGGTGCCGGATATGGGGTTGATGATGAAAAGGATTTTCTTCATGGCCGTTAAGCTTGGAAAAGAGTCTTATCTTGCAAAAATAGCTCATTTTTATTGAAAAACGTGCCCTATCCTTTGATTTTTTCATTCTTTTAGACTTTTATTGCTCGTTTTATGCAGAAAGAGTCAACTTTTTAGTAACTTTGCAGCCTAAATATTAAAACTGTAGCGTTTATCTACACCTATTTTATAAAGATGGGACAGTTAACAGAAAGATACAAGAATTACCGTGTACCTCAGCAGTACATGGAAGAAGGTGTATACCCTTATTTCAGAGAGATAACCAGTAAGCAGGGCCCGGAAGTTATCATGAATGGTCGTAAGATCCTGATGTTCGGCAGTAATGCTTACACGGGTCTTACCAACGACCAGCGTGTCATTGATGCTGGCAAGGCCGCTCTCGACAAGTATGGCTCCGGTTGTGCCGGCAGTCGTTTCCTCAATGGTACGCTTGATATTCACGTCCAGCTCGAGAAAGAGCTGGCTGCCTACGAGCACAAGGACGATGCGCTCTGCTTCTCAACAGGCTTCTCCGTCAACTCTGGCGTCATCCCCGCTATCGTCGGTCGTGGTGACTACCTTATCTGCGACGACCGTGATCATGCTTCTATCGTGGATGGCCGTCGTCTGAGCTTTGCCACACAGCTTCATTACAAGCATAACGACATGGCAGATTTGGAGCGCATCCTGGAGAAGCTTCCTCATGATGCTATCAAGCTGATTGTTGTCGACGGTGTGTTCTCTATGGAGGGAGACCTGGCGAAGCTTCCTGAGATTGTGGAGCTTAAGCATAAGTACAATTGCTCCATCATGGTCGACGAGGCTCACGGCCTTGGCGTCTTCGGTGAAGGCGGTCGCGGTGTCTGCCACCACTTCGGTCTTCAGGACGACATCGACCTTATCATGGGTACCTTCTCGAAGAGTTTGGCTTCTATCGGTGGCTTCATTGCTTCCGACTGGGATACCATCAACTATCTGCGCCACAACGCGCGTACCTATATCTTCTCTGCCAGCGATACGCCGGCAGCAACGGCATGTGCCATTGAGGCGCTGCATATCATTCAGAATGAGCCCGAGCGTCGCCAGCATCTGTGGGATGTCACCAACTATGCACTGAAGCGTTTCAGTGAGGAAGGTTTTGAGATTGGTGAGACGGAGAGCCCTATTATCCCGCTCTATGTCCACGATGCTACGAAGACTTTCCTTGTGACGAAGTTAGCTTTCGATGCAGGTGTGTTCATCAACCCCGTTATCCCACCGGCATGTGCTCCACAGGATACCCTCGTTCGCTTTGCCCTGATGGCAACACACACCAAGGAGCAAGTAGAGCGCGGTGTGCAGGCGCTGACAAAGATTTTCAAGGAGCAGAACATCATCAAGTAAATACACATATTTATATATGCAAAAGGGCAGGTCGTCTCAATGGCCTGCCCTTTTGCTTTCTTGTTTTTAAGGTATACTGAAAAAACAGGCCATCAGCTCCTTGGGAGCTGACGACCTGCTTTCTGCTTATAGTGTTAAGGTGTTGTTAGTCGATGACGACGGTAGTCCAGCCGTGTTTGTCTTCGATGGTACCGTATTGTATGCCGCGGAGCGTCTCGTAGAGCTTCGTAGACCATGGTCCCGGCTTGTCACCGTAAACATACTTCTTGCCGTTGTCGAGGTCGTCAAGCTCGGAGATAGGTGAGATGACGGCGGCCGTACCGCAGGCACCGGCTTCCTCGAAGGTCGGCAGCTCCTCTTCCGGAATCTGACGGCGCTCTACCTTCAAGCCTAAGTCCTCAGCGAGCTGCATCAGACTCTTGTTGGTGATAGAGGGCAGAATGCTGGTGCTCTTTGGGGTGACATAGGTGTTGTTCTTGATACCGAAGAAGTTGGCGGCACCGCACTCGTCGACATACTTCTTCTCTTTGGCATCGAGATAGAACTCAGAGCTGTAACCCTTCTCGGCTGCAAACATGTGGGCTCTGAGGCTGGCAGCGTAGTTGCCGCCAACTTTGTAGATACCAGTGCCTAAAGGAGCTGAGCGGTCCCACTGGCGAACGATGGCGTATTTGTTGCAAGCAAAACCTCCCTTGAAGTAAGGGCCTACCGGGGTGACGAAGATTAGAAAGAGGTAATCCTTGGAAGGATGGACACCGACCTGCGGGCTGATACCGATGAGCAGCGGACGGATATAGAGGGTGGCACCACTCTCATAAGTGGGGATATACTCCTGGTTGAGGCGTACAACCTTTTTCACCATCTCTTCAAACATCTCGGTAGGAACCTTTGGCATGACGATACCATCGCAGGTGCTCTGCAGGCGGGCGGCATTGTCCTTGACACGGAAGATGCGAACCTTACCGTCGGGGCAGCGGTAGGCTTTCAGACCTTCGAAAGCCTCCTGACCGTAGTGCAGGCATGTGGCAGCCATATGCATATTGATGTATTCATCGGAGCAGACCTCTATCTCGCCCCATTTGCCGTCACGGTAGTAACAACGAACGTTGTAATCGGTCTTACGATAACCGAAAGTCAAATTCCCCCAATCTAAATCTTTCATAATGCAAGAAGTTTATTGTTTGTTACTTATAATTTACTGCAAAATTACTAATAATAATTATAAACTGACAATATTCTGAACTTTTTCTACTCCTTTTCCAGAATTTTCTTGATTTCCTCGTCGGTCTTAGTCAGTTTGTCTTTGCACAACTTGACGAGTTGCTGGGCTTTCTTCAACTCTGTGGAGAGCTCGTCGATGTCCAACTCGTTGTTCTCCAGTTTGCTGACAATGTCCTCCAACTGGTGTACAGCAGCCTCGTATTTTATCTCTTTCTCCATATGGTTATTTTATAATTGATGTCAGCGTTCCTTTCTCCAGCCTGGTCTCTATCTCGTCTCCAGCCTTGAGCTCTGCGGCGTTGTGTACGGCTTTGCCATTATGCAGTGTGATGCTGTATCCGCGCTTGAGCAGCAGTTTTGGGTCCAGGGCCTTGAGGCGCAGGGAAATTTGTGCCAACCGGTTCTTTTCACGCGTAAGGATACGGTCGGCGGCAGGAGCTATCTTATTGTCTAATATAATAATGTGGTGGTTGGCCTCGCTCATCTTGTCGCGCATCAGCGTGGTGAGGTTAGAAGAGATTCTGTCCAGACGTGCCTCCTGACGTTCCTTCACTAAGGAGAATAGAATGGGGATGCGCTCGGCGATGCTGTGGAAATGAGATTTCTCGGCCTCCATGCGGTGTTGCACGTAGGCGCCGATACGCTCTCTCATGGCATCGATATGCCCCCATACCTCAGCAAGGTTCTCCACAAGGAAGGCCGCTGCCGCTGTAGGCGTCTTCACACGTGTGTTGGAGACCATGTCTAAGACGCTCTCGTCTCTGTCGTGCCCGATACCCGTGATGACGGGGAGGGGAAAGTTGGCGACATTCTCCGCCAAGGCCAGCGTGTCGAAGCCGCTCATGTCGGCCGTGGCGCCTCCACCACGGATGATGACCACGACGTCGAAGTCGTCAGCACGCTCAAAGATGTCGTTGAGGGCTGCGATGACGGTGGGCTCCACCTGGTCGCCCTGCATGACGGCAGGGAAGAGCTCGGCATGGAAGTGGAAACCATAGTCGTTGTCTAAAAGCTGATGGCAGAAGTCGCCATAGCCGGCAGCATTCTCACTGGAGATGACGGCGACACGTTGGGCAAACATCGGAATCGTCAGCTCTTTCTGTAGGTCAAAGACACCTTCGGCCTTCAGCTGGCGGATAATCTCCAATCGCTTGCGGGCCATGTCGCCTAAAGTATAGGTGGGATCAATATCTTCCACTATCCATGAGAAGCCGAAAGCCTCATGGAAGTTGGCAGTGACAAGGAGCATAACCTTCATGCCCGGTGAGAGCTTCTGCCCTGTGGCATGCTCAAACTTTGGCTTTAGCCGTTGCCAGATGCTACGCCAACATTTTGCTGAGGCGCGGGCGACAGGGGTGGGAGAGTAGAGGTCTTTCTGAATGAGCTCCATATAGCAGTGACCTTTCACCTCACGGGCTTCGGAGACTTCCGCCTCAACCCAATAAGCACGATCCAGGCTGCTCTCGATGACGTTGCGGACCATCGAGTTGAGTTCATAAAGGGTGAGAGCGTGTTTTTCCATTGTCTTCTGTGTCTCGCTTTTGTCGCGAAGATATTATTTTCTGCAAAAGTAAGACGAAAATCGCTAATCCACAAATAATTTTGTTACTTTTGCAACATAGTTACGAATAATGTATGTCTAAAGACAATAATATCGATAACAAAGAGGCAACATTAGCCTTGGGAACGAAGCCGGTAGGCCGGCTTCTGGCTCAGTATGCCCTTCCTGCTATCACGGCGCAGGTGGCTTTCTCTCTCTACAATATCATCGACCGGGCTTTCATCGGCCAGGTGGTGGGTCCTCTCGCCATCTCTGGTCTTGCCATCACCTTTCCTTTTATGAACCTCTCCGGTGCTTTCGGTGCCGCTGTCGGTGTGGGTTCGGCAACGGCTATCTCGGTAAAGCTTGGACAGAGAGACTATAAGACGGCGGAAGAAATCCTTGGCAACACGGTTACGCTGAACCTCATCGTGGGTTGTGCCCTGGCGGTGATCTGCCTCATCTTCCTCGATCCTATCCTTTATTTCTTCGGAGCCAGCAAGGAGACTATTCCTTATGCCCGGAGCTTCATGCAGGTCATTCTCATCGGTAATCCCGTCACACACATGTACTTCGGCCTCAACGCTGTGCTGCGGGCTGCCTCGAAGCCGCGGCAGGCTATGAATGCCACTATCTTTACCGTGGTGATGAATATCCTCCTCGACTGCGTCTTCATCCTCTGGTGGGGATGGGGCATCAGAGGCGCGGCAGCAGCAACGGTGCTCTCACAGACAATGGCCTTAGGCTATCAGATGACGCTCTTCGCCGACAAGAAGCAACTCCTGCATCTCAAGCGAGGTATCTATCGCCTCAAGGCCAGGCTGGTGCGCAACATCATCGAGATAGGTATCTCGCCTTTCTTGATGAATGTCTGTGCCTGTGTCATCGTTATCTTTATGAATAATCAGCTGGTACGGTATGGTGGTGACCTCTCCGTAGGTACCTATGGTATCGCATCAGCATTGTCCATCGTCTTCATGATGTTCGTCATAGGCCTCAACCAGGGCATGCAGCCCATAGCGGGATATAACTATGGCGCGCAGAAACTGGACCGTATGATGCAGGTCCTGCGACTCGCTATCATCGTAGCCGTAATGATTATGACGCTTGGCTGGGCCATCGCTGAGTTTCTGCCGCGACAGGTCGCACGTATCTTTACGGCTGACAGCACGCTGATAGAGATGTCGGTTAAAGCCATCCGTATCGATATGCTCGTCTTCCCCATCGTGGGCTTCCAGATGGTGGTGACGAACTTCTTCCAGTGCATCGGCAAGGTGAAGATAAGCATCTTCCTGTCCTTGTCACGCCAGCTCATCTTCCTCTTGCCTCTTCTCTACACCCTGCCTATCTTCTTTGGCATTGATGGTGTCTGGTACTCTCTGCCCTGTTCCGATACCTTTGCATCAATGGTGACGGCAACCATCTTAGTGGTATACATGAGGAAGTTCAGAAAACAGATTAAAAGCTAATGGAAATGGAGAATAAGAAGATTATTATCAATGTGGGCCGTCAGATAGGGTCTGGGGGCCGCATCATAGCCAAGATGCTGGCCGAAGATTTCGGCTGTAAGTTTTATGACAAGGAGCTTCTCAACCTTGCCGCTAAGGAGAGTGGCTTCAGTGAGAAGTTCTTTGAGCAGAACGATGAGCAGAAGGGCTTCTTGAAATCTCTCTTTCATGTCAACGTCCCTCTCTTGGGCGAACATAACTTCTATAAGGATAATTTCTCACAGGATTCTCTCTACCAGTTTCAGAGTGACGCCATCCGTAAGGCTGCACAGACGGACAGTTGTGTCTTTGTAGGGCGTACCGCTGACTATGTACTCCGTGACTTCAAAAACACCTTCAGCGTCTTCATTACAGCAAATATCGACCAGCGCCTCCAGCGCGTCTGCAAACGGCACAACCTTGACAGAGCAGCTGCCAGAAAGTATATCCGTAACAGGGAGGAGGACAGAGCGTCGAATTATAATTATTATACGGGAAAGGAATGGGGACATGCTGAGAGCTATGACCTCTGCATCAACTCCAGCCTCTTGGGACTGGAAGAGACCGAAAAGTTTATCGCTGAAATAATAAGGAAAAGATTTAATATATGAAAACGTATTTAGTGACTGGTGCCGCCGGTTTTATTGGTTCTAACTTTATCAAGTATTTGCTTCACAAGAAGTACGTCAACGACGACATCAAGGTCATCATCCTCGATGCCCTCACCTATGCCGGCAACCTCGGTACCATCAAGGATGACATCGACAACGAGCGCTGTTTCTTTGTCAAGGGAGACATCCGCGACCGTCAGCTTCTTGACAAACTCTTTGCTGAGAATGACATCGACTTTGTCGTCAACTTTGCTGCCGAGAGCCATGTAGACCGGTCTATTGAGGACCCGCAGCTCTTCCTCTCTGTCAACATCCTTGGCACCCAGAATCTCATGGATGCAGCGCGCAAGGCTTGGGTGACGGGAAAGGACGAACAGGGCTATCCCACATGGAAGGCCGGCAAGCGTTATCATCAGGTATCCACTGATGAGGTCTATGGCGCTTTAGGCCAGACCGGCTATTTCACTGAGACGACACCGCTCTGTCCTCACAGCCCTTACTCTGCCAGTAAGGCCAGTGCCGACTTCTTCGTGCAGGCCTATCGTGATACCTATCACATGCCGGTGAGCATCACGCGCTGCTCGAACAACTACGGCCCCTATCACTTCCCCGAGAAGCTCATCCCATTGATCATCAACAACATTCTGCACGGCAAGAAGCTTCCGGTCTATGGAGAGGGGCTCAATGTGCGCGACTGGCTTTATGTCGAAGACCACTGCAAGGCCATCGACCTGGTGGTGCGTGAGGGTAAAGCCGGAGAGGTCTATAACGTCGGTGGACACAACGAGATGAAGAACATCGACATCGTGAAGCTCACTATCAAGACCATCCATGACATGATGGCTGCCGACAAAAACCTGCGCCACGTGCTGAAGAAGCAGGTGAAGGACGCTAATGGTGACATTGACATCAGTTGGATTAATGACTCCCTCATCGAGCATGTCGCTGACCGTCTCGGACATGATGCCCGCTACGCCATTGATCCGACGAAGATAAAGAATGAGCTCGGGTGGTATCCTGAGACGAAGTTTGCTGACGGTATCGTCAAGACGATCAAGTGGAACCTCGATAACCAGCAATGGATACAGGAGGTTACTTCGGGCGATTACCAGAAGTACTACGATATCATGTACGGTAAGGAGCGTCACGGACAGGTGATAGACTAATTATGGACAAGTTCTCTCAGCAGTTGGAAAACTACCTTCAGCTGGCTCACAGCTCAGCACTGCTTGTGAGTCAGGCTGACAAGGCCAATCTCAACATCCTCCTTGAGATGCTGGGACCTATTGATAGGGACATTCTCGTCGCCTATTACGGGCTATTTGGCTCTTCTGTTATCGCTGTGGAGCAGATAGCTTTGAAATACCGCGTTCCGCAGTCGGCTATCCATGAGATAGTAGAGAAAGATCTTCATCATCTCTCCATCACACCGGAATGGCAGATGATGATGAGACAATTGAAACCTATAGTGAGAAAAAAGATAGAACAATGAAAAAGATTCTGTTGTTAGGCTCAGGTGAGCTGGGTAAGGAGTTCACTATCGCCGCAAAGCGTGCAGGACAGTATGTCATTGCGTGCGACAAGTATGACAATGCTCCTGCTATGCAGGTGGCCGACGAGCGTGAGGTGTTCTCTATGCTCGACGGTGATGCCCTGACGGCTGTCGTAGAGAGACACAAACCGGACCTCATCGTGCCGGAGATAGAGGCTATCCGCACCGAGCGCCTCTTCGACTTCGAGAAGGAGGGTATCCAAGTAGTGCCGTCGGCAAGGGCCGTGAACTACACCATGAACCGGCGGGCCATCCGCGACCTCGCTGCCAAGGAGCTGGGATTGCGCACGGCAAAGTATTTCTACGCCAAGACCTTCGACGAGTTCAAGCGGGCCGCTGACGAGATAGGCTTCCCCTGCGTGGTCAAGCCGCTGATGTCGTCATCGGGACATGGTCAGAGCTATGTCCACAACGACGATGAGCTCAAAGAGGCTTTCCGCGATGCCATGGAGGAAGGACGCGGTGACGTCAAGGAGGTGATCATCGAGGAGTTCATCGACTTCCAGTCTGAGTTCACGCTGCTCACCGTCACGCAGAAGCATGGCCCCACCATCTTCTGCCCGCCTATCGGCCACGTGCAGAATGGTGGTGACTATCGCGAGAGCTGGATGCCCTACGCCATCAGCGATGAGGCCCTGAAGCAGGCACAGCATATCGCTGCCGAGGTGACGAAGGCTTTGACGGGCTATGGTATCTGGGGCGTGGAGTTCTTCCTCACCAAGCAGGGCGAGGTCATCTTCTCCGAGCTTAGTCCTCGTCCGCATGACACCGGCATGGTGACGCTCAGCCACTGCACCAACCTCAGCGAGTTTGAGCTGCACTTCCGTGCTGTGATGGGTCTCGACATCCCGGCCATCCACCTGGAGCACAGCGGAGCCTCCGCTGTCGTCCTGTCGCCGGTGGAGAGCGACAAGCCGCTGGACTACAACCTGGAGGATGTCTGCCATGAGGACCATGCCCGTGTGCGCATCTTCGGCAAGCCTGTGGCCCACGTAGGCCGCCGCATGGGTGTTGTCGTCTGCTACGACAAGGTGGGCTGTGACATGGATGCCCTGCGCAACAAGACCAAGCGCCTGGCCAAGACTGTGCTCGGGACAGACCCGTACATGAAGAAGTAGCCGCTCCGTCCTTATCTTCCTTCAGCTCTTCCTTCAGCTCCTTCGCCTTAAAAAGGCGAAGCACACAACGGTGCACCGTTATGGCTTGTACATGTTGTTACCCATAGTGTTTGGTGTACCGTTGTGTGCTGCGCCTTTCTAAGGCGCAGGAATTGGCTGTACCTTTCTAAGGCGCAGGACTGTCGTGGCAAGTCAAGGTGTCTCTTTATAGCCTTTCACCGTTGCAGAGCGCTGCTGCCATGTTGTTGAGCATGTCGCATTGCAGACGGCTGATGTGCCTTTTGTCGGTATGGTGCTCCCATGGCGCTAACAAGAGCAGTTGACCTCGGGCACAAGCATCAAAGCGAGCTCCACCTGGCTTGGCAAGCGCTGTGAAACCATTTTCTTGCAAGATAATTTCAGGATAACCCTTCTCAAAGGCTGCTCGCATCACAGCTTTCTCCCCGGGAGAGATGCACGGAGATACCAACACTGTCCCGGAAGCGCATTCCGTTAAAGCGCGTGCTTTCAGCTTTTGTATCTCTTCTTCAGAAAGACGCCGAGAACATTGTACTTGTAATAACGGTCTATTAAGCAGAAACCTGTTTCCGATAGCCGAGTACGTTATCCCTTTCTCTTCGATATTCCTCTGCACGCGGAAGAAGTCAGGAAAGGTCTGCTTGATCAGCAGGCGTCGGGGATTGTCGGCGAGATAGTGCTTCCATATTTGTAACTGGTCCTTATGCATGAGCACCTTATCATTATATCCATGTTCGAAGAGTAGCCCATTGCCACGCCTGTCGCGCTTTTGATACAGCTTCCTCATATCCTTGCTATTCAGCCTTTCCTCTTGCCGTGGTGAGAGAAACAGCCTGCGATAGGCCTTGTTACAGCCTTGTATGAATCCACGGATGGCGATACCGAGATGACAAGGCAAGGTTTCACGTACGAAGATGATGAGATGCAGATGGTCTGGCATGATCTGGAAGCCACAGATCGTTATTTGCGGATAAAAACGTGGAAAGCCCACAATCTGCTCTTTTACCGCTTCTCCTAAGGGTGTGAGCACGATATGAGGATAGTTCACCTCGCCATGACAAGAATGAATGTCACCTTCTATTCTTCCAAATAACTTCCGTCGTTCTGCCACCACAAGGGTGAGCATATAGATGGAGCGTTCATGGTAATCTTTGTCCTTCATCCTGCGTTTCATTGACGGAATGACGGCATGCCGATTCTTTGGCTCGTCGCTTTTATGGTCAGAAGGAAGTTTCTTTTCCATAGTCATATAGGTCTTAGCGTCTATTCTTTTATCCTTCTAACGCTCTCATCGGTTTATTATTGCAATATGGTGCCGCTTGTTAAAATAAAGTTTCAGGATGAGCGTTATCAATATATGGACCAGTTAGGAAAAATCATATCGCTCAAGAAGATTGCCGACCCGAGGGGCAATCTCACCGTCGTGGAGCAGTGCAAGGACATTCCTTTCCAAGTCAGAAGGGTGTACTGGACTTATGACATTCCCACTGACGCCGAGCGGGGTGGTCATGCGCATATCCATTGCCGTGAGCTCATCGTTTCTGTCAGCGGTGCCTTCTCGGTGACACTCGACAATGGACACGAGCGGAAACAATACCTGCTGACCAAGCCTTATGAAGGCTTGCTCGTCGACACGGGCATCTGGCGCACCCTGGAGAATTTCTCGTCGGGAGCCGTGTGCCTCGTACTCGCCGAAGACCCGTTTGACGAGAGCGACTATATACGTGATTATACTGCCTATCTAAAATTCATCGCATGTTCGAAATAAGAAGATATTCTGATCTTGACAAGAAGCAATGGGATCAATATGTCTCAAAGGCCAGGAATGCCACTTTTCTCTTTTATCGGGATTACATGGACTACCACCGCGACCGCTTTGCTGACTATTCTCTTATGTTCTATAAGGGACACCGTCTCTATGCGCTGTTGCCGGCGCATATCAAAGGCAATGTCCTTTATTCCCATTTTGGACTGACATATGGTGGGCTTATCATGGATTACAATGTTACTATTACCGAGACGTGCCAGCTTTTTGATGAGTTAAACAAATTCCTCAAAGCTGCGGGAATCCGGGAAGTGTACTATAAACCTATACCGTGGATTTATCACCTCCATCCTTCAGAAGAAGACCTTTACGCTATCTTTTGGAAATGTCATGCCCAGTTATATTCAAGAAATATTGGCACAACCATCTTCATGCAGCGGCATCAAAGATGGCGTAAAGACCATCGAAGGTTACTTCGCCGGGCGCTTGATAATGGTGTGACGGTGGTCAGAGATGGTAGTCTTGAAGCGTTTTGGAAAATCTTGAATGATAATCTTGATGAGCGGTTCCATGCCAAGCCTGTGCATACGTTATCAGAGATAGAACTTTTGAAGTCGCGTTTTCCGGACCATATCATACAATACAATGCTTATAAAGATCACGAAATTATAGGTGGGTTGACCGTCTATCTGACTCAACAGGTGGTGCATGGGCAGTACAGTAGCACCAATCATGTGGGAAAAGAGTATGGAGCTATGGAAGCGATCTATAATCAGTTAATGTACCACGATTATCCGGACTATCCTTATTTGGACTTTGGTAGTTCCACGGAAGAAAACGGCAGTGTCATCAATGAAGGGCTAATAGCCCACAAGGAAGGCTTTGGCGGTCGCGGTGTGTGTTACGATACCTATCATTGGTTGTTATGATGAATATCCCTTATCTTTCCCTTCAGCGCGTCACGGCGCAGCATCTCGACGAGATAGAGGCTGCCGTGAAGAATGTCATAGAGAGCGGGTGGTACTTGCAAGGCGGGGCCACACGCCGCTTCGAGGCGGATTATGCCCACTATATCGGTACGCAGCATTGTGTGGGATGCGGCAACGGACTCGATGCACTGACGCTCATCTTCCGCGCGTATAAGGAAATAGGAAAGTTGAGAGATGGCGACGAGGTCATCGTGCCGGCGAATACATATATCGCTTCTATCCTCTCCATCACTGAGAATGGACTCACACCGGTCTTGGTGGAGCCGCGGCTGGACACACTCGAGCTCGACGACAGTCTGCTTGAGAGTCATCTGACCGACCGCACGAGGGCAATTCTCCTCGTCCATCTCTATGGCCGTTGTGCTATGACCAGACAGATAGCTGACTTCTGTAAACGCCATCGGCTGTTGCTCGTTGAGGACAACGCCCAGGCACATGGCTGCACCTACGAGGGTCGACATACAGGGTCACTCGGGAATGCTGCCGCACATAGCTTCTATCCGGGGAAAAATCTTGGGGCGCTTGGCGACGCAGGCGCCATTACCACCGATGACGCGGAGTTGGCCGATCTTTGTAGGGCACTCGGCAACTATGGTTCGTCGCGAAAGTATGTCTTTCCCTATAAAGGTCGCAATAGCCGCATCGACGAGCTGCAGGCGGCGGTGCTTGACGTGAAGTTGCGCTATCTCGAAGACGACAACCAATATCGTAAGCAAATCGCCACCTATTATTATAAGCACATCTCCAATCCGCTCATCACACTGCCCGGTGCTGACGACTGGCTCAGTGGACGGGTAGATCATGTTTTCCACATCTTCCCCGTACGCTGTGCCCATCGTGATGAGTTGCAGGCTTATCTGAAGAAGAAAGGCATCGGCACGATGATTCATTATCCCATCCCACCGCATCAGCAGGAGTGCTATCAAGAGTGGAATACCATGAAACTGCCTGTCACGGAGCGCATCCATCGTGAAGAGCTCAGCCTGCCGTGTAACCAGACGATGGGTGTGGAAGAAGCTGAGGCCGTCTGTCAGGCGGTAAATGAATTTATCCCCTCACTATCACCGTTACGCCCCTTGCTGCCTGAGCGCCCATGACGAGGGCCTGCTCGATGTCGGCAGTCTTCGACGGACCACTGATAAACGTGCCGAAGTTGTATTGCGGGTCGAAAGAGATGCGCTTGTAAGCCTCGTGCATGTTGTTCACGATGTCCGACTTGTTCAGGATGATGACGAGATACTCCGAGATGAAGCAGACGGCTTTTTCCTTCATCGTCTGCGGTATCCAGACGCAACCATTCTCTGCTACGCCGATTTTACCTTCTACAATCCCCACATCGGTGCCGTCGAGGTCCTTAGCCTCGGCGACGGTGTCGGGATTCTTCTGTGCAATGGTGATATAAGGCAGGTTGCTGGCGAAGGTCTTAGCCTCCGGGTAGAGGCTTTTGATGATGTCATTGATGTCGTCACCCTCTTTGGCCTCGACGATATTGCCACCCACGGTCTTTGTCATCTCGGCAAACTGCTTGAAGGGATCGGGGTAGGAGATGCCCTGGATGTTCATATCCGGCATGTCGTATTGCTCGCGTGTGTTGGCGCGAAGCTTCTGAAAGAGTTCTTCTTTATTCATGGCTGTTGTTATATCGTGGCGCCGGCAGCCTTCATGGCAGCGCGTCCGCCTTCTGTTTCCAAAACTTTTCCTCCCTCTGTCTTCACGTCTACTGTTGCCGACTTCTTCCGCTCGGCCACCCGGCGCCGATAGTCTTCCATATAGGCTGCTTTCTTCTCTGCGGCAACCTTGGCGTAGGCGTTGTCGGGGTCTTTCTCTAAGTCGATACGCATAGTGTGGGCGCGGTTGACTAAGTCTTTGACGACTTCACCGCCGCATATCAGGCCAGCTGCTGCCGGCACCCAGGCGTTGGAGCTCGGTATCGTATGCCGCTCTGTGCAGGCCCGCATATCCTTGGCTGGGCAGATGCAGTGGTAGCGGCAGCTGATGTCCGGCTGGTCGATGCTCTCCACAGGCAACTCGGGACTGTAGACGACCTTCAGGTGCTTGATGTTCGTCTTCCGTAGCTTCTTGCGGATGACTTTCGCCAAGGGGTCGTTGATGGTCTTCCAGATGTCTGTGACCTGGAGCTGCGTGGCGTCGAGCTTATAAGCAGCACCCATACACGAGATAATGGGGATGTTCAGCTCGTGGCACCGCTTGATTAAGTCCAACTTCGCCGTCACGGTGTCGATACAGTCCACGACATAGTCGTAATGTGAGAAGTCGAAGTCACCGGCATTGTCAGGCAGGTAGAACATTTGGTATTTGCGCACATGACAACGGGGGTTGATGTCATGGATACGCTCCTCGGCGACATCGACCTTGTGCTTGCCCACGCTGGAGAGGGTGGCAAGGATCTGTCGGTTGACATTCGTCAGACACACTCTGTCGTCGTCGATGATGTCCAAAGCTCCCACGCCGCTGCGGGCAAGGACCTCCACGACATAACCGCCGACACCGCCGACGCCGAAGACGGCGACACGCGAACCGTTTAAGGTGTCGATGGCAGGCTTGCCAAGGAGCAGTTGGGTACGGGAAAACTGATTCTGCATGACTTTTATTCCTTTCTAATCCTTTTCTAATGATAATATCCTGTTACAACAGGCAAAGTTAGTAATTTTTTTCATTATCTCAACCCTACAATCGAAATAAAAACTTGCAGGAAGTGGAATTATTACCGCCAACCCGCCCCTACGGCAATACCTGTAATACCCTGCGGGGTTAGGGCGGTCACTGGGGGCCCGCCCCAACAGTCCCACCCTCACATGTCTCGCTTATCTATGGCATTTGCCAGCGATATCTATGGCATTTGCCAGCAATATCCACGGCATATGCCAGCAATATCCGCGGCAATTGCCATGGAATGTTTATCAGTTTGTAATTACGGAGTTAATAATAATTAAAAACATTGCGAAGCTATCGTTATCTATGGAAATAAATCATAATTTTGCAACATTACAAAGGAGGCCATTGAGGCTAAGGTATTAGTTTTTTCTGCTTGAATACAACAATTGACATGAATAGCAAGTCTATGGTGTATAAAAAGATGTGTAGAAAGATAATGCTGCTTGCAGTATTTCTGTTCCTGCCATGGGTGGGAAGGGCGCAGCATGTGTCTGTAGGAACCAACCTCGTCTATGATGCGACGCTGACCCCCAACCTCACCTTAGAGGCACGGGTAGACAGCAGCTGGACGGTGGGTGTCAACGGCGGTCTGCGTCCGTGGCCCACTGATGACAAGGCTCTGCGCAAATACCGCCACTTCAGCATTGATGTTTTTGGGCGTAAGTGGACGGCAGGGACGCCGTGGCGTGGTTACTTCTATGGATTCGACGCGCTGTGGGCTCATTACAACCTCTCTAATCTCAAACTTTACTATTTCGGCATGTTCCATGATGCTCGCCACAACCGTATTCAGGGTAATATTTTTGGTGCGGGAAGTTTCGGTGGTTATGCCTGGAATCTCGGCAGTGGCTTTGGCATTGACGTGCAGGCTGGTGCAGACTTGTCATGGACTCACTACCGTGTCTACGACTGCGTGCATTGTGGCAGTCCGATAGCGCGGAAGAATCGTGTATACCTCTTGCCAAAGGCAGCGGTGGATTTGATATATAAGTTCTGATGTGACATCGAGAAAAGTAAGCGTCTCCACGATTGCGTATTGTAGTCAAAATAAGAAGTGCGTATCTTTGC
>UQRP01000023.1 GCA_900543585.1 uncultured Prevotella sp.
TCGCTGTCACCGGTGAAGCCTTCTTCAAGGTTGCCAAAGACAGCAAGCGCCCGTTCTATGTCGAGACGGCGGGGCAGGTTGTCAGAGTTTATGGCACCGAGTTCAATGTCCATGCCTATCCTGAGGATAAGTCTGTGGCAACCACCCTGGTCGAGGGGAGCATAGCTCTACAGGCAGCCTCCGGCAACGGTTCTCAGCTGATGCTCATGCCCGGCCATCAGGCACTCTTCGACAAGCAGAGCCATGAGGCCAGTGTCAAATCAGTGGATACCGAGGTGGTGACGAGCTGGCGTAGTGGCAGTTTTGTCTTTGAAAACCAGAATCTTGGCGACATCATGCAGACGCTGAGCCGATGGTATGACTTCGACTATAAGTTTGCTGATGCCTCCCTGGCTCATACAGAGTTCATGGGCAGCATCCCGCGCTACGGCGAGTTTGCTGATGTTGTAGAGATATTAGAGACAAGTGGCGGCCTGAAGTTCCGTATCAAAGGCCGGACAGTAATCATTTCGAGAAAATAAAACTAATGATATGAAACAAATCCAACAGCTGTTGTTGTCACTGGTTCTGACAGCCGTCTTCTCCGCCTTCACGACGGCGGCCGACGCCCAGACCTACAGTGTCGACTACAAGAACATGACCATCGAGCAGGTCATCCGCGACCTGCGCAAGCGTACGGGCTATGAGATAGTCTATCAGAAGCCGGTCATTGCCGGCGTGCCCAACATCACGTGCACCTACAAGAACCTCACGCTCACGCAACTTCTGAACCGCGTCCTTCTCCAACAAGCCGGTATCGACTATGAGATTGTCAAGAAGTCTATCGTCCTCAAGAAGTCTACACTTCCCGAGGAGGCTTATTTCAAGAAGCAGGTCGTCGGCACCGTGACCGATGAGAACGACGAGCCCCTTGTCGGCGTCACCGTCCTGCAGAAGGGTACGGGCAATGGTGCTACAACCGATGTCGACGGCAACTTCTCTCTCATAGTCGAGGGCACACATGCTGAGCTGGAGTTCAGCTATGTAGGTTATAAGAATCGGATGGTGAAGATAGATCGTCGCACACCTTTCCTCGTTCTGCGTTTAGCTCCCGATGAGACCCTCCTCGACGAGGTCCTTGTCACCGGCTACCAGAACATCAAGCGTGAGAATGCTGTAGGTGCCTACCAGACCATCAGCGCCAAGGAGTTAGACAGCCGCTACACCGGCAATGTCGTCTCGCGCTTGGAAGGTCAGATTCCGGGATTGGTGGCTTACAACAACGGCAATGGCAACACCGGTGAGGCTGCCCTTACCATCCGTGGTGCTGGTTCGTTCAATGCCCGCACCAATCCAATCCGCTCGTCGTTGTTGATGGACTCCCCATTGAGGGTAGCATAGAGACGGTCAATCCCTATGACATCGAGACCATCAACGTTTTGAAAGATGCCTCCGCGGCCTCTATCTATGGTGCCCGCGCCTCCAATGGCGTCATTGTCATCACCACCAAGCGCGCCCACTCCGAGAAGCTGAGCATTGATGTCAATGCTGACCTCTCCATCTATGAGAAGCAGGGCTATTCCAACTATGGTTGGGCCGATGCCGCACAGTTGTTGCAGTTGGAGGAGAACAACTTCAACTAGGTCGCTGCCCACGACGATGTCTACAGCAGTCTCTTAGGCACCTATCAGACCAACCCCGGCTCTCTCACCCAGGCCACGCGGCTGATGTTGCGCCACAAGCTCGGCGAGGTCAGCGATGCCGACTACAACGCGCAGATGGCGCAGTGGCGGTCCAATGACTATCGCAAGGAGTGGCGGGATGCCACACTCAGAACGCGTGTACTGCAACAATACAATGTGGCCATGCGCACACAGGGCAAGAAGCTCAACTCTAATATCGTGCTCAACTACAAGGGCGACAACAATGGTGTCTATCGCGAGAACGACCGCACCTACACCGCCAGCTACCAGGGCGATATGAACGTATGCAAGTGGTTGGATATGAGCTTCGGCCTCAATGTCATCAGTGAGCGCTCCCGCATCCACTCCGATATCAATGGTACGATGGCCATCGGTTCTTTCGCACCCTATCTTAGTATGTATAATGCCGATGGTACGCCGGCAGCTATGGATGCTGGGATATGGCTCGGCAAGGCCAGTCTGAAAGATCCTTCGCTCGGACTCAAGGACGAGAGCTATTATTATCTTGATGAGCTTAACCGCAACTTCACCAAGGGCCGGCGCAACAATATCCGTTCCTACGCGCACGCCAACTTCAAGATTCTGCCGGAGCTCTCCGTCTCTACCCGTTTCCAGTATGAGGACATCAGCTATAAAGGTGAGACTTACTATGAGCCCGACAGCTACTACATGCGCACGCTCTACAACCTTGCTACTTCCGGCGGCAAGCACTATATCCCCGAAGGTGGTATGCTGAAGACCAAGCATCAGACGGGCGACTACTACACTTTCCGTGCGCAGGCCAACTACAATAAAGTCTTTGCCGAGAAGCATGATGTAGAGGCCATAGCCGGTTTTGAATATCGCCAGAGCCACGACCGCTACAACAACGACCTCAAGCTCGGCTACGACGACCAGACGCAGACTAACCTCTCGCATCTTGTCGACTACGAGGCCTTGCAGAACCTGTCCTCCTCAGACCTTGGTCCCAACTACAGTATCTTGGGCAGTGCGCCCTCAGAGAGCGACTTCTCTACAAGCGACATCCTGCACCGCTTCTACTCCTATTATTTCAACGGCAACTACACCTATGACAGCCGCTATGCCGCTCAGGTGAGCTACCGTGTCGATAAAGCCGACCTCTTCGGTGCTGACCCGAAATATCGTGGCCGACCGCTCTGGTCTGTGGGCGCGAGCTGGAACATGCAGAATGAGAGCTGGATGAAGCCCTTGAAGTGGATTGATGCTCTGAAGCTGCGTGCCAGCTATGGTATCACGGGTAATATCGACTCCAACGTGTCTTCCTATCTCACTGCCGCCATCGCCGTGAGCGAGATAACAGGCAACAAATATGCCACCCTCAACACACCGCCCAACGACCAGCTCAGATGGGAGAAGACGGCAAGTTGGAACTTTGGCGTCGACTTCTCGCTTTTCGCCAATAGACTTAGCGGTAGTCTTGACTATTATATCAAGAATTCTTCCGACCTGCTGACCCTCACCGATGTCGACCCGACAACGGGATGGAGTAGTGTGAACATCAACAACGGTAAGGCGCGCAACACCGGTGTGGAGCTACAGCTCAATGGAGCCATCCTGCGGCCCGCCACATCTGATGGAATCGGTGTCAACGCCTCGTTCAACTTTTCCTACAACAACAATAAGGTGACCCGTATCGACCACGAGCCGTCTTCGGGCTTTGAAGCCCTCTACACCCGCCATGAGGGACATCCCATCAACTCGCTCTACAGCTACCGCTATGCTGGCATGGTGACCGACGATGATGGCAATCAGAGTTATGGATGGTATGACAAGGCCGGCAAAGTTCATTCTTCAGATATCTCAACAGGAGAGTTCACGCAGGCCGATGTTGTCTTCTCCGGCGGTCTCGACCCGAAGGTGGTGGCTTCTTTCACCCCCGAGATAACCTGGAAAGGCTTTTCTCTCTCGGCCCTCTTCTCTTTCTATGGGGGACATTATATGCGTGCCGGAATAGAGAAATGGACGCATGATGGCTCTGAGCTCGGCTATAAATCTGAGCTTGCCGGCATCCCGGCTTCCTATCTCGACTTCTGGACGGGTGCTGACACGCCCTACACTCAGATTGCCAACGGCTATCAGGGTCGCAACACCATTGGATACTATCAATATATCGATCAGACCGTGGTGCACGCCGACTACCTCAAGGTGCGCAACATCGTGCTCGGCTATAACTTTCCCAAGCAGTGGATCAGCCGCCTCGGCATCCAGGACCTGCGCCTGCGTGTGCAGATGAACAATGTGGCCACATGGGTGCGCAACAGTCAGGGCATAGACCCGGAGGCCGTCAACCCATACACCGGCGAGACACTCAACAAAACATGCCGAAGCTATACCATGAGTCTGAGCGTGAGCTTCTAATGCTTCGATAACGAACAAATAAAGAAGAGAATATGAAAACGAAGAAGCAATATATAAAAGAGGTGCTTACTTTTTTCCCCGTTTACCTCTTTTCCTTTTTACTTTTAACCGGCTGCGATGACAAGCTCGACATCGTTCCCAAAGGGCAGTCCACCTTGGAAACCGTTGATGACTTGGAGCTACTTCTCAACCGCGAGATTGAGTTAGGGGCGCCCATGAGCGATCTTAGCATCATCTGCAATGAAGGTCTGGGGCAGATGACGAGTGTGGCCACAGTGCTCTCACAGACCAATACCCTCAAATATGCCTTTCTCTCTTATGACGAGAAGGTAGACAGGGCCAGCCTCACACAGGAAGACGAGCGCTACGCCAATGCCTACAAGGCCATCAACGCCATGAATACCATTATCGACAAGGCTCCCGGCGCTTCCGGCTCCGAGAGCAAGCGCAAGGAGATTATTGCTGAGGCGCATATCATGCGCGCTTATCTGCACTGGCTGCTCGTCAATATCTATGCCAAGCAGTATGATGCCACCACGGCAGCCACTGACGGCGGTATCGCCTATGTGACGAGTGAGTCGGTCTTTGCCGATAACCCCAAGCTCACCGTTCAGAAAGTCTACGACAATATCCTTGCCGACTGCTCTGATGAGTATATCAATGCGTTGCCCGCACGCGACAACGATGTCCTCCGTGGCGACCAGGCCTGGGGCAACGCTGTGCGGGCCAAGGTGCTCATGCAGATGAAGCGCTATGCCGATGCACTGCCTTATGCCCAGAAGAGCATCGACCTTAATGGCACTATCGAGGATCGTTCTTATATCGTCGATGCCGGCGATTGGACTATCTCACGCCAGGCTGCCGACAACCTCGTCTATATGGGTGGTATGGTAGGCCCGTTCTTGGAGTGCGTCTCCAAGGAGACAGCTGATAAGTTCGAAGCCGGAGATTATGTCCTCTACCATGCCTACATGTTTGGCCGCAAGCCAGGTACAGGCGGTGATGACGAGGGCGGCGGTGATGATGACGACGATGACGACGAAGAGTGGGATGCCAAGCCGCGGGCTGCTAAGAGTAGCAGTGGTGAGGTCAAGAGCAAGAAAGCTTTTGCCGACGACAACTTCGATGCTTCCGGCATGGCCTGGAACAGTCTCTATGGTGAGATAACGACCGGCGTCAGTGGTACGCTGATGTACTACGCCATGAGCAGCTGGGTCAACTTCTATGGCATCACCTCCGACCGCATGTACTATACTGCTGCCGAGTGCTATATCCGCACGGGAGAGATACAGAAGGGCATGGACCTTGTCAACAAGGTGCGTGAGAAGCGCATAGACCCGGACCATTACGAGCCGTTGACGGCAACGGATGAGGCCAGCGCCATGGCGGCCTTGCAGGATGCCAAATGGATAGAGTGCATAGACACCTATGAAAACTTCTTCGACTGCAAGCGGTGGAATACGGAGGACGCCTACAAGCGCACCATCACCCGCGACCTCGGCGATTTCGGAACCTTCTCCATCGCTCCTGACAGCAAACTCTGGATTTTCCCCTTCCCGCTCCAGGCTACGCGTAAGAATGCAACGTTGACCAATAATTATTAAATCTTCCACAAAATGAAAAAGACTCTTCTCTCTTTCTTGGCATTGGCCCTGCCTGTCTTCGCCTCTGCCCAGACCTTGGAGATAACGGCCAAGGACACTACTGGCCTTTCACAAGTGCTCATTGCCAACCGTGGCGACTTCGTCCCCTTGCGGTTCACAAAAGGACGTATGACCTATGACAGACCGAAAATCAAACCCTATACGGCTGTCTATATCATGGGTGGCGGCATCAGTGCTCCCGCTGTCTTGGAGCCTAGGCAGACACTGCAAGTCGCTCTCAGCAAGAAGAAAGGGCAGTGGGAGATAGCCTACAAGGGTAAGAACGCGGCGGCCTCCCGGTTCCTCAAGCAGTTGGAGAAGCTCTCGGTACAAGGCTGGGAGACAGTGTCCGTAGATGAGTATGATGACGAGGTCACTACGGAGAACAAAAACTTTGACTTCGATGCCGAGATGAAACGCCTTGCCGCCGAGCACGGCAACACCCTCCAGGCTGCCGACAAGGTTGCCAACGACAGCCTGCGGCACGCCTACCGCCATCTGACAGATGTCAGCTATCTGGCCTCGCGCATTGCCTGCCTCTCCGCAAGGGATAGAATCAAAGGTATCGCCAACGACGGACAGTTGCAGAAACTCATTGCGAGCATAGACCCTAACGACGACACCATGCAGGAGTTGGGACTTGTCGACGACTTTATCGCTACCAAGGTCACCGGCTCCCGCAACGATGACAACATCACGCCTTATGTTGTGAGCTACATCAAGGCCGTCGATACCCATGTGCAGAATTCCCGCACGCGTCATGAGTTGTTGGATAACGTCGCCTCGATGGTCTTCAATGCCGACAGTAAGACGTATGTCCTTGATGACTTCTGGAATGCTTTCAAGCAGGCCGCCGACACAGCGCTTGTCAGCTATTATCAGACGGTTGTAGACAGTAAGTTGGCTACCAAGAGCGGCGCCGCATGTCCTGATGAGACTTTCCAAGACGTTCAGGGACAGACGCACCGACTCTCCGAGTGGTTTAATAAAGGCAAATACCTCTATATCGACCTGTGGGCCACCTGGTGCATACCTTGTGTCAAGGAGATACCCTTTATCGAGAAGCATGTTGCCCACTATAAGGACAACCCGAAGATTCAGTTCATCAGCATCAGCCTTGACAGTCACCACGACGCCTGGAAGCGGAAGTTGGACAAGGATAAGCCACAGTGGCCGCAGTATATAAATCGGGCAAAACCAAATGTGCGGATTTGCAAAAACCAAATGTGTGAGGAACTGCAAAAACCAAATGTATATAATTGAACGCTGTTTATGTATTTCTCAAACAGCGTTCAATAAGAGTTTTAATAGTGATTTGAAAACTGCAAAACGTATATTATTCCTTTTTGCCTAACGCCTCCCTCGCCGCTTCTTTGCATTTCAGTCTCCATTCCTGGAACGCAATTTCTTCGGCTCTATGCTTCTCAGCGTCTTCTCTGAGATTAGCCATCAGAGCCAGCTCCTCATCAAGAGAATACTTCAGCCGTATCAACGCCGTAACTAAAGCGTCATAGCTCATATCCTCCGTTATCATATAGCTAAGACCATCCACATCTACGACCTTGGCCTCACCAAAGTCCAAAGGCACATCCTTAGCGCCCATATAGACCGTCTTGCCCATGTCCTCACCCGTCATGCGACGGAAGAGCACGTAGCCATCCGAAGCATGCAGTTCATTACCTTGTACTTTCATATCTCATTCTTTATTGATTCTTTGGTATCAGAACATATCCTCTGTCTGTTCCACTGTCACCGCTACGGTCTTTTCGGTAGGCTATGTATATTGTATGCTCTGTATTTCCAAGACCACTAAACGTAACTTCCTTATAGTTGCTCACAGCTGTAGCACTCGTTGCTGCACCCTTTGTATCAGCCTGATAGTCTGACATTGTAGGCTGAGCGTCTATCTTGCCAACCATAACATAATCAAAATTGCTCTCGCCATTGCTTCGTATAAGCACCGTGAAGCTGTCATAACCAACTATTTGAATGCTCATCGTCGCTACTCCGTTAGACACATTGTAGTTAGAATTACTTTCATAAACACCTTCATAAGACGTGCTATCTGGGTTAGCAATGTCGCTGCTCGTTCTCCACTGACTATTAAGATCAACTGCATAATATTTGTCCGTCCACACTCCTTGCGTGATAGTCGTTGTAGCCGTCAAGCCATCTTTCGTGTATGAGATAGTCCGCTGTACCGTCTCAGTTTTGCTTTTGTTCTGTTCAAAAACGTCGCTCATAACATCGCCAGTAAAGGTCATGTCTGTGCTAATTCCATCCTTAGTCTTTGTAACAACTTCCGTCCAGTGTATCTTTGTCTTAGTGTTATTACCAACAACATCATCTGCTGTTATCGTCAAACTCTTATAGGTATAAGTATATCTATCGTCAAGCAATATCCTGTCTGCTATAGCACTCCAGTTCGTTGCCTGCTGATAAGTTGCATAATTCACCGTATACACCTTTCCACTCCAGTTACTGGTCACGCCACTGAAAGTGTAACTTGTTATCGTAGGCGGTGTTGTTGGCTCAAAATATATCTTTGTCAACTTAAAGCAACCATTGAAGCAGTAGTTCCCCAAGCTCGTTACACTACTTGGAATAGTGATTGAGGTAAGAGAAGAACAACTATAGAAGCAGAAGTCCCCCAAGCTCGTTACACTACTTGGAATAGTGATTGAGGTAAGAGAAGAACAACCATTGAAGCAGTAGTTCTCCAAGCTCGTTACACTGCTTGGAATAGTGATTGAGGTAAGAGAAGAACAATGGTTGAAGCAGTGGGTCCCCAAGCTCGTTACACTGCTTGGAATAGTGATTGAGGTAAGAGAATAACAACTATCGAAGCAGGAGTCCCCCAAGCTCGTTACACTGCTTGGAATAGTGATTGAGGTAAGAGAAGGACAATTATTGAAGCAGGAGTCCCCCAAGCTCGTTACACTGTCTGGTATGACTACATTTTGTGTGTTAACTCCTCTTACGCATATTTTATTTTTGACATCTTTAGTACATAAAAGATTATCAATAACCTCATATCTTTCATTATTACTATCTGCGATAAATTTATTGTAACATATTAATTTATCTTCGAATGCTGAAATATCCGTATTTCTTCCAACATCTATTATTTGTGCCCCTATTTCGATTCTGTAAGACACATCACTTGATTTTGAGGAAATCCTAATCTTATTGAGAATATTGCTAAAAGATGCATTTAATGTTGTAAGTGAATCTGGCAACTTAATGCTCATCAGATTCTTAAAGGTTCCACTCAACGAAGTTATCCCAGTAAAATACTGGAATTCATCAAACGTTGTCAGTTCAGTAATTCCGCTTGGCAAACTTGTTACCGCACGACAATCGCTTGCCCACAAATTGACACCATCCTTTTTCAACCACGAGTTCGCCTTTGCCAGCTCCATCAATGGCTGATTAGTATTACCACCTTCCGGGACATCAGCAGAACTGTCATAGCACACAATTTTATTCAGCTCATTGAGAGTTATATCCACGCTTGAATTAACGCCTGTGCCATTAACTTTATATCCAGTAAGCGTCAGTTTAAACAGTTTTGTCGTACCAGCATCAGGATTGCTAATAACATTAACCGTTGTCGATTCCCCGCTTTCAGATGACAACTTAACATTGTTGTCTTCCGCAGCTTTACCACTAATGCTCCATCCATATCGAACATAATCAGCGTTTTGGCCAGTCACATTAGCCAATTTTGCATGATAGCTTGCGTCCTCAGCTATCTGCGTAGCGCCATCAATACTCAAAGACGGATAGACGGCTTGAACAATGCTGATACTTGCATTGCTCGACACTATATTATCACCCTTAATCACGGAAACCATAATGGTTATGTTACCGCTGTTTCCGGTTTCTTTTACTGTCACAGTCCCTTTATTATCAACAGTTGCTCTATCTGAACCACTCGTAACAGTAAATGATACCGTTGCGCCATCTTCAACTCCGACAACACTAATCTTACCTGTTCTTCCCTCAACAATAGATTTCGGAGCCAATACGATAAGTGTGCCGCCCTTAGCGTACACATACATAGAAGAACGTGCACTAAAGCAATTATCGCCAAACACTTCCATAAGCTGCTGATAGTTGTCAGATGTAATGCTGTCAACTTCAATCCGCCCCTTTAAGGTGCCACCCGCACTTTTAATCTTTTGTCCGATAGTAATAGCGTCAGCAGCTGTCTTACCCTTCCAATTCACATCTTCAATATCAATGCTATACTGCTTACTACTGTCAATGGCCCAATTTTTGAGCATATCAAAAATGTCCACTGCGCAATTCTTAACAGTCAAAGTTCTTAAGGTGGTAGTGTCAATGTTCAGACTATTCAACTTTGTCAACCCCTCAATATCAAGAGAGATAATGCTGGACGGCAATGATAAAGAAGCGACTGGACAGTTCTTTAAGGTTAAGCTGGTTAACCCTGAATTGTCCAATAATAGTGTCTCCAAATGTGTTAATCCGGCGGTATCAATATCTGTCAAGCCTTTCATGCCACGAATATCAAGGTACTTGAGCTTTGTGCAATCTGCAAGGCCAGTGAAGTTACCACTTGTCAAAGCGGTATTTGACACGTCTTCTCCGCCCACAACAAGCTTTTCAAGGTTAGTTCCTTTGCGCTCACTATAAGCACCATTGACATTGAGGTGAGCAATGACATTGCCCATCTCATGTATATCAACACTGGCAATCTCAGGGCCAGCATAAATACGCACAGGGTCGCCAATGGCAAATGCCTGGTTGGTTGTAAAGGTGTGGCTCTCCCCCTTTAACAAATGCACATTACTTTCCTTCACGACATTGTTCACGCCCCAGCCATAATAAAGCTCCTGAGCGGCAACAATGGTAAAGTTATATTGCTTAACGCCATCTGCCGGGATAAGGAACTGAATAACATCGGCTCTAAAGTCACCAGTTACCCATTTAGCGTCAAGCAGACTGAAACGTTGGCTCAGCCACCACTCACGATGAGCTTTACGACTACCCTGCAAAGAACTGAGATAATTCAATCCTTTATCAGTATAAGGAGCGATATACTTGTACTCAGCGTCCTGATTATATACGCGCTCACACCACTTACCACTGAAGTCATCGTTAAAGACGCTAAGAACCTTCTCATAAGTCAGACCGCCCTGCTGCAATGCAGCATCAACCTCTCTGACCATTTCCATGCACTCATCATCAGCCTCAAAATTATTCCAAAGTACTGAGTCGTGTCCAGCATAGCAATAGTCATTCAGTTCAGCGTCCTTGCTCTGACGGTCGATGAATGGGTCATATTTCAACAAACCGTCATTACGAACACCATTAATGGTATCATTATCATAATTGATATAGAACCAATGCTCTCCGTCCTCTGTGGTAAGCATTGCGTTCTTCACCGGCTGGTCAACAGCGCCAAAGCGCATCAGATAAACATAGTACGCACACAACAATGGCAAATTAAAATGGTCAGCCTTCTCCGCTTTCCATTTTGCCAAATTCCCATCAGTTGAGGCTACCCATGTAACAAGTTTCTTCAATGCGGTATCGTTCGTACTGCCATCTGGATAACGCCCCTCAAAGCTCTGCATCCAGCGCTTTGTGCCCTTAGAATCAATAGTGTCATCCCAACCCTTTACGGATTTCATAAGAGCAATTTCTTCTTTATTGGCAAGACACTCCCAGCATTCTACTTTACTATTGTCAAATTCCCAAGAAGTGCCATCAGGAGAAACACCACTAATATCCTTAAAACCAAATACGCTCTCAGAACTCTTATCATTAAGGAAATTATACTTGCCCATAAACACCAGGTCGTCATCCTTTGTAAGTCGATAGAACACAACCATTGGGAAACCAGCAACGGTAGTTCTGACATCGTATGGAAATCCATTAGCAGCAGCCGTTTTCTGAGCCTCTGTTCTAAATACATACTTGCCGCCCATCACGCTGTTATAGAGGACTTTATTCCACAGCATTGCAATACCGGCATTATGAGTGCCGGAAGACTCCGCAAAGTCAGCTTTCCAAGTCCACCTGTCACAAGGCTGAGAGCCTGTAATGTGAGCATATTTCTTCACACTATAAGGCTTGCCATCGGCATCATAACACTCTGTAGAATCTTTCTTGGCGATATACGGACGCAAGTTCTTGCGCGGATAAGTCATTGAAGATGTGCCCTGCGGTGTCATATAGACATTCTTCCATGAAAAGTTCTTTGTTCTGTCCTTCAAATCATAGAAGTCAATATCCACATACTCCACATGCTTCTTATCGGTCGTAGCCTCAATAGCTGGAATGTTACCAGTAATAACTGCAACCGGAAGCTCGCCTTCCAACTTTGATACCGCAAAAGTACCATTTTCGGTCACATTATTACGCTCATATACGCTAAGCATTTCTGAGACTGATGAGCGATACAATATATAGTTATTAAGAATATCATCATCCCCCAACGCCTTATCATAACAGCGTATCTGACGAAGCTTAACGGTACAATCATCGCTTCCAGCAATATTAATCGACTTATCGCTGACAAAATTATCAGTTGAGGTAAATGATGTTGCTCCAGACAGAATGCCGTTGACATACACAAATGCCATGCACTTATTCACAGCGCCCGTCTTAGGTGTAATAACAAACGTTATACGATAACTCTCGCCACTCTTAAAGCGCGTACCAACACGGCCCGTATCACTACTGCCACTGGCAGCGGAAGAACGTGATATAAGCTCAATTTGGCTGGCGGTAATCAATATACCCGCCCCCTCAGAGCCACGCATGTCACACACAACAGCATCATCATTCTTGACATCCTCAGTGCCAAACTCAAACTCAATCGTCTTTGCCGTGTCTGTAGCCAAAGGAGCATAAGGGACGGAGACGCTTGCTCCATTCGGAATAACAAGCCACCCATCATTCCAACCACTTTGCTCAGTCCAGTCAAAACCACTTAATACAGCAGATTTATCGTCAGATACCCAAACAGCCTTATCCTTAGACGAATTACTCTTGCCAGTTGCATCCAATGATAAAGTCAAATGGTCTGTAAGCTCACTTAGGTCAAGAGTGGTCGGCTGCACCGTCACTGTAAGGCTTCTTGCGCCAACCTTCAGAGTCTTTATGCCACTCGTCTTACTCATAAACTTATAAGTATATACAGTGCCATTAGAACATTCCATAGTAGTCAGCAGCTCGTCATCAAGGCTTATGCTGACGCTTGTTTTATCGTCACCGCTATTGTTGTACGAGGCAAACTTAATATCTGTACCGATGAACTGCTCCATATTCGGAATTGTTGGAGCGGTTGTAACAATATCAGCCCCTGGAGGATAATTTATAGACAAGGCAACATAGCTGACATCGGTGGCCTCTCTACAGACAAAAAATTCTCTATATAACAAAGTAGCGTACTGCTTTTTCTCCTGCATCATAACATATGCTCGCATCTGCAATGTATGAACGCCATCGCTAAGGCCATCAGTACTTATATATTTGGTTTTACTACCAGTGGCCGCAGTAATCTCATCCTCATTCTTGTTATATTCGATCTGTTTTCCGTCAACATAAAACTCCACAGCCTTTACGCCATCACCAGTCAATGTAAACGGTATCTCCAGTGTATCATTATAAAGCTTTGTAATATCAAAGCTGTCCTCAAGTTGTACGTTGAAGATATTATAAATTACCGAAGCTGTTGCAGGGGCCTGGGTATTCACACCTGATATGGAAATGCGAACAACAACCCTTCCAGTCATACCGGCCAAATATTCGTCAACATTAAAACTGACATTCTCCCCGGCAGCATACTGCTTAACAACGGTTCGCTTTTTATTTCCGCCCGTAATGGTATAAGTACAAACAACGCTATCCCCAGTATCAGTGTTTCCATTGGTAGTGAAAACCCCGAACGAAAAATTGATTACATTTCCAGTCGTACCGTAAAGCAAAGACACATGAGTAGCCGACTGCATCAAAATGCTTGCATAATATATGCTTTGTGCCGCAAATGAGCCAAGCACCTTATTAGCATTTTTGTCCGGGTCGTCTATATAAGCATCCCTGTCTTCATCGTTGGCAAAACACTTATAGGTATTTGATGTGGTATCATAATAAAGTAAACCTATCTTACTGGCAAATTGTGACTTGATAAAAGTCTGTACGGCACTGCCGGAATATGGCAAGTTGTTCTCCTTATCATTGCCCCAGTCCGCATGTATATCTGGTATCGAGTTTTCACTAATCTTTTTGGCCATAGTATATGTATTTTCAATATGAATAATCAGTCTTCCAAAATATTATAAAAAGTATTATCATCAACGGTGCCGGCAGTTACAAGAGCTTCATACTCAGTTTCAGTCAACGTAACCATTGTCACCATATGCTTATTCAGCACATCAATACTCTTCTGAGCAGCACTGAGACTATTCTGAAGAGTTGTGTCGTTATCTCCTCTTGCCTTTATTTCATCATTAATCTTTTGTAATAAGGCGGTATTTTCGTTAGTCCTTGTATGCGTCTCAGTATCGAGAGCTCGCTGCAAAGAAGTGTCGGCAGATTCTCTGGAAGCCGCTTCTGCATCAACAGCCTGCTGCAAGGCTGTATCGGCACTTGTTCTTGCCTTCACCTCATCACTAACGGACTTCTCTAAAACAGCATCTTTATCTCCACGAGCCTTTACTTCCGCGTCAATTTTTTGCTGCAAGGCTGTATCACCGGCTAATCTGTCCTTAGATTCTTGGTCATAATATACAGACGGAGCCTCAAAGGAAGCGATAACCTTATCCGCAGCTGCTGAAGGGTCATTGATATAAGCATCCCGGTCCTTAATATTGGAAAAACACTTATATTGTTTAGTTGTGCCGTCATAATATACCACGCCAATCCTTTTGCGCAGCTGAGACTTGATAAACTCTTCCACCCTGGATCCTGGGTAAGACGTCTCATCATCTATCTGCCAACTGGTGTCTATATCTGGAATCGGGTCGTCCTGCAAATACTTGATACGAGTCGATTTCTTATCAGTTACCTTTATCTTTCCCATATGCTATCTTTTAATCATTTCCACCCGTCATTATTGCTCCATCCCTTATCATTGTACCATGCCCCACTGCCAAAACAGCTGTTTATGGCCTCCCACAAGAGTTTGGCACCCTTGTACACAGCCGTTATCACCTTCCCGCCATGATAGCGCACCGCCAATTCTTTATTGCCCTTACGTATCATTCCTCTAATCCTCTAAGATATTATAGTAAGTATTCTCATCCACCTTGCCTTCAGATACAAGCTTGTCATAGTCGTCGCTCGAAATGTCAACCATAACATAAGTGCTGTTCAGCTTCCCAACGGCAAGCCAAGCTTTCTCTGCGCCCTGCCAGGCATACACCATCCCGTTCTCGGCCTCAGTGCCATCCCCACCGTTCCAGATGCTTACCAGCTGTCCAAACCTTATCGCCTTGCCGTCGGTTCCAACAGGAGCTGCCACATCAGCGTCCATTTCAGCCTTCGTCTTGTAGACCTTCCTTATCCCGAGCACGTCGGCACGACGCTCAATGTTCGCCATGTAGTCCAGTTCGTCAGCGTGCAGCCCGAACGTATCCTCAGCGCTGATGCTGCCCGTCGCCTTCTTCTTTCTCAGGCTCTCGGCACGAGCCTGTAGCTCATATATTGTACTCATTCGCTATTCTCCTTATTTAGGTATCTCGAAAATAGTCTTCACGGCACACTGCATAGGGCAGTTCACGTCATTGTCAGCAACACCGTTAAGCCAAAGACCCCCCTCCGTATTCTGCAAGATAGCATGTTTCGCTCTTGCTTCTGTGCCGCCGCCAACACCTAACACAACATCAGCGTAGAAAGTCGACAATGCGTATGGAAAGACTTTGTCGGTGAAATCAAACAGAGTGCTGCCTAGCTCGCCGCCTAATGTCTCCCATGATGCAGCATTGCTCTTTATGTTTATTCGCACTCTGTAAGCATCACCAACATCCATATACTGCACCGTTCCCGAATATCCGTTATGGAACGACACGTTAATGTCGATGTATGTTGCCACAGGAGTGTTTCTCTTTATCGGCAGCGCTATGAGCGACCACACCTCTTTCAGATCGCTGTATTTCACCATGTCATCGTCAGTCCTAACTGTCGAATAATAAGCCGTGGCAGTCCGTCGGCACGCATGGCTCTGCCCGTCGTCAAAGTTACGTTCATCAGTCTCTACAGTCTTTACACCGACATAGACGACATCGTTATCTCCTAAGGTTATATTCGTTTCCGGCAATTCGTAAACAGTACCGTCCTTCACCAGCCAGTTCTGACCTATATAGTAAGCCTCCTTACCGCCTTCCGCAGGACCGAGCATTTTCCCGTTTTTCTCCTTCAGCAGGTAAGTGCCTGTTCCGGCTCCCAGTGCCTTCAGCAGCATTCCCAGCTGGCTCAGCGGCTCAGCCTGCATCAGCTCCAGATCGTCAAGATAAACAGGCTGGCCGCCCTCATTAAACAACAGTTTATTCATAGTCGTATAGTTCTATGCCGAAAGTCCTTCCGGCAGGTTTATATCTGTTAAGTATATTCCGTATCACTCTCAGGTTCCGGCCACCGTACCGGTCTGCCTTCGCATCCTCGCTCGTACAGAGGAACGTCGGCACCCACACCGTGAAGTTTACCTTCACCGTACTCTCGCCGTGCACCTTCAGTACCACGCCCGTGCCCTCCTTCTTTAGGTGCATCACAGTAGCCTTCTGGTTCTCTCTCTCAAAGTACATCGACAACCTCTCCTCTTCATTAGGAGTCTCAATGTATATCTCCCTGTTCCGAAGGAAGAAGGTATCGTTCAGAATCTTCTCAAGCTTTATCACCGTGCCCGTCGTCGACAGCACCATGTCAGTGCTAGCCTTCAGCGCCATAAACTCATCGTAAACAAGTCTAATCGGCATCAGCAGCACCCTCACCAGAGCTGTCAGCACGCCGCTCCGCAGAACCGGAGGCAGCAGCTGCCGTCCAAGTTTCTCAATATCCAAGTCATACCACATAACTCAAAGTATTTTCCAGACCGTCAGCCTTATAGCTCCCCGACGCGCCCTGGTAGTTATTACCGTCCATCTTCTTCCAGTCCTGGCCGTCCTTCAGGTACCAGCAGTCACCCAGTTCCACGTCGGTAACTCCGTCAACCCTCTGTATGGCGTCCACAAGCTTCGTCTTGTTCAGCATACCGCCATAGACAATACTCTTCAGAAACTCCTGGATAGCCCGTTCCACAGGCTTGCTACCGTCAGCCACGCTCGCTCCATCCGAGTCAATGAGCAGCGGGTCAGTCCATATCTTCGCGTTGATCCTCACCCTGTCAGTATCCCTCGACGAAATATTCAGAATCACGCCAGCCACCTTAATCCTGTTCATATACGCTTTGAACGGCGTTAAATCAGCGTTTGAAAGCGCCACAGGTTCACCGCCTTTGTCGCCGCTGACCAGAATCTCCACGCTCGTTCCGCGGTCCCTCACGGCAGCATACTTTACGATCCTCTTCGCCTCGTCCTCCGTGTCGTACTCGTATTCCATCGTAGCCTCGTTCAGCCTTAAAGCGACACCTTTCTGATACTCCAGAGCCTTTCTGTGATACCATGGCACACTCGCCACAACAGCACTCGCCACCTTATCCGCTACCTCAGCCTTGTATCTGTCCATGATCACCTCCAGCACATGGGTAGCCCCGGCAACAATAAACAGCAGAATATTCTCCAGACTCACATTTGAGAAGCTTTCGCTCCACGTCGCCCCCTCCCTCAGACCATACTTTTCCCTCAGCGTCTCGTCACCAAGAAACGCATCAGTCATCGTCTTTTTTATCTCAGCTACACTTCTTGCCATAATCTATCCAGTCTATAAAAGTCTATAGCGTCTATTTAGTCTATCAAAGTCTATCCAGTCTATCAGAATCTATTCAAACTCCTCCCGGAACTCATCACCGAACACCCTCAGCCGTCCACCTCGGCCATCCCTTGCCGTAGCAGGGCTCACGCCGTTACGCTTGCAGTACAGCTCCATTGTCCGGTCATAAGTCTTATCAGGAATTCTCAGCTCCGTCCCACCCTTCAGCTCATCAGTCACCGACAGGCCGTTCTCGATGGCCAGGCCCATGGCTGCCTCCCAGCTGCCCTTTGTCTCCACCCCTACGTCAGCCAGAGTCTGCCCTTCCTTAACTACCGTCTTCATGGCTTCCGCAGCTTATATATCAGCGTGCCCGTGGCAAGCAATAGCACCATCAGCATCACGACGGTCTTCGCGGCACCGCCATCATCTTTCTTGCGGCCTATGGAAGTTACTTTCGCGCCAGCCTTCCATCCGGCATTTGCGGCAGCAGTGTCCACTCTTTCCACGAACACCGTATCATGAACGGTTCTCATCCGCTCCTTAACGCCTAAATTGGCAGTCTCTCTCAAGATCTTGTGCCAGTGTTCCACAAATACCGTGTCGCCCGCCATCCGCACAGCCATGCTGTCATGCCTGACAACGTTCCGCTGCATCACCACCGTATCTCTAACCGTGTCTGCAACCACTTTTGACAGTACATGATCCTCTGTCTTAATCCTCTCCACAGGCACATACCTCGTCGTCCGGCAACCCCATAGCAACATAACCAGTACCATGGCCATCACCAACCCCAAAGTCCTCTTCACGCTATCCATATCCATTAACTCTTTTTTCCCAAATTATTATCTGTCTTGCGTAAGCAGCTGCTCAGCAGCTGTCCCTGCCTAAATATCCTTATATTCCTCCACCGCATTGAAGTTCGGACACGTCTTCTTCCATTTCCGCGGCGTATCCTCACCCCATATCGACCGGTGCCCCATAATCTTCGCTCCGGGGTACTTCTTCCGCAGCAGCCTCAGCAGCTGACGAAGACTCTTCTTCTGAGCCTCTGTCCTGTTGTCCACAGCCACCATCTTTCCACCAACGTTCTTGATTCCGCCGGCATAGCAGACGTTGATTGCCGTCTGGTTATAGCCTTGAACGCCATTGCTCACCTCACCCTCGTCCAGCAGCTGGTTAATCTTTCCGTCAAAGGTGATAAAGTAGTGATAACCCGGCTTCTTCCACCCGCGGGCCTTAAACCCTAATAGCACCTCTCTGACGCTCTCCGTCTGCCACCCGCCAGAGCAGTGTACGAATATTCTCTCTATCTTTCTCATTCTCTTATGCCTCCTCGCTCTCTTCTATCTTTTCCTGTCTTTTCTCTGCCATAAAACGCTTCATCAGTGGTATGCGCTCCACAAACTGCATCGACAGCACATAGTGGATGAAGCTCGCTATCCTGTAGAAAACGCTACCCCGCGGAGTGATGTTCATCCAGTTCCGCGTGATGTTCACCGTGAAGAAGCAGGTCGTCACCGTACACAGATACTTCACGCTCGAGATTGCCTCCTCATGGTCATGAAGCTTCTCGCCGACCGACAGCACACTCAGCATCAGCACAAAGAACACCGTGCTCTGAATGATAAACTGCCAGGCCTTCTTCGACTCCCAGCTACCACCGTTCACAATGTCAGCCAACAGACCGAAGCTGAAATTCACGATAAACAGTATCGTCATCGCCAGCATAAAGTCGCCGATAGGCAGAAAAAAACTAATCAAGGCCGCCCACGTCGCTATCAAAAATCCTTTCAATTCACCCATATTTTCTTTTTTTATTATTCACATTCGTTTCTTGCCCCCCTCTCTTCGGCACTCACCTTAGCGCCACCAACGGCGGCCCTCCTCATAGTCCGACGCTATCTTCACGCCATGCGTCGTAACCTCAACGCTCTCCACACGCTGACCATCCATCTCAAGCTGCTCCATAATCGACGAACGCCAATACATCGGGTCATTGTCCAGTAGCATGTCGCTCAAGCCCACGCCCACCAGCGGACGCTCCTTCAGCTCACCCTTGTGCAGAGTCAGTATCAAAGCCTGGTTCTGTCTTAGTATGTCCCCCAGGCGCAGGCCCTCCACGATTCGTCCCTCGGCATCCCGTCTGACATCAATCAGCGGCTCATAGTCCTTCATCACTATACCATTCATCTCCACACCTCCTGTCATCATCGTCTAATGCTTAACTTTCTCATCCTCATAGTCGCCCCTGTCAAAGTCCTTAGCCGAGCTCAGTGGCTTGCCCGTCACACCGTGCACCCCCTGGTGCGTATGGCTGTTGAACGTCTTCACCAGCTCGTTCAGCTTACCCGTCAGAGCCTCGATGTTTATTAGTCCGCCCAGCTCACCGCCGTTGATCGTAATCTTTCCCGAAGCCACAATACGCTCCGCATGGTCCACGGCTATCACCACCAGTTCCGACAAATCACCCGACAGACTTCCCATCGTCACAGCCGTCCCCACCTTCGGAACCACCGTCAGCGAGCCCTTATCATCCGTCAGAGACGACCGCAGCCTCACGCCGGGCACCGTCAACGCCCCCACCTTCACCGAGCACGTCAGCCCCTCCACATTCTCGACAATACCCTGCCAGATGGCAGTATAGCCATTCTGTAGTCCACGTAGCCTGTCCCTAAGTTCCCTGTATCTGTCCATCTTCTGTGTTCTTATTATCGCCAATCATCACCTATTCCGTTCCGTTCGCCGCCGTTCTGTTCGCCGCAATACATTGCGGCGCCCTAACTCAGCCGGAAACCCAGTTCCACCTTCCTTTTTCCACCCTGAGCCGACATCTCAGTCGTCACAGCATTCACGTAGTATGTACCGTCCTTGTATTCATAGTCCCTGTCTCTCAGCCTTACATTGTCCCCCGGCACGCACATCGGAATCAGCCACCCCGTAATGCTACCCTCAAAACCGTCAAAGCTCCTTCGCTTCACCTCCAGCTCGCCACGCGCCCTCATCGAAGCCTCGTCACTCGTAGCGCACTTCACCTCCACCTTCTCTCCACCCGTCGTGCCCGTCTCTATCTCCTTCACCGTACCGTCAGGCATGTTCGCCTTCACCACCACCTCAACCTTCTTGTCCGAAGCCTTCCGGTAAGTCAGATCCTCCGTCTCCACATTCAGTCCGAAGTCATAATATCTCTCCTTTCCGACCTTCTCACCCGGAGCATGCACCTCCAGCGTCCCTTCCTGAACGTAAATGTCCGCCCCGCTCTCCTCCTGAACCTTCTTCAGCACATCATAGCCCGTAGCATTGTTTATCACAAACTTCCCGTAAGTCCACTCGTATGAGCAGTCCACCTTCATCTTCAGACCGCAACCCTCCACCACATAAGCCAGCAGCTCCTTCAGACCAACATCCTGCAACACCTCACTCTTCAGAGTCTTTCTGAAGAGGAACAAATCATCCTCACATATCAGCTTCACGCTCCCGCCATCCGTAGAGATCCGCTGCACCCAGCCCTCAAACTCCGTCTCCAGGCCCGTCTCCCGGTAGCCAAGCTTTATCGTAACCCTGTCCCCACGCTTCAGCTTCTTCTCCACGTCCAGAGCCACATTATATTGAGCACCCGGCAACGTGATCGTAGCCGTGTCAGCAAGTAGCTGTACGCTCTTGTGTATCTCTACCTTGTCAAGCATCCCCAGCCGGTACTCGCCAATCCCAATCTCATACTGCATCGTATACATAGCTTACACCTCCAAATCCTCACGGCTCAGCAGCAGCTTGTAAATGTCGTCGCTGTACCCCGTAATCGTATAGTTCTGGTTCATAGCCCCACTCGTGAAAGGCATCTCCCACGACTCTATCACCAGCTCCCTGATCCCAAACACCTCCAGCAACGGCGACAGCACCTTCACATGCCCGCCCTCGCACAGAGCCCGCAGCCGCGCCACGTCCGCTTTCGGGTAGCCCCCGTCCTTCGACATCAAGATACCCTCAATCCTCACCGTGTAGTCATCCACAGTCCACTTCTCCTTGATACTGCCCTTCACGCGCCCTTTCGACACCCTCCGTCGTACAAGGACATTGCCTCCGTTCACGCTCAACATAGGCTCTATCGGAAACAGCCACTCCTCAGAACCCTCCTCGTCGCCCTGCATACGCAAAGGACATGTCATTGGTACCCCGGTGGCGTTGGTGCGGATGACATCGGCAAGTTCCTTTTCCGACATTGTTTTTATTTTGTCGTAGAGTGCACTGTCAACCGGCGTAACGCCATCTTTTATGTAGCCCGTGTTAACTCCGAAGATATTGTTATGCCTCCAGAGCCAGTATGGTGGCACCTTCGTCAGACCGGCCGCCCGCAGGGCAAGGTTCTGCAATATGAACTTAGAAGTCTTCATCAGTGATCTGTACTTACGGCAATAGCCAATGCACGATTCATGGTCTGGACAATGATATTCTCCAGTTCGGCCGTATCGGTTTTGTCAGCCATCGTCACATTGATATTGTCGAAAAATTTAGCAATAGAGATATTTATAGAAGTGTTGCGGGTGCCACCGGTAGCCATTGCCTCAGCAGTAGATCTTCCACCGCCTGAGCCACCAGAACTGCCGCTTTTACCCTTCTTCGAGCCTTTTCCGCCAGTCGCAGCGCCGAACAGCCCCGAATAATCATCTCCACTACCTTTCAAAGAGGGAGAGGATATACCCGCGTTGGCTGTACGGCCCGTGCGCTTAGTGGTAGAGTTTGATGTTCTTGATTGTTCTCTCAGATTCTGGCCATACGTCGTGCCTACGTTGCCAAGCAAATCCTTAGTGGCGTTAATGGCCTTGCCTGCGCTCCTGGCTCCGGAAATATCCTTGAAGCCCTCGACGGCAGAGTTCCATGCGCCCTGGAAATCGCCATTGAAGAGCTTTGCAAGCGCATCGCCCACTTTGCCAATGCCGGACAATAGAGTGCGTAGCCTATCAATGACATAGTTCTTGATGATTTCACCGAAACCTTTAAGGGTGTTCCATACTGTGAGAACTACAGCCCGGAATCCGGCAAACTTATTCCAGCAATAGACGATGGCTGCTATCAACGCTGCTATAAGTGTTATCACTAACCCGATAGGGTTGGCATTCATTATGGTATTCAGTATTGCCTGTGCAGCCGAGAACCCTTCCGTAACGGCAGTGGCTATTCCCGTAACGGCAGCGTATGCGCCTATGGCAATGTTATGGGCGTTGAAGGCTATTGTGGCGATGCCTATGACAGCCCCAACATAGCCTATCACATCGCCCCAGTTCTGGAAAAACGTTATAATGCCGGATATGGCTCCGGAAAGCCAGCCGAACAGCGTGCCAAGTAATGAGAACACACCGTTAAATATCGTTCTGAGGATGCCGAGACTGGAGATCCAGGAGAATATATTACCGACAATATCCATGATGCTGCCAGCTATATCCGAGATGCCTTCTATCGCCGTCAGGATAAAAGGCTCTATCTTCGGGAACAGTTCCTGGGCACGTTGCTGAAGCTCGCCAATGGCGGTCGACAGCTTACCTGAAACCGTTTTCGACGTAGCATCCATCATACCGTGAAACTGTCCCCCGGCATCGGTGGCATGCTTCATCGCAGCTTCGACGGCTTCGACGGTTATCTGTCCCTTCGACATCATCTCCTGAAGTTCCTGGTAGCTTTTGCCAGTCATCTGTGCAAGTTCCCTAAGGGGATTGAAACCTGCATTGATGAACTGCAAGAGGTCCTGACCCTGCATCTTTCCGGCAGCAGCTACCTGACCATAGACCAGCGAGAGGCTGCTGAGCTTCTGGGCGTCGCCCATGGATATGTCGCCAAGCTGCTTCAACCGGGTCATCACGGCATCTGAGGAGACTCCGAAGTTAAGCATGGTCTGAGACGCTCCCTCCAAATTCATTTTTGAGAATGGAGTAGCTGCTGCGAACTTGCTTATCTCACCCAAAACGTGATTCGCCTTCTGCTCAGAACCGACGAGGACGGTAAAGGCGGTGGAGGTCTGTTCGGCCTGTGCGCCAAGCTTCGCTATTGCACCAACGCCAGCGGCTATCATCGTGTACGGATTCATAAGGAAGCTCATGCCGGGAATGTCCATCAGCGAACTCTTGAAGTTGCTGAAGGAAAAAGCCTCACGCAGCCTTCCGCCTACAGAGTGAGCCTTCTGAGAAATCTCATCCAGCTGCTGTGTAGTCTGGCGGGCCACGGTAAGCACGTTACCCTGGTCGGCCTGTAGCTTGATTAAAAATTTCAGTACACTGTCCATAGTCCTCAATTGTTTCTTGCCTTGGACTCCATCTTCCTGATGTCAAGGAGATATTTTATCGTCCATGCCCATTCCTCGTCGCTCAGCGTGTCTGGATCCAGGTGCATATAATAGCGCAGAAGCGTGTTCAGAAACAACACGTCCCCACCACCGGCATCATCTATCCCCGCATCCTCTAAAGTTTTTTTAGCTCGGCTTGTTTCACTTGCAGCACCTCCTGCATAGCGTTCACCGTTGCCAAAAACAAGTCGTCGCGAGTCTTCATCTCCTCGTCGCCGTCAAGCCACAGCTGGTTAAGCATCGTCTCGCTCATCTTCACCGGGTCCTTCACCACGCTCGCATAGCTCAGGTCCTTGCGGTTCGGACGGCGGATAAGGCACTTCTTGCCCTCCACCTCAATCTCAAAAATGTCACCATACTGAGACTTCAATTTTTCAATCTGTTCTTTTGTGAATTTTGGCATATTTTTCCTTCTTATTCTATTGTTTATCATTCATGTAAGCCGTTGCTGTACACCTGCTTTGTTACGTTCGCCGCAATACATTGCGGCGCCGTCGACACGCCGCCCCTATACCGACTTCTGGTCCGTATAGATGATCGGCAAGGTCTTCTCCTGGTACTTGTCGCCCTGCTTCCACTCCGTGTTGTCCTCCGTGAACTCACAGCCCACCAGCACGTCAGTAGTGATCACGTCCCCCTTGCTCGCATTGCCGTAAGAGGCGATGATGTCAAACGATGCGTCCAAAATGTCGCCCCCTGCCGCTTTCTTCATTGCCTCATACTCGCTCTGTAGCAGTGTCAGCTCGCCCTCGTAGGTCTTGTTGCCGTGCTGGATGCCTATAGGCTTGTTGCCCTTAGCGTGCAGCAGCTCCTTCTCCTGCTTCGACGAGTATTTCACGCCCCGAATGCCAGTCACTGGTCTTCCGGCCACAACAACGTTCACGTCGCTCCACTCATATTCTCTGGTATTATTCATCTCCTGTCTTTTATGTTCACGCCGCAATACATTGCAGCCTTTATTCCTAACTGATATTAAAACCTAAGTCCACGTCGATCATCCGCCCGTAGCCGTAGGGGTTCACCTTGATCGTAGCCTTAACCTTGCCCGTGCTCACAACGTCCTGCTTCTCGTCTATATAGCACACGCCGCCCTCGGGAGCACTGCTCGTCGCGCACAGTTCGCCGTTCAGTGTCATCGAGGCGTTCAGGGCGTTCTCCACGGTCTGCTGCCAGCTCTTTACGATTCCCGGCTGCATCGTGCCGTCCTCGTTCACCTCTATCTCGTCAAGAAGCTCCTCCAGCATTGTGTTGTAAGCCACCCTGTATGCCTTATCAATCACACGTCTAAGGGCCAAATGGGCATAGTCGTCAGTCTCTGCCACTGCCAGTCGGTCATCAGTAAAGAAGTAGCCGCTTCTCCCTACGTGCGTCCGCGGCGTTATATAGCCCTTATCGTACAGGTCCGCTATCTCGCTCGTGGCTGACTCGGCCTTCTTCTCGCCGACATACATCGTGATAGGGGCCAGGGCACCCGTCTTCACCCTACCGATGTTTCGCTGTACAGGAGTCATCGCTATGCGCCCGGCCAATACGCCCATGGCAGCACCCTCGCTGCCCGATACCGTATCACCTATCAGTACTCCCACGCGGTTATATCCGCTCTTGCTCAGGTCGGGAACTTCCTTACCAGCAGTATACCCTCTGCCCTCAAGCATTACGAATATCGGTGCCTCCAATGTCTCCGCCGCCCAGTCGCCAAGCTCCTGTGCCTTAGCCAGGGCCGTGCTCACGTCTGCGTCCAGACCGCCCTCAACCTTCTTAGGACCATTGTGCAGGTTCGCCACGATCACGCCGCGAAGCCGTCCGCCCTCGCTCTCGACAACCTTTCGAGCGCCGTCCTTGTTGGTATAGTCAAGCACCTCCGTAGCCGTCTTTGTCGGCTCCACACCGAAAAGTACCACCTCCGTGCCCGCATCAGCCTCGCCGTAAAACTCCTTCAGAGTCTTCACCAGCTTCGGGTTGTTCGCTTCCGTCAGGCCCAAAGTCTCCATGTCGTCTGTGCTACGGACGTGATAGGCCTTGCCCAGCTCGTATTTACCTTCAACAGCCGCCGAACCGACTACCAGCGCGACGAGTCCGTCCGGACTCTCGGCCACGCTCCCTAACTGTCCGTTCAGGTAGCTAATCTTTACTCTTGGTAGCATCTCTTATCCTTTTTCGTTTCTGTCTTTATTGTCGTTTCTCAGGGCGCTGCTTTTGCAGCGCCGCCTCGTCGTCCTTATCCCGTAACCTTGTCCTCTGCAATCAGAAGTACGCCCTTCTTGTCGTAGCGGCGCATGGAACCACCGGTTCTTACCAGGAACGAGTAGATGTCGCCATAGTAGGTAGGATTGTCCATCTGCTGGAACATCTTTACGTCACCGATAGCACGGCTGACGCAGCTCTCCTGCCAGGCCAAAGCCGCAGCGCTCTCGTCAGCAGCATCCTCCTCGGTCCATTTCAGAATGGCATTCTTGCCGTCCACACGAAGCACTTCAGAGCGCTGCATGAAGCTGAAACCGTACAGCTGACCGATGATGCCCGCCTGAGCGTTTGCTGAGTTAAGAAATGCCGACAGCTCCTTGTCAGTAAGGTCGTCCAAAAGCTCGGCATACATCGACGCGTCAAGCAGCATGTAGCGACCCAGCATAGGCACGTTGTCCTTATTGAAGCGAAGCATGGCCGACAGCACCTCTGCCTTGCTGAATTTCTTGCGCTGTCCCGTGGCCCCGTCCGAGGTGTGAGCTGCCACCGAGCCGCCTGTAGTCTTGATCAGACCGGCGCCATCAGCCCAGCGGTACAGAAGGTTCTGGTTCGCAACGCGCTGAAGCTCCTGACGGTCATTCGCAATGACCGACTGGCGCTTGTCATACGACAGCTCAACGGTATCCACATTCGGAATGTAGATAGGGTTCGACGTCAGCTCGTCGATGTTGTAGGTCAGGTCCTGGTCAGTGCGCTCGCTGATCGTAGCCGGCTTCTTCGTGCGGTTCACCTCCACGCCGCTCGGCTTGCCGGCGTTAGGGATATGCACGGTCTTGTTGCTTACAAACGACGAGTCGTCCACACTCTTGCTCGCAAACGAGTTGTCGGGATAAAAATTCTCTTGAATGGTGTTTAGCCAAATCTCTTTGTTCAGTGCCATCTTTCTTCTCTGTTTATTTGTTCTCTTTCTCTGTTATGTTCCGTTCGCCGAAATACATTGCGGCGACCTTCCTCACTCCTGGTAGTCCACGCCGAACTTCTGCTTATACAGGTCCTTGAAGGCCGCCATGTTCTTAGCCTTCAGCTCGCCAAGCTTGCCGGCCTTGTCCAGCTCATCCCAGCTCTTGCCCGTAAGGTCGCCGCTCTTGTCCTGGAACACGTCGGCTGCTCGCTTCTGGGTGGCCGGCATACTTTTCAGAAGCTCCTCGGTGTGCGCACGGTCGCTCGCCATAAGGCTCATGAAGACGGCCTTCTGCTCCTGGCTGATCTTGCCGTCGGCAATGGCCTTGTCAACCACCGCTTCCGTCTCCTTCTTCTTCAGCTCCGCAAGCTGAGCCTTATACTGGGCGTTGGCCTGCTCAAGGGCCTCGGCCTTCACAGCCTTGTTCTCCAACTCTCTGATGTGCGCCACTACCGCGCTGCTATCACGCTTGTCCTTAAAGGATGGGATAGCCTGAATGTCATCTATTAATGCCATGTCCTTATCTTTATTTGGCTCATAGAGCCTGTTGTTAAAATAGTTGTATATCTCATCTGTCGTCTGAGGGACCGTCCCGGCAGCTTCCATGTCAAACAGACCGTCAGCCAATCCCATCTCCACGGCATCTTCTGCGTCAATCCAGTGGTCGCTGCCGTCCATATATCTCGCCTTCACCTCTTCGGCGGTCATGCCGCAGCGCTGGGCGATCATCTCCGCAAGGTTCCCCTGGAGAGCTTCCATCTGAGCAGCCACCTGGCGTAGTTCCTCAGCATTGCCATAGGTGCCGCCGCTAACGTTGTGCAGCATCAGCTTCGCATAGGGCGACATATAAAGTGGCTTGCCGCAAAGGGCTATCACGGCCGCGATGCTCGCGGCCAGACCGTCAACATATATCGTCACGTCGCCCTCCGTCTGTTTCAGAGCATTGTATATCGCCATGCCCTCAAATACGTCGCCGCCGCGGCTGTTGATGCGTACCGCGATATGCTGATAAGTAGTGCTCACGGCAAGCAGCTCACTCACCACGCGGCTGCTCTCCACCTTCTCCCCGTCGCCAACATCGCCATATAATAGTATCGTGGCCGTGTCGCCACTCGGAATAATGTTCAAAAATGTATGCTTCTTCGACATAGTTTTCGATGTTTCTGCTCGCAAATTTCGTAACTTCTAACCAATCCTGCAAATCGCATTTTTATTTTATACGTAGCTGTGAATATAATATCCGTAGCTACGGATAAAATAAAAATGCAATTTTGATGGTAGCTCCGTTATTACGAACTTTGCAGATAATACAATAAAAAGTTCCATCATTATGCAGAAGACAAAAATTGACCGGAAGGACCTCGCCAAGACGCTCTACGTCAACGGTTCCTTCACTCAGGAGGAGATTGCCACTAAGGTCGGTACCACACGGCAGACCGTTTCACGATGGATACGCGAGGGTTCCTGGGACCAGGTCAAGGCCTCATATACCATCACCCCCGAACAGATCCTCGCAGGGCTTAACAGACAGATCATAGAAATCAACAACAACGTCAACTCCCGGCCTGAGGGAGAGCGCTTCGCAACCGTTGCCGAGGCCGACACCCTCGCAAAGCTCGCGTCCTCCATCAAGAAAATCGAGACCGACGCCGGCATTGCCGACATCGTCAACGTAGGCATCAAGTTCACAAACTGGCTCCGACAGACCGACCTCGACCTCGCAAAGAGGTTCTCTGACCTCCTCGACGCTTTCATCAAGGATCAGCTCAAGTAGCACCGTCCCGTTCGCCGCATTACAATGCGGCGCCCTAAAACATAATCATCTATGACATTAGAAGACAGAAAAGCACTCCAGCGTTGGGAGGAGCATCACAAAGCCCTCGCCGCCGACATTCCCGTCGACAGCTCGCTATCGCAAAAGGACATCATCATTCAGCGTGAGCGCCTGGAGAAGGACCCCGTAGAATGGATTCGATACTTCTTCCCGAAGTACGCCCGTTACCCATTCGCGCCGTTCCATGTCCGGGCCATCAACCGCATCACCTCCAACCCCGACTGGTACGAGGTACTCTCGTGGTCCCGTGAGCTCGCAAAGTCCACAGTAGCCATGTTCATCATCATGTACCTGGCTCTTACCGGGCAAAAGAAGTTCGTAGTTCTCGCCTCCGCTACCATCGACTCCGCACGACGACTCCTCGCGCCGTTCAAGATAAACTTCGAGTCCAACCCTCGCATCCGCCAGTTCTACGGCCAGCAGGTAACCATCGGACAGTGGACCGACACAGATTTCCTCGCTCGTTGTGGTGCCAAGTTCGTTGCCGTCGGTGCAGGGTCCGCACCTCGTGGTGCACGTAACGAGAACGTCCGGCCCGACATCATCTACATGGACGACTTCGACACCGACGAGGACTGCCGCAACCCTGACACCGTCAAGAAGAAGTGGGACTGGTTCGAAGGGGCCCTTTACCCTACGCGCTCTATCTCTGAGCCCACCCTCATCCTCTGGTGCGGTAACATCATCGCAAAGGATTGTTGCATACGGCGTGCCGGGCAGAAGGCAAACCACTGGGACATAGTAAACATCCGGGATAAGAACGGCCATTCCACGTGGCCTGAGAAAAACACAGAGGCCGACATCGACCGCGTCCTGGCCAACATATCGTCAAAGAACGCCCAGGCTGAGTATTTCAACAACCCCGTTTCCGAAGGGCAGATCTTCCATGCTCTCCCTTACGGCAAGGTGCCCGCGCTCTCCAAGTTTCCCTTCCTCGTCATCTATGGTGACCCGGCTTATTCCAATGCACGTGTCAAGGCTGACTCTACCAAGGCTGTATGGCTCGTAGGAAAGCTCCACGGCGTCTACTACATAATAAAGGGCTTCGTTGCCCTCGCGCTCAATGCGCAGTTCATCGACTGGTACTACCAGCTACTCGAATATGTAGCCGGACGCACCACCGTCTACTGCTACATCGAGAACAACTCCCTACAGAACCCGTTCTTCCAGCAGGTTCTCAAACCGCTCGTCTACGAGGAAAACCGAAAGCGGCATACCGAGCTGCATATCTGTGAGGATGCTGGAAAGAAAGCCGAGAAAGCCACGCGCATCGAAGCTTCTCTGGAGCCTATCGATCGCAACGGTCAGTGGATATTCAATGAGCGTGAGGCCGACAACCCACACATGCAGGAGTTGCGCACACAGTTCCAGCTCTTCGAGATGACTATGCCGTACCCGGCCGACGGACCCGACTGCATCGAGGGCGCCTTCTCCATCCTCCGCAAGAAGACCACCGAGCTACAACCGCCCGTAACCGTCTCCTACAAGGAACTCAACGAGAACAACCCCTACCGAATGTAACATCAATTATCATCATCGGCGTTACGTTCGCCGCATTACAATGCGGCGTCATCGCCCGACATAAAAATGAATTATTATGAGCAACTTTATAACCACTGCTGACTACGACGCCAGCATCCATGCCGAGATCCTCGACCAGCTACTCAGAAAGGACTCGCCCTCTTACGACCCGCAGATAGTCGAGATCTGTGAGGACCGAGCCATCGCTGAGATGCGCTCCTATCTCGACAAAATCTATGATTGCGACAAAATCTTCAGCGCAACTGGTTCCGACCGGCATCCGCTAATCCTAATGTTCGCACTCGACATCACCATCTATCACATCTTCTGTCAGCACAACCCCTACAAGATGTCCAAGATCCGGCAGGACCGTTACGACCGAGCCATCAATTGGCTAAAGGGCGTCATGGACGGCGACGTGACCATCGACGGGGCTCCGCGTCTACCCGACGACAACCTCGCTTCTAATTCGAGATGGCAAATCAACGCCTCTGGACTACGCCCAACCCTATTGTAGCCCACCTCTCTATGCCTTCTATTATTTCTATAGCATCTATAGCTCCTATCAAAATCTATAGCTTCTATAAAAACCCTACAAAAATTTAGAAAATCATGAGCAAGAAAAATACGCTTCGCAAAAATTCCAAATCAGTTAAGCATATCTCACAGGGCGGATTCCGCGACAACGGCTTCCGGCAGCTGCCCGACGTAGTCCTACAAATGCCGCAGATATTCCTCTTCGACATGCGAGACTACATGCAGTCCCTTGAAGCGGCTAAGCAGATCGACTATCCCTCCCGCACGCGACTCTACGACATGTACGAGTCGGCGCAGCTCGACCTCCACCTCATGGGTGTCCTCGCCAAGCGCCTTCGCGGTGTTACACAGCTCCCCATGGAGTTCCATCGCAACGGAAAGGTCGACGAGCAGCTCTCCGCACAGCTCCGTTCCCCATGGTTCAAGCAGCTCCGTAAGGACATCATCCTCTCCGAGTTCTGGGGATTCTCGCTCTTCCAGTTCTATCTCGACGACGAAGGAAACATCCGTTACGACCTCATCGACCGCAAACACTACGACCCGGTAAGGAAAAAACTCCTTCGCTTCCAGGGCGACCAGGACGGCGTTTCCATCGAACAGTTCCCCAACATGCTCTTCGTCGGCTCTGAGCGTGGCTTAGGCATCTTTGCCGAACTCCTGCCCGCCGTCCTCTACAAGCGCGGCGACATGTCCGACTGGGCGCAGTTCTGCAACATCTTCGGCATGCCTATACGGGAGTACACCTACGATGCCGGAGATGAGGAGGCACGACGACAGCTCTTAAAGGACGCGCGGCAGCAGGGTGCCAATGCCGTCTACATACACCCCGACGGCTCCACGCTCAACCTCGTGGAGGCGGGCAACAAGACGGGTTCCTCCGACCTCTACAAGACCTTTGCCGACTACTGGGACTCCAAAATCTCCATCCGCGTCCTTGGCAACACCCTCACCACCGATGCTCACGACACGGGAACGCAAGCCCTCGGTACCGTTCACAAGCAGGAGGAGGACGACATGAACGCCGACGACCGTGACTTCATTCTCGACGTCCTCAACTACTACATGACGCCTATCTTCCAAAACCTCGGCTTCAATGTCGACGGGGGCGAGTTCGTCTATGCCGCAAAAGAGAAGATAGAGCCCACGAAGCAGCTCACCATCGTCCAGGGGCTAAAGAACATGGGACTCCCCATGGACGACGACTGGCTCTATGAGACATTTGGCATCGAGAAGCCAAAGGACTACGATCAGCAGAAGGCCGACGCTCCTGCCATCAACCAGGCACTCTCCCAAAAGCTCAACGACGACAGCAAGGATGACGACAGCAAGGACAGCAAAAATGGCAACGATGATTCATCATCGCCTATTAACGCCCATCAAAGCCCATCCGAGCCCAATAACAACCACCCTTCAAACGCTGCTCAAACAACCTTCAAATCCCGTTTGAAGCGTTTTTTCGCAGTAGCCCCGAAAGGGGCCGACACCGACTTCTGATCGACTCACTCTACTACGGCGCTTCCTGCCCCTGCTGTAGCAGCCGCACGTCCCGTTCGCCGCAATACATTGCGGCGCCCCATATCTCCAACGCCGCCTCAGCGGCCATCTCCATCGATGCCGACGTCCTCGCCTCTTTTCTCCGCAAGATCTACGATGGCTTCGACACCTCCACCCAGATAGAGCCTTCCATCTGGCGTGAGGTTCTCCGTGTCATCAACTCCGCTACCGTCGAAGGGCTCTCCCAGTCCTCCAACCGCTCCCTCTCCGACGACTTCCTCGCTGCACTTCGCCACTCCAACGAGATCTTCGCTGCTTTCAAAGTCCACCAGATGGGCTCCGACATGGCTGCAAAGCTTCTCGACGCCAACGGCCACTTAAAGCCGTTCCGGCAGTGGCTCAATGATGTCTCTTCCATTTCCACCCACCACTGTGGAGCATGGCTCCGCACAGAGTACGACACTGCCGTCATCCGGGCTCATAACGCGGCCGACTGGCAGTCGTTCCTACGCAACAAGGATGTCATGCCAAACCTCCGGTGGATGCCCACAACATCCCCAAATCCGGAGTCTTCACATCGGAAGTTTTGGGAAAAGAAGCTCACACTCCCTGTCGACGACCCCTTCTGGTCCAAGCATCACCCTGGCGACCGCTGGAACTGCAAATGCTCCCTCGAACAGACCGACGATCCCGTCAACCGTCCCGATGACCTCGACGGCGTTGACCCACCACAGCGCGGTCTCGAGAACAATCCCGGAAAGGATGGTCATACATTCAGTGACAATCATCCATATTTCCCTTCAGGTTGTGGAAAATGTCCATTCAATAATGGTTTCAAGAATAAGATGCAGACATTCTTTATCAATGAAGGTAAACATTGTTATTCTTGCCAAAAAGTAGATGCTAATCTTCCTACGGAGAAGAAGGATAAAAGAAAGCAAGAATATATCGAATACAAGAAGAATCCTTCGTACAAGGATGTGGAATTTGATGTAAGTAGTGGAGGTCTTAAAGCAACGCATGTAGAGCACAATCTTGACAAGAAAAAAGGATGGTACGAGACCAAGGTACAAGAAGTTGGATATAAAAATGGGCACAAGGTCATCCTTGAAAAAGAAAATCACGCCGTAATGTATAAGAAAAATACTGAAGGAACATGGGATGATAAACTCTTTGAGATTGCTGGTGCAGAAACAGCTCTTCCAAGTAATATCAGAAACGCATTGAAGCATTGTGCTACAAAGCCTGATGCAGAAATTGCAGTCATATTCTTCCCTAACGACAACTTTGATATAAAAAACTTTAATTTGGGATATAAAAAATTCAAAGGATTGAAGGGTACTTCCCAATATCGAAAGTTCAAGGTAATTTATTGCCTTTGTAAAGATAGAGTATTGCTAACAAAAAAGCCAGGGTGAAAACCCTGGCCGGAATGGGGGACGTGTCCCAAAAGGGATTAAACGCTCCCCCCACATTGCAAATATACTTATTCTTTTTGAATCTGCAAACAAAAATAAGAAATTTTTCATCATGGACGCAAAAAACATTCAATTCCTCGTCGAAAAGGCGAAAAACGACATCCTACGGGAGGTCAACGACCGACTTCCGCGAAAGGTAGGCATCACCGCCGTCAACCACTTCCGGCAGAACTTCCGAGACGCTGGCTTCCGCGATGGTGGCATCCGACCATGGCAGCGCACGAAAAGGCAGGACTCAAAATCCCCCGATGCTAAGTACACGCCGCTCACCTCACGCCGAGACCACCTCATGCGGTCCATCGAGTTCCAAGCACAGCCCGGGCAGGTCGTCATCTCCGACCCAGTCCCCTATGCGGCCATCCACAACGATGGGGGAGACATCTCTACGCACCCTACAGTCACGCCGAAGCTTCGCAAATACGCTTGGCACATGGTCTACTCCCTCGCCGCATCCCAGGGCAAGCTCCCCAAGACCCTTCCTACAGAGGCCGCCAAGTGGAAGGCTCTCGCCTTGACAAAGAAGACTAAGCTTTCCGTCCACGCCCACATTCCGCAGCGTCAGTTCATAGGCGACTCGCAGGATCTCACTCAGAAACTCAACACAATTATCAATAACTCTTTAAAAACAATAAAAGATGGAATCATTGCTCTTGCCAATCATTAATCACATCTCACAATCATTCCCCGAAATACCTTACGTCGATGAGGACTACGGACAGCTCGAAGCCATCGACAACGACAACATGGATACCTATCCCGTCGTCTTCCCCTGTGTTCTCATCAACACCGACTCCGTCGACTGGTCGTCCCTTTCCGCAAAATCTCAGAAAGGCAACGCCCACATCTGTGTCCGCCTCTGCATCGACTGTTACGACGACACGCACTTCGCCTCCGGAACAACCGAGAAAATAAAGGAGCGCTCCGAACTCGTCCACAACCTCCACGCCGCTCTCCAGACCTACCGCCCCCTCTCCGTCGGAGCCCTCGTCCGAACCAAGTCTAAGTTCTACACCTGGTCTCATGGCATCAAGGTCTATGAGCTCTACTACGACATCGACGTCGACGACATCATCACACCCGCCAACGGCAAAACCCTCGTCAAGCCCTCCATCTCCCCGTATCGCCGTCTATAACCGCCTGTCGTCCCGTTCGCCGCAATACATTGCGGCGCCTATCCACCTCTCTTCACACGGAAACCCGTGAATATCGGCTTCGCTATCCGTCTGCCTTCCACCGTAGCTCCAGTTCTTATCATCTTCCGCACGATCTGCATCACGCGCTCCTCGCTAACGAAGAACTCTTCCTCCGACAACTTCTTCACGGCATCGTCAAATCGAAGTCGCTTCACCTCGGTCCAATAATAGTAGCGCTCAAACATCTTCATGTCCCTCGCGGCTTTTAGTTCTTTTTTCTTCACGCTCATAATGATGCAAATTTAAGCATTTTACATCATCCACTACATACAATGTAAACACAAAAAGCGGAGCAACCATCACAGCCGCTCCGCTCCCACTAATTATTCCTCCGCATTCTCGCTACATACGGCAGAACGATGGCTCCAACTTGCGCCATACATTCTCGCCGTCCTTCTCGTAGAAGTAGTAGTTGATGGCTGTCGCCATCACCACATTGCTCTCACGGAACAAATCCATAATCTCATGATACTCGCCGTCAAACTTATCCTCAAGCTCGTAAAGCTTGCTGATAGACTTATAGTCCAGCTGTCCCTGTCGGTTCCTCTCCAGAAGGCTCATTGCCAACTGGTATATCGGGTCCTCGGTGCCCTTGTCGCTGTTCTCGATGTAGCGGCTCAGGTAGTCGATGAGCTTCTGCGCAGCCATGTCTGCACGCTCGTCAAAGGTCTTCACCTTGTTGTAGCTCACCTTCAGCTTGAAGTCGCCTTCAACTACCGTGAAACCCTGCTGGTCGCTGCTACGAAGCTGGCCGTAGTCCTGCATCACTTCCCGGAAGGCGCTGCTCTCGCTGTCAAGCCAGTCCTTGAACTCACGCACAATGTCTACAACGCTCTTTGTACGCGCTCTGACGTCCGTCATGAAGTCCGAACGGAGTTTCTCATAGGCTTCCCTCCGGTCTGCCTTCTCCTGTCTGCTCTCTGCCGTCAGCTGCTGAAGCAGCGACGCTCTCTCTTCCTTACTCAGCTGCTTAAGCAGCTCTTCTGTCTTCTTTTCCATCTTTTTGTCGTTTTAAAAATTTATCTATTGTTCCTATAGTCCCTATTGTTTCTATAGTCCCTATTGTTTCTATAGTCCCTATTGTTTCTATAGTCCCTATTGTTCCTATAGCTCCTATTGTTTCTATAGCCTCTATAAAAGCCTATTCCTTCTCCCGCTTCCAGATCATTGCCCTCACCTTCAGCGTCACGTCCTCCAGTTCATCACCGCTCAACTCCCGAAACGCCTTACCGGCTATTCGTTTGTCCATGCAGAACTTATTCACCACATCCCAGTTCGCCGTGTCAACGCCCCACAGCTGCATCTGATGCAGGGCCATGCTCCGTTTCTTCCGAAGCGCTCTGCGTTCAGCAAGCCGATGCACTGCGTCGGCACCTGTCTTCGGCAGCTGCATCTCCATCAGCCGGCAAAGGGCTTTATACTCCGCATCCGTGGTCTCCTTAAGGCTCTCGGTCCGGGCACCCGTCGCCTGTCTCACAAGGCTCTTCTTCAAGTCCTCCCTGTCACCATCATAGGGTAGCTCCTTCAGCAAGGCGTAGAACCTCGCATAGTTCCTGTTCATCTCTTCCATGGCTTCCACTTTATCGTTATCTCAGCGTTCAACTTGCCGCTGCCACCGCACATCGGGCACGGTGTCTTCATATCCTCACCATATTCGTCAGTGCCCCAGAAGAAGCCGTTGCCCCAGCAGTAGTTGCAGCGCAGCCCCGTTACCGTTCGCTTCTCGGCATCGACCTTTGTAGTCGGTGCCTCTAATTCCATTATAGTCTTAACTTTTACCATATCTTTCTTCGTTTTTTATTTTAATAATCAGCAGCCTTCCGTTCGCCGCCGTTCCGTTCGCCGCATTACAATGCGGCGCCCTGTTCTGTAGGTCGCTGCTTTGCAGCGGCTCTTATTTCACTTTCCCCAGTACCGCTTCGCCCCCTCCTCCCATATCGTGTAGCCCTCGTTATACTTCGGACCGAAGAACCGCCCCTTCGAGAACGCCTTAAACCCCTCGACCCATATCTTCAGGGTCGCCGAGTACATCACCTTCTTCGCTGCGCTGCCCATAGGCTGGCTCCCAGTCGCCTGGCTGATGAAGATGATCAGCTTGTTCCTGTATCGCTCGTTAAGTATCTTATAGTCGCTGTAGGTCATCTGCGTATACTGGAAGCTGTCCACAACGACGATATTGAAGCTCTTCCGTTTGTCCAGACGGGCCTTAAGCTCATCCATCGGCTCGTCATTGAGCAGACTGAACCTCCGTCCGCAGTCTGCCATGCCGTGACGGCGAAGGCTCGCCTGCATCGTAAGGCTCGTACCCTCCTCTAAACTGTCATAAGCCACCCTGTCAAACTTGCAGAGCTCCTTGCACAGCTGCATCACAAACGAACTCTTGCCGTTGCCGGAGTTCCCCCAGATAAACCATATCCCGGTGCGCTCCGGCTCGCCGAAGGCGTCCTTCCATGAGCCCTCAAAGGGAAACGTGTTCTTCTTCTGCCGGAGCACCTCCCCGGCTGTCAGTGCCTTGGTCATCTTCTGCCTCCTTTCATTCCTTTACTCGCTTCATCCGGTGTACGCTCTTCTTAACCCGTCTAAGGTCAAAGTCATACCCGTCGCCCTCCTTGATGATCTTGTCTATATCTTCTCTCGACGTAATGCCGTTGGCCGTGCAGATGGCGTACACGTCCTGGGCACTCGTAGTCTCCAAATCAAAATACTTCCGCCCGATACGGCTGAAAATCTCCTTGTAGCCCTTCCGGCCGTACCGCAGACCGTTGCTGATGCGTCGCTTGATGTAGTCGGTGCTCAGAAACACCATACCGCAACGGTCCTCCAGGTTGTTGTACATCGAGATAAAATATTGGAAAACGCTCTCAGGCAACTTGTCTGCCTCGTCGAAGATAATCAGAGGACTTTCCATCTGGATGATGCTGTCTATTATCTCTTGCCACAGCTCTCTCACAGTGTAGCCCTCGCTCCTAATGCCAAGCCGTCGCGCAATCGTCCTCACAAACTCTCCCTTCAGCATATCCTCTGAGCAGAGGATGTAGAACGCCTCCTTATGGCCTTCGGCATACAGCCGGCCCGTCGTAGTCTTGCCGCATCCGGCCTCGCCGACAATCCACGTTACGTTCATATACTCCTGCGCGTCCTGCATCGCATAGCTTATCTCTTGGAACGCTCCCGTCTCCACAATCGTCCACCCCGTGGCACTCGAGCTGCCCGTTGGCTTCACCTGCTCCGCAACCTTTGTCCACATGGCATCGCTTATCCGGCTCCAGTTGCCGTTTATCATGCTGCTCAGCGTGCCGGCACTGATACCTTCGAGGCTTCCCGCGGCCTTGTTCTGGCTCGGATAACGCTCAATGTAGCTCTTAAGGTTTGCTACGATAACCTTCTTTTCACTTTCTTCCATTTTTGTCGTTATTTTTAATTGTTGGTATTTATTTGCTTATTTTTTATCTTCTATGGTGTTCGTCGCCGTTCGGTTCGCCGCTGTTCCGTTCGCCGCCGTTCCGTTCGCCGCTGTTCGGTTCGCCGCTGTTCGGTTCGCCGCAATACATTGCGGCGCCCTATCATCGGCGCCTATAGCTTCTCCGCAGTCTTCCGCCGGTTAATCTCCACGGGGCTCTCTATCTCCGACCAGTCCACATTGCTCACCACCTTCGTCGCTCGCCCAAGGCTCAGCTCGTAGGGTCTCCCGGAGTAAATGCCCGTCCGCCTGTCTATCTGCTGCTGTACCTCGGACCTCACGCCTTTCAGCTTCGGGCTCCGAAGTCCGTGCTGCTCCGGCAGAACGCCCTCCTCCTTCTCGATGGTCCTGGCCGCCACCTGGCGCCCTATCCTGTCTTGCTCCGTAGCACGCTCCTCGGCTCTGATGAACTTCGCCTCGCCCTCTGTCTGGTCTTGCAGTGCTCTGTGAATGGTCATATACGGCTCGGCCACGCGCTCGAACCGCAGCTCTCCGCTCTTGTCCTTCCTGTATAGCCTTATCGATGTGTAGTCATAAGGGTCGTACTTCACGTAGAACTTCTCGTAGGTATGCGTCCGTCGCCACTCATGGTCAGGAATACCGGGCTCTGAAAAGACCTCGTAGGTACGCTTCTTGCCCTTGATGGTGATCTCTATGCCGCTCGCGGTAAACGTGCAAGGCTTCTCTGCCCATACCCAGAACATCTCTTCCATGTCTCTCGCCGTAACCTCCGGGGTTCCGTCGTTGCTCGACGTTCTGTACATCTCCTCTCTTGCGATGCCGGTCTTCGGGTGTGCCATCTCGTTCCATTCGGTTCTCGCCTTCACGTAGGCGGCCTTCAGTTCGTCTAAGGTGTAGAGCTTATCCTTGTTCGCCTCGATGAACTCAAGGTCAGGACGGCTCATCTGTTTCTTAGCGGTAATGTTCTGACCGGTAAAACGCCAGTCCTTGTGCAGCACCTGCTGCTGGAACCGCCCAAAGACGCTCTCTATGGTCTTCGAACTGCCGTTATATGGGGCGGTAGTCCTGTACACCGTGCAAAGCTTCTGTAAGAAGCCCTGGCTCTCCAGCTTCTTGTGGCCGCCCTGGTTGTCGCTCACAATCTCGTAGGGCTTGTGCTTGCTCACCTGGATGGCCATCCGGTACGCCATGTACTGTGCCTCATAGTCCTCGTTGTCGGATATGCAGAAACCCAAAAAGGTCTCAGAATAGGCATCGATAACCTCATAAACGCTCGTTGTCCTGACCTTACCGCTATCGTCTCTGTAGTAGAGGTTAAGCTTTGTGCCGTCACCATACCACAGGGTGTCCCTCCGCGTAGGCAGCTCGGTCTTCATCTTCCTGTCGAACCTCTGGTGAGAACTCATCTCGCCATAAACGGCATCGTGCCACAGGGGCTCTATCTGCGGGCTCTCAAGCCAGGTCTTAAGGCTCCTGATGCTCTTCAGCGGTTTCATGCCTTTTGCCTCTGCCTCGCTATTAAAAGTCTCAAATATCTGGCTGTCCGTCAGCACGGGCACCTTGCTCCGCTTCAGGGCTATCAGGCGCTTAGCGGCCTTCTGCGTTATCTTCAGGGTATTGCTGTTGCCAAGTCTTCCGTTGATAAGCACGCAGTAGCCTTCTTTCTTGTAGCGATTCACCTTTTCCCGAAGGCGGGTCTCGTTACCCGGCAGCGTGTGGCCCGTAACGCTCCTAAGCTCCTCGCTCTGCGTATAGATGATGTCCCAGATGTCGCTGCTACGGCTGCTCCCCAACGCGTGCCGGTTCGCCGTAACGTCGTTAAGACGGTCCAATAGGACATTCAGGACCGACGCGTTCATCGTGTACTCATCTATCATCTTCTCGCTCAAGTGCGTGCGAACGCCGTTAAGGGTATACTCGTAAGCCGCGAACCAGCGGCGGGCTGACCCGTCCTCGGCTACGCTCGAACGGAGCTCCTGACGTTTCAGCACGTCCAACGCGCTGCCATGAGACGCCTCGAACTCCTGACGGTAACGGGGAGGGAGGCTGGCATAGCTGTACAGGGCCGGATGACCGAGACCGCCGCGGCGAACACGTGTGATGTTGCCGCGCTTGATGTTCTGGCGAAGTGTGTCGCCTTTCATCACGCTCGTAAGCTCCTCATAGGTGATGCACAACTCTTTCTTGTAGTACTCCATAGTCTCTCCCTTTGCACAAAGCTATTCGTCATCAAAGTCGGGTAAACGAACAAGCGACGCAATGCTCAGAAACATGCTCACCGCACTGAGCAGCGTAGCCAACAGACTCACGTCGGCTAACAGTGCCGTCAGAAATAGGCTCACTGAAAACCATACAAGCGACACAAGCTGGCCAGCACTCAGCCTCTTAAGGTAGCGAAACTCCTTGCCAAAAATCTTCTCCATGTCTTCCTTCATAGTCTTTTCTCCTTTTACCTTCCAGCCGCTATTCGTCGGCCGGCACAATCCTTACTTCCTTGCCGCCATACTGGCTCTTAGCTACACTGCGTATCTTGCGAGCCAAGGCACTGTTCTTCTTAAAGTTCAGAGACATGCTCACCATCTGACGACTGCATCCAAATACAGACATCAGCTTGTTCACATTGCCGTAATCCATAACAATCTTCCTCTGCATATTTTCAAACTTTTATAATACGTCATTCAAAACTTTTTAGTAAATTTGTGCGGTGTTAAAATGTAAACACGGTGCAAATATCGTAATATTTCACGAATTAACCAAATAAAATCGTGAATAATTACGATTAACGGGCAAAAAATTTAAGTGATGAGTACTATACACGACAGAATACAAGATATTGTTAAGACATTCGGCGATAATAAAAATACTGTTATAGCCAAGAAGTTAGGCGTTTCAGAGGCCAACATAAGAGGTTATATAAAGGGAATTATGCCCAAAGAGGACGTTTTAGAGAAAATCGTGAGAAGTTACGAGGTTTCAGCGCGGTGGCTATTGACTGGCGAGGGTTCAATGCTCGAGGAAGGGACGACCCTGGTCTCAAAAGACTTTGATGGCGCACCTTATTATGATGTCGACTTCATTGGGGGCTTCGACGAGGTATTCAACGACCAAACGGTCAACCCGGAGCTCGCCATAACAAATGGTATCTGCCCAAGGGCACAGCTCTGGTGCAATATCACAGGGCATTCCATGGAACCTACCATATCTAACGGAGACATCATAGCTCTCAGGCAGTGCTCTGTCCAGGATATTCAGTACGGTGAAATCTACGCCGTCGTAATGGACTCCTTCAGAACAGTCAAAATGCTCAGAAGGTCCGACACTCCGGGTATGATACGTTTCGTGCCCGTCAACACGGCAGACTTCGACCCGCAGGACTTCCCTGTAAAGAGAATACTCAAAATCTATGAGGTCGTAGGATGCCTAAGACGCTTCTTTTAGGGCGGTTGAACGGTTTGAACGGTCTTTTGAACACTACCGTTCAACTGTTCAAACACCGTTCAAACGACAGCTCCATCAATCCAAATGTAATCACAATTTTCACGCCTTTTCGCCTAAAGCCCCTGTTTATCGGCACTTATGATGAAAAATGCTGCCCGAATCCTGCTTTTTCCCCAATTTTGCGGCAAAATCCTACCCGAAAACCACCTTTTCCCCGTTTTACTACTGCTCAAATGGAATTTAGAAGCACGAAAACGCAATTTTTTATGTTAAAAGTGTCACAGCAGCTGTCACACCAACTCACACATTTGGTTTTTACAAACACCTAAACTGTCACACCAGCTGTCACACCAACTGTCACACCAGCCCCATCTTTCACCGTTCAAACAACTGTTCAATGCCATCATACAAACACCCCTAAAACACCCTTAAAAATATTCCTTTTTACCCTCATTTTCTGTTTACATTGTCATTGTTTCACGCTCTTTTTTCACTACCTTTGTACCATCTTAATAGGTGTATAGTACGTCACAACACTTTGCACAATTCTTCCAATAGGTCGGACCCGAAATGGCATCCCGAAAAGCATTTAGCCATTGGGTCATATTAGTTTTTTTAGGTATTAAGGATTGTAGAAGGAAAAGGGTGCCCGTTGAGAAACGAGCACCCTTTATCATCTCTTAGCCATTGTTCCTTTATTGTCTTACTCTCTACCTTAGCCCTTATTCCTTCATTCTCAGCCTCTAAAACGCTCTCTAAGCCTCTTTCTCGGCCTTTGCCTTGCTACTACACCGTATAAGCGTAGATTGCTTTATAATAGCGCATTTAGTGGCCACAGAGCCATTACCGGACAGCCCCGCGTGCAGCAGGTAGCTCTTGCTGGCTCCTACATCCTTAGTAAGCGTCTCCACATTTGCGTAGACGTATTCACAAAAACGCCCCATGACATCTTCTGCCATGGGGCGTTTTCATTCTAATCTTGCTTTTTCCACTTGTCAGGCAGTAGTTCGCGGTATTGTTCAACTGGACTTTTGGGCTTCATCCTTGCAACTCTGTCTATGACATCCGTAAAATACTCGAAGGAGTCGATGCCATTAAGCATGCAGGACAATGTCAGCGAGTAGAACATTGTCCCTCTCTTGGCACCATCGTCCGTTATGAAGAACAGTGAGTTGCGCCTTGACTTGGAGACATACCGGTTCTGCATCTCGCAGAGGTTGTTGTCCAGCGAGGTGTCCCCGCGAGTGAAGATGCCTTTCACAGCATCCCACTCGCTGTCCATATAATGTACTGCCGTATAAAGGTCGCTCTTCGGTGGCAGATCTTTGTCCGGCAGCGCGAGAAGCGTGTCAAGTTTTTCCCTTATGTCCTTGAGTATTGGAGGGGCGTATTCCTGTCTCCACTTGAGGTTGTCTCCTGCAGTCCAGTTCTTGTCGTTCTTATGACTGTGCTCCTTCCTGTAGAGTTTGTTGATCATCCTGACCATCTTTCTTGCCTCTGTATTATTTTCTCCGCAGTCAAGGAACTTCCTCTTTATGTGCTGCAGGCAGGATATTCGTTGTATGTCTTTGTAATCATCTGTTTCCAGCTTCTTGTAAGCAGAGTAGCCGTCAGACTGCACGCAGCCGTGGAATCCGGTAAGCTCGTCGAGTATGACCTTCTGCGACCTTGATCCGCAATCGTATATAAAGTAGGAGAGTTTCAACTGTCTGCTTGCAACGAGCCACATGTAGCCTTTTCTTGATCCCCGTGCGGCAGGCATGCCTGCAAGGGAAGAACCGTTGTTGTCCACCGTGTCCTTTCCTGTGCTGCATCCGGTGCCGGAAGCACTGCCGTTTTCCGCTGTTTCAGGCTTCTTCTCAGACAGTATCCTGTAGTATGTCTCGT
>UQRP01000024.1 GCA_900543585.1 uncultured Prevotella sp.
GCGTCTTGAGCTGCTCCACGTCGTCGGCGTCGACTTCGGCAGTCTTGATGTCCATCTTATAGCCTTTGGCATGAATGGCGTCGACGAGCTTGTCACATTTCTCCTTGTGGTGGCTGGCAATCATCAACTCACCGAAGACGTCGGTGTTCTGAGCTATCTTGAAGGCGCAGACAGTGGCAACGCCTCCGGCTCCAATCATTAATACTCTGTTCATAATATTTTGTTTTTATTGTTGACGGGTTGATGTCGTAGGAGTCTACGACTGTGGTATCTCCTCGCTCTTGATGCCGAGAGCGTTCATGAGCGAGTATCCGAGAATCTCCTGTCGAAAGTTGCCACCGGGCATGGGCTGCATGGCGAAGAGTGTGATACGCTTGTCGTCGTCGGCACCGCGGAGGGCCGCCGCCACTTCCTCGTAGATGCTGCCTTGCTCGCCGTTGGGGATGATCATCAGTCGCTTCACCTCCTTATGGCTGAGCACCATGTTGATGGTGTCAAGGATGTAGTCGTCTTTGCTTACGACATCTCCGACGCTGATGGCGTTGACGAGGAACTCGCCGAGCTTCTCGTCTTTGAAAGCGCGGGCGTCGATGTCGGTGTCGTAGACGGAGGGTTGAAAGTTGTCCATCTTGGCGTGCTGTTTCTCATGGACGAGGACGACCTGCGTCTCGTGGTCGCTGCCGTCGGCGCGCAGTCCGCCGTCGAGAGCGATATCTACCACCCACTGGCTGAGGTCAGCCTTGGGGATGCGGCGGCCTATCATGCGCTCAAACTGCACGGAGAGCTGGAAAGCCACATAGTCGATGTAGTCAGCATCGGCGAGTATAAAGTTCTCGCTGAGCTTGATATTGTTAGCTTCTTCTGGTGTCATAATAAGAATAAAGATACTGCAAAGATAATGCAAACGAATGGAAAAACAAAGAAAAGGGAGAGATTTCTTCGCCTTGTTGTTGCTCTTCCTCACTTCTGAGGAGAAGATAATGTATTATTTATGAAAATGTAGCATTGATGCAATATTTTTTGCTTATCTTTGCAGCTGATTGTACGAAAAGATAACAAATATTCATAAATACAACGACAATGTCAACATTATCAATCGCAATCATCGTCGTGTTTATCGTGGGCTACCTGTTTATAGCCCTTGAGAGCGTGACGAAGGTCAACAAGGCTGCCGTGGCCTTGCTTATGTTTGTAGTAGTCTGGACGCTGTACATGCTTGATCCGGGCTACTTTGTCAATTTGATGCACCCGCAGTTTATGGATCTGCTGAAGATGGAGCATGGTACGCTCGGTCAAGGTGTGGATCCTGTCATCACCTTTGTCACCGATGTCATCCAGAATCATCTCGGCGATACCGGTCCGACGCTCTTCTTCCTGATGGGCGCCATGACCATTGTGGAGGTTGTGGACCAGAATGGCGGTTTCGACTGGGTGCGCAATGTCATGCATACGAAGTCGAAGCGCGCCCTGCTGTGGCGTATCGCCTTCATGACTTTCTTCCTCTCTGCCATCCTTGACAACATGACGACATCTATCGTGATGATAATGATTCTGCGTAAGTTGGTACCCGACCACAAAGACCGCATCATCTATGCCGCCCTTGTCATCATCGCTGCCAACAGTGGTGGCGCCTTCTCGCCGATTGGCGACGTGACCACCATCATGCTGTGGAACAAGGGCTTGCTGACAGCTTTAGGCGTTATTAGCGAGATGCTGATACCTTCTATCGTTTCTATGGTTATCCCTGCCCTCATCCTTCAGTTCGGCCTCAAGGGCGAGTTGGGCACTGTCTCCAAGGAGGAGTTGGCAGCCAATGCCGAGGAGCACGACTTCAGCGACACCCAGCGCAAGGTCATCTTCTGGGTTGGTGTTGGCGGTCTTATCTTCGTGCCTATCTTCAAGAGCATCACCCATCTGCCGCCGTTTGTTGGCATCCTCCTCATCCTCAGTTTGGTGTGGATTGTAACGGAGGTCTTCTACGCCGGGCTGAAGAAGCAGAAGACGACGCGCTCGAAGCGTGTGGTGAACCTTATCCGCAACATCGACATGAGCACCATCCTCTTCTTCCTCGGTATTCTGATGGCTGTCTCCTGCCTCTCTGAGATTGGTGCACTGACGGCATTAGGCAAGGGCCTGAATGTAGCTTTCAATGGCAACCACTTTATGGTGACGGGTATCATCGGTGTGCTGTCGTCTATCATCGACAATGTGCCACTCGTAGCCGGATGTATGGGTATGTATCCGCTGGCTCCTACCGGCGACTTTGCTACCGACGGCATCTTCTGGCAGCTCTTGGCTTACTGCGCTGGTGTCGGTGGCTCTATGCTTATCATCGGTTCTGCTGCCGGCGTCGTCGTCATGGGCTTGGAGAAGATCACCTTCGGATGGTATATGAAGCATGCGTCCTGGATAGCCTTCGTTGGCTATATCGCAGGTATCCTTTGCTATTATGTCATGCGTGAGTTCATCTTCACAACTCCGCTGTAAACAGCTGCCATCGTACATATAATGGCGATGGCCATGTAGATACATGCCAACTGCAAGGTGCTGAGCTGAATACCTTCTATACTCGCACCGGGCAGTGCGGCCAGCCGGCTGACCGAGATATTGAGAAAGGTCGCCACAGCACCCAACACCGTCGTTAACAGGCTGCTCGCGGCTGTCCACCATGCGGTGGCAGCCACAGCGATGGCAAGATAGATGATGATGGTGGCGCAGGGAATGACGATATAGTTGGTCAGCAGGAAATAACAGGAAAATCTTTCGAAATAATAAGCCACGAGTGGGGCAGTGCCGATCTGTGCCGATAAGGACACAGCGGCAGTGCCCCATATCGTTTTCAGTAGTTTGTTGACCAGACTGAGGGTTGTGAGCTCACCGCCCTTCGGCAGCAGACGGTAGAGAGGCTGGTAGAAGACGACGATGGCGAGGACGGCCATGAACGACATCTGAAAGCCTACGTCCCACAGGAAGAGCGGGTTGCCGACGATGATGACGACAGCGGCAAAGGCCAGGGCGTTGACGGAGGCTTTTCGGCGTCCTGCCACGAGGCAGAGAGAATATATGGTGAGCATGAGGGCCGACCGCACTACGCTGGTGCCTAAGCCCACCATGACAGCATAGGTCCAGATGGTGAGGATGATGACGGCTTGAGAGAGCCACCGCCGGTGAATTCCACTGCCTAAGAGCAGGGTCAGGACGGTGAAGATGATGCCTAAATGCAGCCCGGAGAGGGCGAGAATGTGGGAGGCACCGGAGATGGCGTATTCGTCTTTGGTAGTGCTGTCTAAGGCATGCTTGTCGCCCAACACCATAGCAGCCACGACGGCGGCTGCCTGGTCGTTTTTGTCATCGACCGCATTGTTGCTATGCTGCTGGCTATCGGTTTGTGGAGAAGCGTCGTGCGGCAGGTCGCTGAGACGGTTGATCAGTCGCTGGCGAAGTTTTAGGGCGTTGATTTTTAGGCGGTCGAGATAGGGTAGGGCGTCGGGTGAGACTTTGGCAGGCTGCCATTGTGTGTAGAAGATAAACGTCTGAGCGCGGAAGCCATGGCATTGCAGCCATCTGACATAGTCGAAGTTGCTGCCTTCGCGGAAGTTGCTGAGCGGTTGCATCACCGACGTGGCCTGGATGCCACTGCCCAAATGCAATAGCCGGTAGTTGTCAGTGAGGGTATCGCGCAGGATGGCGCCTTTCACAAGAATAGGGTGGGGAAGGGCGCGATTGTTGACATTTGTCAGGGCAAGGTCGCATCGGAGGACCTTGCCTTTGACTTGCGGTTCGTCGACGAGGACGGCCTCAAAGCTTAGCGCTCTGTCTTCTGGAAAGGGGTTGGGAATGTCTTCCTTAGTTTGAGCCATGAGTCCGGCTCCCGCAAAGAAGGCGGTGAGCAGGATGAGTACGCTCTGGAGATAGACCTTGCCTTTTGCCAGCAGCTCAGCCACAAGGCAGCCGGCAGCTGCTGCCAGCCACATCCCTGTCCAGGCACAAGTCACCTTGTCGCCCACAACGATGCCGGTGGCCAAGGCGAGGGCCACTCTGAGCAGCGGTTGGGTTTGAAGGTATTCGCTGAAGCGCATGGCTGATGGTGTTTGGAAGCTTATTGCTCTATCTGCGTCTTTGGCCAGTTGACGAGGAAAAGCTTGCCCGTGGCTCGCGTGAAGGCGGTATAGAGCCAGTGGATATAGTCTGGGGTCAGCATGTCGTCGGTCATATAGCCCTGGTCGACATAGACGTGGGCCCATTGTCCGCCCTGTGCTTTATGGCAGGTGACGGCATAGGCGAACTTTATCTGCAAAGCATTGTAGTATTTGTCTTGCCGGATAGCCTTCATGCGGTCGGCCTTGAGCGGAATGTCGGTGTAGTCGGCCATGACCTTGTCAAAGAGCCGCTCATTCTCCTCACGGGTCAGGGCTGGTGACTCTGAGGTGAGGGTGTCGAGCAGGACGGTTGTCTCCAGTTCATAGTGGTCATAGTCGGGGAACTCCAGCATGACGTCGGCGAAATGGAAGCCGAAGAGCTCGGTGACGTGGCGGACGCGGCGCACCTGGCAGCGGTCGCCATTGGCGATAAAGAAGATGGTCTTGTTGGGCGCGCCTGTCTGGGCTGCGGTGCCCTCACCCGTTTGGGCAGTGTTGTTGGAGAAGTATTTATTCTTGACCACCATGAGCATGTCGCCGCCGCAGAGGTTGGCCTCTCTGTCTAAGACCTGGCTTCTGATGCCTTGGTTGTAGATGTTTGCGCGCTTGTTCGACCTTGTGATGACGATGGTGTCGTCCATGCCCACATTGTCGTAGCTGGTGTCAATGCTCTCCACCAGCTCGTTGCCGGGCATCATAACGATGTCGGCAAAGCCATGGAAGCGTATCAGTGGCAGGTGGGTAGCCTCGTCGTGGGTAATCATGTTGCGGATGACGGTGGCGTTGTAGAGAATCCCGGAGCGGCTCTGCTGACGGAGCACCTCGTTGAGGTCGCATTCGTAGACATGCATGTTGTAGCCTTCCAAGACTTCTGCGGTGAGAGCCGGCGATTCTTCCTCACCGACGGGTGGCAGCTGCGCCTTGTCGCCGATGAGCAGCAACCGGCAGTTGTCGCCACTGTAGACAAACTGCATGAGGTCGTCGAGGAGACTCCCTGAACCAAAGCTGCTGTCCATACCTGGCTGGCTGCTGATCATCGAGGCCTCGTCGACGACGAAGAGGGCGTTGCGGTGCTTGTTGTAGTTGATGTTGAAGCTGCCGTCGAGCCCTGAGAACGACTTCTCGCGGTAGATCGTGCGATGGATGGTGAAAGCCGGCAGTCCGCTGCTCTGTGCAAAGACCTTTGCAGCGCGCCCTGTGGGAGCCATGAGGACAAGCTGCTGTCCGAGGCTGTAGAGCGTGCGCACCATGGCGGCGGCGAGCGATGTCTTACCGGTTCCCGCCGAGCCGCGCAGAATCATCACGCTGTGCGCATCACGGTCGGCAAGGAATCGGCCAAACGTCTCTAATGCCTGCTGCTGGTCACCGGTAGGTGTGAAGCCAAAGCGGGCTACGATACGGCTGATGAACTCGGCAATCTTCATCTGAAGAGTGAGAAGTTGACGCTGCCATAGCTGCGATGCTCAAGGAAGTGTGGCGAGTCGGAGAAGTCGTGGGTCTTGCCATGCTCGAAGACGAAGATGCCGTCGGGCTTGAGGAGGTCGTTGTCGAAGACGAGGGCTGGGATTGTAGGCAGCTCCTCCAGGGCGTAGGGTGGATCGGCGAAGATGACGTCGAACTGCTCGTGGCATTTCTTCAAGAAGCGGAAGACGTCGCCGCGGATGAGGACGTTGTCGCGTGTGCCGATCTTCTTCATGCACTCGCTGATGAAATGGGCGTGGTCGCGGTCGGCCTCAACGCTGACGACGGGTCGGCAGCCGCGCGAGAGCATCTCCAAGGAGATACTTCCGGTACCGGCAAAGAGGTCGAGGGCGGCAGCGCCGTCGAAGTCGATATAGCCATTGAGGACATTGAAGATGTTCTCCTTGGCGAAGTCTGTAGTGGGGCGCGCCTTGAAAGTCCGGGGAATGTCGAAGTGGCGGCCTTTGTAGATTCCTGTGATTACTCGCATAGTGGTCTTTAGCCTAAATAGTTGGTTATCATGTCGAAGGTGATGCCTTTAATCTGTGTCAGTGGCGCTCTGTTGAAGCTTGCCTGCGGGTTGATGACAACGACGAAGGCAACGTAGGTGCGGAGGTCCTTGAGCAGCTCTTCCTTGTCGATGAGGTCGCCGACGAGGAAGAGCTCGTCGTGGAGCTGGTCCATGGCCAACTGCTTCCACACGAAGAGGATGAAGTAGACAGCATCCTTGACATGTCTGACGTCGTATCTGTTGCAGAAGATGAAGCGGTTGCGCTCGAAGCTGAAGAGCTCGAGGACACCGTCGTGGAAATAGGCGTAGAGCTTGCGGCGGTTGCCGATGAAGCAGCGGTGGTGGAGATAGTCCCAGACGGGTCGCATGAGGCAGACATAGCTCACATCCTGAAAATGGTCTTCCACAACGAGCTTGAGGTCCTTGTTCAATGCGAAGAGCACGACGGCGTTGACATCGGCCATGACATTGGAGCAGATGACGGCACCCTCGGTATAGGGGAAGGCATGTTTGTAGAGTGCCTCATTCTCATCGGCGTCGTATTCCTCCAAGGGCACGATGAGCGACTGCGAGTCGATGAGCACTTTTGCCTTGGGCGGTGCTTGCTGCAAGAGGTCGACGGTCTTGAAGGCCTCGCGGAGGTTGGCGGCTAAGGAGACACCGCTCTTGGTGACATACTGATAGTAGTCAATCTGTGTGTTGCTGTCTATGTCGGGCAAGGCAAAGGACAGTGCGCTCTTTGCCGCACGGATGGTAAGACGTTCCTTTTTATTATCTTGCATAGTCGTTGTTGATGTCTGTTTCTATTCCCAGTTGCCGGCGTTGTTGTTGGGTGTGTTGATGTCGCCTATCTTCAGTCCGGGGAATCCGCCACTGCTGTTGGCATCCTCGATGACGTTGGCTACGGAGTTACGGTCCAGTCCGTCGAGAAAGTCCACGTATTTCGCCCTACACTCCATCAGCGGCACGTCCTGTCCGCCCTTGCCCGTGATGGTGGTGGCTTGCAGCTCGAAGGATTTTTTGTCGGTGTAAGGGATGTAGCGCATGCTGTCGGCGAGATACCCGTTCTTGACCAGACTGTTAAAGTTGCCAGCATAGACGCCATGGCGGGCTCTGTAACGTTCTTCGGCCGAGCGGATGGCCATGAGCCGCGTCTTCACCGCTGTCTCCCGCGCTTTTCGCTGACTGTCGAAATGGATGGGGCCACCAATGCTCATGATGCAGAGCAGGGCCATGACAGCCACGCAGCCGACAAGCAGATAAGATGTCTTTATCTTTTTCATTGTTGTTTATATCTTTATCAAAGTCTTTTTACCAAAGTCTTATTCCTGCTCTTTATTCCAAGCCTTTAGAAGGTTATTTACAGCAACGGGCTGAGCAGTCGGACGATGCTCACCCACAGCCGTTTCCAGAAAGAGAAGCGGGCCTTGCCATAGAGTTTGTCGAAGGGCTGGCAGCGCGTCTCATCGTCGAGGAAGACTTTCTTCATCCGCAAGGCCATGCCCTCGTCATAGAAGAAGACATTGGCCTCGAAATCATGCTCGAAGCTCCGGAAGTCGATGTTCGTACTTCCGCATGTGCAGATGCTGTCGTCGCTGACGAGGAATTTGGAGTGGTTGAAGCCAGCCTCATAGAAGAGGACCTTTACGCCTGCCTCTATTGTCTCCAAGATATAGCTGACGCCCGCCCACTCCACAATCTTCGAGTCGCCATGCAGAGGTATCATCAGCCTGACGTCGACACCTGCCAACGCCGCCGTCCTCATGGCGAAGAGCACCGTCTCCGTAGGCAGGAAGTACGGCGTCTCCATGTAGACGTAGCGCTTGGCTTCGAGGAGCACGCGGACGTAGCCCTGCATGATGTCGGGCCACTCCGAGATGGGGCTGCTCGTCACCACCTGGGCCAGGCAGTTGTTGTCGAGAAACGGATGCAGTGGGGGATAGTAGCGGCGGTCGGTGATGAGCGTGCGGTCTACGAAATACCAGTCGATGAGGAAGGCGCGCTGCAGGCCGTAGACAGCACCGCCCTGCACCTTGAGCATGGTGTCGCGCCACGGCTCCTTGCCGGTGCCCTTGACATAGCGTGTGGCGAAGTTCATGCCACCGATGAAGCCGACGATACCGTCGATGACGATAATCTTCCGGTGGTTGCGGTAGTTGGCCTTCGATGTGAAAGCCGGGAACTTTACCGGCATGAAGGGGTGGACATTGATGCCGTTGTCGCGCATGCGCTCGAAGAAGGCATTCTTCACCTTCCAGCACCCCACGTCGTCGTAGATGAGACGTATCTCAACACCCTGCCGCGCCTTGTCGATGAGGGCGTCGGCAATGAGCCGTCCGAGCTCGTCGTCGTTGAAGATGAAGATGTCGATATGGATATGGTTCTTGGCCCGGCTGATCTCGTGGAGTAGGGCGGGGAAGAAGTCATAGCCGGAGGTGTAGATGTCAGCCTCGTTGTCCTTGAAAGGCAAGGCCATGTTCTGGTTCTTGAAGAGCTGCATGAGCGGGCGGTGGACCTCGGGCAGCCGCAGGTCTTTCTGCTCAGCATACTCAAACATCGTGCGCTTGGTGAGCTGGCTCAAAGACCGCTCGCTGATGAGGCGTTCCTTGCGCGTGTTCTGTCCGAAGAAGAAATAGAGCACAATACCCACTAATGGCAGGGCCCACAGCACGAGGAGCCATGCCATCGTCTTGGCAGGCTGCCGGTTGTCCATGAGCACCTTGAGCATCACCACAATCTCTATGAGAATGTAGATGGCATACCATAGCCAGTGAATATATTCCATCGTCTGTTTCTGTCCCGGGCTTTATTTGATGTCTATGAGTTTGTGTGTCTGCAAGCTCAGGCGCCAGCGTGGCTGCCGCTTGATAAACTCCACGCAGGCGGTCGTGATTTTTCTGTTCTGCTCTCCGTTGCCGGTGTCCATCGGTTGGAGATAGTAGTATTCTGCTTCTATGCCGTAGTCTTCCACCGGCGTTGTGCCGTCGAAGACGACCTTCAGCTCGTTGCAGCGCCTGACGGCAGGCTTCTGCTTGGGCGATACCGTGAGCCAGTCGAGGTTGTCGGGAGGCAGCTTGGTGCCGTTGCTCTCCATGGCTGTCTGCGGGAAACCGGCGGCGTGGATGGCGTCGATGAGAGCGGCATCGACCTGCAAGGTCGGCTCGCCACCGGTGAGGACAACGAGCACACCGTTGACATCGACGTTGCCGACGGCCTGCTTCATCCTGCTGACGATATCGGCGGCTGTCAACTCCTCATAGTGCGAGAAGTCGGTGTCGCAGAAATCGCAGTGGAGGTTGCAGCCGCTGAAGCGCACAAAGACGGCGGCGCGCCCCGTGTTGCGGCCCTCGCCCTGAAGACTGTAGAAAATGTCGTTGACCCTGTACATCTATTCGTCCTTCTCGTAGATAGCCACATTGCTCGCCGTCTCAGCCACCATGGCCTTGTAGCAGGATGGTATCTGGTCGACAATCCACTTAGCGATGTTCTCTGCCGTGGGATTGAAGGGCAGTACCTGGTTGAGGTCCTGGTGGTCGAGCTTGCCGTGGATGAGCTGCTTGATGAGCGTGAAGTCCACGACCATGCCGTCCTGGTCCAGCTCCTTGGATTTGCAGTAGACCGTCACCTGCCAGTTGTGTCCGTGGATATTCTCACATTTGCTGCCGTGAGAGAGGATGAGGTGGTGACTGGCTGAAATTTCGAAAGATTTCTGAATGTAATACATGCGTTATTTCTTTTTCTGTATGTAAGCTAATTCCGACAAGGCATAGTCGCTGTTGTCGGGGTCGTCGAGGAGTTGCTTGAGAATCTTCTCGGCTTCCTTATATTGTCCGTTGTTGATGAGCAGGTAGGCCCTTCGGCGCTTGATGAAGTTCATAAACTTTTTTATTCCCTGCATCTCTTTGGTATGGTCGGCCGCGTGGTCTTCGTCGTCTTCATCCTCCTCGCCGTGCTCCAGGCTGTCGAGAGCCGCTTGCAGCGAGCTCTGGATGCCCGTGAGCAGATCCATGGCGCGGAAATCGTTGCCGTTGACGAGGCAGTTGACATAGGCCTCGGTATAAGACTGCTGCGTGGTGGGCAGTGTCATTTGCAGATAGTAGCAGGCGCGGTCATACTGGTGGAGGTTGGTATAGCAGCAGCCAATGTAATAGGCCACTTCGTCGATGAGGTCCTTCACTTGTTCGATGTGGTGGTTGAAGCCGCCCGTCAAGGTGTGGAAGGCGTCGAGGAGTGGCAGCAAGGCCTCATAGTAGCGTTTGTGGAGGTAGAGGCTGCGCCCGCGGAAGAAGTCCTGGCCAAAGTGCAGGTCGCTGAAGGAGGCCAGCACCTTCTCCTCATGGCTCATCGAGGCCTGGTCGTCGGACTTAGCCTTGGCCATGGCCTCTTTCCACAGGTAGCGGAAGTGGGCCTCACGGGTCTCGCGCGGCGTAAGGTCATAGCCTCAGAGCACACTCATCGACAGCATTTGGTGACGCTCGCTCTCGTTGTTCACCTCCTTGCTCACGGAGATGGGTATCAGCATCAGGGTGACACGGTAGTAGAGGGTGTCCTCGTTTCTGTCTTCCTCTTTGAAGTTGACCATCAGATGGCGGGGCGTGATGGGGTCGCGGGGATCGTAGAAGTCGAGGTTGCCCGTGGCGGTGTGATTGCTGAAAGCGCCGTCCTTGATAAGTGGTGAGGAGATGGCAAAGCCTAAGATGTCGTCGGGGTCGTCGAGTGTGGAGACGGTGTCGCCGATGGTCAGTGAGAATCTGATGGGGATGATGTCGGTAAGGCCGAGGGCTGTGGAGACGAGCCGGCCTAAGGTGAGTAGCGAGCTGGTCTCTTCGTGCCAGTTGGGCCCGGCCTCCTGGTGCATCATCTCCTGCTCGTGGAGGAGCTGCAAGTCGCGGGCAAAGAGGGCATCGCCCTTCTCGCGATCCAGACCGGGGCTCTTCTCCCGCTTCGACTGCTCTTCGTATTTTGTGGAGAAGGTGTTCTGCCAGATGAAGGCATCGCCCATGACACGCTCCAAAGTCTGCTTCAGACAGACATCGGTGAGGGGAAGCACACTGATGAGGTGCAGGTCCACGGTACTCTTCTTCTCGTCAACGGTATAGACGATGCGGCAGGCATCGGTATTGAGGTTGCAGAGGTTGCAGACGATGCGCACACGCTCTATATTCTCAACATCGGTCTGATAGAAGAAAAGAAAAGACACGCGGGCGAAAGGATTATTCTTCTCCAGCGTGATATTGAAGTGCCCGCCTTGATAGGTATAGCGCGCGGTATCAATATCGCCCTCCTTCTTCCATTCTGCCTTGATATTCATCTCGTGCAGAATACGGTTGATGGACGACTTCCTGTCGGTGATATTAAATTTCACACGATCCAAGTCCTTCATGCGCTTTAACCACAACACGACAAAGGCGGCAAGAAGCGCGACGAGTAAGATGATATATAGTATGTCGATAGTATCCATAAACCTTCATTCCTTGTTAGAGATTACAAAAATACGATTAAAAACTGAGATTAAGAAGAAAAACAGGATATTTATAACGTACAGAAAGCAAAAAAGCGTTATTTTTGCAAAAGATATTCTTACAAACATCGATTTTATGAAGAAACTCTTACTCGTCTTGGCAGCACCTCTGCTCTCTGCAGCGGCTCTGGCTCAGACCCAACCGCTGTGGATGCGCTTTCCTGCCATCTCGCCCGACGGCAGCACAGTGGCCTTCTCCTACAAGGGCGACATCTGGACGGTGCCCGTGACCGGTGGTCAGGCCCGGCAGATTACTTCCAATCCTGCCTATGAAGCTTATCCCGTGTGGAGTCCCGACTCCCGCACCCTTGCCTTTGCCTCTACGCGCGAAGGCAGCATGGATGTGTATATCGTAGACAGAAATGGCGGCGTGCCCAAGCGGCTCACTACCGACAGTGGTGATGAATATCCTATGGCATGGCGCAACGACAGCACCATCCTGCTCCGCGCCAGTATCATGCCGTCGGCACAGAGCATCATCTTCGCTTCCAGCACCTTTCCACAGGTCTATGAGGTCAGCATCCATGGTGGACGTATGAAGCACTTCTCCGACATCACCATGAACGACATCAGTGTGGCTCCCGACGGTGGTATCCTCTACCATGACAAGAAAGGTTATGAGGATGACTTCCGCAAACACCACCAGTCGCCGATATGCCGTGACATCTGGCTGTATAAGAACAACACCTTCACGCGGCTCACCGACTTTGCCGGTGAGGACCGTACCCCTGTCTGGGGCGGTGACACCAATACCTACTATTATCTTAGCGAGGAAGACGGCACCTTCAACGTCTACAGGCGGCTCATCGGTGCCATGGCCAAGACGCAGCTTACACACTATAAAGGCAACCCCGTCAGATTTCTCACACGCGCTACCGACGGCACCCTCTGCTATGGTTACAACGGCGAGATTTACACCCTCCACGAGGGTAGCGAGCCACAGAAGCTCAGTGTCACGGTGACGGCCGATGACGGCAGCGACAGGCTGAAGCGACAGCTGCTCACCTCGGGCGCCACAGAGTTCACACTCTCGCCCAACGGCAAGGAGATGGCATTCGTTCTTCATGGCGATGTCTATGTCACCTCCCTGGACTATAAGACGACGAAGCATGTCACCGATACGCCCGAGCAGGAACGCAATATCAACTTCTCGCCCGATGGTCGAAGCCTTGTCTATGCCTCTGAGCGGGGCGGTCTGTGGCAGATATACCGTACCTCCATCGTGAAGAGCGACGAGAAATACTTCACCTATGCCACTGACCTCAAGGAGGACCAGCTCGTGAAGAGCGACAAGACTTCGATGCAGCCAGCCTACAGTCCCGACGGCAAGACGGTGGCCTTTCTCGAAGACCGCGGTGCGCTCAAGGCTGTCGACGTGAAGACCAAAGCCGTGAGGACGCTCATGGACGGGAAGTTCATGTACAGCTATTCTGACGGCGACTTGTGGTTCCAGTGGAGCCCTGACAGCCGCTGGCTCCTGGCCGACTATATCGGCACCGGTGGCTGGAACAACCGCGACATCGCCCTCGTGCCAGCTTCGGGAAAGGGTGATGTCGTCAACCTCACCAACAGTGGCTATAATGATACCAATGCTCGCTGGGTCCTTGGTGGCAAGGCTATGCTCTTCCAAAGTGACCGCGCCGGCTACCGCTCTCATGGCAGTTGGGGTGCGGAGGATGACGCCTATATCATGTTCTTCGACCTCGACGCCTATGAGCGCTTCCGTATGAACAAGGAGGAGCGTGCCCTCTACGATGAGGCTAAGAAGGCAGAACCTGCTGACACTACGAAGAAGCCGGTGATAGAGTTCCGGAAATGGAATACAAAGAAGAACCGCGATAAGGCCAAGGCCGACGACAAGACGTCGGGTGTGAAGCCTTTGACGTTTGACCTCGCCCATTGCCGAGACCGCGTCATCCGGCTCACGGTTAACTCCTCACTCATGGGCGACGCCATGCTCTCTCCCGGAGGCGACACGCTCTATTATCAGGCAAAGTTCGAGGGAGGCTATGACCTCTGGAAACATGACCTCGTGGAGAACAAGACGGAGATAGTGATGAAGAATGTTGGTGGCGTCGGTATGGAAGCCGACAAGGACTTCAAGCATCTCTACGTCTTCAACAACGGCATCAAGGAGATAGACCTCGCCAAGGGTTCGTCGAAGAATATCGACTTCGAAGCACAATTCAACTATCGTCCCTATGAGGAGCGCAGCTATATCTTCCACCACGTCTGGCAGCAGGTCAAGGACAAGTTCTATGACCCCAAGCTTCATGGTGTCGACTGGGAGGGCTACCGCAAGAACTATGAGCAGTTCCTGCCGTATATCAACAACAACTATGACTTCCGCGACCTGCTCTCTGAGATGCTTGGTGAGCTTAATGCCTCTCACACTGGCTCCCGCTACTATCCCGCCGGTCCACAGCTGCGGACCGCGGCGTTAGGCCTCTTCTTCGACGACAGCTACGACGGCGACGGTCTCCGTGTCGACGAGGTCATCAAACGTGGCCCCTTCGATGTGCGCAACACTGGCGTCACCAAGGGTTGCATCATCGAGAAGATAGACGGTCAACCCATCCTGCGCGACTCCGACTATACGTCGCTTCTCGACGGCAAGGCCAATAGACCTGTCCGCGTCTCCGTCTACAACCCCAAGGGTAAGAAGCACTTCGATGTCGTCGTCCGCGCCATCTCACGCAGTGCACAGAACGAACTGCTCTATCGCCGTTGGGTGGACCGCAACCGCGCGCTCGTCGACTCCCTCTCTCATGGCACCGTCGGTTATGTTCATGTTCAGGCCATGGACAGCCGCAGCTTCCGCACGGTCTTCAGCGAGCTGCTTGCCGACTCTATGCGCATGAAGAAGGCCGTCATTGTCGACGAGCGACACAATGGTGGCGGATGGCTTCACGATGACCTCTGCACGCTCCTCTCCGGTAAGCAATATGCGCAGTTTGTGGCGCATGGTAAATATATCGGTTACGACCCATGGAATAAATGGGTGAAGCCCTCATGTGTGATGATTTGTGAGGATGACTACAGCAATGGTCATGGCTTCCCCGCTGTCTACAAGACTTTGGGCATAGGCAAGCTGATTGGCGCCCCCGTGGCGGGTACCATGACGGCGGTATGGTGGGAGACGATGATGAACGATATGGTCTTCGGCATCCCGCAAGTCGGCAACCTTGGCATGGACGGCTCCTATTTTGAGAACAGGCAGCTTAATCCTGACATCGAGGTCTACAACTCTCCTGCCGACTTCCTCACCGGCAACGACCGCCAGCTGAAGAAGGCCGTCGAGGAGATGATGAGAGAATAAGGTGATAGGTGGTAGGTGGTAGGTGTTAGTTGTTAATGGTATGTAAACGCGTGCTACAGAACATTCACGGCGTATACCATTTTCATTCATGGCAAATGCCACGGACATTCACGGCAAATGCCACGGATATCGCTGACAAATGCCACGGATATCGCTGACAAATGCCACGGAATTCCGTGGCATATGCCAGAGATGCTGTGAACATGTGGCGGGACACCTATGAGCGACCTATTTCTTCGCTCTCAGCCATTCTGCTAAAATTGTCTGATAGTCCTCGGTTTTGTCGATGAACGTCATGTGGCGGGCACCGTCAAGGAGCTCCCAGCGGGAGTGGGGAATGCGGTCATACATCGTCTTGGCTATCAACGGCGTGCACTCGTCGTTGGTGCCACTGATGATGAGTGCCGGCTGACGAATCTCGTGCAGCCGGTTGGTATATTCAAAATCTTTCAATGTCCCCGTGGGGGTGTACTCGTTGGGTCCCCACGCGGTGATATACGACTCCATGCCGAAACGCTTCTTCCTTCGGAAGCATTCCGGTGTGGAGTCGTTGATTTCATCGGCATGGAGCACCGTATAGTGGTCGTTTGCCTTGAGGTAGTCGTCGGCTTCGAAGTTGCCCGTTGCCACAGCACGTGCGATGGCTTGCTGCTCGTCTTCGGGCATGAAGCTGATGAGCCGTTGCTGCTCGTGGCTCCACAAAGAACTTGAGGGCAAGGTGCTGGAGAGAATTACCGACTCCACGCCCTCGGGCTGTCGGTCGATGAGATAGGCGATGATGAGCATGCCACCCCACGACTGTCCTAACAGGTGCACTCTGTCGAGGTGGAGCCAGTGGCGCAATGCTTCTAACTCTTCCATCCACGTCTCTAACGTCCACAACTCTTTGTGACCCTCGACATAACTCTCGCCACAGCCTATCTGGTCGTAGCTGATAATCTGGCGCCCCGTCGTGGCTGCCAATGCGTCGAGGACCTCGAAGTAGTTGTGGGTACTGCCCGGCCCGCCATGGAGCAACAGCAGCGGAGCCTTGCCGCTCGCTTCCCCTACGATTCTATAAAAAGTCTCATACCCTTTGAAGGGCATCTTGCCTGTTGTTATTTTCATTGTCAATAAATAATCCTTAATTTCTATCACTTAACACCTATCACCTTCTTTCTCTTACATCTCTCTTCGACTTTGACTTGATGACGAGCCATACGCCAGTGAAGACCAGAATGACAGCCACGCCCTGCGACAGGGTGAAAACGCTCATGCCCACGGTCACGCTGGCAACAACAGAGATGATGGGCTGGACATAGTTGTAGACGCTGACCACCGTTGGGCGCAGTATACTCTGGGCTACCACGCTAAGCAGGTAGCACACGAAAGTGCCAAGGATAACCACATAGCCGACTTCTAACCATGTGGCAGTGGTGAACGATGCCCACGGCAGTTGGCTGACATGCCATGTCGAGAACGGAAGGATGAACAGGGAAGCCCATGTAAACATCCATTTGTTGACCGTGAAGACGTTGTACTTTCGGATGATGGGATTGAAGAGAGCTAAGTAAAGGGCAAAGGAGAACTGGGCAAAGATACACATCAGGTCACCATGGATGTTGCCCACTTTTGCATTGCCGGCATTGGCGCTGCTGAGAATCAGAATGAGGGCACCGCAGCAGCCTATTGCCACGCCAAGGGCTTTCTTCCATGTGATGGGCTCTTTGAGGATAAGGAAGGAGAGTGCCATGGCAAAGATAGGCATGGAGGTGGTGACGATACTCGCATTGACGGGAGAGGTGATGCTCAGTCCAATATTAAACAAGCACTGGTTGAAGACAATGCCGAAAACGGCGGCTCCTGCCAGTTTCAGGATGTCTTTCACTGGAATATGCTCGCGCGGAGCTAACAGAGAAGCTGCCCAGAAGAGGATGGCAGCGCCGGCTACTCGAAAGGAAACAACAGAGATGCCATCAAAACCTGTATTCATAGCGTCTTTGGCTATTGGGGCCATAAAACCCCAGATGGCTTCAGCGGTAAACATGCTCAAATGTGCCCGAAAAGGGGCATTACCATTCTTCATAACTTGACCTAATATTGCTTAATCATCCGCAAAATTACTAATAAATACCATCTGATGATACAACTTACAGATTTTTTCCCTATTTTTGCCTGTAGAAAACTAAAACAACTATGCAGAAATACGCAGACTATATTACGCAGATAGAAATCGACTCCTTGTGGAGCGGCCGGAAGCATATCCTTTGGAATCTCGACCGAAAGGTCAATATTCTCAGTGGTGTCAACGGCGTTGGCAAGTCTACCATCATCAACAAAGTCGTCAAAGGTCTTGCTGCCGGTGGCGAGTTTCCCTCGAACATGCTCAAGGGTGTGCATGTCAAGGTGAGCCCTGCTGACGCCAAGTGGATTCGCTTTGATATCATCAGGTCCTTCGACCGTCCACTTATCAACGCCGAGATGATAGCGCAGATGAATGCGTCGTTGGCAACGGAACTCGACTTCCAACTCTACAAGCTCCAGCGCAAATATCTCGACTATCAGGTCAATGTCGGCAACCGTATCATCCAGGTGTTGCAGCAGGGAGGTCCCGATGCTGCCCAAAAAGCCCAGGAGCTCTCAGAGCCGAAGAGAAAGTTCCAGGACATCATGGACCATCTCTTTGCTGACACGGGAAAGAAGATTATCCGCACGGACAACGAGATCAGCTTCTCACAGATGGGTTGTACACTCATCCCCTATCAGCTCTCCAGCGGTGAGAAACAGATTCTCGCCATCCTCCTCACTGTTCTCGTGGAGGATAACAAGCCCTACGTCCTCTTCATGGATGAGCCGGAGGTGAGCATGCACATAGAGTGGCAGAAACAGCTCATCGAACTCATCCTTGAACTCAATCCTAACGTGCAGATTATCCTCACCACACACTCACCCGCCGTTATTATGAACGGCTGGATGGACAAGGTGACGGAAGTCAGCGATATAACGGTAAAATAATCCTTATCGCCTATGTCACAGCGTCTGCAAGATAACCTTACATCTAACTATCTCGCTGCTGCCAACCGCTTAGGCTCTAAGCACCAGCGGCAGAAGATAGTTGCCTACGTGGAGAGCTATGACGACGTCTTCTTCTGGCGCACCATCCTCTCCCAGTTTGAGGATGACAGATACTACTTCGAGGTCATGCTTCCCACCCGCCAGAATGTGCTGGAGCGTGGGAAGAAAGCTGCACTCATGAGCGCGCTGTCCGGTAAGACCGGGCAGTGGCTCATCGCATGTGTCGATGCTGACTACGACTATCTTATCCAGGGGGCCACGCATACCTCGAAGACCATTCTCGGGAGTCCTTATATCTTCCACACCTATGCCTACGCCATCGAGAACATGCAGTGCTATGCTCCCTCGCTTCATGATGTCTGTGTGGCTGTGACCCTCAATGACCATATCATCTTCGACATCCGTCAATACCTTGAAGACTTCTCTGAGGCCATCTGGCCGCTCTTTGTCTGGAACATCTGGTACTATCGCTCTGTGCGCTACGGACAGTTTACGATGACCGATTTTCTGCGTGTCATTGAGACGGGCGCCTTCAGCTTGAATAACGCGGACCAGAGCATTCAGCAGGTGAGGCGGAAGGTGGACTCGAAATGTAAACAGCTCAGAAGCAAGAATCCTGATAGCCGCCAGAGTTGGCTGCAAGTGGAGCAGGACCTGATACGTCTGGGAGCCTCGCCCAAGACCACCTATCTATATATACAGGGTCACCACCTCTTCGACAAGGTTGTCGTGCCGATGATGACAAAGATTTGCGACAAGCTCATTCGGCAACGACAGAGCGAGATAGCGCGACAGAGCCAGCATGGCACCCAGCGCCGCAACGAACTTTCCTGCTATACCAATTCCATAGAAGATGTCATCCCAATGCTGAAGAAAAACATGGGGTATATCCTCTCTGAACCTTACAAGCGCATCACAGCAGATATTAAGACCTTTATGGAATCTCTCAGGAGTTGATATAGGTCAACGTCGAGTATTGATACATATCAATTTTCCTTGTTGACGAAGGTCAAGCCGTTTGACGATGGTCAAAAATATGGGCGAAAATCGGGTCCTACATGTGTTATTGTTTGCGCACACAGTGCAAAATATCTAACTTTGCAATGTCAAAAGAACAATAGGGTTAGCCTTCAAGGCATGAGATAAAGTATTTAGGGTAACATTATTATTTTAGACAGTAAAAGATTTGAGAGAAGCTCCCACAGCGTGTGGTGGGCGATAAAGGGAAGCTCCCACATAGTGTGGTGAGCATTAAAAAGAAAAGGATAACAATTATGACAATGATTTCATTTTTTGCAACAGCAGCTATCATGTTTGTAGGCATCTCTCTGATAGCTATCACAATGGATAGAATGGCCCGCTAGGCGGCTTTCTTCCATTTACAATTGGAAAGCTTCATCATTTTAAATAAATAAGGCCGGGACCAAACGCGCATTGGTTCCGGCCTTATTGTATATATACTGAGGGAGCGGGGCCTAAGTCCCGCCCTCACAGTGTTTGTTATCAGTAGTTTTGTGTCAGTTCAGGGTTGTTGCGTGTGGCGTTGGCGGGGAAGGGGAATATCCAAAGCTTGCTGTCAGGGGCAATGGAGTACGTCTTGCGCTCGCCACTCTCCAAGAGCGTCATGTCGCGGGTCAGCGTCGCCTTGTAGGCCTCTTCTGTATTCCAGCGCTTGCGGTCGAAGAAGTTCTCGTAAGTGGCCAGGCATTCGATGAACTTTGCCTTCTGCAACAGCGCCATCGCCTCTTTCTCGGTAGAGGCTGTGAAGTCTGCATATTTGTCAGGATCAATGCGGTAACGGCGCACCTTGTTGATGAGGTCCATACCTTTTTGTATCTCGCCTGTACGGATGTAGCATTCGGCGGCCACATAGTACATTCTGTCTGATGTCACGCCCCAGGCGTTCCAATGCTGGTCGTAGCTGCTGCATCCCCTGGATCCTTTTACACCGCTCAACTTTTGACCGTAGTTGTCATCCCAGAGCGGGTCTCCCCAGCTTTGGGCATAGTTGAGGATGATGTCGCCGTCCTCAAACTTTGACACCGTCTCTGTGGAGAGGTATTCGCCCCAGGGATAGGTCATGCCGGCACCCATATACATGACGTTGCTCGGGCTCTTCTCGTCGAGCGTCCACTCCTGACTTTCTATGATGGGAGTGCGATCCTCGATGGTACCATTGTATTGCAGGGATTTCAGGGCGTAAGGCAGTGCTTTGTCGTACTCTTTCATCTGCATAAGCACCTTTGCTTTCACGGCATTGCCCCACGCTTTGTCGCCACGGAGAACATTGGCATTGTCGGGCAGCGTGTTGATGTAGCTGTCGTCAAGGTCGGCGAGGATGTCGTCGTAGACTTCCTTTACCGTGGCCTTGTGTGTATTGCCGTCGGTGGGGTCGATGTCGGTGACATAAGCGATACCCGGCGTGTCGGCGGCCGTAGCGGCGTCATATTGGGCAGCGTAGATGTTGACGAGCAGGAAATGGACGTAGGCTCTGAGGATGTGGGCTTCCGCTTTCACCTTTGCGCGTGTGGCGGAGTCGCCGTCGATGGTGTTGTCGGCTTTAGCCAGTACAGTATTGGCTTCATAGATAATGGAGTAGCCTTTGCTGTAAATGTCATCTGTGGGTGTGAGGTTGGCACGGTCTATCGACTCGTCGTAGGTCAGCAGTGCATAGTTCAGCGTGTTGGTCTGTGTCAGCACTGTAGGCACAGGTGTAGAGGGGTAGCACTCGTTGACGACGAGGCAGAGATTGCCGACATCACCGAGGTTGTTGGTGTTGTTGAGAATCTCATCCACTTCGCTGATTTTGTTCAGAATGGTCTTGCCCTTAGGCGTGATGTCGAGCTTGTCGTCGCACGACCCAAAAAGAAGGAGAGCCAAGGCAAGCGGCAGTAAGGCCAAGGCTCCTGCCTTATGTGATACAGAATATATCTTTGCTTTCATAACTGTCATAAATCTATTGTTTAACCATGCTTTACAGCGTCACACCGAGAGAGAACGTCCAGCTCTTGGGTGTTTTGAAAAGTGGCATACCCGTATAGGGATCGTTGGCTTCAGGGTCTATGCCCTGTGCATTGCGCACCCAGGTAAGCACATTGTTCATTTGGACTCTCAGGCTGATGCTGCCTACTCCCACGGCGCGGCACCACTGTTCAGGCAACTGATAGGCGAGTACGATGTTGCGGACCTTCATGTAGTCGGCATGGACCACGTTGATGTCGAACTTGGCAGGGTCGTCTTCGGACATCATCATGTTGTAGGCGGGTTCGCCGTTGGCCAGATAAGCGGTTTTGTCTTCACTGCGCCAGTAGTTCAGCATGCTGCTGTAGATAGGCTCGCCGTATTCCGAGCCCATCTGTATCGTCCACTGGTTGGCATTGATTCTCATCACATGTCCGGCATAGAAAACCATCATGGCTGAGAGGGTGAAGCCCTTGTAGGATACCGACGGCGTCAGTGAGCCACTGAGTTTGGGGTCCAGGCTGCCACTATAGACAGCGTCGGCAGTCTCGAAGTTGGAGTCGTAGGTTGGCACGGCAATCTTCGTACCGTCAGCTTTGATAAGATAAGCCTGCTGGTCGCCATTCTCATCGATGGCGAGACCGCCGTAGCGCATGCTGTAGAGGGAGTGGACAGGCTTGCCCAAATGATAGGAGCTGCTTTCAAGCGCCTCGTAGCCGCTGGTAATCTCGTGGTTGATGCCTGTCACCTTGTTGCTGTTGTAAGCCAGGGAGAAGTCAGCGCTTACGCCCACTTGGTTGCGGCTTCGTGCGCGGAGGATGTCGGCGGAGAGTTGGAGCTCCACACCTTGGTTGCGAATCTTGGCGTTGTTGATGGTCAGTGACTCCCACCCCTGTGTGGGGTCTATATCCGTCTCAGAGAGAACATCGGAGGAGTTTTTCAGATAGTAGTCGAGGGATCCGCGCAGACGGTTGTCGAGGAGTGAGAAGTCGGCACCGATATTCCATGATGCTGTCTTCTCCCAGCGCAGCTGGTCGTTGGGGGGTGTCTGGAGCACGGCGCGCTTGTTGCCGTAGATATAGTCGGTCTTAATCTGTGCAGTAAGATAAGAGGTGTAGTTGCTGTTGATGTTACCTGTCAGGCCGTAGCTGGTGCGAAGCTTGAGCATGTTGATCCATTTGATGTCCTTCATCCATGCTTCGTTGTGCATGTTCCAGCTCAGACCTACCGACCACAGCGGGCGTCCGCGGAATTTTGGGTCGCTGCCGAAGAGGTCCGTCTTGTCCACACGATAGGAGCCGGAGAGACTGTAGAGATGGTTCCAGGTGTAGTTGCCGGTGAAATAATAGGAGAAATATCTGTGCAGTGTCTCCGAGGATGTAAAGTCGGTGATACGGTAGCCAACAGGTGAGAAGGAGCTGGAGATATCGCAGCTGTTGAGTTTATAAAGGTCATAGAGGTTTGTCATGAAGGTGCTGTTGGTCTGCGTCTGGTCATCATAGCCGACGAGCTCGTTGCTTGTGGCTCGTGTCTTCATCTGGCGATATTCCATACCTGCGACAAACTCCACCGCATGCTTCTCGGCGAAGGTGTGGTTGTAGGTGCCCTGTGTGCGGAAGGTGAAGTGTGCCCCATCGTTGGTGTTCACGTCGAGCAACCCGCCGTCGGGCAGATAGTGCTTACCTTTATAGGTATAGAGGTTGTAGAGATGGCGCATGGTGTAGGAGTCGGCCTGATAGAGCCCCTCACTCTTCGAATAGACGTCCTCATACTGGAACTGGCCGCTCAGCGTCACATCGGCGATGGGGTGGACATTCAGGCTGACATAGGGGCGGATAAGGGTGGACCGTGTGTTGCAGTAGTTCTTGTTGATTTCATCCTGCAACACGAAAGCCTCGCTCTTCAATCCATACTGCGGATCGCTGAGGTTGGGCTCAGAGAGGTTGACAATGCCTTTGCGTGACAGCGGGTTACCATTCTCGTCCCACATTGTCTCATAGTTGTAGAAGGAGTTGATACCCATCAGGTTGAACATATCCATACGGGTTCTGGTGCGCTCGCTCTCCACATAGACGCCGAAGGAGGCATCAGCCCATTTGGCAATGTCGAGGTGACCGTCGTAGCTACCGACAAAGGTGCGGTCGTGGAGTCCCGTCATGCCTGTGTTGTCACTCTTGTAGTTGGCATTGATAGACGAGTTGAGGTATTTGCCCTTGGTGCGCAGCGAGAGGTTGTACTGTTGTGTCACCTGATGGCGGAGCATGAGGTCCTCCCACTCTTTCTTATAGTTGTTCTGGCTCCACTTGGCTTTAGTGGCATTATATTCTTCGTCGGTGATGTTGCCTTTGTAGTGCTCCATCATGAGCTGCATCATTGGCGTGTTGTGACGGCCGTTATACTGGTCGTAGCTGGCTTCGAGGTCAGAGAAGCTCCACTCGTCGTTGTCCTTGAGCCAGTTGAAGTTGTCCTCGTTGAGTTCTATCTCTTCCGCTGCCGAGGCATAGCCGAAGTTGTTGTAGCTTCTCTTCTGCGAGATGTTCAGGTCGGCGTTGAAGTCAACCTGTAGCTTCTCTCTGGTAGCCTTCTTCGTTACTACTACGATGACGCCGTTGGAAGCTCTGGCACCGTAGATGGCGGCGGCAGCGGCATCCTTTAGCACAGTGATAGACTCGATGTCGTAGGGGTTGATGGTCTCTATGCTCTCGTTGATAGGCAGGCCATTGACGACGACAAGGGGCGATGTGTTGGCCGATAGGGAGCTGATACCGCGTATGGCCATCTCTTTGGTCACACCGTTGTCGTATTTCACGAGACCTGCAATCTTACCTTCGAGGTTGCTGGTGATGTCGCCGGTATAGCGATTGTCAAGGTCTTTGTTGGAGATAGTCTGAAAGGCGCCGGTGGCATCCTCGCGCTTCAGTGTCTGGTAACCGGTCACGACGACGTCGCCCAAGGTATGCTCATCGCGCTGAAGGATGATCTTCAGCGGCTTGCCATCGGCTTTGCGGCGCAGCGTCTTCATTCCGAGATAGCTGTATTCCAACTCGGCACCGGTCGGGACATCAGCGATGTGGTAACGTCCCTCGCTGTCGGTGATGGTACCTGTATTCGTTCCTACGACACGCACGGAAGCCCCTATCAGTGGCTCGCCGTTGTCGTCGACGAGTTGTCCGCTGACCTCAGTCTTCCCAAGTCCAAATCTGCTGATGGTGATGGTGTTGCCTTTGACGGCAGAACGGAAGGGAAGACCCTGCAACACAGCGTTGACGGCAGCGGGAACATCCATATCATGGATGTCAGCACTCACCGTCTGCTGTTGCAGGTCGTCGGTGTTGTAGCTGAAATGGTAGCTACCACCTTGCTTCTCAATCTGATACAATGCTTCAGTCAGTGGTGTGTTTTTGAAACTCAAGGTTATCTTCCGTCCTTGTGCCGACACTCGCAGGCAGGCAGCAAGGAGGATGATGAGCAGTAACCCGAATCTCTTTCTCTCTTTCTTCATAAGCAATGGTTTATAATACAAAATTGCAATAAATAACACTCTTTGCTTATAAATACGACACTTTAAGAGAAAGTGGACAGCAAAATGATAGTTTTTTTTCGTGAGTGTTTACAAAGCGCGGAGTGGCTTGTTGTCATCTACCATCACTTGCCCTTCAAGGCAAAATACTTCCACAAGGGTGCAGACATCATTGACTGCTTGATCTCGTCGCGCTCGAGGATGCCGCGTACCTCAGCCTCTGAAAGAAGATAGACGTCGATGTCCTCGTTGTCGTCGAGGTGACGCTCGCCTTTCGGCTCTACGCCACGGGCCAGGAAGGTGTGAGTGATGTTGTTGCAAGTACCGGGGTTCTGACATGTCTCCATGAACAGCTGCCAATCGCCACCGCCGAATCCAGTCTCTTCCATCAGCTCACGGCGTGCAGCCTCTAATGGTGCCTCACCCTTCTCGATGACTCCAGCGGGAATCTCAAACTCTACGATACCAAGACCATGGCGGTATTGCCGTTCAAAGATGAACTCTCCTGACTTCGTCAGAGCGATGACATTGATCCAGTCGGGGTATTCCAATGACCAATAACCTTCCTTGACACGCCCGTCTGGCAGCATCATCTTGTCTTTTCTTACGGTCATCCATGGCTCACGGATGACATATTCCGACGAGACGGTCTTCCACCGCATCTCGTCGTCACTTCGCTTTAATTTCATAAGATATTATTTTGACTGTGCAAAGGTAGTGATTTCTATTGAAAACTGTTAGCAAGACTTTGTATTACTTTCTTCACCTTTGCCGTGACTTCCCGGTCGCTGACGGCTGCTATCTGCTGCGGAGTGAGTTGCTCTAATATGGGTACGCAGTCAAGGTTTAGCATTTTAGCTATCGGTAGCAGCTTATGGGCTGTCCGGACTATCAGGTCACGGTCGGGTGGGGTGGATGCAGTATTCTTGTCAGCAGAACTTTCTATCGCAGACTGCAACCGGTGTTTGAAGTCAGCAACCTCTGTATGCACGGCTTCGAGGATCTGGCGACGGTCCTCACCATCGGAGAAGAGCGCAAGGAAATCTGTCTGTTCATTGCTTTGGGTAGTAGTGTGATAGGAACTGTCGTCATCGCCATCGTCCTCGTCGCTTCCTAAGATATGTGCCAGTTCTTCGGCTTTGACGGGTTTGAGCAGACAGGCGTCGAAGCCGGCGGCGTGCAGTTGCGGTATGATGCTCGCGTCGTGGGCCGTCATAGCTACCGTTGTGATTCCGTGATGGTCGATGTGCTGTATGAAGTCGATGCCACTCATCTCTGGCATCTCAATGTCGACGAGGAGGATGTCTTGCAACGCCTGTCGATAAGCGGCCTCACGCGTGACATCGCGCCGGATACGCCATACCAGAAAGGCTCCTAAGAGAATGGCAATGCCCGCCAAGAGTGCCAACTGCATGACAAGCCGTTCCTGTGATCGTCGGGCGTCGGCAAGGCTCCTGCTCACAATCTTACGCTCTTGCGCCTGAAGCAGTGTCACCTTGCGGGCTTGCTCGCGGGCGATGGCGTCGGTGAGCGCCTTAAGGTAACGCATCTCGCTGTTGACGCTGACGGCATCATGCTGTGCCTTCTTGTGGTCTTCGCGTTCGGCATCAGCGAGAATGGAGGCTACACGGTGGCTGACATCGACGGGCCGCGCCACAGTGTCAACACCAGCCAAGGTGCTGTCGCGCCGCACGCTGACGGTGTCGGTATGTGAGGAGTGAAAGAGGTCGGCAAGGCGGTGGAAAAAACCATGGCGTGAGCGGGCCACCTCTACTGTGGTGGTGCTGACATGGTGGGTCTCGGTAGCCTTGGAGTGGACAACGACAGAGTCTTTACCGCTATTCAGGCTGTCCATACGTCTACGGAGGGCACCGGGCCGACGGCTCAGAGCCATAGCCTCGTTGAGCTGTCGAAGGCTTTCGCGCTCGTCGGCCATCATTCCAGCCAAGGCGCTGTCGGCATGTTGTTGCATGCGTGCGTATTCGCCCACGGAAGTGCTGATAGCGTTCAGCGACCGTGTGTTGACATAGACGAGGGCGATGATGAGAATCATGGCTATGGCGACGATGGCGTAGCTCAGACCTGCCTTCAGGGAGATATTATTCTTGAACTTCATGTACGGGTGTATAGCGGTGCAAAGTTACAACAATCTACTGACTTACGGCTTTAGTCAAATAAAAAAAGCCCACCCTTGACGGGCGGGCTTGTGTTGTCCTGAATACATGTTTAACGGATGTGGATAAGCCTTATTCTTGCACTGTGCTGTCTGGCTTAGCCGGTGTCACCACCGTGTCGTTGGCAAGGCTCTCGAAGTTGGCTGAGGCCTTGGTGGTGTCGGTAGTGTCGGCAACAGCAAGGTTGATAGTGCTGTCGGTAGTGTCAGTAGCGAGGCTGATAGTGCTGTCGGTAGTGTCGGCGACAGCGGCAGAAGAAGAAACATTGTTGAAAGCAAAGGCGTTGCTAACAGAGATGATTGCCATGGCAGCGACGGCTGCGAATACTAACTTTTTCATAGTCTTATTGTTTTATTTGATGTTTATCGTTGTGAACTCATTGGTGAGTACACTTATCATGTTGCAACGGCTGTGCCAAAATAGCGACTATGAATATACTTTGCTGAATGTCAGTAGATTAGTAACTTTGCGTAAAAATGCTCGAGTGTGGAAAGTGTGGAAGTGGTGTGGAAAAATTCCACAGTCTGTTGTGGAGACGATGTCTGTCGGCCCTCTCCAAGTTACATGTCAATCTTCCATCCCGTATTTCCTAAGTTTGTTGTAGAGCGTTTTTCTGTCTACTTCCAAAAGTCTTGCTGCTTTGCTCTTATTGCCCTTAGCAGCTCGTAAGGCTTCTGCGATGCGCTGCTGCTCTATGGCTTCGTCATGGAGCGCTGTCGTGGACATGGCGTGTGGCTCCGGCATCATGGCCAGACCGAGATCTTCACCACTGATGATATTGTATTTGGCGAGGAGCGTGGCGCGCTTGATGACGTTGTTCAATTCGCGGAGGTTGCCAGGCCAGGAGTAGGCGGCCATTTGTCGGCGGGCTTCCTGCGAGAAACCTTCGACATGCCGGTCAAGCGCAGCGTTGGCGCGTTGCAGGAAGAGGTCGGCGAAGCGAAAAATATCATCGCCGCGGTCTTTGAGTTCAGGCATAGAGATGGTGAACTCGTTGACGCGGTGGTAGAGGTCTTCGCGGAAATGTCCCTCGCGAACACTCTCTGCCAGGTTCTCATTGGTGGCACAGACAAGGCGGATGTCGATGGCTATCTCTTCGGTGCTGCCCAACGGTCTGACGACGCGCTCTTGAAGGGCGCGGAGAAGTTGAACTTGAATGTCGTAGGGAAGATTGCCTATCTCGTCAAGGAAGAGCGTACCGCCATTGGCTGTTTCGAAGGCGCCTTTCTTATCTTGTTCAGCGCCAGTGAAAGCCCCTTTGCGGTAGCCGAAGAACTCAGATGCTGCTACTTCACGTGGAATAGCGCCACAGTCAAGGGCAAAGAAAGGCTTATCATGCCGCGTGCTTTTCTCGTGGATGCGGCGCGCCACATATTCCTTTCCCGTGCCGCTGGCACCGAGGATGAGAACCGACATAGGGGTTGGCGCAACAAGGTCGACATAGCGATAGAGCTGTTTCGAGGCATCGCTCTCGCCCTCGATATAACGTGGGATATCGGGAGATTCTGACGTGGAAGATTGTAGATGGTCGTCTTTCGTGGGCGCAGACGGGGCCTTACCGCTGTTGCTTGTTGCAGTCGGTTTCTGGGCATCTTGCAACTTTTCTAAAAGCAGGTCGGGCGGGAAGGGCTTGGCAATATAGTCAGTGGCCCCTGACTTCATCGCCAGGACAGCATTCTGCACTTCTGCATAGCTTGTCATGACAATAAAAGGTGTGTCGTCGCCCTGACCACGCAAAAGGGTGAGCAGGCCGATGCCGTCGCCGTCGGGGAGCCGGAGGTCGGAGAGGATGATGTCGAAAGACGCGTGGGTGAGAAGCTGTCGGGCAGCACGTAGCGACGTAGCCTTCTCTGTGTCGAAGCCTTTCCGCATCAGCCATTTCTGTATCATCAAACCGAAGGCAAGGTCGTCTTCTATGATAAGAATCTTAGGCATGGGCGGCTACACGTTTGACGGAGAAGATACAGAATCGTTGGAGAGGGTTATCTCGCCAGAACCATAGCATTTATGGTGCTCGGCATCGTAGACGACGCAGAACTGGCCTGGTGCGACGCCATGAATCTTGTCATTGCTGTGAATGATAAAAGAACTATCGGAAAGCGTCTCTGCGGTGGCAGGATGGCAGTCTGGGGTATGCCGAATCTTGAAGGTGATATGTTGTGGCAGAGTAGTTACGCCCTCGGTAAGAAAGTCGAAGCCGTGAATAGCAAAGTCGCTGCGATAGGCTGTGGCGGGGTCGTAGCCATGACTGACGTAGAGAATATTCTTCTCCGCATCTTTCTTCACCACGAACCAGGGACCTCCCCCGAGACCGAGCCCCTTACGCTGCCCAATAGTATGGAACCAGTGGCCGCGATGCTCGCCAATCTTCTTGCCTGTCTCGAGCTCGATGACATCTCCGATCTTTTCGCCAACATAGCGGCGGATATATTCGTCGTAGTTGATATTGCCAAGGAAGCAGATACCCTGAGAGTCTTTGCGCTTGGCGTTGATGAGATGTTCGCGCTCAGCGATGTCGCGGACTTCATTCTTAACATAGTGGCCGATAGGGAAGATGGCTTTCTTCAGTTGCCATTGATAGATTTGCGCGAGGAAGTCAGTCTGGTCTTTGACAGGGTCGGGACTTGTGGTGAGCCATTTATGACCGTCTATCCATTCAGTCTGTGCATAGTGTCCGGTAGCAATAAGGTCGTAGTCATGCCCCATCTTTTCGTCGAAGGCACCGAACTTGATGAGCCTATTGCACATCACGTCGGGATTAGGAGTGAAGCCACTCTTGACTTTCTCCATGGTGTAGCGTGTGACCTGCGACCAGTATTCCTTATGGCAATCGACAACTTGCAGGCGGCAGCCATATTTGGCCGCCACGGCGGTTGCCATCTCGAGGTCTTCCTCAGAGTTGCAGTCCCATTCCTCTTTCTCCTCGGGGCCAATCTTGATGTAGAAGCAGTCGGGGTGGAAGCCACGGCTGGCAAACTCGTAGACGACGACGGAACTGTCGACGCCACCGGAGAGCAAGACGGCGATGCGCTTGTCACGTAGAGATTCGTAATCTATCATTATTTCTTTTCCTCCTGGGTGTTATTCTTGGACGTAGAGATCACTTGGTTGCCTTTGTCGTTTTGACGGTCTTTATTTATTTGATTGCCATTATTTGTCTGACTACCTTTTTCTTTTTGACCGTTATTGGTCTGCTCTTTTTCTTTCTCCTCCTCTTCTTTTTTCAGCTTAGCTTCTTCTAAGGCTTTGTTGTAAGCGTCGACGATGGGATCGCCAGTGGTGTCCATCTCTCTGAACTTCTGTCTGACATTCTTCAGATGCTTCTGGTCGCGGCGGTAACGTCTATCGAGCAGTTTGGCAAAGTCGAAGGCAGCGCCGCCGCTTGAGGGGTTGGGGAGTGGCGTATAGCGTTTCCACTCCTTGACATTGTCCTGGACATGATTCTTTCCCCAGATGGTGACTTGTCCGATGCTGGATCCCTCGGGAATGAGGTAGGTGGAGTCGCGGAGTTCTCTCTGAACGAGGCGCTCTGGGATGTAGCTGTGTTTGTAGATGGTAAGCGTGTCGAATTTTGCAGGCACGTAGCAGATACCTCTCCAGTTGGTGGTGTCGCGGTAGCCCGTCTTTGTGCTGACGATAACGCCGCGCATGGGTACCCTTGTCTCGATATCAGCTACGACGAGACGGTGGAGTGGGGTAGAGTCATTGGACTCTTGTGCTTTCAAACTGATGACGGCGAGCGTTAGGACGAGAAGAAGGATGATATGCTTCATAGATGGATAGTGCGACAATTAAATGGAATGGGTGTCAGCCTCTGACAGTAGCCATGAGGATATCCCAGTCATTGAGGAAGTCGGAGAGACGTTGGTAGAGGAGGTTGCAGCCCTCGTTGGCTAAAGCCGTGTCGGGCAGTGGTCCACTGTTGATGGCTACAGTGAAGATCTTCGCTGCCACTCCTGACCGCACGCCCAAGGGAGCATTCTCAACGACGATCCCCTGCCAGGGCATGAGGTTGCCGGCTTTGCGTAGCCCTGTGAGATAAGGATCGGGGTCGGGCTTACCATGGGTGACGTCGTAGGCCGTGGTGATGTGGTTAGGAGCAAGCCACTGGCCAAAATCATCGTTGAGGCGTGCTATGAGGGGCTTTTGGGCGCTGCCGGTGACGACATTGACTGAGAGTCCGCTGTCGACAATGTTTTGCATGAGGGCTTTCACGCCGTCGAAGATGGGCGCCTCGGGCATGTTATGGAAAATGCTGCTCTTGACTCCGTAGATTTCCTTGGCGCGTTCCTCGCTGATGTCTATGCCCTTCTGATGCTTCACCATCTCGCGCACAGTGTCAAAGCCGCGGGCTCCCTCTGTGGCGTAGGCATCGTGAGGCGTCATCGTGATACCAAACTGAGCCATGGACTTCTGCCAGGCGATAGCATGGTGGGGCATAGAGTCGTAGAGGACGCCATCCATGTCGAAAAGAACGGCACGGGGATGAAACGGATGCGGGGCGCGGGCGTTATAGTCCGCAATGGCTTGCTGGATGTTGTTCATGATGTAAAGACATCCTCTCCACTCCATGACGGAGCAGAGAGGATGCAAATAAGAATCTGTTGGTTTACTGCTCGTTAGCCAGACGCTCGCGAATGGTCTTTGTCTCCTCTTCATAGCCAGGCTTGCCAAGGAGAGCGAACATGTTCTTCTTGTAAGCCTCTACACCAGGCTGGTTGAAGGGGTTAACACCCTCGAGGAGACCGCTGATGCCGCAGGCCTTCTCAAAGAAGTAGATGACCTGACCGAGGTAGTACTCGTCAAGCTTGGGCACGGAGACACGGATGTTGGGTACGCCACCATCGACATGTGCCAGGCGTGTACCGAGCTCAGCCATCTTGTTGACTTCGTCAACGCGTTTGCCCTCAAGGAAGTTCAGTCCGTCGAGGTTCTCATCATCGTGGGGGAAGAGGAGCTTGCGGTTGGGCTGCTCGATAGAAATAACAGTCTCGAAAATGCTGCGCTCGCCCTGCTGAATCCACTGACCCATGGAGTGCAGGTCGGTAGTGAAGTCGCAGGCAGCGGGGAAGATACCCTTAAGGTCCTTGCCCTCGCTCTCTCCGTAGAGCTGCTTCCACCACTCAGCGATGAAGTGGAGCTTGGGCTGGAAGTCAGCGAGAATCTCAATCTTCTTACCGGCAGCGTAGAGCGCCTGGCGTGTGGCAGCATACTGTGCAGAGAGGTTCTCAGCAAATGGAACGTCGGCAGCAGTAGCCTTCTCCATATCCTGTGCACCCTTGACGAGAGCCTTGATGTCGAAGCCTGCAACGGCGATAGGCAGCAGACCTACCGGTGTGAGGACAGAGAAACGACCACCGACATTGTCAGGAATGACGAAAGTCTTGTAGCCTTCCTTCTCGGCAGTCTTACGGGCGGCACCCTTGACGGCATCAGTGATGGCTACGATGACATCCTTAGCCTCGTCCTTGCCACGCTGGGCCTCGCACTGCTTCTTGAGCAGGCGGAAGGTAAGGGCTGTCTCTGTGGTGGTGCCACTCTTAGAGATGTTGATGACACCGAACTTCTTATCTTTGAGGTAGTCGGTGAGTTCTGCGAGATAGTCCTCGGAGATGCTGTTACCGGCGAAGATGACGTTAGGGGTCTTGGAAGCGTCGTTGACGAGCCACTGCAGGGAGTTGCCTAAGGCTTCGATGACGGCGCGGGCACCTAAATAGCTGCCGCCGATACCGGCTACGACAACGGTGTCGCACTTAGAGCGCAGAATCTCGGTGCAGGCCTCGACATCGTTGAGAAAGTCGTCGGTAATCTCAGAGGGAAGGTGCAGCCATCCCAAGAAATCATTACCTTCACAAGTGCCGTTCTCCAGAGCTTCCTGGGCGGCCTTCACCTTTGGCTCATAACCTTTCAGCGCGTCGGCGTTGAGGAAGGAGAGAGCTTTGGTGGTGTCTAATTTGATGTTCTCCATTTTTGTTTATGTTTTAGACAAATATACAAACATTCTGACTTCTCCTTGCGTATGTTCAAGGACATACTTTTAAAGACTTATTAAAGGAATCAGTCAGTAGGTCCTTGTCTTCACGTCAGTCTTTCTGTCAAAGCAAGGATGGCCTCCGCAGGTGCCGCCTGTCTGTAGAGTATGTCATAGACGGTTTCGAGGATAGGCATATCGACATGATACTGCTTATTGAGTTCCATCATGCATTTCGTGCCATAGTATCCTTCCGCCACCATCTTCATCCCTAACTGAGCGCTCTCCACGCTGTATCCGCGCCCTATCATCGTTCCGAAGGTGCGGTTGCGTGAGAAGTTGGAGTAGCAAGTAACAGTGAGGTCTCCAAGGTAGGCGCTGTCGCAGATATTGCGTTTGGCGGGGTTGACGACGGAGAGGCACCGGTCCATTTCGCGGACACAGTTAGTGAGCAGAACCGCTAAGAAGTTGTCACCATAGCGCAGACCATTGCAGATACCCGCGCAGATGGCATAGACATTCTTCAGCACGGCAGCGTATTCTATACCTGTGATGTCTGCTGATGTCTCTACACGCACGTAGTCACTGGCCAGAATGCTGGCAAACTGCCGTGCTGTCTTGACGTCGGTGCAGCCGATGGTGAGGTAGGTAAGCCTTCGCATGGCTATCTCCTCGGCATGGGAAGGTCCGCCAATGCAGAGCAGATGGTCGTAGGGCACGTTGTAGCGTGAGTGAAAATATTCCGAGACGACAACATCTTCTTCAGGGACAATGCCCTTGATAGCTGTGACGATGGTCTTTCCACTGATGTCTGTGGTGAGCTTAGCGAGATGCTGCTTGAGGTAGGGTGAGGGCATGACGAAGATGAGCGTGCCATACTTGCGCGCGATGGCGTTGATATCGGCAGAGAAAGAAATCTCGTCCGTGTCAAAACATAGCCCTGTCAGATAGGCGGGGTTGTGTCCCAGGCGCTTGAAGTCAGCGATGCGGTCGCTGCGCCTCATATACCACCCGATATGCCCCGTCTGTTCCACCACCATCTTGGCAATGGCGGTGGCCCAAGAGCCGCCGCCCATGATGGCGATGCCACCTTCAATGCCACCCCATGGCTTCATGGGGTGGAGCACCTTCTGCCACAGTTGTCTGACGAAACTCATGCTTGCTGTGCCTTGTCAATCCACGACTGAATTGTCTGAAGGTCGGGTTTGTCGTAGCCGAGCTTGTATTTCTTGTTGATTTCCAACATCTTCTGCTGCAGAGCCTGCGCCTTGACATCTTTGATGTCGGAGATGAGGTTGTAGCCGGCTTTGCGCAAGACATAGACCCAGTTCTCAGGGCAGCCCGTCTTGTCCTCCCAGTCCTTGACAGATGTCTGTGGCATCTTCATCTCTGGTTTGAGCTGTGGGAAGAGCATAATTTCCTGTATGTTCTCCTTGCCGGTCATGAGCATGACAAGTCGGTCGATACCGATACCGATACCTGATGTTGGTGGCATACCATATTGCAGGGCTCGAAGGAAGTCGTGGTCGATAATCATTGCCTCGTCATCACCCTTGTCAGCAAGTTTCATCTGGTCGACGAAGCGCTGCTCCTGGTCGATGGGATCGTTGAGCTCGGAATAAGCGTTGGCTAACTCTTTGCCGTTGACCATCAACTCGAAACGCTCGGTGAGGCCAGGCTTAGAGCGGTGCATCTTTGTCAAAGGTGACATCTCTACCGGGTAGTCGATGATGAAAGTCGGCTGGATGAAAGTGCCCTCGCAGAACTCACCGAAAATCTCGTCAATGAGTTTGCCCTTGCCCATGGTCTCGTCGACAGTGTCCATCTTGAGCTTGTTGACAGCGATGTCATGAATCTCAGCCTCTGAGAGGCCGTCGAGGTCATAGCCTGTCTTCTCCTTGATGGCGTCGAGGATGGAGATGCGCTTGAAAGGAGCTTTATAACTAATGGTCTTGCCCTGGTAGTCGACTTCATCCTTGCCGTTGACGGCGATACAGATGGTCTCCAAGAGCTTCTCGGTGAACGACATCATCCACTTGTAGTCCTTATAGGGGACGTAGAGCTCCATGCAGGTAAACTCCGGGTTGTGGTATTTGTCCATACCCTCGTTGCGGAAGTTCTTACCTATCTCATAGACGCCATCGAAGCCGCCCACGATGAGTCGCTTGAGATAGAGCTCTGTGGCGATACGCATATACATGTCGATATCGAGGGCGTTGAAGTGTGTGATGAAGGGACGTGCGGAGGCACCGCCGGGGATATTCTGTAAGATAGGAGTCTCCACCTCTGTGTATCCATGCTCGTCGAAGAATTTGCGCATGGTACGGATAACGGTGGCGCGCTTGATGAATGTCTCCTTGACGCCGTCGTTGACGATGAGGTCGACATAGCGCTGGCGGGCGCGAAGCTCAGGGTCATCGAACTTGTCATAGGCCACACCATCCTTATATTTCACGATAGGCAGTGGCTTGAGACTCTTGGAGAGCAGGGTCAGCTCTTTGGCGTGAACGGTAATCTCACCAGTCTGTGTCTTGAAGACGAAGCCCTTGATGCCGATGATATCACCGATGTCGAGCAATTTCTTGAAGACGACATTGTAGAGATCCTTGTTATCACCCTGGCAGATGTCGTCGCGTGTGATGTACACCTGTATACGTCCTTGGCCATCCTGGAGCTCCACAAAGCTTGCTTTGCCCATGACACGGCGGCCCATGATGCGGCCGGCGATAGTAACATCGCGCTGTTCACCGTCCTGGAAGTTGTCTTTGATATCCTGTGACTCAGCATTTACGGGGTACTCGGCGGCAGGGTATGGGTCAATACCCATATCGCGCAACTGTTGCAGGCTCTGGCGACGGCCAATCTCCTGCTCACTCAATTCCAATATGTTCATATCTAATAACCTGTTATCTTCTAAATACTGGCTTCTGCCTTTAATGGTGCAAAAATACGAATATTTGCTGAAATAGCCATACTTTTAAACAAAGTTTCATTTATGCGTATGTAATGTGTTGCAATATTCACAATGTTGTTGCGCTGTAGCGTCTGCCCGACTTGCGGAAACTTGCACTGCAATGACGTTAAATTTGCGAAAAGGATATTATATTCCCAATTTAATATGTAATTTTGCACAATTATGAGGATAAAGTCTTTCATCATACTCTTCCTTTGCGCTATAATGTTTGCTTGGGCAGACAGCAGCACGCTTTTTCCACGAAAGAAGCGTCATGCTGGTGTCCAGGATAGTGTTGCTGTGAAGGATTCTGCTAACAAGTCCAAGGCTGAGGTTGCCAAAGATGCCGACAGCGCTGAGCCCGATACTCTTGACATGGACTCCCTGCAGTTGGCAGTGTACCATCATAACAAAGCTATTGACGACTCCATACGTGCCGACTCGGCCAACCGTGCCAAGAAAAACGGTATCGACGCGCCCGTGAACTATACTGCCAACGATTCTCTGGTCTACGACGCCATGACTAAGACTTCGCGTCTCTATGGTGACGCCGAGGTGAAATATGAGAATATGGACCTGAAGAGTGACAAGATTCAGATGAGTCTTGATTCCAGTATCGTCCATGCCACAGGCTCTCCTGATAGTACAGAAAAAGGGGGCATTAAGGGACGCCCAGTCTTCAAAATGGGCTCTGACACCTATGATACTGACACCATTGCTTTCAACTTTAAGACGAAGAAGGGTCTGGTGCAGAATGCCTATACCGAGCAGCAGGATGGCTATCTGAGAAGTCAGATATCGAAGCGAAACGACAATGGCGACGTCTACCTTGCCCACGGCCGCTATACTACGTGCGACAAGGAGCATCCAGACTTCTATATTGCACTCTCGCGTGCGAAGGTCAGACCGGGGAAGGACGTTGTCTTTGGACCAGCCTATCTCGTTGTAGCCGACGTACCCCTGCCTTTCGCTATCCCCTATGGCTTTTTCCCCTTCACCAAGAGCTACAGCTCTGGATTTATCATGCCAACCTACGGCGATGAGTCTGACCGTGGCTTCTATCTCCGCGACGGCGGCTACTACTTCGCTTTGAGCGATAAGATAGACCTTAAACTTTTGGGTGAGATTTATACCAAGGGCTCGTGGGGCTTCTCAGCGGCCAGTAACTATAAGAAACGGTATAAGTTCAACGGTTCTTTCTATTTCAGCTTCCAGGATACACGGACCGGTGATAAGGGTATGCCTGACTACACCAAGCAGACCAGCTTCAAGGTGCAGTGGAGCCATCGCCAGGATTCCAAGGCCAACCCTTTCAGCTCGCTTTCGGCAAGTGTCAACTTTGCCACCTCGAGCTATGAGCGCAACAACCTGACCAGCCTCTACAACCCGCAGTCGCTGACACAGTCAACACGTACATCATCTGTGAGTTGGAGCACAACTTTCTCCAGCATCGGTATGACGCTGAGCTCTACTGCCAACCTCAATCAGAACATGCGCGATTCAACCATTGCCATGACGCTCCCCGACCTGAATATCTCCATCTCACGCTTCTATCCCTTCCGTCGCAAGAATGTAACGGGAAAGGAACGCTGGTATGAGAAGATCTCTATGAGCTATACGGGACAGTTCAGCAACTCCATCACCACCAAGGAGGACAAGCTCATGCACTCCAACCTCATCAAGGATTGGCGCAACGGCATGGAGCATAGCATCCCTATCAGTGCGAACTTCATATTATTTAATTATATAAACATCAATCCGTCGTTCAATTTCACCGACCGCATGTATACCAATAAGATTATGCGGTCGTGGGACGAGGCCACGCAAAAGGAGGTTGCCGATACCACCTATGGTTTCCATAATGTCTATAATTGGAACCTTGCAGTCTCGGCATCTACCAAACTTTATGGCTTCTGGGTGCCCAACCGCAAAATTTTTGGCGACAAGATTGTGGCTATCCGTCACGTCATCACCCCGCAGGTGAGCTTCAGCTATGCTCCAGACTTCGGTGCCTCTCGCTATGGCTATTATGAGACCTACCAGAAGACGGATGCCGACGGCAACGTCTCGCTCGTGCAGTATTCGCCTTACCAGAACTCCCTCTATGGTGTGCCGGGAAGGGGTAAGACGGGAAGTATATCATGGGATGTGAGCAACAACATCGAGATGAAGGTACGAAGCGACAAAGACTCTACTGGATTTAAGAAGATAAGTCTTATCGATGAGCTCGGCTTTGCTATGTCTTACAATAAGGCTACCGACTACCACCCCTTAAGTGACCTCAGCGTACGTCTGCGTCTAAAATGGTGGAAGAACTACACCTTCAACATGACCGGTGTCTTCGCATCCTATGCTTATGAGCTCGACGACAATGGCAACCCCTATGTCGGCAACCACACTTATTGGGGCATGGGCAAGTTTGGTCGTTTCCAGGGTATGTCGCAGAATATCTCTTACACTCTCACACCCGAAAAGATAAGAAAATTCTTCGGAGGTGGCAGCTCTGATGACGACAAAGACAACAAAGATAAGAACAACGACGATGACGAGGGCATTGATACCGACAGGGAGAGCAATGTCGATGACACGATGATAGACGGCCAGCGCGGTGCCAAGAAGAAAAGTGGCGGCGGCAAGGCCGATACCGACGGCGACGGCTATATGGCTTTCTCTATGCCATGGTCCTTGACTTTTGGCTATGGTATCACCATGCGCGAGAGCTCCAATGTTAACAAGTTCAATCGCCGCACCATGCGCTATCCTTATGAGTTCTCTCAGACCCTTAATGTTAGCGGCAATGTACGCATCTCCGATGGATGGAACATCAGCTTCTCCAGCGGTTATGATTTCGACAATCATGAGGTGTCAATGACGACAGCCTCGCTGCAACGCGACCTCCACTGCTTCAACATGAGCTGCTCAGTGGTGCTGCGCCCTTATACGAGCTATAACTTTACTTTCCGCTGCAATGCTTCTACCCTCACCGATGCCTTGAAATACGACAAGCGGTCGGGATACAGCAATGCTGTGCAGTGGTATTGATTGCCGGGCGGAGAACAAACCGCTCGTAACAGACCTCTTAATATATTTATTGTAATGAAGAAATCAACACAGGCCATTCATCTTCCTTATCGGCGTCGCGACGCTTACGACGCTCTTTCCATGCCCGTCTACAATGCTGTGGCTTATGAGTTTGACGATGCCAAGACTATGTCAGACGCTTTTTGTGAGCGCATTGATGCTCCAGACTATTCCCGTTGTGAGAACCCTACCGTAGACAACTTTGAGGACCGTGTCCGCGCCCTCACGGGAGCATATAGCGTGACAGCCCTGAACAGTGGCATGGCTGCTATCAGCAACACCATGTTGGCGCTGACTGCACAGGGCAAGAATGTGGTGTCGTCGGTCCACATGTTTGGCAACACCTTCAGCCTCCTCATCTCCTCTTTGGGAAAGTTCGGTGTAGGACTTCATATTACAGACCTCACCAACATAGAAAAGGTGGAGAAGGCTATCAACGACAAGACTTGCTGCATCTTCACCGAGATTATGACCAACCCGCAGTTGGAGGTTGCCGACCTCAGGGCGCTTGCCGAGGTGGCGCACAAACATAATATTCCTCTTGTGGCTGACACCACGGTGATTCCTTTCACCATGTTCTCAGCTAAGGATCTGGGTGTGGACATCGAGGTGGTTTCTTCCACGAAATACATCAGTGCCGGTGCCACTTCTCTTGGTGGACTTATCATCGACTATGGCACGCCATATACCGAAGGTTTCTCAAAGACCATCAAGAGTGAGATTCTCTTCAACTTCGGTGCTTACATGACTCCGCAGGTGGCTTTCATGCAGACAATGGGACTTGAGACCCTTGACGCCCGCTACCGTGTTCAGGCTGCCAACGCATTGGAACTGGCCAAACGCATGACAACGCTTCCACAGATAAAATATGTCAACTACGTGGGCTTGGAGAGCAACAAATACCATGAGTTAGCCCGTCGCCAGTTTGGTGAGACGGCAGGAGCCATGATATGTATTGAGTTGGAGAGCCAGGAAGCCTGTTTCAATTTCCTCAACCGGCTGAAGCTCATCCATCGTGCTACCAATCTCTTCGATAACCGCACCCTCGCCATCCATCCTTACAGCACCATCTTCGGTCTCTTCTCGCCCAAGGCAAAGGAGAAGATGGATGTCCTCGACACCACTGTCCGTCTGAGTATCGGCCTCGAAGATGTCGATGACCTCTTCGAAGATATACGCCAGGCCGTAGAGGGGTAGGAGTGAGGCCCATTACTCATTACTCATTACAAATTATTCATTACTATGTATTCTTTCGACAATATCATAGAGCGGCGGGGTACTGGCGACCTCATGCATGAGGCGTTGAAGCCGCGGTGGGGCCGCGACGACCTACAGCCGATGTGGGTCGCTGACATGGACTTTGCCGTTTGCCCTGCTATCCTTGACGCCTTTAAGAAGCGCCTTGAGCATCCCATCTTAGGATATACAGTAGAGCCCGATGACTATCGTCCTGCCATCATCGACTGGGTCAGAGAGCACCATGGATGGGAGATTCAGCCCGAGTGGATCAACTTCATCCCTGGCATTGTGAAGGGTATAGGTATCATTGCCAACCTTTTTTGCAAGCCTGACGAGAAGGTCATCGTCATGCCACCCGTCTATCATCCCTTCTTCCTCGTGCCACGTGCTAATGGCCGCGAGGTAGTCTGGAATCCGCTGAGGGTGAAAGCCGAGAAACGTGATGGTGTGGAGACAGCGGGTGAGCGCTACGATATGGATTTCGACAGTCTGGAGCGCATCTGCGATGACAAGTGCCGTGTCCTCATCCTCTGCAATCCGCATAATCCAGGTGGTATTTGCTGGCCGAAAGAAACGTTGCAGCGGCTTGCCGACTTCTGCTATGACCACCATCTCGTCGTCATCAGTGACGAGATTCACTCTGATCTTGCCCTCTTCGGACACAAGCATATTCCTTTTGCCTCCGTCTCAGAGAAGGCAGCGGAAATCAGTATCACCATGCAGGCTCCTACGAAGACGTTCAACATCGCTGGCGTCATCTCTTCTCATGCCATCGTCCCCAATCCCGACCTGCGTAAGAAGTTTTATGGCTGGCTCCATGCCAATGAGCTCGATGAGGCGCATATTTTCGCGCATATCGCCACCATCGCGGCCTTCCGCCATGGTGAGGAGTGGCGCAAGGAAATGTTGGCTTATGTCGAGGACAACATCCGCTTTGTCGAGAAATATTGTCAAGACAATATTCCAGGAATCCACCCCATCCGTCCTGAGGCCAGCTTCTTGGTATGGCTCGACTGCCGCGGTCTGGGACTTGACCACAATGCCCTTCTCGACCTCTTCATCGACAAGGCCCACCTTGCCCTCAACGATGGCGAGATGTTCGGCCCTGGTGGCGAGGGCTTCATGCGCCTCAATGTTGGTTCGCCCCGCGAATACATCCGCCAAGGCCTTGAGAAACTCGCGAGGGCGGTGGAAAGGAGTTAGTAATTAGTAGTTAGTAATTATCAATATGAAGTCTGACAAGACTGTTCATGGTGAAGCTATCGTGCAAACTGATCTGTGGCAAATGCCACAGACATCGCTGGCAAATGCCACGGATATCGTTGGCAAATGCCACGGATATCGCTGGCATATGCCGCGCATCATCGCGGCATACGTCAGTTTTTTTGTGACTATATGGCGAGCAGTGTGCGGCAAAATGTGTATCTTTGCAGTCATGATCATCGCGCAGACGTATGCAGATAGATATTATTTGGCTTCAAGATAATTTCCGGCAGTTCAACAGCCGTTATTTTGGTGGGCTATTACCCACACCAACCTTCCATATCGGGCGGTCACGCACCCAGTTGGGCTCGCTGTCCTATCAGCGTGGTCTGATGTGGAAAGGCCCCTCGGGTGGGGTGAAGAATGCGTTCACACTGACCCTCAGCAACTTCTATGACCAGACGGAATTCCAGTTCCGCAATGTTCTCCTTCACGAGATGATACATCTGAGCATTGCTTCGAGCGGCATTAAGGATACGTCGGCCCATGGCGTTGTCTTCCGGGGGATGATGGACCGCTTCAACCGTGAAGGGTGGGACATCCATGTCCGCACATCTATGAATGGGACACCGAAGGCATCCACCGGCTCAGCAAAGGTTATCAATACCTACCTGGTTTTGGCTATAGAGATGAAAGACGGCACCCACTTCCTGTCGTCTGTCAACCCAAAGTTTGCCGGTGTCCTCAACAGCCGCTTACCACACGTGCGACTCATCAGCCGTTATGCTTGGTACACGACCAATGACCGGTGGTTTGAGGATATGCCGAAGGTGCGGAGCCTGCGGGGCAGAAAGGTCGATGCACAGACTTTTAAGAACAAGACAACGACGATGAAAGCGCTGGCGATATAGGCTGATGGAGGGGATTATTGTTGCCGGCATGAAAAAAAACGAGAAAGATGATTCTTACTGATGTTTTTTTTATAGTTTTGCCGATGAAAACACAAACTGCAAATACAACGCATTAAATCTGTTCTTCTTACTTATGAAATCTCTCAGAGAATTATATCGTATCGGTAAAGGACCGTCTTCGAGCCATACCATGGGTCCTCAGAAGGCGGCCCAACTCTATCTTCGGACCCATCCCGTGGCCAAAGCCTTCCATGTCACTCTCTATGGCAGTCTTGCCGCTACCGGCAAGGGACATATGACTGATGTCGCCATCAGGGAGGTCTTGGAGTCTGTTGCTCCTGTGGAGATAGCCTGGAAGGCAGATACGTTCCTGCCTTTCCATCCCAATGGTGTGGGGTTCA
>UQRP01000025.1 GCA_900543585.1 uncultured Prevotella sp.
ATGAAAGTAAGATTCGTTTCTATACAAGAGACTTAACTTATCCCGAACTCAGGTTACCAGCTCAGCTATAACGAGCAGATGGGGAAATGGAGTACGCTGAGCGTTTTCGAACTTGTCAGCGACCCATGGCTGCCTGTGGTCTATATTGGTATCTTATTCCTTGCCATCGGAGCTTTAGGAATGTTCTTCACTGCCTCGGAAGCATCTAAGAAAGATACGAATGCCTAACATCGCAATACTATGATTTGGAACTACTTTATATATTTTGCCCTCACGGCACTGCTCTTTTGGATAGCCGGCGCCTACCTTGCCTGGAAAGATAAGCGCAACCTCGCCACAGTGACGACGAGCGTAGGTCTTGTCATTTTTCTTGGATATATCATCATGCTTTGGCAGGCCCTCGAACGCCCGCCCATGCGCACAATGGGTGAGACGAGACTGTGGTATAGCTTCTTCCTGCCTTTAGCCGGCCTCATCGTCTTCCTGCGCTGGCGCTACAAGTGGATACTGACTTTCTCCACCATCCTCGCCACCGTCTTTGTCTGCATCAACCTCTTCAAGCCGGAGATTCACAGCAAATCGCTGATGCCTGCCCTGCAGAGTCCGTGGTTCGCACCCCACGTCATCGTCTACATGCTCGCCTATGCCATGCTTGGCGCTGCCTTCATCTTAGCGCTCTACCTGTTTATAAAGAAAGGCAAGGATACTGCTACATGGGAAAGGAGATGGCCATCGCCGACGACCTCGTGGCTGTCAGCTACGCCTTCCTGACCCTTGGCATGCTGATGGGCGCCTTATGGGCAAAAGAGGCTTGGGGACACTACTGGAGTTGGGACCCTAAGGAGACATGGGCGGCCATCACCTGGTTCAGCTATCTTGTCTATATACATTTCCGGAAGACGGAGCCCAACAAGCCCAAGATAGCACTGTGTATGGTGGTGGTCACCTTCTGCCTGCTACAGATGTGCTGGTGGGGCGTCAACTACCTGCCTGCAGCACAAGGGACAAGCGTGCATACCTATTCGATGCAGTAATATTTCAGGTGGTAGGTGTTAGGTGATGGGTGGTAGGTGGTAATGGCTTGATGTAAAGAGGGTATAAAGACAAAGGAACTGCCAAACTCACGATTGAGCGGCAGTTCCTTCTACGTTAGTATGTTATGAAAAATTTGAGAGAATCGAAACTTCACAGCTTCGTTGTTGTTTTACTAAACATGATTTTATAGAGAAAGCATAGAAATATTCATTTTAACATTGTCTAGTTGGCTTGGGTTTCGGGCATCATCATGCTCTGCTGCATGGTGTCAATAGCCGCACTGTCACCGTAAGCCACACTGGTACCCTTGTCAAGCTCCGGCTTGTAATAGCCGTCGTAGTTGCTGATAGGGTTTTGTTTCTCAGCGAAAGGCACTTGCAGCGCATTTCCCAAAGTCAGGACGATAGCGATGGCTGCCGCTGCTTTGAAAAGCGGCTTGAGTCTCTGGGTGATTGGAATAACCTTTACCTTTACGGTCTTGGCATTCTCTGTCATGTCGAGAATCTTCTCATCGAAATCATCACCCAGCACATCCTTCACCGGCTCCTCTGCCTCATAGCAGAAAAGAGGGCGATAGACCTGCAACTCAGCCGGAACTTCATTCTGGCTGAAGAACGCACGCAGGATGTCCTCCTCCTCAAGAGAAGTCTCACCGCGCCAATAGCGGTCCAAGAGCTGACTGATGTATTTATAGTCCATTTTTAAACGTATCTGTTGGAATGACGACTCAGCCGCAGAATTGTTACATCATAGACTAGAGTTTTAACATTAGATAACAAATGAAGTCTGCTTAGTAAAGTTTCCTACTTGAAAATAATTCATAAATAAAGATGTGCGCGGCTATTTTCCGAGGGTAATTCGAACATTTTGTGGACCATCACAAGACCAGCCCCTAAATGTGACTGACTTGACAAGAAGTAATGATCAGCTTGCGTAACTTAATACTTCAGCCATCTCATAATCTCCTTTATCGTAGGCTTCTTGCCATACATCAGAATACCCACGCGGTAAATCCTTCCGCCAAGCCATATCATGAGGAAGGCCGTGGCATAGAGCAGAACGACGCTGAGCACTTCCTGCCATAAAGGTACACCGAACGGAATGCGGACCATCATAACGATGGGCGAGGTAAGCGGGAAGAGAGAGGTCCAGAAAGCCAACGGGCCGTCCGTGTTCTCCACGCTGTACATGGCCGCATAGAGCCCGAAAAGCGTGATCAGCGTCACTGGAACAATGAACTGGTTGGCGTCCTCCTATTCATTGATACTGGCACCCGTCGCCGCAAAGAAACTGGCATAAAGCAGGTAGCCGCCAATGAACATCAATAGGAACATAACGCTGATTTCAATATAAGGCAGATTGGTAAGCGCCGTAAGAACGGTTTTCACCTCCGGTGAAATCACGGTGACCCCGAAGCCTGCGGAAGCAATCCCAAGGATGACAGCCAACATGACTGCCCACAAAGCAAGTTGCGACAAGCCTACGAGCATGACGCCAATGACCTTTCCCATCATCAGCTGAAAGGGTTTGACGCTGCTCACCAACAGCTCCACGATGCGGTTGGTCTTCTCCTCGATGACACTCTGCATCACCATGGCACCATAGGAGACGACAAACATATAGATGAGGAAGGTAAAAATGAAGCCGACAGCGATAGCCACGTCGGTGTTAGAAGCCTGTTGCTCCCCTTCGTCGTTCCATTTGACAGTCTCTACAGGCACACTCTGCTGAACATCAACAATGATCTTGTCAAGCCCGGGAATCCCCGCCGAAGCAAGCTTCTGCTTTTGCACGGTCTCCTCAAAACGGGAATGAATGTAGTCGAGCAAGTTGGCCGGAACTTCCTTCCGGCTGTATACCTTTACCGCTCCCTGGTTCTTTACCAAGTCGCCCGAGACAGTTACTACTGCGTCGTAAGGCGAGTCGTCGCTCTGCATGGCTTTTGTCAGCGCCGGCCGTGCCGTGAACTCGAAAGCGCGCGAGCCCTGTAAAGCTTTGACGTAGACCCCCGACGGGTCGATAACGGCGACATGCTGCTGCTTGTCATTCTCTACAGAGGAAAGCCAGAGAGGAATGCATATCAAAGCAGCCATCAAGAACGGCGTAGCAATAGTAAGGAGGATAAAACTCTTCTTCTGTACACGTTTCAGAAACTCGCGCTGGATAATAATCAGTATCTTCTTCATGACTTACTTTCTATTTGTTCTTCATTCCACTTTGTATCCTTGCCTATGACCTTGAGGAAGATGTCGTTCATCGAGGGCATCTGCTCAGCAAAGGAGTGAATCTCAACCTGCCCGCAGAGTTGCTTGACAAGCTCATTGCCCGTAACCCCTTCTTTTGCCTGAAGGAGATAGTGCTCCATGCCCAATCGTGTATCGTGAGCTACGACGGAGAACGAGGCCTGTTGCTTTTCTGCCAATGTCTGACGAGTATTCAATTCGTAAAGTCCTGTGCGAAACCTGTCCTTGATCTGGCGCATCTCTCCTTGCAAGACCACCTCCGAGTGGTTGATGAGCGCGATGTCGTCGCAGATTTCTTCGACGCTTGCCATGTTGTGGGTAGAAAAGATGATCGTATGACCTTGTTCCTTGAGTTGAAGGATTTCCTGCTTTAGCTGTTCGGCATTGACAGGGTCGAAGCCAGAGAACGGTTCGTCAAAGATGAGAAGGTCTGGGTTGTGGAGTACCGTGATGATGAACTGCACTTTCTGCGCCATACCTTTTGACAGCTCTTCGAGCTTGCGGTTCCACCAAGGCATGATACCGAACTTATCGAACCAGGCTCGTAGCCGTGTCACCGCTTCTTCCTTGCTAAGTCCTTTCAACCTTGCGAGATAGACGGCTTGCTCCCCTACTTTCATCTTACGATACAGTCCGCGCTCTTCCGGCAGATAACCAATCCGCATCACGTCGTCAGGCTCCATAGGACGACCGTCGAAGATCACTTGGCCACTGTCCGGTGCCGTGATGCGGTTCAAGATACGAATCAGCGTTGTCTTACCAGCGCCGTTGGGACCTAACAAGCCAAAGACACGGCCTTTGCGGACCGACAACGATACGTTGTTGAGCGCCACATGGTTTTCAAACCGTTTGGTGACTTTGTTTACATCCAAGAAAATATCCATAAGAAGAAATTTGCAATAATGTTACAAAGTTATATAAAACATGGCAAATTACTTCCGAAATACAACCTTTTTAGGATATTTTGGGTAATCCGCATTTCGCCAATACGATCTTATCACACCTAACGAAGGCATGGACGCGCCAAAGTTGCTGCTTTACCCGCACGCACACGACGTTACTCGGCACAGCGCTGTGTGTCATGCGGCACAAACATGCTTTACGGCATATGCCAACGATGTCTGTAGCATATGCCAACGATATCTGCGACATATGCCAGGGATGTCTGTGACATATGCCAGGGAACAGAATAAGGGCATACTAATGCAATCACAGCACTTATCGGGACGAGTCTGACGATAGGCCGTCAGAAGCGTCCTCCCGTATCATCAGTACATAGCAGAGCCATTCTTGCAGACAGCTACGCAGGCACCAGCACGCCCATGAGCCTTTAGCTGTCGAGCATTTTGCGTTTCTTTTTAGGAGTACACTCTACTATGTTATAAAAACATTAAGCCGTAATAGGTTGATTACAAGCTTCTAATAGCATGATTGGCAATAGCTGTTCTACTATTCGGCTACTTATGTTAATAATTCGTAAGCAAATCGCTTAACTTTGCCTCAAAATTAAAGAATACCCCATTCGACAACCAAAGTGCGCAAGTATAATCTTGCCCTAACAACAAAAAAGAGCTTATCTCTTTAAGCTGAGAACCAATAACATCAAAACATAAAAATAGTATGAGATCAATCTTATCATTTGCAGGAAGGGCGGCAATGCTATGCACCTTCTCTCTGACCTCTCTCTCATCGCTGGCCCAGGATGTCAAAATCCATGGTGTGGTCAAGGATGATAAGGGAGAGCCTGTTGTCGGAGCCACTGTCATGCAGAAAGGTTCAGCCAATGGAACCGTCACAGACCTCGACGGCAAGTTCAGCATGTCTGTACCCGCCAAAGGAACCCTCACCATCTCTTATATAGGATTCCAGACACAGAACATCACGCTTGATGGAAACACCGACATCACAGTACAACTCAAGGAAGACGCCGCCAAGCTCGATGAGGTCGTCGTCATCGGTTACGGTACGATGGACAAGAAGGAGCTGACCTCCGCCATCTCGCATGTCTCGGCCAGTGACTTCACCAAGATGGCCAGTGTCGACCCTTCCATGATGATTCAGGGCAAGGTGGCTGGCGTGAGCATCACCAACACCGGCAGCGGTGATCCTAACAACCAGGCCAGCATCCAGGTGCGTGGTGTATCCTCCCGTGCTGCCGGCTTAGGACCTCTGATTGTCATCGACGGTGTGCCCGGTGGCAACCTCACCAACCTCAACCCTAACGATATTGAAAGCTTCGACGTGCTGAAAGATGGTGCCGCCAGCGCCATCTATGGTACCCGTGGCTCTAATGGCGTCATTCTTGTAACTACAAAGAAGGGGTCCCGCGACGGTGTTCTGCATACCACGTACAATGGTACCGTATCCTTCGATGTCATCAAGAAAGAGCTTGACATGCTGAACGCTGACGAATACCGTGCCAACCGTATTGCTTCCGGCTACGGCTACGACCTTGGCGGCTCTACGGACTGGCTTGATGAGGTGAGCCGGGTGGGCGTGCGCACACAGCACACCCTGACTTTCAGCGGTGGCAACTCAAAGTCCAACTACCGCGCCTCGATGGACTACCGCAATGCAGAGGGCGTGGACCGCTATTCCAACCGCCGCGAGTATGGCGCGCACGTATCTCTGAACCACACCACGAAGAGTGGACTCCTCACCTTTGGGCTCAATATATCGCCACGTATTGCCTATCGTAAGAATGCGTCATGGGATGTTTTCCGCAATGCCATCGAGGCCAATCCTACTACGCCTGTCATGGATCCGCAAAATCCGGTACAATATTATAACTTCAAGGGGCAGGCAGCAGGCTACAACCCCGTGGAACTCCTCAAGCTTGACAAGAATACAGGTACAACAAAGCTCCTGGACTGGGATGCCTCCGTCAGGCTGAATCTCTTCCCCCTTCTGCTGAAGAATCCGGGACAGCAGATTCTCACGACGCAGCTTACCTTTGCCGACCATCAGTATGACAACTACAACCAGTTCTTCCGGCCGTCAACGAGTACGCTGGAGATCAATGCCGGCCGTTCCGGTGAGGCTTCGCAAGACTATTCCAAGTCATCCATGCAGAGCGTAGAGTGGATTACCAACTACAGCAACTCCTGGGGCGAGCACAATCTGAAAGTCATGCTCGGCTATTCGTATGAGTACAACAAGTATTCCGGTCTGAATGCCTACAACAAAGACTTTCCCAACGATGCCCTTGAGGACAACAACCTTGGCAGCGGCACCTATGCCAAAGACGAGGGCGAGGTAGACATGGGCTCCTATATGAACGACTCCAAGCTGATAGCCTTCTTTGGCCGCGTGAGCTACGACTGGCATGGCCGCTACATGTTCACAGCCTCTCTGCGACATGAGGGTTCATCGAAGTTCGGTGCCAATCACAAATGGGGTAACTTCCCTGCCGTCTCCGTGGGCTGGCGTATTTCTGACGAGCCGTTCATGGAGGGCACCAAAGGCTGGCTCACCGACCTCAAGCTGCGTTCCGACTATGGTGTCACCGGTAACCAGGACTTCGACTCCTACAAGTCGCTCAACACCATGTCTGGATTTGGATATTACATGTACAATGGGAAATACTATCAGGTATGGGGCCCTGGCAAGAATGTGAACCCAGACCTTCACTGGGAGAAAGGCAAAAACTGGAACATCGGTCTTGACTGGGCGCTCTTCAACGGCAACCTCCACGGTTCGTTCAACTATTATATCCGCAAGCAGCAGGACCTCCTTGGCGACTACAATGTCTCTGTACCACCTTATCTGTTCACCACAACCTTTGTCAATGTGGGAACGATGCGCAACAGCGGCTTCGAGTTTGATATCACATGGAATGCTGTAAGGACCAAAGACTTCAGCTATACTCTCAACGTCATCGGTGCAACGATGAGCAATGAGTTTGAAAGCTTCAGCAACAGCAAATTCATCGGTCAGGACTATTATGACGTGGTGAGCCCCGAGGACCCCTATCCTTTCCATACATTGCAGCGTATTGAGAAAGGACGCCGCATCGGCAGCTTCTACATGCTGAAATACGCCGGTGTCGACCCACAGGGCCGCTGGATTGTCTACGACAAAGACGGCGATATGGTCCTTGCCGACAACGCTACCGACGACGACCGACAGTATGTGGGCAACGGACTGCCGAAATTCACGGGATCTATGACCCATACCTTCCGCTATAAGAACTTTGACGCATCCATCTTCTTCCAGACCGCTCTCGGTTTTGACATCTTCAACATCCATGATTTCTATTATGGTACGAAGAACTTCCAGGGCAATGTCATGGACAAGGCTTACAGCAAGAACAAGATTATCTCCGAGAATCCTATCGTGTGCGACTACTTCCTTGAGCCGGGCGACTATCTCAAGCTCTCGTCAGTGAGCCTGGGCTACACCTTCCGTCTGAAGAACTGCAAGTATCTCGACGCTGCACGCATCTATGCCACAGGCGGTAATCTCTATACCTGGACACGGTTCTCAGGAGTTGATCCCTCGACCTATCAGGTCAACGGTCTCAATCCTGGCGCTACAGGCTCCAGATCTTACTATCCGTCGACGAGACAGTTCCTCGTGGGCGTACAGCTTGACTTCTAAAACTGTGTCAACATTTCAAAAACACTTTAGCAATGAACAAGATATTGAAATATTCTGCCCTATTCATGTCAGTAGCGGCACTCACGGTCACCACAGGCTGCACCGATCTCGATGAGACGCTCTACGACCAGGTGGCATCACAAAACTATTATAACACGAAAGACGATGTTGTCCGTGCCGTGTTCCGGCCTTTTGAGCATGGTTTCTGGAGCATTCAGAGCCGGCAAGTCCTCAACGAGGAGACCGCCGACCAGCTCATCACTCCCACACGTGAGGACTGGTGGGACGACGGTGGCCGCTGGGCTCGCCTGCACCGCCATCAGTGGCTCAACACCAACGGCGAGGCACAAAGCGAATACAACGGTATGTATCAAGGCATCGGCCAGGCCAATCTCGTCATCGAAGACCTCAGCAGGCTCTCTGCCGGGAAGTTTGGCTTCAACGAGGCAGAATTCAACAACCTCAAGGCCCAGAACCGTGTGCTCCGCGCCTGGTTCTATCTCCGCCTGCTCGACGAGTTCCGTAATGTGCCTCTCAGCGTGAGCTATTATGATCTGAGCAAGAATACGATGTCGCAGGTAGAGCCTCGCAAAATATACGATTTCATCGAGTCTGAGCTGAAAGAGTCCCTGCCCTTGCTGACCAAGAAGACAGCCCTGGGCGGCAATAAGAACATTCAGGGACAGTGGACACAGGCCGGTGCTGCCGCACTCCTTGTCAGACTCTACCTCAATGCCAAAGTCTATATTGGCGAGGACCACTATAAAGACTGCGCTGCTGTAGCTCAAAAGATTCTCAATGGCGACTATGGCACCTACAAGGTGGCCGACCGCTGGGATGAAGCTTTTGACTGGAACAATGAGACCTCCGACGAGGTGATCTTCGCGTTCCCCGCATCAGCAGGCTATTCGCATTGGCATTACAAGGGTGATCTGTATTGGTGGTCGGTGCCTTCCAGAGCCAGTGACTGGCTCCATGATACCAAGAACAAAGAGGGCAGCCATAACCTGAAGTACTCATGCTCACCAAGCTATAACCCCAAGGGCGAGAAATACAACTATGAACTGGGCATGACCGTAGACAAGTTCAGAAAATATCCGTCAGATGTTCGTCTGAAGATGTACAAGAATCTTGGCAACAACAAGCGCGAGGGCCTCTTCATCTTTGGCAAGATAGCCTATACCGACGACAACGGCAACACTCAGTATCTGAAGGATCACAACGGCAAGTATACCCTTGACCTGCGTGACGCTGTAGGCAAGTTTGGCGCTACAGATGGTGACAAGTGGCTGGCCTCAGCCGACAGCCGTCTGGAGGATGGCGATGACAACTCAGGATATCAGTTTGTGAAATATCCGCTCTACAGCGATGCCGAGAGTGGGCAGCTCGAGGCCGACTACTGCGAGATTCGCCTGCCGGAGATTATCTACAGCCTTGCAGAGTGCAAGCTTCGCCAGGGAGACGTGGAAGGCGCCGGCAAGCTTCTCAACGAGGTGCGCAAGCGCAACTATCCCCAGTCGGACTGGCACACAGCACTCTATGCTCCTGATGGCACGGCAACTTTAGACATGAAGGAGATGCTCGACGAGTGGGGCCGTGAGTTCTTTGCAGAAGGCCGCCGGCGTATTGACTTGATACGCTTTGGCAAGTTCCTCGATGCTTGGTGGGATAAGCCTGCCGATGCCGACAGCCACACACTCATCTTCCCCTTCCATCCGGACATTCTCGGAGCCAATCGTTCTCTCCACCAAAATCCAGGCTATGAGAAATAAAGAGGTAGCTTAGCAGAGAATACACTTTATTAGAAACTTTATTACAGTGAAAGACATGAAAAGAATCATTCTATATGCATTGTATGCGCTTATGGCCTTGACAGGTCCTTTGGCCCTGCTGTCATGCAACGACGATAAAGATATTGTCGTCATTGATAAGGAGCTGCCTCTGAAAGTCAGCCATCTCTACATGGTGGGTGATGCCACTCCAACCGGATGGTCTATCGACAATCCTACGGAGCTGACCCAGGATGCATCGGATAAGTTTGTGTTCACTTACCATGGCAAGCTCAACACCGGCGAGCTGAAGTTCCCATTCTCTACGGGTGACTGGGGGGCCATGTTTGCCTATGCACCAGAGGCAAACACCGAGATTAATGCCAGTGGTGTGGCAAGCGACAAGATTGATATCCGCAAAGGCGGTGATGACTTGAAATGGAAAGTCACACTGGCTGGTATCTATACTATCACCATCAATCTGCGTGACTATACCATTGCTGTCAAATACGAAGGTGCCGAGCCTGTGCCACCTATTGTGTCAGAAACTCTCGGTTTCATCGGGGATGCCACTCCTGCCGGCTGGACAACAGAGGCCGCTACGATGTTCACCAAGACATCAGACAATCCCCTGCAGTTCACCTATACCGGACATCTTAATGCAGGCAGCTTCAAGCTCGCTTATGATAAGACCGTCTTGAAGGATTTTGCCGGTCCTTATATTCAGGCTCCCTCTGCCGATGTGGCTGTGAGTGGTGACGGTGTGGCCGAACAAGGTATGAGCGTGGGCGGTGCCGACAACAAATGGAAGGTGACAGAGGCTGGTACCTACACGCTCGTCTTCGACCTTACCAACCGCACAGTGACGGTGAAGTCCTTTGTGGCCGACCCCAAGAAGGATCCATGGGCCACAGAGACACTCTACCTCCTCGGCTCAGCTGGAAAAGGCTGGTCGATAGGTGAGGCTCCCGCTTTCAACAAGGTTGGCGACCATCAGTTTGTCTATGAAGGCGAGCTCCATGAGGGTACTTTCAAACTGATGTCTACCAATGAAGGCGACTTTGGCACTAAGGATAAGGACTGGTTCTATGCACCTGCCAATGGGACAATCATTGACGAGAATGGTGTAGCTGCCGATGGCATCGTGGCCGGGAACGGCAAGGACGCGGACAACCAGTGGCAGGTGAACAAGGCCGGGAACTATATCATCAAGGTCGACATGGAGAATCACAAGATTTCAGCAGAATATGTCGGATCAAGTAACAGCAAGAAAAGAAGTCATCGTAATTAATCAACAGACACAGATATGAAAAAGTATATTTTAGCGGGAGTTGCCCTGTGCACCCTGCTGTTAGGCTGCAGCAACAGCAATGATTGGGATGTGACGAGCGACCTCCGGGTTGACAAGGAAGACCCTACAGTGGGGCTCACTCCACTGGCAGAGACGGAAGGCGAAGACTATGCACCGCTCTATTGGAGTGTATACGGATCACTGCGCCAGCAGGAAAAGGAAGGCTCTTTCCCCAATATCTTCACTGAAGCCGATTGGGATAAAGCCATCGACTATGTGGCAACAAATCTCAAGCCTTATGGCTATGACATGCTTGTGACCGACGGCTTCGCCTCCATGAGCGGTGACGACGGCTACATGACACGTTACAGCCGCACGGAGAAGAACGAGAACTCTCCGGAGGTGGAACTTTCCACCATCGTGGCGAAGTTGAAGGCCAAGGGCTTGAAGCTCGGTGTCTACGACAGTCCCTTCTGGCTTCACTACACCAATCCCAATGCTATCATCCCGGGTACTGACGGCATCACCGTGGGGAGCCTGCGATATAATCCGGCGATAGACACCGATGTGCTGCACCCGACAAAAGACGATCATTTCTGGTGGGTCGTCACCTCTCACCCTGGCGCTGAGGAATATTTTGAGGGATTCTTCAAGCACTATGCCGATCTGGGCGTAAAGTTCATACGTATGGACTTCCTGTCCTGGTATGAAGACGGTATGAACTACAATGACCAAATTGACAAGGGCTACGGTCGCGAGCGGTATGTCAAGGGCTTGCAGTGGATTAACAAGTATGCGAAGAAATACGGCATCTATGTCTCGCTCGTGATGCCCCACCTGAAGAACGACGCTATCATAGAGAAGTATGCCGGCAACATGATTCGTATTGATGCCGACGCTCTTGAAGGCTCCTGGTACCGGTTCTCTGACAACAACCGTGGTACGCTGCGTGGCGGATGGCCCAACTCCGAGAATGCCTTCGACGGTTTTATCAACTGGTCAAAGATTTCCGGTCGCAAGAAGATACGCCTCGATGGTGATTTCATCCGCATTGGCAGCTATGCCAACGATGATGAGAAAATGTCGGTAGTGTCACTGCCGCTGCTGGCCGGCGGCCCCATTGCCGTGACCGATTATCCGTCGGCCGAGGATTTGAAGTTCTTCCAGAACTCAGAGCTGCTTGCTTTGCAGAAGGACGGCTTCGTCGGTCAGCCCCTGGCCCGCACTTTCTATGGTACTGATGGCGAGATTTGGTATGGTCAGATGAAGGATGGCTCGTGGATTATCGGATTCTTCAACCGTGAACAGTCGGCAGAGACACGCAGTCTGGACCTCTCCCGCATAGGATTGAGCGGAACTTATAAGGTACGCGACTTGTGGAAGCATGAGGACGAAGGCTCCGTCACCGACAGGCTCGAATATAATGTTCCAGCTCACGGATGCAAAATCGTGAAGCTGACGAAATAAATACCGGTCTCATTTGCTTTTCAAGGGGGGCACTATACATGGAATATTTATGAGGAGAGATACCATAAATATGTACATAGCATAGTGCCCTCTCTTTTATTTCCGATGCAAATTTGCTTATATACGAAATCTGAATCTCAGCTATTTCATTACCGTGCAAAGTCTCCTGACATCGTCCTCAAAGGTGTCACGGTTCTTGGCACGGTTTTTCATCTGCGAACGGTAGTTGTAGATGGTCTGTGGGGAATAGAAGAGAAGATTGGATATTTCAGAACTGTCGCTGACGCCAAGCCTGATGAGTGCGAAGACTCGCAAGTCTGTGGTCAGCGTTCCGGCCTGCTTGGGATAGACCTGCTCGCCATCACGCAGCAGATTATTGAACTCGTTAACAAATGTTGGATACAGAGCAAGGAAGGCATCGTCGAAACGATGATAGAAAACGTCGGCATCCTCTGTGGAGAGCCGTGACGAAGTGACCTGTGAGAGAAGTTGCTGCACCTGTCCGGCCTTAATCTTACGTTTGACGAGTGTCTGATATTTGGCAAGCCGAGAGATGTAGTTGTCACATAAATCTATAAAGAGCTTGGCAAGGTGCTCTCGGCGTCGGTTGGTATCACGGAGCTGCTCATTGAGGCATGCCAGACTCTTGTTCAACCGCTCCTGTTTCTCATAGGAGACCTTTAGCTGCTCGTTGGCTTTCTTGTGTCGTATCCGGCTATAGTTGAGACGTTTGTTGAGCATGAAGATAAAGGCAATGACGACGAGGAGCAGGACGATGAGGACGGAGTTGGCTATCAACGCCAATTTCAGGTTGTGGTTCCGCTTGCCCAAAGCCTTCTGATAGTGGTTGATGATGGTAGGCAAATCCTGCGATATTTCTATGATGCGCAGTCGGCTGTTGTAGAATTTAGCGTCGTTGAGCGCCTCGGTGATATAACTTCTGGCACGTCTGATGTCGCCCCGCCCGTTTTGATAAAAGAAGATGGCAAGGCTACGCAGTGCAAAGTTCTCCATGGTGAGATTGCTGGCATCGCTGATAGCTGCCAAAGTCATATACTTCTCATAGAGTTTCTCGCCATCCTTCCCACTATTGTTACGGTAGTTACCAGCCAAGGCGAAGCAAGCCATGGCATAAGTGCGGTCGGAAATTTTATTGTATTGCAGGCTTTTGAGATAATACTTGCGCGCCATCATCGGGTCGTGACGGACATAGGTGGCCCACTCGCCCATATAATAGTTTCTGATACCACCCTCGGTAGGCAGAAAGCGCATGGCTCTGACAAGACTGCTGTCGGCATAAGCACGGTAGCGGGGACTGAAAGTGTGGTCATGGCAGTAATCGGACCAGTAGCCATAAAGTTCAAACAAGGCAGTGTGATAGGAGAATTGCTGGTCGCTGCTCAGGCGTTTGACATCGATGGAACCGGCTGTTCTCTCTGCTTCCGAGTACAATCCGGAGATGGAAAGAAGATGAATGCTATTGATCGTAAAAACATCAATGAAATAGCTGTCACCGACTTTCTTGGCCAACTTCAAGCCCTCCGCGTTGTATTCGTTTGCCTTATCAAAGTTATAGACATAGTATTCTTCATAGATACGCTCATAGAGCCGGAGCCGTATACCAGGATTTTTCTCCTTACTGAGACTGGAGCGCAAAATATCTATCCGCTGGTTTTTCTGCTTTACAACCTCGGGCTTTGCCGCCAGTGCACTGTCAAGACGGTCAAGCAAGGACTGACTGTAAGATGGAGACACAAGCGAGCACAAAGACAGCAATATAAATAATGTAGCGATTCGCATAAGGAATGATGTTTGTAAAGCAAGATAATAACATGTTGGGATGGCGACACAAAGTTACAAACTTATTTCTGTTCTTTAAGAAACCATCACAAGTTTTTTCTTATTTCACCCGGCAATGAGCTCAGAAAGTTTTTTAGCTCAACACACAGACAGAACGGGATGATGCGGTAGGACATACTTCACGGCATTGTAATACCACGTATAATACGCTATTAATAAGCAGATTATGCCATAACACAGGGACAGAATATCTACTTTGAGCCTACGTTGTCTCTTATGAGCCGATAAAATATGCTATATTTGCAATAACAAAACCAATCATTAATAAGCATGAAATCTTTAAGAAAGCTTCTGCTTCTTGCACTCTTAGCCGTCAGCGGCTTGTGCCAAGGAGCCTCGCTGCCTGCTAAAGACAATGGCAAGCAGACACTAACGTCACCCGACGGGCATCTTACGATGCACTTTTTCCTTTCTACCAATGGGAGACCCACCTATGACCTCTCCTATAAGGGCAAGGCCGTTATCAAGCCTTCCTTCCTCGGACTGGAACTGAAGTCGGGAGACAAGAACTTCTCTGACCTGCAGACCGGCTTCACCCTTGACAACACAAAGACATCAAGCTTTGATGAAACCTGGAAGCCTGTCTGGGGTGAGACGCGTACGATTCGTAACCACTACAACGAGCTCTTCGTGTCATTGAAACAAGAGAAGAACCAGCGTGGTCTCAATATCCGTTTCCGACTCTACAATGATGGTCTCGGACTACGCTACGAGTTTCCATTAAGCCCGAACCTCAACTACTTTACCATCAAAGAAGAACACACGCAGTTTGCCATGGCTGCCGACAACACAGCATGGTGGATTCCGGGCGACTACGATACACAGGAGTACAACTATACCAAGTCTAAGCTCACGGAGATACCGGTGAAATGGCCGCATTCCTTTGATGGCAACGCCTCTCAGACGCTCGCCGGCCCCACGTGTGTACAGACGTCCTTGCAGATGAAGAGTCCCGACGGACTGTATATCAACCTCCACGAGGCTGCCCTCGTCGACTACAGCTGCATGCACCTCAACCTCGATCCCAAGACACTTACCTTTGAGAGCTGGCTCACTCCCGATGCCCGTGGTGACAAAGGTGCTCTGCAGGCGCCCTGCACAAGTCCGTGGCGAACCATCATGGTGAGCGACGACGCAAGGAATATCCTTGCCAGCAACCTCATTCTGAACCTCAACGAGCCTTGCAAAATTAAGGACACCAGTTGGATAAAACCAACGAAATTCGTGGGTGTATGGTGGGAAATGATTACTGGCAAGAGCCAGTGGTCATACACCAATGATCTCATCTCTGTACAACTCGACAGTATCGACTATACCAAGGTGAAGCCACACGGACATCATGGTGCCAACACTGAGAATGTGAAACGCTATATCGACTTTGCTGCCGAAAATGGCATTGGCGCCGTACTCGTGGAGGGCTGGAACATCGGATGGGAGGACTGGTTCGGCCATGAGAAAGACTATGTCTTCGACTTTGTAACTCCCTACCCCGACTTTGACATCAAATATCTCAATGAGTATGCCCATTCCAAAGGTGTGAAAATCATCATGCACCATGAGACAAGCGCATCGGTACGCAACTACGAGCGCCACATGGAAGCTGCCTATTCGCTGATGAACAAGTATGGCTATGATGCCGTAAAGAGCGGCTATGTCGGCAATATCCTGCCTCGCGGCGAGCACCACTACGGCCAGTGGATGAATAACCACTATCTCTACGCCATCAAGGAGGCCGCCAAACACCATATCATGATTGATGCCCACGAAGCGGTACGCCCCACCGGTCTCTGCCGTACCTGGCCAAACCTTATCGGCAACGAGGCTGCACGTGGCATGGAATATGATGCCGGAGCTGGGCTCAGCGTCAACCACACTACGATTCTGCCCTTCACACGCCTGCAGGGAGGCCCCATGGACTTCACACCTGGTATTTTCTGCATGGACCTGAGTAAAGTAAACCCCAACAACCACAACCATGTACACTCCACTCTCTGCCGACAGTTGGCGCTCTATGTCACCATGTACAGCCCGTTGCAGATGGCTGCCGACTTGCCCGAGAACTATGCCAAATACATGGATGCTTTCCAATTTATAAAAGATGTGGCTGTAGACTGGGATGACAGCCGCTACTTAGAGGCTGAACCGGGAAGCTATATCACTGCTGCCCGCAAAGCCAAAGGCAGTGCCAACTGGTTTGTAGGCAGTACCAATGGTGAGACACCACGCACATCCGTCATCCGTCTTGACTTCCTTGACAAAGGCCGCAAGTATAAAGCTACCATTTATCAGGATGCCGAGGGCTGTGACTGGCAACACAATCCCGAGCACTATGTCATCAGTACAAAGACGGTGACTAATAAGACGGTGCTGAAAATCCATACTGGTAACGGCGGAGGCTATGCCGTCAGCCTGATATCAGAGTAAAAAACAAAACTGATAACAGAACAAAAACGCCCGTGGACACATGAGATGTCCACGGGCGTTTATCATATTTTTCATGTCGATGACCATGGATAGGGTCATCGACACAAAGTCTTAGTCGGCAAGCTTAGCCTTGATGAACTCACGGTTCAGGCGGGCGATGTTGGCGATGCTCTCATTCTTCGGGCATTCAGCCTCGCAGGCGCGGGTGTTGGTGCAGTTACCGAAGCCAAGCTCCTCCATCTTAGCCACCATAGCCTTAGCACGGCGTGCAGCCTCAGGACGACCCTGTGGCAGCAGAGCGAACTGGCTGACCTTAGAAGAGACAAAGAGCATAGCAGAGCCATTCTTGCAGGCAGCTACGCAGGCACCGCAGCCAATGCAGGTAGCGCAGTCCATAGCCTCGTCGGCCGCCTCCTTAGAGATCAGGATAGCGTTGGCATCCTGAGCCTGTCCGGTACGAACAGAGGTGTAGCCGCCGGCAGCGATAATCTTATCGAAGGCAGAGCGGTCTACCATGCAGTCCTTGATGATAGGGAAGGCAGCAGAACGCCAGGGCTCTACGGTGATGACATCACCGTCGTGGAAACGACGCATATAGAGCTGGCAGGTTGTGGCACCCTGTGCAGGGCCATGAGGATGACCGTTGATATAGAGAGAGCACATACCGCAGATGCCCTCGCGGCAGTCATGATCGAAGACGAAAGGCTCGTTGCCACCTTCAATGAGCTGCTCGTTCAGGATGTCGAGCATCTCAAGGAATGAAGTATCACCAGGGATGTCCTTCATCTCAAAGGTGTCGAAGTGGCCCTCAGCTTTAGGACCGTTCTGGCGCCACACCTTCAGCGTAAAACTAATATTTGTATCCATTTTATGTATTCTGAATTTAATATGTTGTTTATTCGCGCTCCCCACCCCCTCTACAGGAGGGGGCAGGTGGAGGCCTTAGCTCTTATAGTTACGTGTCTGAACCTTGATGTACTGGTAGTTGAGCGGCTCCTTGAGCAGGGTAGGAGCAGTGTTCTCGCCCTGGTACTGCCAGCAAGCCACATACATATAGTTCTCGTCGTCACGCTTAGCCTCACCTTCCTCGGTCTGGCTCTCCTCGCGGAAGTGACCACCGCAGCTCTCGTTGCGCTCGAGGGCATCGTAGGCAATGAGCTCACCCATGAGGATGAAGTCACGGAGGTGGATAGCCTTGTCAAGCTCTACGTTCAGGCCTTCCTTGCTGCCCGGGATACGGACGCAGGTGTTGAACTGCTCGCGGACCTCCTTGAGCATCTCAAGAGCCTTCTTCAGGCCGGCCTCGTTACGGGCCATACCAACATAGTTCCACATTATCTTATAGAGCTCCTTATGGATGGAGTCAACGCTCATCAGCTTCGACTTGTCGCTCTGCTTGTTCTGGATGTCCATCAGACGGTCGATCTCAGCCTGCACGCCCTTCTCAGCCTCTACGAACTCAGGAGCGTCGGTAGACGGCTTCTTCACCTGAATCTGGTCAGAGAGGTAGTTCTGCATGGTGTAAGGAATGACGAAATAGCCATCGCTCAGACCCTGCATCAGTGCAGAAGCACCTAAGCGGTTAGCACCGTGGTCGGAGAAGTTGCACTCACCAAGAGCGAAGAGGCCCTTGATAGAAGTCTGCAGCTCATAGTCTACCCACAGGCCACCCATCGTATAGTGGATAGCGGGGAAGATCATCATCGGGTTCTCATGCGGGTCGACATCGGTAATCTCCTGATACATATCGAAGAGGTTGCCATAGCGCTGGTCGACGACATCGCGGCCCAGACGCTGGAAAGCCTCAGAGAAATCGAGGAAGACAGCCAGACCTGTGTTGTTGACGCCATAGCCCTTGTCGGTACGCTCCTTAGCAGCACGAGAGGCCACGTCACGGGGCACGAGGTTACCGAAGGCAGGATAACGACGCTCAAGGTAGTAGTCGCGATCCTCCTCAGGAATATCACGACCCTTGATCTCGCCTCTCTGCAGCTTCTTGGCATCCTCCAACTTCTTAGGCACCCAGATACGGCCATCGTTACGCAGAGACTCTGACATCAGCGTCAGCTTTGACTGCTTGTCGCCATGGACAGGGATACATGTCGGGTGGATCTGCACAAAGCAGGGGTTAGCAAACCAAGCACCCTTACGGTAAGCCTGGATGGCAGCGGTGCAGTTGCAGCCCATAGCGTTGGTAGAGAGGAAGTAGGTGTTGCCATAACCACCGGTAGCCAGGCAGACAGCGTGAGCGGAGTAGCGCTCCAGCTTGCCGGAGACAAGGTTCTTGGCGATAACACCGCGGGCACGGCCGTCGATGACAACGATGTCCTCAACCTCAGTACGTGTGTGGAGCTCCACAGTGCCGTGGTGCACCTCTTTCATCAGAGAGCTGTAAGCGCCGAGCAGCAGCTGCTGACCGGTCTGACCCTTGGCATAGAAAGTACGGCTGACCTGCACACCACCGAAAGAACGGTTGGCAAGCATACCGCCATACTCACGTGCGAAAGGCACACCCTGAGCTACGCACTGGTCGATGATATTGGCAGAGACCTCAGCCAGACGATAGACGTTAGCCTCACGGGCACGATAGTCACCACCCTTGATGGTATCATAGAAAAGACGGTAGACGGCGTCACCATCGTTCTGGTAGTTCTTAGCTGCATTGATACCACCCTGTGCTGCGATAGAGTGCGCACGACGGGGAGAATCCTGAATGCAGAAGTTGATGACGTGGAAGCCCATCTCGCCTAAAGAGGCGGCAGCACTGGCACCAGCCAGACCGGTACCTACGACGATGATGTCGAGTTTACGCTTGTTGGCGGGATTCACCAGTTTCTGATGAGCCTTATAGTTAGTCCATTTCTCGGCCAGAGGGCCTTCTGGAATTCTTGAATCTATCTGAGTCATTGTGTTATGAGTTTAATACTTAAAAACCAATTAGTGCATACTGGGTGCGAAACCGAGCCAGAAAGAGAGGATAAGGAAGAAGAAGACGGCCATGAGAATAGTGACATAGACAATGCCGATGCACTGCCAGCGCTTCAACCAAATCTTACCGCTGATACCCAATGTCTGCATAGCAGACCAGAAACCATGGCTGAGGTGGAACCAGATGGCTACAATCCAGATGAGATAGAGGATAGAGAAGACGGGATTGGAGAAAGTCTCCTGAATCCATGCGAAGCCATCGGCAGGGTTGTGAGCGACCTCCATACCGGCAAGCTCAGCAAACATCATGTGAGCCCAGAAGTTGTACAGGTGCAGAAGCAGGCCGATGAGGATGATAAGACCCAGCACAAGCATGTTCTGTGATGCCCAGCTGACCTCAGGACGACGGCTTGTGACCTCGTAACGCTGCGGGCCACGGGCACGGCGGTTCTGTGCTGTCAGGATGAAAGCATAAACGATGTGGCACACAGCCAAGAATGCCAGACCTAACGTGCCAAGAACAGCATACCAGTTAGACCCCAGGAACTCGCAGACCATGTTGTAAGCATCGCCAGAGAAGAAGGCGGCCACGTTCATGCAGCAGTGGAAGGTCAGGAAGAGAATGAGGCAGATGCCCGTTACAGACATCACCACTTTTCTACCAATCGGAGAATTGATTAACCACATAAATGATTGATTTTAAATTATTTGAAAGTTATTTGTATAAGCAACTTATTTTAAATCTGTCGTAATCTGATGAACGGGCAACACACCGCAATACCACGATTTAGGTATCTTAATACCTCGTTTTAGGTATAACAGCAGCTTTCCGCTTGCAAAAATACTAAACTTTGGTGACTGCACAAAGCAATCATGTCAAAAATTAAATAAATAATGTATTGTGCGTTACAAGATTTGTCAGAAAGGAGAGAGTTTATTACTTATTTTCTATAACTTTGCTTTCTATGACGACAGAATCTCCTTTTTTCGGTAGCTGTCCATCCAGCGCTACCACTGATTTCATCCTCCGTCACCGCCATGACGATGTTCGGGGGTTAGCCCTTCATCCGCTCTCCGGTGTTGACATGCCCTATGCCCTCGAACAAATACAAGGTTGGCAGACGGCTTGCCGCAAGCTGCCATCATGGGCTGCCACCGACGGCATCATCTTCCCGCCTCACCTCAATATGGAGCAGTGTTCTTCTGAACAGACAGCGAAATACAAGGCTGATATAGCGGGCAGACTCTTGGCAAACTACGATGAAACGGCCACTTTAATAGACCTCACAGGGGGATTCGGTGTCGACTTCTCTATCATGGCCCGTCGTATTCCACGAGCCATCTACGTAGAGCGCAACGCAAAGCTCTGCGAAATTGCAAGACACAATCTTCAATTCCTTGGACTCGATAATTTCAAAATCGTCAACGCTGACAGCAGTGAGTTTCTCAAAGAATTCACGCCGACAGGAGATACCCTCTTCTTCCTCGACCCTGCCCGCCGCGACACACACGGCCATAAAGTTTATGGCATCGAAGATTGCTCGCCAGATATTTTGAAGCTTAAAGATTCGCTGCTGGCCAAAAGTCAACATGTCATCGTCAAACTCTCGCCGATGCTCGACTGGCACGAAGCGGTGAGACAACTCGGCAGAAGCGTCTGCGAAGTGCATATCGTCTCCGCGGCCAACGAGTGCAAAGAGCTGCTGCTCGTTCTCTGCAGCAAGGGCAACAACAAGGAAACCATCAAACTGGTATGTGCCAACGACGACTCTTATTTCGAGACCGTTCTGTCACAAACATCTACAAAAATGCCAACAGCAGTACAACTTACCGACAACCTCTCGGCGCATTATGTCTATATTCCGAATGCCTCTATTATGAAGGCCGGCGTCTTTGCCCCCTTGTGCGATGCCTTCCCCGTAGCTATGGTCGATGTCAACTCCCATATCTTCCTCAGCAACGAAAACATCGACGATTTCCCCGGACGACGGTATACATTGCTAACCTCCACGTCCATGAACAAACGCGAATTGAAGGAAAAACTTCACGACATAGAGCGTGCAAATATCGCAGTGCGCAATTTTCCTCTGTCTGCTCCGGAGCTCCGCAAAAAGCTAAAGATGAAAGACGGTGGCAACATCACGATATTTGCCACTACATTTCAGAGCAAACACGTGTTGCTAATTGTTGAGAGTAAATAGTTTGAAAGGCTCCATAAAACGAAATAGGGCAGGAAGAGTCCTGCCCTATTTTAGCATATTAAAATTTTAGAACTTATTTCACACCTATCTCTTTGAGTAGACGGTCTGCATGTCCCCAATGGTCCATCATATAAACGACATAGCGGATATCGACACCGATACAGCGAGCCAGACGCTTGTCGAAGTTGATGTCAGAAGACAAACTATCCCAGTTGCCATCGAAGGCCAGGCCGATAAGATGTCCCTTTCCATCGAAGATAGGCGAGCCGGAGTTACCGCCAGTGATATCATTGCTGGTCAGGAAACAGAGATTCAAAGTCTTGCTGACACTATCGGTATACTGTCCAAAGTCATTGGCAGAGAGCAGCTCGTGCATGACGGGCTCAGCCTGATAGTCGATGACACCATTGTCGCCACGCTTCATCTTGTCGACGATACTGGCTGCTGTAGTGTAATAGCCGGAATCATTGCCACCTAAGTCAAATCCGCCGACCTGGCCATAGCTCAGGCGCATGGTGAAGTTGGCATCGCTGTAATGGGGCATATCCTGCTCCATCTGTATCTTCGCAGCACAGAGATAGCGCTCCTGCAAAGCAATGCTGTCGGAGAGCGACAAGTCCTCTTTGTTCTCACCACCAAGGGATTGAATCTTGTCAACGACAGCCTTAATGGACTTGGCATACTCCACACCGGGGTCTTTCTGAAAAGCCTTCGTGTTATAATAGAGTTTTCCCGTCTTCAACAGCGCTGAGTTCTTGAAAAGATAGTCCACATATTTTTTATAGTCTCCCTTAAATTTCTTGTCGATCGTGGCATAGACAGTCGGCAGGAACTCGGGCTGTACTTTCTCACGATAGTTCTTCAACAGCGCGGCAAGCATGTCTGCATCAGTAGCAGCATCCCACTGGTCGCTGTTATCCTCAAACTGGCAATATTGTCCCTTTTCATCGCTCAGTTTCTCCGTCTCGGCAGCGGCGAGAAGGGCGCGGCGGTTGAACTCGATATTGCTACGGCGGCTGAAAGTCTCGCTCCACTGGGTCAGTGCCTTTGTCAGCGTACTGCGACGGAAGTACAACCACTGCAGGAGGCCAAAGTCTACCTTGTGATCAACATTCTGTGCTGTATCCTGCCACTGTCGAATGCGGGCCTCATACGCACGCTTGAGATTAACAATACCGATGGAATCGATACATTTGTTCATTCCTATGGAGTTCTTCCAATAGTTGGAACTCTGAGCAAACTTTGAGTCATATTTGATTCTCACGGCCTCGTCCGCCCGCATATGCTTGAGCATGACAGCCTGCTTGACACCACGAATCTGATAGCGAGGCTCGTTCTCGCAGTCGCGCATCTCCTGAATGCCATAGCTGGAGAGGTAGCGCTCCGTGCTTCCCGGATAGCCCACGGTCATGGCGAAGCTACCGTCTTTGTAACCGTCGAGACTCACTTTAGCCCATGACTTTGGATGATAGGGCACATTATCCTTAGAATAAGGTGCCGGGCCATTTGTCTTGGGGTCAGCATAGATACGGAAGACAGAGAAATCGCAGGTCTGGCGCGGCCACATCCAGTTATCGGTCTCACCACCAAACTTGCCCATCGACTTGGGAATAGTGAAGACGAGGCGCAGGTCCGTGAAGTCCTGATAAGTGGTAGCATACCATTTATTGCCCTCATAGAACGGGTCTATATTAACGTGGAGGGTAGAGTCGATGCCCTTCACCGAGTCGGTGAGGACCTGTGCCAACGAGTCGATGGCCTTCTCCTTCGCCTCATCCGAGAGCACGTCGAGGCCTAATGCTTCCACACGTGCGGTGATGTCCTGCTGGCTCTTCATGAAAGAGACGAACATGTCCTTATTGGGCAGCTCCTCAGCATAGCTCTTGGCGATGAAGCCATGAAGCATATAGTCATGCTCCACGGTGGAATGGGAGCGGATAGCCTCAAAGCCACAATGATGGTTGGTAAAGACGAGACCGTCAGGACTTACGACGACACCGGAACAATAGCCGGAGAAGTTGACAACATTGTTCTTAATGGCATCGGCATCGCTGTAGAGCGCGCTCTGCGGCAGTTCAAAACCATAGCCACGCATAGTCTGATAAACTTGCGGCGGCAGGTTGTAGAGGGTCCACATACCCTCATCAGCAGAAGAGTTCATCGGGGCAAGAGCCATAAGGCTCAGTCCCAACGATAGCAGTGTGTGTGTTTTCATGTACATATTATTTACGGAAATGCTTGCCTATAACGGGAAGTTTATCGAGGGGAAGATCCATCCTTACGGTATAGCCGACATAGACAGCAAGCAATATAGTGTTGAAAATCAGAGACAGCAGCATGGGCAGATGGGCGTTGCTCCAGGTCATGACTACAAAGATGAAGATGGCCAGGACAACATATCCGGCAATATCCTTGAGCGGATAGTTGATAGGGTAATATTTCTGTCCGAAGAAATAGCTCAATACCATACTGACAGCATAGGAGACGAAACCAGCCCAAGCACAAGCCCAATAGCTGAAGTAAGGTATGAAGATGATATCGAAGACGATGAGCACTAAGGCGCCGATACCGGAGAACCAGGCTCCCCATATCGTCTTGTCGATGAGCTTATACCAGAAGCTGAGGTTGAAGAAGATACCAAACATAATCTCAGCCGCCATGACGACAGGAACAATCTCCAGGCCCTCCCAGTAGCTACGGCCGATGATATACCGGATGATGTCCATATAACCTACCACGCACAAGAAAGCCAACAGGGTGAAGATGATGTAGAACTTCATCACACGGGCGTAGACTTCCTTGTTGTTTTTCTCTTTGGACTGTCCGAAGACGAACGGTTCGTAGGCGTAGCGGAAAGCCTGCGTAATCATCACCATGATGGTAGCTATCTTGATGCACGCACCATAGATGCCAAGCTGTACACGGGCATCGTGGGCATTGCCATTGAAGACATACGGGAAGATAATCTGCGAGGCGCACTGATTAAGTTGGCCGGCCAGTCCCATGACAAGCAGCGGCCAGGTATAGGTGAGCATACGCTTGCAGGTTGCCTTGTCAAAGGGCTTGCCCAAGGCCTTGAGCTCACGGCCCAGGAAGAAGAGCGTGAGGACAGAACCGGAAAGCTCTATCCAGAACACCCAGACCACATCAAGGTTGAAGTTAGCGTCATAGATGCCAAAGAGGTTGACATGCATAGCTGGAAGTACGATGAGATAGAGCGACACGCCGATGATATTCACACCGATGCTCACCATCTTCAGCAATGCAAACTTCACAGGACGGTGGGCATAACGCAGATAAGCGAAAGGAATGGCCGAAAAAGCATCTATCGCCACACAGGTGCCCATAATCATAAGGTATTCAGGATGGTCGGGGTAGCCGATGGCATTGGCCACGGGATGCAGGAAGATCCACAACAGCACTACAAAGAGCACGGAGGTGAAGCCCACGGTATGGAGTGTGGTGGGATAGACCTTGTTGGGATCCTCACCTGGACGGTTCATGAAGCGGAAGAAGGTCGTCTCCATGCCATAGGTCAGGATGATGATGAGAAGAGCGATGTAGGCATAGATGTTGGTGATAATACCATACTGCCCACCCGCGGCATTGAACTTCGCCGTCTCTATAGGTACGAGCAGATAGCCGATGAAACGGGCCGCAATACTGCTCAATCCGTAGATAGCCGTGTCTTTTGCAAGAGATTTAAGATTTGCCATAGTTTAGAAAAAAATATAAGCGATAGCTATTGCCGCTATGACGCCGGCGAGGTCGGCGAGGAGGCCACAGGCAACAGCATGGCGTGTGTACTTGATGTTTACAGAGCCGAAATAGACGGCCAATATATAAAAGGTGGTGTCGGTGGAGCCCTGGAAGATGCAGCTCAGTCGGCCTACGAAGGAATCGGGACCATAGTTTTTCATGGCTTCCAGCATCAGACCGCGGGCACCGCTACCGGAGAGCGGCTTCATGAACGCTGTGGGAAGGGCACCGACAAAGTCAGTATTCAACCCGCATTTAGCTACAAGCCACGAGATACCATTGATAAACATGTCCATGGCTCCCGAGGCTCTGAAAACGCCGACAGCAACGAGGATGGCAACGAGATAAGGAATGATACGTACCGCAGTTTGGAAACCTTCCTTAGCTCCCTCTATGAAAGCGTCATAGACATTGATTTTCTTCAGTAAGCCTGCCACGATGAAAGTGACGATGATGGAGAGCAGGATGACATTGCCCACCACACTCGTCACCATACCCATCGTATCCTTGTCCATATGGCTGAAACCCCAGATAACAATACCTACAAAGGCGCAGAGACTGCCGAGAATGGCAAGCATAGACGGTTGCAGAAGATTGATGCGCTGCCACAGAGACGTGACAATGATACCGAAGAGCGTGGCTACTGTCGTGGCCAAGAGAATGGGGATGAAGACATCGGTAGGTTGCTGGGCACCATAACTGGCACGGAATGCCAAGATGGTAGTCGGGATAATGGTGAGCCCCGAGGTGTTCAGCACAAGGAACATGATCATCGGATTCGTGGCCGTATCCTTCTTCGTATTCAGCTCCTGCATCTGTTGCATAGCCTTGAGCCCCGTCGGCGTGGCTGCATTGTCCAGACCGAGCATGTTACTGGCTATGTTCATAAAGATAGAGCCCATGACGGGATGCCCTTTGGGGATGTCAGGGAAGAGCTTGGTAAAGACCGGACTCAGTATCTTTGCCAACACGTTGACAGCGCCGGCTTTCTCTCCGATTTTCATGATACCCAACCACAAGGCCAGAACACCGGTAAGACCGAGAGATGTCTCAAAAGCCGTCTTAGAGGTGTCAAAGGTGGAGTCCACAATCTTTTGAAAGATAGTGGTATCGCCCATCAGCAGTTGCACAACGGCAAAAAGAAAGGCGATGACGAAAAAGGCTATCCAAATATAATTCAGTACCATAGTGGGTGCAAAGGTACTGAATTACTTTGAGCTTTTGGGGTAGAGATTTGAGAAAACTGATGACTTTTTGCTATTTATTGACGTTCACTCGCAAACCAATGTTCAAACTGAAACTGGTCTTGCGATCTTTATAGACATTCTCTACGCTCGAATGGTTGTCGAAATGATAGCTCACGCCCGGCTCAGCATAGACGCTGAGGGACGGTGTGAAATGGTAGGCCGCACCGACAGCCGCCTTCACGGACCACTGTGGGCGTGATTCTTTCACCTTCACATCAGCATGTTCATCCATCGACCGCGTGCCCTTGACAAGTTTCTCCACTTCGCCGCCAGCAGTAGCATAGACTTCTGCCTTGCGAGATTGTACGAAACTATAGCTTGCCGAGAGCGGAATACCAACATAGTGCAGGTGCTGGGTCTCCTTGGGGCAATTATCCTCGGTAAACTCGGAAGAAAGGTAGCTGTAGGTCACACCTGAGTTGATGCTCCATCGATCATTGAGCCTGTAACCTACGCTGACACCCACCTTGACGGGCTGCTTATGGTTGGCTTTCCGCTCATGCTTTTTCGCCTCAACAAGTCCATTGCTGTTTCCCCCCGCCATGTCAAGGCTGTAGATACCATAGGGATTACCCTGTATTGCCACAGCGTCCAACGCCATCAGCTGCGGTGACATCCCGGTATCTGAGCCGCTTGCCGAACCGCCGTAATAAGCCGACATCGTCACCCCGCCACGCTTTGACGACCGACGTTTGTCAGCAGTATAGTCGTCGGCAGCAGACAGAGGATCACGGCGATAAGACCGTTGGCGCGCTTCAGGACGTGGTGACGCCGCATTAGCTGTCGCCATGGCTACGACACTGGTACTATCCACGGAAGCGTCAGCTAACAGACTTTCTGCAGCTGGGATAGGAGATTCTAAAGTAGGATAGCCTTTTCCCGCCGTCATCCGGGCAGCCGTCTCTATAGCTTCCCGCAACGATGAAACGGGCGATTTCTGTATCTGAGAGGCCACCATCATCGTTTGGGAAGGCTGCCGCACAGACGTTCCAGTTTGGGAAGGCTGCCGTTTGGCGACAGAGCTGTTGTCCAAAGGTAGAAGCTGCCACACCACGGGAATAGCGAGAACGGCAACAGCAGCGGCAGCAGCCAGCCAACGGTATTGCCACAGCGACACCGTACGCGATATTCTGCCACCGGCTTCTAGACCACGACGCTGCATCTCCCGTTTGACATCGTCGAGGAGTCCGGCGGGAGCCTTAACCTCATGGTCTGACATCAGTCGTTGTATATCTTTTGTCCAGTCGTCGTTCATAGCATTGCCTCCTTTCTCTTCCGTTTTAATATCTTTACTAACATGCTCTTAGCCCTGTGATATTGTGATGCCGATGTGTCGGGCTTGATATGGAGCATCTCTGCTATTTCTTTATGGCTCTTACCCTCTATGGCAAATAGGTTGAAGACTGTCCGGTAGCCATCGGGCAGTTCTTGGATGGCTGCGGCTACGACATCGGCGGCCAGACCCTCGGTATTGGGCGGCTCTTCCGGGATATCAGGGACATCATCCTCGGTATCGACAAAAGACATTTTCTTCTTTGCCCGCAGAGACATCAGAGCCTCGTTGATGACGATGCGCGCCATCCAGGCTTTCAGCGACCCACGACCACGATACAGGAAAGAACCTATCGTAGTGAATATCTTGATGAAAGCCTCCTGCAATACGTCATGCAAATCGGCTTGTTGGGGGATATAACGGAAGCCGACACCGGTGAGGTAGTCGGCATAATGGGCATACAGCACATCCATAGCACGGGAATCACCCCGTTCAAAAAGCTGAAGGATGTGCTGTTCTATGTCCATCTACTAAAAACTATCAACTAATCTGCTATTTCTTCAGATATTTGAATTTCACACTCTTCTCTCCCGAGAAAGCATTCCATTTCAACGTTATCTCTTTATATTTCCCGTCCGTAGCAGGCAGGTCTGAGAGCCGGAAAGCGATGATTCCATCGCCAACACTGCCCTGGTAATCGCCATTGGCATCGTGGTAGAGTGTGATGGTATTGTCATCAGTCTTGACCAAGCGCAGGACGTGTCGTGCTGCCCCACCAAAATAGGTGCGGAAGTGGAGCGTCAGATAGCCGTCCTCACAAACCGTTATCCAGTCGTTGATAATCTCCACGGGGTCAGTGCCATACACCTTGTCGGCATCGCTGACCAACGGTGACATATCTTTCGTGCGGACAGAGTCCAACACATGCACGTCAGCGTAGAGAGTGTCACGCTTGCCGATATTGCTGATATTGCCGATATTGGCAGCGACCAAGGCACGCACCTCCTTATCCCCGAAGGGATTTGCCTTGAGGTTATTGGGGACGATGACCACGGAGTCGTTGAGCTGCATGAAGAACTGGCCGTTGGCTGGATTGGTCTTCAGCGTGACGAGAGCGTTGGCACGGGGATAAGGGTTATAGATGTAATAGTTGTCATCGTCGTCATCACACGACTGCAAACCCAGAGCAGCGACAAAAGCCACTGCAAAAAATAACATTGACTTTAAAATCTTGTTCATATCGTTTCCTTTCGCTATGACAACCGGCAACAGGCCGGATGCCGTTGGTTGTTTCTGTTATTGAAATGCGGAAAGGAAGAGAACCTTGCACCGTCAGACCAACAATTTCTGCAAGTCGTCAAGATTGTCAGCCACCTGGATGTAGTCTGTCCACTTGCCACGGATAAAATTGCGTTGCTGCATATCGTCGAGCATGGCAATGGTCTTGTCCCAGAAGCCGCTCATATTATACAAGACGACTTTCTTGTCGTGATAACCAATATTGTTGCTGGCCGCTATGGAGAATACTTCATCGAGAGTACCAATACCCCCGGGTAGTGCCACGCAGGCATCAGCCTGTGCCAGCATAAGGTCCTTACGGTCGCTGAGGTTGTCGCATGGTATCTCTACATCGAGATAGTCGGGACGCTGCCCGCTGTTGACAAGAATCTGAGGGATGACGCCGATAAGCATGCCACCGGCAGCATGTACGGCCTGACCGACACAACGCATCAGACCACGGTCCTGACCACCATAGACAAGGGTATGACCATTGCGACCCATCCATGTGCCGAAAGCCTCGGCCAACTGGAAATATCCGGCATCAATATCATTGTTTGCCGAACAGAATACTGCTATCTTCATAGTATCAATATTATTATTCGGCAAAGGTAACACCAAAAAACCTAAAAAAGATGAAAAACACAGAATTTATCTGTGGCTTATAATATATAATGTGTACCTTTGCAAATAATTACATATTATATTCTATTTTTTTTTGAAGACATTTGAAGAATTAGGCGTGAGCGAGCCTATCCGCCGCGCCATTGAAGAGTTAGGCTTCGAACAGCCGATGCCTGTTCAGGAGGAAGTAATCCCTTATTTACTTGGTAATGGAAACGACGTCATAGCATTGGCACAGACCGGCACTGGCAAGACTGCCGCCTATGGCATTCCTGTCCTGCAGAAGACCGATGCCTCAAGCCATGAGACACAAGCCTTGATACTGAGCCCCACACGCGAGCTCTGCTTGCAGATTGCCGACGACCTGAACTCGTTTGCAAAATACATTCCCGGACTGCATATCATCCCCGTCTACGGCGGTGCCAGCATCGTCACACAAATCAATGAGCTGCGCCACGGACCGCAGATTATCGTTGCCACTCCCGGACGACTCATCGACCTCATGGAGCGCGGAAAGGTGTCACTCGACAACATCCGCAACGTCGTCCTCGACGAAGCCGACGAGATGCTCAACATGGGATTCTCTGAGAGCATCAACACCATCTTCGAGCACGTACCGCAGGACCGTAACACCCTTCTTTTCTCGGCTACCATGAGCAAGGAGATAGAGACCATAGCAAAGAGTTATCTCCATGACTACAAGGAGATTGTTGTGGGCTCACGCAACGAGGGCGCCGAGAATGTCAACCACATCTACTATCTTGTCAATGCCAAAGACAAATACTTGGCCCTGAAGCGTATCGTGGATTTCTATCCACGTATCTACGCCATCATCTTCTGCCGCACGAAGTTGGAGACGCAGGAGGTGGCCGACAAGCTCATCAAGGACGGCTACAACGCCGAGGCGCTCCACGGCGACCTGTCGCAACAGCAGCGCGACCTGACGATGCAGAAGTTCCGTCAGCATCTTGTACAGCTCCTCGTGGCCACCGACGTCGCCGCCCGAGGCCTCGATGTCGACGACCTTACCCATGTCATCAACTACGGACTGCCCGACGATGTGGAGAACTATACCCACCGCTCAGGGCGTACGGGACGCGCGGGCAAGAAAGGCACGAGCATCTCTATCATACATACACGGGAGAAGTTCAAGGTCAGAGCCATAGAGAAAGTTATCGGCAAGGAGTTCGTCGACGGCACGCTGCCCACACCGGAAGAGATATGCAAGAAGCAACTCTTCAAGGTAATGGACGACATCATGAAAACGGACGTCGACGAAGACCTCATCGCTCCCTATATGGACGACATCAACCGCCAGTTCGAGTATATCGACAAGGAGGATATCATCAAGAAAATGGTGAGCAACACCTTCGGCCGCTTCCTGGACTACTACAAGAACGCGCCGGAGATTGTCAAGCCTTCTGCCAAGAGCCGCAGCAACGAGAGCGGGGACAGAAAACGAAGCAGCGCTCATGGAGACAGACAGCGCGGACCGCGCAAGGCTGAGAAGGGCTACCGACGGCTCTTCATCAACTTGGGCAAGGCCGACGGTTTCTATCCCGGTGAGGTGATGCAGTTTATCAACCGGCATATCCACGGGCCCAAGCAGGAGATAGGACACATCGACCTGCTGCAGAAGTTCTCCTACATAGAAGTGCCTGAACGCGATGCTGAGAAAGTGATGAGCGCCATCAACGGCACCCACTTTAAAGGCCGTGAGGTGCGCTGCAACGATGCCGACTCCACCCAGGAGGAGAGAGGCAGGAGAAACGGCTCGCCAAGAAAGGACAACGGCGGGCAGAAACGCCGCGGGCGCGACGACTGGAAAGCTCTGATGAACGGCAACTTTAAAGACGAGGAGCCGGACTTCTCGGAAGAGGGATGGGCACGACGATACCCAAAGAAGAAATAAGCTGAACTAAAATTATATCCAAACAAAACAGACAATGAAAAAGACCTTGTTTACACTTGTTGCCGCTGCAATGGCCGTACTCTCCAGCAGTGCTGCCAATGACGGCAACGTCACCTTCTCCGGCCAGCTGAAGGGATTGAAGGATACCCTTATCGTGTTCTCACCTGCCGGCCAAGGAGTCCACCGCGACACCGTCCTCACCAAGGATGGCAAATTCAACTTCACCGTCAACGTCTCTAAACCGGTTAACATCTATGCCTACACTCCCGGCACCGTCCGCCACGAGGAGCAGATAGGCTTCAAGGCCATCGCTGTACCTGGCGAGAAGGCCGAAATCAACGGCGACCTCGCCGCTGCATTCTACTACTCCGGAAGCAAGTTCTACCAGGAGTATAACGACGCCGACCGCGCCAACGAGGCTGCCAACAAGGCCTTCACCGACTTCTCCAACTCTTTGGAAGCCAGACTCACCAAAGGCGAGAGCCGCGAGACCATCATGAAAGAGTATAACGAGAAAGCGCCGGCGCTGCAGGAGCAGGCTACAAAAGACATGATAGACTTCATCGCCAAGCATCCCGACTCTGAGGGCGCTGCCGCCTTCATCCCTGAGCTCGGCGACCTCGACGCCATGAAGAAAGCCGCTGCCGCACTCTCTGACAACATCAAGAACGGACGCATGCACGACTACTACCAGAATGCCATCGACGAGGCCCAGCAGCAGGCTGATGCGGATGCTGCTGCCGCTAAGAAGCAGGCAGCAGGCGTCGTGGCACCCGACTTCACCCTTAACGACCTCAACGGCAAGCCGCTCGCGCTGTCAAGTCTCAAAGGAAAATATGTCGTCCTCGACTTCTGGGGCACCTGGTGCGTATGGTGTGTGCGCGGTATCCCAAAGATGAAGGAATACTACAACAAGTACAAGGGCAAGTTTGAAATCCTGTCCATCGACTGTAACGACTCTCAGGAAAAGTGGAAAGCCGGTGTGAAGAAATATGAGTTGCCCTGGCTGCATGTCTACCAGCCTGCCAAAGGTGACGTACAGACAACCGACCTCTACGCCATCCAGGGCTTCCCGACAAAGATTCTCATAGGCCCCGACGGCAAGATCATCAAGACCTATGTCGGTGAAGATCCCAGCTTCTACACCTTCTTAGACAAGACTTTCGGAAAATAACTACAAAAAACGCTTGGCAAACCTGCCAAGCGTTTTTTTGTGTTTCTACTGACCAGTCTGTGTGTTCCGACGTGCATATTCAGCAGGAGACATACCAAAGGTCTGACTAAAGCACTTCGAGAAATAGCTCTGCGTAGAGAAGCCTACCATGTACATCACTTCAGACGCAGCAAATCGCCCTTCTTTGAGTAGTATCGCCGCCCGCTGCATTCTCAGCTGCCGGATATAATTTACTGGAGTATAGCCAGTAATAGCTTTCACCCTCCGATAGATAAGTTTGGTACCAAAGCCTGTCAACTCTGTCAACATTTGCACGTTAAGGTCGGCATCAGCCAAATGCGCTTCAATCATTGAGGTTACAGCCTTCACAACGATGTCCTCATCGTTTCCATCATGGTGTTGTTTGAGAGCATCTGTTAGAAATTTGCTACTTTTAGATTTTCCTTCATTAGCAACATGCTCCTCGGTATCATCAGATTGATTGTCAACAGGTACCATCTGATGAAGCACTTTATACCTTAGCTTGATAGCTATCATTGTATGTCCACCCTCTTCCTTACCTAACGATACCTCGGCGCCCATCAACCGACCACGCTCACTAATTAAAGCAAGGTGCTGTTCGCCATAGGGCATAAAAGCAAAACGCTGTTTGTCCGGAGCAAGGAGCAATTGCTCCACAGTAAGACGAAGTACGGCATATCCCTTATCCTCCTCTGCAGATAACACGGCATTGCCACAAACAAGCGTATCGTCATCAACAAACTTCGTAATAGCATCTAATAATCCAAGTATCGCAACAACATCCATCTCCACCATCAGTTTCGAATGATCGGCAGTAAAGGACATTCGGGTTGCACGGCCTTCTTCATGACTATCAGCCACCACTAACTGGCATAGCTCCGATAGGTCAAGCCGTCGCAGAACAGGCTTCATCGAACTGTCAGCCATTGGTGATGGCAGATCCAGTGCCTCCGAAGCCATCTGACAGATAGCAGTACCATTACGACGTATAACATTGATATCATCCTCCTGCTTGTCATGATGTTGTGATCGTAGCTGCAAAGCAGATGCCAGAACCATTCCTGCCGACATCTTCAGTTTCTCTGACAAAGAGGCGAAGAAGGCTGCACGCCTTGCACTCTGTTCCATGGCATCACTACGTGCCTGCCGCTCGCGCCGTAACTCGCGCCGCATCCACACAAAACGCACACCCCAAGCGATGAGCGCTAAGAACAACAACACATAGATTGTTTTAGCCCACCAAGTGAGATACCATGGCGGGAGAACCGTCACCTTCAGATTGTACACTTCTTTCGATGGTCGTCCCTGACCATCCACCACACAAACACGGAGACGATAGGTGCCATGAGAAAGACCGTTAAAAGACACCTGTAATATTCCGGCTGGCAGGAGCGTCCAATGCTTCTCCACACCCTCCATCAGATAGGCATAGCGAGCAGCTAATTGTCCACATTGCGGATTGTCTGAAAAGAGGAGCTTGAAATTGTTCTCATTACTGTGAAAAACCATCGCTCCATTAATGTCGAGGTATTGTTGCGCATCGTTGATGCACATCTGACTTCCATTTACCTCTATTCCCGTAAGTTGCAGACGACCACAAAGATTAGCCGACAAATCATCAGTGTAGACAGCCATCAGTGCGTCTTCTCCTCCAAGTATCACTGCTTTATGCCGCTTACCGGTAAGGTCTGTCCATAAAAATGGAGTAGCCATTGAGAAAGCATTCAAACCATAAAGAGAAAAAGCAGCGCTCGAACCATTGGGTCGCAGTACACAAACATCGTTGTTGGCAGAAATCCATAGCGCCCCATCGACAATGCCAAGTGCAGTAGGTGTCAGGCTATGGTCTGCCATGACAAATATGCGCTGATTGTTTAAGTCACCATGTGCGAAGCGCACCACCTTCCCAGCCATAGCTGCCCATACAGAACCATCAGCATCAGCTATCACCTTATCGATAGACGTTTCCTTCAACACATGGCTGACACGTAATGTGGCAGCATCAATTCGGTCGATGCCAGCACTATAGGCTGCCGCCCATACACGGCCATGCTTGTCAACTCCTAAACTTCCGACATTAATACCTATCAGCGAGGAGCCAAGATGTGCATCAGCCTTCACACGGCCTTGACTGGCAAGAAGTCGACGCCGGTCTATAATGAATATTCCACCAGCATAAGCCGCTACCCAACAGCGGCCCCTTCTGTCCTCAACGATATCGTAAGCCCAAGCTGCATTGTAATGTCCCGTGCCGTCGGTAAGCAACACATTACGGGTTCGACCACTTTGCGGGTCTATAATAAAAAGTCCATGGTCGGTGCAGGCTATGATCGTACCGTCTGACACACGATGCAACTTTCGAATGCGATTGTGTGAAATATTCCATCGAGCGTCACCCTGTTGATACCATTTCATAACCTCCCATCCCACAGCAGTACGCCCCAAGCTGATTAAGCCATTGTCGCCACCGGCCCACAACGACACGCCATGAGCGTCAGTCAATAAGGTTCCCAACGTATTACCTTCTCCACGCCCAGTAATAGCAGACAGGCTCCAACGCCGGAAGGGTTCATGGGCACGATACACGGACAAGCCACGATCAGTGCCCACAAGGAGATTATTCCATTGATCCTTTGACAACGCCCATACAATATTGCTCGCCAAAGAGTTCGGCACCCGTATATCTTGACTTACACGCACAGCAGGCTGCCCGTTAGCAATTAGGTATAATCCATCGTCTGTACCTATATAAAGCGTATTGCCCACTTGGCAAAGCGCTTTGATGGAATTAGAGTGCAGAGCAAGCACTTCTTTCAGGGAATGACCATCATAATGATACAAGGCGCCCTCCGTTCCAATCCAACAGCCGCCTCCTTTGGCATGAGCCATTGCATTGACCAGTTGGCGACCTGCTAACTGCCCCACGTTAATAGCCCTCACACGACCATTGTGAATAATATACAATCCATGAAGCGTTCCGACAAGAAGTCCCTTGGGTGTATCAAGCAATGAATAGACTTGCGGCAGCCGTCGTGCAAGGGCTTGTGTCTTGCCTGTCCGCAAATCGTATAGATCCACACCGTCAGCACCACCTACAACAATCTTGGATCCTTTCCGCAATAAGGTACGCACACAGCGCACGCCACCCTGCGGAGGTAATACATGCAGATTACGCATTTCCGCCACACGTAGACCACCATCGGTACCCATCAGTATTTTATCGTCAGCCATCATCACCACATGGATGAGCGTCTGAAGGTCGGTACCTTTAAACAAAGCGTAATCGCGGTATCCGTCATAGACAATAACCCCCTTATCGGTGCCCATCCATATCATTCCGTCAGCATCAGAAGCCATACAAAGCACGGTTGGCGAACTACTTGGTTTGAAGTTCACAAAAGAAAGCTGAACAGGACACTCAACACCATAGGCGGGTATGGAGCAAACTGCTAAAACAACTAATAATGTGTAGAGTATATATAATAGGTGTGTTTTTGATGGTAACATTGGGTAATACGATCGCTTAATCACTGCAAAAATAGCATTTTTTTTCTGACCAAGCGGCACTATCCTTGGAAAAATAATTAAAACGGACAGACCACATTGCATAGTCTGTCCGTTTGGTGTCATTATTGAGCCTGATAAACTCTCACATAATCAACCTCATAGCGTAAGGGAAAATGCGAGAGGTCTGGTTCACCTCCATTGCTTCCTATGGCAAGGTTGAGCAGGATGTATTGCCCAAAGCCATCACGTGTATTAGAAAAAGGATTGCCGAAATCGCCGTCCACACCCCGATTATAGCTCTTTGAGAGGTCTACCTCGTTGAGCAATTCTCCGTCGAGGTAGAGACGAATATACTGCTCGTCCCAATCCATCCGCCAGACATGAAACTTTGAGGCCCACTCTGTATCTTTTGCCGTGAAATGAGTAAAAGGCGTCGCGCTCTCGTCCCATACGGCAGTATAACGTTTGTCGCCCCCCCAACAAGCATTGGCCAAAATAGAGGGCACACCATTCTTGATGTAAAACTCCATAAGATCTATCTCTCCATTTTGCGGCCATTCTCCTTGGTTGCCCAATGTCCAGATAGCAGGCCATGCTCCACGTGTGACGGGAATACGTGCGCGTACCTCCATACGCCCATAGCGGAAATGGAAACTCTTCTGCGTGGTCAGACACGAGGATGTGAATTTTGCCTGAGGCCGTGAACAGCGCCAGTCAGTGGATTGCGAATCATAGTTGGGATTGGCAACTTTCTGCTGCCGCCCTTCTATCACTAACAAGCCATCCTTTACAGTGGCGTTGTCGGGCTGATACCATTGCAGCTCCTCGTTTCTCACAAAACCATGCTCGTAAGTCCATTCGTTTGAAGGCTGTCCATCAACGTTAAACTCGTCATTCCATACCAAGCGATAACCGGCATATTCCGTCGGCTTAGTATCTTTAGACAGAGCCTTTTTAGATACGTCATCACCTGAGATATCGTCTGACTTCTCCGTGGGAATTTGAGATGCTATAGGCGACGCTTCTGCCGATGACTCGTGACATTGGCAGAAAAGCGCCAATCCTAAGAAAGAAAGAATATAAGAGACTTTCATCTTCACGTGAGTAGGTGTTATTTCCACAATTCGTTTTGCTCAAGTTTTGGATTGGAGTCGATATCGGGCTGCGGGATAGGCCATACATATTCTTTCTCACCACGATAGTTGCGGTGTTCATAGGGGAAGTTATAAGTCTTGGCCTCGTTATTCACCCTGTCTACAGCATCTTTCAGCATGTGCCAACGATAGAGGTCAAAGAGCCGCAGGCCCTCAAAGGCAGTCTCCACACGAC
>UQRP01000026.1 GCA_900543585.1 uncultured Prevotella sp.
AATATGCGTATGTATATGCGCTGTTGCAAAAACATGGTACCTTTTCAGCAGCCTCGGTTTATCCCCGCCCTCACTCCGCCGGGTATAGCCGGTGAAAAAATGGGACTCTGCTCTGCCCGATCCTCTCTTGAAAATTGCGTCTATCTTAAACTTCTTGCGGGTTTTCTTCTTGGTTAAAAATAAAAAGTGTATTTTTGCACTCAAAAATATTGAAAGGCCTTTGACCGAAGAAAACTATATGAAGTATTTTGCAACATTCATAGCAATCTTGTTATCTTTGTTTGCACCTCTGAACACGCGTGCAAACGCTTTGTCGCAATATAATATTGGCTACCTGAATATGAACGACGGTCTGCCAAGCAACTATGTTGATGATATCTATCGCGACAGTAAAGGTTTTATCTGGATATCCACTCATGGCGGCGGTTTGGTTCGCTATGACGGATACTCATTCTTCAACTTGGGATTGGGAGGAAATGTCGGTTTCGGCTTTCTGCCCAACAGCTGCCGCAATGTCGTGGAGGATAAGGCCGGCCGGTTGTGGATAGCTTTTGACGAGGGCGTGCGGATGCTCAATCTCCATACCGGTCAGATGGAACTACCGAAAGCTGCCACCAGTGCTCTGCAGACCGTGCTGGACAAAGCCCTCAGCGAGCCTTCACAGCGCGTGTATTGCGATACAAAAGGCTGTGTATGGATATTGAAAGTGGGTGCTATCGACCGCCTTGCCTTCGACGAGGAGGGAAAGGTGACGAGTGTGCTGTCGGCTACCCACCATACAAAGGTGGCGGATGTGGCGATGGCTGATGTCAACGGCGACGGCTCGTTGTATGTAGGCTTGAACTTTCAGATGAGTCATGTCGTTGTGCGTGGCGGTAAGCTCGTCGTGGAGAATCTGTCGGCGCGCTATCCTTACCTGAAGGGCGCGGTCATCGGCGCTATCCTGAAATGGCGAGGGAAAATATGGTTTGGCACCAACCGTGGTCTGTATTGCAGCGATGGCCGCAGCTGGCATTATAACGGTACGGCGCAGGGCTTGCAGCATGAGACCGTGACCTCGTTGGCTATCACGCCCGACGGTGGCGGCTTGCTGATAGGCACGCTCTGTGGCGTCGATGTCATGGATGCCAACGCGCATTTCTACTATCATCTCAATGACCACAGTCAGCCTTTGCGGATCTCCAGCAATTTTGTGAACAACATCCTCGTCAATGACGGATGTATATGGATAGGAACGGAGACGGGAGGTATCACCCGCCTGGTGCCACGCTTGCTGTCGATAGAGAACTTTGCGCATGTCGATGCCGATGGTGGCAGCATCAGCCAGGGCCCGGTCAACGCCATCTATTCCGCTCCCAATGGTGACCTGTGGGTGGGCACCGTGGAAGGCGGTCTGAACCTCAAGCGTGCAGGCGAGAAGACCTTCAGCCATTTCACAACCTCGAACAGCGGCTTGACCCACAACACCGTCTCCTGCCTCGTTGCTGACAGTGAGAAAACGCTGTGGATAGGAACATGGGGTGGGGGCGTCTGCTCGATTACGGGAGGCAGCATCCGACCTCTGACTGTCGACGCGCGCCATGCCGTCGACATGCAGTTTGTCGGCGCTCTCGCATACGACCCTTATAATAAAGGTCTGTGGATAGGAGCCAATGCCGGCCTCTTCTTCTATGACTTCAAAAGCCACAGGCTGACCGACCCCTTCCCGGAATGCCGTAGCATCAATGGCCCTATCGGCAGCATCATCACCAAAGATGGGAAGCTGCTGATGGGCTGCGTGCCGGGAATGGTCTGCGTGGACTTGAAGCGCGGACGTGATAGAAAAGGCCACTTCACATTTACACATTATATATATAAGTTGGACCACCCGTCGTCGAAAGCCTTCGACAAGGTGACCGCCTTCTGGCAGTCGCCCGACGGCAGTCTGTGGATAGGAACCGTCGGCTATGGCATGTATCATGTGAAGGGGAGTCTGAACGATACCACAAAGATAAGAAGCTTCACCACTCAGGACGGACTGGCCAACAACTCCGTCAAGGGCATCGTGGGCGATGGCAGAGGCTCGCTCTGGATAGCCACTGAGAATGGGCTGTCGCGGTTGAATACCAAGACATGGGAGTTCAGCAACTTCACCGAGGCCGACGGACTTCTCAGTAATCAGTTCTATTTCAATGGCGCCGTGCGGGGCTTTGGCAATGTCGTCTATTTAGGCAGCGACAAGGGGCTCACGGTGCTCAAGGGCGTCAACATGAAGAGTGTGAACAGTGGCACGCTGCATTTCACCGGACTCTTTGTCAACAACCAGTGGGCGATGACCGGTGGCGACCATCTCAAGGAGAGTATCAGTGATGCCAAGGACATCTACCTGCATGAGGGCGACCGCAATATCGAGATAGAATTCTCCGCTTTCCGCTATGGCAGTGAGTCGCAGGGCGTCTACTCCTATCGACTGAAAGGTTATGAGGATGAGTGGACGAAGCTGCCGCCAGGAGTCCACAGCGTGCGCTACACCTCGCTGCCGGGTGGCCATTATACGCTGCTCGTGCGCTACACCTCGTCTATCAACGATGGTGACACGCAGAAGACCTCTATCGACGTCAATGTCACCCCCTATTTTTATAAGAGTTGGTGGTTTATGCTCATTGTCTTAGGCATCGTCATCGCCACTGTCGCTTATATCTATAACAAGCGTGTGGAGCAGGTGCGCTATCGTGAGACGGAGCGCCTCTACCGCCCGATAGAGGCTGCCTTGAAGGAGAGTCCGGACCCTGGTGCGCTGCAAGAGCGTATTCAGAACATCCTGCGCACGCAGCAACGCTACCGCGAGAGTCAGGAGAAAACTGTTGAGGATGACAAGTTGGAAGTGGCCAAGAAGTCGACCAGCGACAGTGCGTCGGTGATGTCGCGCGTCATGGCGGTCATGGAGAAGCGCTTCGACGACCCCTCGCTCAATGTTCAGCAATTGGCTGACGCCGTAGGGCTGAGTCGCAGCGACCTGCATAAGATTTTGAAGGAGGAGGTTGGCACGGGCACCACGCAGTTCATCCGCGACTACCGCCTTGACATGGCTCGCCGCTTCTTGGAAGATAATGCCGCTGACCGCAACATCACGGAGATAGCCTACCGCGTGGGCTTCAACGATCCTAAGTATTTCACGCGCTGCTTCACGCAGAAGTTTGGCACAGCCCCGTCGTCGTATAAGAAGTAGGGGCAGAATTTTAGAAGTCCGGAAGTCCAGAAGTCGCGGAAGTCCAGTCGTATGCATGAGCATCTGATTCGGTATGATTTAAGCATCTGATTCGGTATGATTATTGTAATGACTGGACTTCCGTGACTTCTGGACTTCCGGACTTCCGTCCTTCAATACTTCACCACTTCTGCCCTTTCTAACCTCACGTTTTTTCACCGAAAAGTAGAAAATTGCTGTCTACCAAGAAAATCCACCTTATTTTGCAGATTTTCCACCGTGTAGTTTTACACTCTTCGTATTTTTGCAGCGCCAATCTTAAAGAAAATTGGCTTAGAAAAGCAAAACATTAATTATTTATAACCTAAAAACAAGTAACATGAGAAAACAATTATTCTCGGTGATGCTATGTATAGGCGCGATGGGCGGTATGGCAGTGAGTCCTTTTCCCGCACACGCTTCTGTGACGCAGGCTCAGACCGTAAAGGTGAAGGGTCAGATTGTTGACGAAACCGGCGAACCTCTCGTCGGTGCAACCGTAAAGGTGAAAGGCTCCAAAGATGGAACCGTCACAGACTTGGACGGTAACTTCACGCTCAACACCTCGTCGGACGCTACCCTCATCATCAGTTATGTGGGCTATAAAGACCGGGAGATAGCCGTGCGCGGCCGTGCAGTGCTCGACAAGATAGAGATGTCTGCTGATAATAACATTCTCGATCAGGTCGTCGTTGTCGGTTATGGTACACAGAAGAAGGCCGACCTGACGGGTTCCGTCGCCATCGTCAATGCCGACGAGATGAAGAAAGTCTCCAACTCCAATATCTCCACCATGCTCGAAGGTAAGGTGGCCGGTGTGCAGATTACCTCTGACGGTCAGCCGGGTGCCGACCCCTCGGTGCGTATCCGCGGTATCGGAACGTTCGGCTCTCAGGCGCCGCTTTATGTCATTGATGGTGTGCCTATGGGAACCACTATCCGTGATTTCTCACCAAACGATATTGCCACTATCCAGGTCCTCAAGGATGCTGCCGCCGGTGCCATCTATGGCTCGCGTGCTGCTAATGGTGTGATCATCATCACCACGAAGAATGGTCAGAAAGACCAGCCGCTAAAGGTGGAGTACAATGGCTATTTCGGTGTTGACAATGCTTCAAGCAGCGTCTACGATGTCATGGATGCCGACCAGTACAATCAGTATTTAGGGCAGGCCTGCACCAACAGCGGCACACCGGTGCCTGGTGGCTACAAGCTCGGTGAAGATGGCAAGTACCACTTCATGGACAATACCAATACCGACTGGTTCGACAAGGTCTTCAAGACCGGTATCCGTCAGGATTACAACGTCAACCTCTCTGGTGGAGGTTCGCACAACACCTATAATGTAGCCCTCGACTTCTTCCAGCAGAAGGGTATCATCGAAGGTGCAGGACCTAACTTTAAGCGCTATACGGCTCGTGTGAACAACACCTTCGACACTAAGTTCATCAAATTCCGCACCAGCGTTGTCTACTCTCACTCAGACCAGGACAATATGTCGCTGTCTAATGCCGGTGAGTATGTTCAGGGCCTCTACGGCGATGTCTCCAACGTGCTCCGCAGCACCCTGCTGATGCAGCCGACCATCAAGGCCTACGACCCCAGCACATGGGTGCTCGACGACAAGGTGGGATCTGCCAGCAACTACAAGTACGATGCCTATGGCTATGGTGTCTATTATGATACCATTCATGGTGACATCTCCGCATCCAACCCGCTGCTCGTCAACAACATGCTGACGCGCAACACCCTCGTCGACCGCTTCGTGGGCACTGGCTCCGCCGATGTCGATCTGTTCAAGATGGTGGGATTCACTCCGAAGAACCATCACCTTAACTATAAGATTAACCTCTCTTATAGCAAGACGCACGCCAAGGACAAGACCTGGATTCCGGCTTGGATTCAGTCTAACCGCGTCTACCTTGCCAAGAGCAACGAGACGCTGACCAAGGGCTCACGCGACTATAGCGATGCGCTGATTGAGAACACCCTTACCTACGATGGACACATCGGTCAGCACAATATCAACCTCGTCCTCGGTCAGACTTATGAGGAAGAGCATACCGACCTGCTGACGGGCTGGGCTCATGACCTCTCGGAGCCTTATTTCTTGCAGCTTCAGAATGGCTCTTCGCGCGATGCAAGCTCGTATGAGTATAAGCATATGATGGCTTCGTTCATCGGCCGCTTGAACTACAACTATGCTGAGAAATACCTCTTGTCTGTTGTCCTCCGTCGTGATGGCAGCTCACGTCTGTCCAAGAATATCCGCTGGGGAACATTCCCCTCTGTCTCTGCCGGTTGGCGTATTGATAAGGAGAAATTCTTCAAAGTGCCCACTGACATTATTAATATGTTGAAGCTTCGCGCCAGCTATGGTGAGCTCGGTAACGAGAACATCGGCGAGTATCAGTATATGGCTACCATGAACCGCGACAATATGAGCTATAGCTTTGGCAATAATATCGTCTATGGTTCTGCCATCTCTGATTTCGTCAATGAGAACATCGCCTGGGAGAAGAAGATTACTTATAATATCGGTTTGGATATGGCTCTGTTCAACAACCGGTTGGAGTTCAGTGCAGAGTGGTATAAGAACCGTGCCAAGGACCTTCTTTATGGCGTGCCTGTTCCTGAGAATGCCGGTGTTGCCAATACCAGTGTTACATGGAATGCCGCTACTATGGACAACAGCGGTTTTGAGTTCTCGGCTACTTACCGCAACCATGACCACCGTCTGAAATATGACATCAGCGCTAACCTCTCTACTCTGTCTAATAAGGTGAAGAGCCTCGGCTTTACCAATGAGCCTTATATCACAGGTGCTTATATCACTGAGCAGGGCCATGAGATAGGTAAGTTCTACGGTTGGAAATACGCAGGCATCATCCGCTCGCAGGCTCAGCTCGATGAGCTCAACGCCAAAGCTGTGGCTGCTGGCAAGACGGCTTATCAGCCAGGAGCCAATGTCGGTGACTGCTACTATGAGGATGTCAATGGCGACGGCACCATCGACTCCAACGACCAGACGGTTCTTGGAAGTGGTATGCCGAAAGTCAACTTCGGTATCAGTGCCCGCCTTGAATACAGAAACTTTGACCTGAGCATCCAGACCTATGGTGTCTTGGGCTATCATGTGGCTGATGACATCTACAACAGCTTGAACTCCTGCTACGGCTATGGCAACAAGGATGTTGACATTCTCGACGCCAACCGCTGGTCGGAAGACGGTCAGACCTATCTCTCTAATGTGCCTCGGACTTATGTTACCAACAACGCTACGCTGGCATGGAACGACCTCTTCAGTTCACGCAAGATTCAGAACGCTGCTTACTGGAAGATTGCCAATGTCGAGCTGGGCTACAACATGCCTGACAAGTGGTTCGGTGGTGTCGTCACAGGCGTCCGTGTCTATGTCTCCGCTCAGAATCTCTACACCTTCACAGGGTATCATGGCTACAATGTCGACTACGCTGGTGGCGTGTTCACACCGGGCTATAACTTCTGCTCGTTCCCGACTCCACGTACATTCATGGCAGGTGTTCATTTTGTATTCTAAAGACGAAAAACAAAACATCTAAACGAAAATATCTTTATGAAATTATATAAACTTTCATTTGCACTGCTTTTAGGACTCGGCACGCTGTCTTCTTGCTCAGATGATTTGGATGTTCAGAATCCTAACCAGCAATCTTCAGGCACATTCGGCTTCAACGCCGACGACCTGCAGGAAACGGTTATCGCCGCTTACAACCATTTACGTATGGAGGGCACCAACGCCCGTGTCGGCTACACCATAGACCTTACCCGTGGCGATGAGGTCTGGAATGCCTCGCAGGTGTGGTATTTGCCCTTCGACGACTATAACCAGCCTGCCACCGGCGACATCGACTGGTGGATCTGGCGTGACTATTACTATGCCATCAACGTCTGCAATTTCGGTCTGACGAAGATAGGCGGTACCGATGACTCGCAGCTTTCCGAGACCTATAAGCAAATCAAGGGTCAGCTGCTCTTCATCCGCGGCTTGTCTTATTACACGCTGGCAGGATATTTCCAGAATCCGCCTTTGCTGACCAGCTACGATCAGTATTCCACCCTTGACGGTCTTTACGCCTCCAATGCTGCTGATAACCAGTTCGATATTGTCATGGACCAGGTGGAGAAAGACTTCTCTGAGGCTATGACTCTGCTGCCCTCACGCGACAAGGGCGGTGAGTGGGCGAAAGGTCGTGCCACCTGTGGCGCTGCCGCCGGCTACTATGCCCGTGCGCTGATGATGCGTCATAAATACAGCGACGCCCTCACCGTGCTCAAGGACATCATCAACAAGAAGTATGGAACCTATAGGCTCATGGCCAACTATGGCGACAACTTCCGTGAGGGTGCACAGTATGAGAACAACGACGAGAGCCTCTTTGAAGTGCAATATCTTGACTATGGTACCCAGGGCACTGATGACGAGTGGACACCGGTCAATACGAGCAAGAACGCTACTCAGGGCCATGCTATAGAGTCCAACTTCGGGCCTGGTGACAATGGCGGTTGGGCAGACCTCTCCGCTTCACCTTGGCTTTACAACCTCTTCAAGAGCGAGCGTACTACGGACGGCCATCTCGACCCGCGTCTCTACTGGACCATCGGCACCTATGAGGCCGACTGGGACAGCAATGACCAGACCCTTGGCAATGTCGCTTATCAGAAAAAGCTTACTGCCAACTCTATGTACTGCACCAACAACAACTTTGGCGGTCTGCCTATTGCCAAGTGGACCAACATGCGTACAGGTCTGTACAATAGCATCACAACCGGTCTTCACTGCGGTATCAACCTCCGTTTGATGCGCTATTCCGATGTGCTGCTCCGTGCTGCCGAGTGTGAGAACGAGGTTAACGGGCCCGACCAGCAGGCTATCTACTGGATCAACCTGGTGCGTGAGCGTGCCGGGCTGGCCGACCTGAAACTCGCCGACTTTGACACCAAGGACAAGCTCTTCGAGCAGATTGCCAACGTCGAGCGTCCGAAAGAGTTCGGGTGTGAGTTTGGACGTGGCTTCGACCTGATCCGTTGGGGATTCTATCTCACCAGCGACCGCCAGGCTCAGCTGAAAGACCATGAGACCTTTACACGAATGAAAAAGGCGAACTGGGATGCTACTAAGTTCAATGAGTGGCAGCGCAAGGCCGTCAAGCATTCCGATATTGGCTCTGCTATCGACACCACCGGCGTCAACTTGAAATGCTCTTTCGATACCTATGTCGCTGGACATGAGTTTGAACCTATCGTCCAGACGCTTACCAACAAGAACGCCAACCTCGTAGGTAACTCTGCCAACAACAGCACGAGCAACGCCTCTTACTTCGAGAAGAATGGCTGGACCGTTCATCCGGTCGTCAGCCTCGGCAAGTAATCCGTAAGTCTTATAGTTCTTGGGCTCTTCGGTAGGGAGCTGATGGGTGGAAACCTTGGCTTCTGCGACATGAAGAGTCCGAGAGCTTGAGAAACTTACACATCAATTAACTTATAAACTAAAAAACGATGTTTCATCTCAATAAATTATCAACAGCCATTTGTGGACTGACCCTCGGATTATTGTCATTATCTGGCTGTGAGGGCGCAGACACTTACGACATGAATACCCCCGACTGGATATCCGAGAAGATCGACTCCATCAACGCAGCTAAGAATGCCGGCAATGAGGAGACGTGGACAGACCTTAACGAGGATGTCTACACCATTGGAAAAACGGACTTCTCCACAGGTTGGTGGCAGTCGTTCTCAAAGTACTATCAGATTCCTGCTGGACAGGTCTGGCATGCTGTGTTCAACCTCAACATCAATCCTGACGAGAAAATCTATTATAAGAACTTTGCATTGGTGGTCACAAACGACGTAGACCGTGGTGGAGAAGGCTACAAGGAGTATGGCGCTTTCCGCTATGATTTTACCAATGATTCTACCAAATATAATTCTCAGTGGGGTGATTATCTGTGGTTCAAGTATGCGAGCTGCAACAACCCGATGTCTCCGGATGCAGAAAATAAGGATGCTGCCAACTTGCAGAAGCTGGGTGGTCAGGTAAAGCTTTCTGTTGACCGCACCAATCCGGATACTTTTAAGATTAAGATAACCAACGGTACCGTCACCAAGACATTGAAAGAGCCTTACCGTCTGCCGAACTTCAATGCAGATGCTTCTAACGACAACATCCGCTGCTTCCTTGTGCCGGAGGGCTCCTACATCAACTTCCTGTCGAGCAATATCAAGCCGATTGGCGGTTATACATCCGCTGCCGACAAGCAGCCCGTGTCCATGGTGCTGAACAATATTCCTGATGAGGTGCAGCTCAATGCCAACTTGGACGAAGCCATGGCAGGGGTCTCTGCCACGGTGACCTATGAGGAAGGTGTCACGAAGGAGATTCCGGCTGCTCAGCTCTATTTCGTCTCTACGCCAGATTTGACAACCGAGGGCACCAAGAATTTGGTTGTTGTCTATGACAAGACCTTCAAGGGCGAGGCCGCTGCCAAGCCTATCTCGGCCACTGCCACCTTCAAGTGCTCGGATATGCCTACAGCATTGACTGTCAAGACTAATCCGACATACCGTAGATACTACTTCTATTCTTCAGCCGCCACTTCCGGTCTGACCAATCGCACGTTGGCATTCAATCCGACAGGCCTTGTCGTGGAAGGTAAGTTCCCGGATGGCTCTACGCGCACCATCGACAACTCCAAGCTGACGTTCTCTTCAGTTCCCGCCGTGGCAGGTGTCCAGGATGTGACCGTCACCCGTGGTAAGGCTTCTACGAAGATCAGAGTACGTGTGGAAGAGTCTACAGCAACCTTCTCTGCACCAAGTCCGACCACGTTAGGAGCTGTGGATAATACTACCCTCTGGTGGGCTGCACATCTCGACAATGACATCAAGGTTCCTGTCGGTGAGACGCGCGAGTTCTCATTCACTAACTATTGTGGTGCTCAAAACTGGAACAACTGGGTGGTCGTCCTCCGCAATGCCGCCAAGGCAGAGTATGCCGTGCTGCGTGCCGACAACTATGGTTGGGGCAACGGTTATGAGGCTTCTCTCCGAAGCGGCGGACAAGCTGATTGGGCTGCATGGCTCGCAGCGATGAATGGCGCTAAGGTTAACCTCTTTGTCACTAACTGCGGCAACGGTACGGCTGATGTCCAGGCTGTCATGCAGGGTACCGACGGCAAGACTTACATCCAGTATTACCTCGGCGTAAACACGGTAGATCCTTCTGATTTGTATGTTGACTTCACTGTTGATAGTGATCACTTGGTATTCAGCTCTACGCCGCTGTTCGCCAAACGGCATGCCGCATCTCGTGCAGCCCACGTATATCGCAGATAAGCATATTCAGGTTTGGTTTCATTTGAGCTATATGTTTTAGCGGGGGAGGCCGTCGGGCCTCCCCTTTTTTTCAAGAATATACACCTTTTTGGTGTAGTTATTCCACTCTTTATCCTCTTTTATTTAGTAATTTTGCCTTCAAAATAAAAACCAATCCATATGAAGTATCTTTCTCTTCTCTCTCTTCTTGCGTTGATGGCGCTGCCACTGTCCTCACAGACGCTGTCGGATGCAGACCTAAAAAACGCGTATACCACGCAGACTTACGCACATCGCATTTCGTGCCATGACCCTTCCATCGTCATGGACAATGTCACTGACCCCGCTCATCCCGTATATTATGTCTATGGCTCGCACTTAGGCCATGGCTCGACAACGGTTGCCAGTAACTACCTGGACTGGGATGCGTCATGGGCTGGTGATGAGAGTGCCACATCGTCTAACTCCCTTTTCGCTAACGCCAACGGTGACCGTATTCTCTTCGGAAATGCTTATGGCAATGCGCATTCCTGGCAGTATACCGGCAACTCGGTGCAGGGCATGCAATGGGCGCCCGACATCATCTACAACAAGACGATGAAGAAGTGGTGCCTCTATATGTCGCTCAACGGCGACAACTGGTGCTCGAGCATTGTGCTCTTTACTTCCGACTCCCCAAAAGGTCCGTGGGTGAACAATGGGGTAGTGGTCTACTCCGGTTTTAGCGGACGTTTCGATCATGTGGGCTATACCAATTCAGCGGATTACAAGCAGACAGATTTGGAGAAGGTCTTGGGTCCGCTCGCCGCTTTGCCCGACAGGTATAATATTCCACAGAGCAGAACCACAAGCTGGGGCAATATCTATCCCAATAATATCGACCCATGTGTATTCTTTGATGATGACAACAACCTCTGGATGAGCTACGGCTCATGGTCGGGTGGCATCTTCATGCTGAAGCTTGACAAGACGACGGGACTCCGCGACTATACACAGACCTACGACTATAAGACAGACAAGACCGTTGCCACGGTCGGTGCCAACTACAATGTCCTCTCTGACCCCTACTTCGGCAAGAAGATAGCGGGCGGCTACTATGTCTCCGGTGAGGGCAGCTACATCCAGAAGATAGGCAAATACTATTTCCTCTTCATGTCTTATGGCGGTCTGAACCCCTCTCAAGGTTATCAGATTCGCGTCTTCCGTTCAGAGAAGCCCGATGGACCTTATGTCGATGCCAATGGCACATCGGCCATCTATGATAAGTATGCCCAGAACTATGGCAGCAATGCCACCGACAACCGCGGTGTGCTGCTGATGGAGGGCTATCAGTGGGAGACGATGCCGAAGGGTGAGGTCGCTCAGGGCCACAACTCCGCGTTCATTGACGCTCAGGGCAGGGCTTTTGTCGTCTACCATACCAAGTTCAATGATGGCACTTTCGGTCATGAAGTCCGCATTCACCAGCTCTTCCTCAATGAAGACGGGTGGCTGGTGGCCGCTCCTTATGAGTTCAAGGGTGAGACCGCTACCAATGCCGACATAGCAGGAAAGGCTTCTGTCGCCGATGCCGACATTCCTGGCACCTATCAGTTTATCCGTCATCAGTATGGTCAGAGCCATGCTGCTGTCTCCTCTGACAATCAGGCCACGACAGCAAAGCTGACCACACCTGTCAACATCACCCTCTCTACTGACGGCACTGTCTCTGGTTCTGGCATCAGCGGCACCTGGACGCGCAAGGCTGGCACAGACTTCATCACGATCACGATCAACAGTGTGTCCTACAAGGGTGTACTGGTCAATCAGACCCTCGACTACACCAATATTCCAGCCCTCTGCATAGCTGCTGTCTCCGACGACAGTGGGGTGAATGGCTCTGGGGCTGCGCAGACCCGACAGCAGGAGATATGGGCGTCGAAGGCTGACGCCAAGGCCGCTATCAAGTATACCCTTGACAGACTGGAGATTCCTTTCACAGACAGAGCTACAATCAACCGGGATGTCCTCCTGCCATTGTCGGACGGACATCTTGGAGCAAGCATCTCCTGGAAGTCAAGCGATGAGAATGTCTATGACGATGACTTCGGTGAGCCGGTGGCTGACGGACCTGTCACGCTGACGCTGAATATCAGTAAGGACGGATATGTTTATTCCAAGGCCTTCAATCTGACGGTAGATATGGATGGCACCGTGTCGGGCATCTCCTCTATCCATAGCGGTAAGTCGTTTGGCGATGGCAGAGTCTACAACCTCAATGGCCAGCAGGTGGGGCCGGCTTATCATGGCATAGTCATCAAAAACGGTAGAAAAATCATCCAGAAATAACATTTCAAAGGCGTGAGTCTCAGCTCATTCTATTCTCACGCTGTCTACATCCCTTTGCTTGCGGCATCATCCTCAGAGATGGTGTCGTAGGGATGGTGTGTGCTTCAAAAAATATAAGTATCAACCATAATTGTATCAACAATGAAACTTTTACTCGCTTCTCTACTCGTTGCTTCAGCAACAACCATACAGAAACCTTTAGTCCACGATCCTGTCATGGCGTATGAGGACGGCACTTATTATCTTTATTTCACCGGTCAGGACATCTCACAGATGACATCCAAGGATTTGAAGAACTGGACGGTGAACCCCAATGGTGTTCTCGATGGCAAGCTGCCAGCCTGGACTCACGACAGTGTCCCTGGCTTCGAGCATCAGGTTTGGGCCCCTGACGTCATACATTATAATAATAGGTGGTATATGGCTTATGCCTGCTCCACCTTTGGCAAGAATACGTCTGCCATTGGTCTGCTCTCCAATGACAAGCTCTCTGATGCTGACGGTTGGAAAGACGAGGGCTGTATCCTCACCTCCAAGGCCAAGCGCGACAACTGGAATGCCATCGACCCGAACTTCGTCATCGACGACAAGGGCAATCCCTGGCTCACGTGGGGCTCATTCTGGGATGGCATCCAACTCATTCCCCTCGACAAGAACATGCATATGCTGGCAGGTGCCAAGCCTAAGACCATCGCCCGCCGGTTTGCCTTCAACGTCCGCGATGTACCCGAGAGCGAGGGAGGACCGGTTCGCTATACACCGGGCAATTATCCGACAGGAGCCGGACAGAATGCCATCGAGGCACCGTTCATCTTCAAGCATGACGGATATTATTATCTCTTTGTCTCATGGGATTACTGCTGTTCAGGCATCCGCAGCACCTATCGTGTTGTCGTAGGACGTAGCAAGACGGTCGAGGGTCCCTATCTCGACAACCGCGGCATCGACATGCTCGACGGCGGTGGCGTGCCCGTCATCGAGGGCGATAAGAAGATTTTTGAGGCCGTTGGCCATTGCGCCGTCTATCGGTTTGGCAACAAGGACCACTTCATCGCCCACGGCTATCAAATTCCAGGCGGAGAGTCCGTACTCGTCGATAAGGAGATAAAATGGCAGAATGGATGGCCAATATTGTAGAATTTTGTATGATTCTACAACTTTCCACCAATTAATGTCAATTTTACACCCATAATTAGGCGCAAAGGTTTATCTTTGCAGCCAGTAACGAATCCAAAAACTAAATATAGATGAAAACAAAAACCTTATTGTTGTCTACTTTCTTGGCTGTGGGGCTGAGTGCTCAGGCGCAGGTCTTGGTCAACGTGGACACCAATCCTACAAAGACCGTATCACCGGATTTATATGGCATCTTCTTCGAGGATATCAATAACGCAGCTGATGGCGGACTCTATGCAGAGCTGATTCGCAACCGTTCTTTCGAGGACGACAGCAAGGCTATACCGACATGGACCGTCAACGGCGCTTCCTATCAACTCATCACCAAAGGCCTTCTCAACAAGGCGCAGGGCCATGCCTTGGAGCTGACCTTCAACGGCAGCAAGCTTCAGACCCTTACCAACGATGGCTTCTGGGGTATCAATGCCGTCCAGGGCCGTCCTTACAAGTTGTCGCTCTGGGTGAAGGGTAAATATAAAGGTACGGTAAAGGCCCAGCTCGTCAGCGCTGACGGTAAGACGGTCTATGCGGAGGCACCGGTCAATGGCAAGATTTCCGGTAAATGGCAGAAGCTGACGGCAGAGATGAAGTCAGCAGGCAACGATGACAAGGCTAAATTCCAGCTTGTCTTCACGGGCAAAGGAAAAATCGCATTGGATGTCGTGAGCCTCTTCCCGCCCACCTTCAAGAATCGTCCAAATGGTTTGCGCCCCGACCTCGCCGAGATGCTCTACAATCTGCATCCCAAGTTTGTCCGCTTCCCCGGCGGCTGCTTTGTAGAGGGTCAGGAGAGTCCTGCCAATGCCTTCCACTGGGAGAAGACCATCGGACCTATCGAGCAGCGTGAGGGGCATCAGAATGTCAACTGGGGCTATCGGACAACGGATGGTATCGGCTTTGACGAATACCTGCAGATGGCTGAGGACTTTGGCGCTAAGCCGTTGTATGTGGTCAATGTCGGCTTGTGGCATGGCGGTAAGACGCCCGTCGACAGCCTTCAGCCGTGGATTGACGAGACCCTCAACGCCTTGGAATATGCCAATGGCGACGTGACGACAAAGTATGGCGCGCTGCGAGCCAAGAATGGGCATCCCGCTCCTTACAACATCGAGTATCTTGAGATTGGCAATGAGAACAACCAGCCGGACCCCGCGCTGCAGAGCGACCATTATTACGAGCGCTTCAAGAAGTTCAAGGATGCCATCCTCGCCAAATATCCCAATATGCACCTCATCGGCAATGTCGTAGCCTGGGGCGATGACAATCCTAAGTGGGGCAGTGAGGAGCCTGTCGAACTCCTCGATGAGCATTACTACCGCAATCCTTCTTGGTTCACCAATGCTTTCCATAAGTACGACACCTATGAGCGTGGCAAGCATGACATCTACGTCGGTGAGTATGCCGTCACCCAAGGCTTTGGCAATATGGGCTCTTTAGAGGCTGCACTCGGCGAAGGTGTCTATATGATGGGTATGGAGAACAACTCCGACGTCGTGAAGATGGCGTCTTATGCACCTATCTTTGCCAATCTCAACCGCCGCGTCTGGGCACCGGACATGATACAGTTTGTCAGCGACCGAGCTTTCGGCACTCCTTCTTATTATGTACAGAAGATGATGTTCAACAACATTGGCGACAAGGTGCTCAATGTCAAGGTCGACAATCCTTACTCTTACGATGTTGCCTACAACCTGAAGCCGGAGATTTGCCAGGTCGGTGTCGGCACCTGGGCCACTCAGTGCTCTTTCAAGGACGCCTCGCTCACCGACAACGGCAAGGCGCTGACGGGAGAGACCGTTAAGGACATTAATATAAAAGGTGACTGGACAGAGGCCAATGGTGAGGTCTCTCAGACTTCCACCGAGACGGCCACCATCCGCCTGAACCCCGTGCGCTTCAACGCTCAGAACTACACCTATAAAGTTCGCGCCAAGAAGAACAGTGGCGACGAGGGCTTCCTCATCATCTTCAACTATGTCGACCCCAAGAACTATTGCTGGCTGAATATCGGAGGCTGGGGCAATACACAGCATGGCATCGAGCAGATTGTCAATGGCGGCAAAGGTCAGATGGCCACTGCTTCCGGACATGTGGAGACTGGCAGGTGGTATGATGTGGAGATTGATGTCAAGGGCGATAGCGTCTATGCCAAGCTCGACGGCAAGCAGATCTTCGCTACCCGTCTGAAGCCCAATATGACTCCTGGCTTCTTTGCCACAGCCACTAAGGACAGCAAGACCGGAGAGGTCATCGTGAAGCTCGCCAATACCAATATTGAGGGCACCACCGCTAAGGTCTCCTTGGATGGTAAGAGCCTTCAGAATGCCAAGCTCATCCGACTGACCGCCAAGAATGGCAGTGAGGAGAATGACATCGACCATCCTACAAATGTATATCCGACATCAACGAATGTTCCAGTTCATGGCGACTCTATAGAGCTCGAGATTCCTGCTTCATCGCTGAGTATCCTCAGACTGAAGTAGGTCTGAGAACAAGGTCGCTGAACTTCCCTGAGACGTGAGGCCACATCCGGCAACGGTTTCGGATGACCCTCACGTCTCTATGCCAGAAACCAAAACTATAAACAGATATGCGAAACATAAAAACAAACCTCGGTGCCATGGGCATCGGACTGCTTTCGCTGGCCTCTTGCGCCGGTGGCTCGCAGATGAACCAGACTGCCTCAGGGCTGAATCCTGCCAATTTCGATACAACCCTCAATGGGAAGAAAGTAGAACTCGTCACGCTGACCAATGGCAAGGGCATGGAAGTCTGCCTGACCAATTATGGCGGACGTGTGGTCTCTATCAGTGTGCCGGATAAGAACGGCAAGGCCACCGATGTGGTGCTCGGCTACGACAACATCAAGCAGTATGTTGACACCCTCAACACGCCTTCCGATTTTGGCTCCAGCGTCGGACGCTATGCCAACCGCATCAAGAATGCACAGATCAATGTGGGTGGCAAAGTGTACCACCTTCGTGCCAACGACAATGGCAACACGCTGCATGGCGGCGGCCTGACCGGTTGGCTGAATAAAGTCTACGACATCCAGCAGCGGACAGACTCCAGCGTGACCTTTGCCATTACGGCTCCCGACGGCGAGAATGGCTTCCCCGGGACCGTCAAGGCCACAGCCACCTATCTGGTGAAGAGCGACAACACCCTTGACATCACCTTCGGAGCCACTACCGACAAGGAGACAGTCATCAACATGACCAACCACTCTTATTTCAACCTCAATGGCGATCCGTCGAAGGAAGGCCTCGACCAGGTGATGTATATCAATGCCGACAAGTTCACACCCTCCGACGCTAAATATATTCCTACGGGCGAGATCCGCGACGTGACCGGCACCCCGATGGATTTCCGCAAGCCGCACGCCATCGGAGAGACCATCGTCGACACCACTTTCGACCAGATACGCAATGCCACAGGCTATGACCACAACTGGTGTCTGAACACCTTCAAGAATGGCAAGGGCGACGACCGTCAGGTGGCTGCCAGCCTCTACTCGCCGAAGACCGGCATCCTCTTGGAGGTCTTCACCAATGAGCCCGGCCTGCAAGTCTACACCGCCAACTTCCAGGGCACGGGCATCGCCTGCAAGCATGGCATCAAATACCCCAAGCATGTGAGCGTCTGCTTCGAGAGTCAGAAGTATCCCGACAGTCCGACAAAGATTGTGGAGAAGACGAAAGGATGGGGCATCTCCAATCCGTATCTCAAGCCCGGACAGAAGTACTATAGCCACCTCGCTTATAAGTTTTCTATCAAGAAATAATACTCTATCAGAAGAAAAACAAACTAAAACTTATCATTTAAACAAAGGAAATGAACTGGAACGCTAAAGAATTCATTTGGTTAGACTGGGTAGTCTTAGCCATCGGCATCGGTCTTGTCGCCGTGGCCGTATATAGAAGCATCATGAAGGACAAGCGCAAGATGCAGGGCGCTGACAGTCAGGACTATCTCTTCGGTAAGGGTGAGCCCTGGTGGGTGATAGGCGCTGCCATCTTCGCGGCCAACATCGGCTCCGAGCACCTCGTAGGTCTCGCCGGCACGGGTGCGAAAGATGGTGTCGGTATGGCGCACTGGGAGATGCAGGGCTGGATGATTCTCATCCTTGGCTGGCTCTTCGTACCTTTCTATCAGCTGCTCAACAACAAGCTCGGACGCATCATTACGATGCCGGAGTTTCTGAAATTCCGCTATACCAAGGCCACAGGCTCCTGGCTGAGCATCATCACGTTGGTAGCCTATGTGCTCACCAAGGTGAGTGTGACGGCCTTCACGGGTGGCATCTTCTTTGAATACCTGTTGGGCATTCCTTTCTGGTATGGAGCCCTTGGACTCATCTTGGTGACCGCCATCTTCACCATCTTCGGTGGCATGAAAGGTGTGATGACCATGTCGGCCATTCAGACGCCTATCCTTATCATCGGCTCCTTCTTGGTACTCTTCCTCGGACTGGCCACCTTGGGCGATGGCAGCATCACGCAGGGCTGGAGCAATATGATGACTTATTGCAGCCAGCTCCACGACGGCTATGGCACCACCCACATGTTCCACTGGAGTGAGGGCGACCCGATGTATCACGACTATCCCGGCTTTGTGGTCTTCATCGGCGCCTCCATCATCGGCTTCTGGTATTGGTGCACCGACCAGCATATCGTTCAGCGTGTGTTGGGTCAGACCAAGGGCGAGGACAACAGCGTCGTGATGAAGCGTGCGCGCCGTGGCACCATCTGCGCCGGCTACTTCAAGCTTCTCCCTGTCTTCATGTTCCTCATCCCGGGCATGATTGCTGCGGCTTTGGCTGCCAACCCTGCTAAATACGGTCTTGTCATGAACAACACCGATGCCGCCTTTGCCCTGATGGTCAAGGATGTGCTGCCCGCCGGTGTGAAGGGTATCGTCACCATCGGCTTCATCAGCGCACTGGTCACCTCGTTGGCTGCTTTCTTCAACTCCTGTGCCACCCTCTTCACCGAGGACTTCTACAAGCCTTTGCGTGCAGGCAAGAGCGAGGCCCACTACGTCCTCGTCGGCCGTTTGGCTACCGTGGCTGTGGTGCTGTTGGGCTTGGCCTGGATGCCGATTATGATGAGCATGGACACACTCTACAGCTATCTGCAGAATATCCAGTCGCTCTTGGCTCCTGCCATGGTGGCTGTCTTCTCCTTAGGCATCTTCTCCAAGAAGATTACGCCGATGGCCGGTCAGTGGGGCCTTATCGGTGGCTTTATCATCGGCATGCTGCGCTTGGTGACCAATGTCATTACCCACAACGGCGAGGCTGTGATGACAGGTGCTTTCTGGGAGCATACCACATGGTTCTGGCAGACCAACTGGCTCATCTTCGAGTGCTGGCTCCTGGTGTTCATCATCGTCATTATGTTTGTCATCTCTATGTTCACCAAGGCTCCTTCTGCCGAGCAGATAGCCGCCATCACCTTTACCCCGGAATACCGCAAGCAAATTCGCGAGAGTTGGAGCATGGGCGACATCATCGCCACACTGGGTGTGGTAGCCCTCTGCGGTGCTTTCTATTGGTATTTCTTCTAATCATACAATATTGAAGCTATGACCGGATTCTATAGTGAATATTCTAAAGTATGGGTCTCTGTCGACTGCATTGTCTTCGGCTTTGAGGCTGATCAGCTCAAGCTCCTGATAGGCCGTCGTCAGATGGATCCGGGGCGCGGCGAGTGGTCGCTCTATGGTGGCTTCGTCGGCGCCGAGGAGAGTCTTACCGAAGCGGCACATCGTGTGCTGAGTCAGATGACCGGACTCAATCAGCTCTACATGCGGCAGGTGGGCGCCTATGGCGACATCGACCGCGACCCGGGCGAGCGTGTCATCTCAGTAGCCTATTGCGCGCTCATCAACGTCAAGGACTATGATGATGCCCTGCGGCAGAAGTATGGACTCGAATGGGTGCCTGTCGACAAGCTCCCCAAGCTCTATTCCGACCATAACAAGATGGTCAAGGATGCCCTGAGCATGCTCAGAAGGCATATCAACACCGAGCCGCTGAGCTTCAACCTGCTGCCACCGCTCTTCACCCTCACACAGTTGCAGCATGTCTACGAGGCCATCTTGGGCACAGAGATAGACAAGCGCAACTTCCGGAAACGTATCAAGCAAATCGATTTCATTGAGAAGACCAATCTCATCGATAAGCTCTCGTCAAGGCGCGGAGCTGCCATGTATCGCTTCAACAAGCATGCGTATGATATCGTACGGGAATTTAAACTTTAAACTGTAAGTCATGTTAGAAGAATTAAAAGAAAAAGTATATCGTGCCAACCTCGATTTGGTGAAGCACAACCTCGTATTGTTCACCTGGGGCAATGTCTCGGCTATAGACCGCGAGCAGGGACTCGTCGTCATCAAGCCCTCCGGTGTCAGCTACGACACGATGAAGGCCAGCGACATGGTCGTCGTCGACCTGCAGACGGGCAAGGTCGTAGAGGGAAATCTCAACCCCTCTTCAGATACTCCTACCCACCTGGTGCTCTATCGCAACTTCCCGGAGATAGGCGGTGTCGTACACACCCATTCCACTTATGCCACAGCGTGGGCACAGGCGGGCCGTGACATCCCCAATATCGGGACCACCCATGCCGACTATTTCCACGATGCCATCCCCTGCACCGACGATATGACGAAGGACCAGATGGACGCGTATGAATACAACACCGGTGTGGTCATCGTCGACAAGTTCAACAAAGATCATATCAACTATGTCCATACGCCCGGCGTGCTGGTGAAGAACCATGGCCCCTTCACCTGGGGCAAGGATGCCGACGAGGCTGTCTACCATGCCGTTGTGGCTGAGCAGGTGGCGAAGATGGCTTTCATCTCCTTCTCGGTCAATCCGCAGACAACGATGAACCCGCTGCTCGTAGAGAAGCACTTCTCACGCAAGCACGGACCCAACGCCTATTATGGGCAGAAGAAAAACAAGTAATAGCAAACAATCAAATTCACTTAAAAACAACAATAAAAAGATACTATCATGGAAAACGCATTTAAAGATTTCGAAGTATGGTTTGTCACAGGTGCTCAGCTGCTCTATGGCGGCGACGCTGTCAAGCAGGTAGATGGACATTCTAAGGAGATGGTCGACGGAATGAACAACTCCGGCCTCCTGCCCGTCAAGGTCGTCTATGCCGGCACGGCCAACAGCTCCAAGGAGGTGGCCGACGTGATGTCGCGCGCCAATGTCGACAGCAAGTGTATCGGTGTCATCTGCTGGATGCATACTTTCTCGCCTGCTAAGATGTGGATCAAGGGCATGCAGATTCTCCGCAAGCCGCTCCTCCACTTCCATACACAGTACAACGAGAAGATTCCATACGATACCATCGACATGGACTTCATGAACCTCAACCAGAGTGCCCATGGCGACCGTGAGTTTGCCCATATCCTCTCTCGCCTGCGCAAGCCGCGCAAGACCGTCATCGGCTATTGGAAGGATGAGAAGACGCTCAAGCACATCGCTGTCTGGGAGCGTGTCTGCGCCGGTGTGGCCGACGCCCAGGACTGCCTCATCATCCGCTTCGGCGACCAGATGAACAATGTGGCCGTCACCGATGGCGATAAGGTGGCCTTCGAGCAGGTCCTCGGCTATCATGTCGACTACGTGCAGTTCTCCACCGTCATGGAGTATTTCGACAAGATTAAGGACGCTGATGTCGACGCCCTCGTGCACGATGTCTACTTCAAGGAGTATGTCGTGGCCGACGCCCTGAAGGACGAGCAGAGCGTGGAGTACAAGAAGATATGGAATGCTGCCAAGGCCGAGCTGACCCTCCGTGCCGTCCTCAAGGCTTATGGTGCCAAGGGCTTCACGACCAACTTCGACGATCTCGGCGATGTCAATGTCGAGGAGACGGGCCACGGCTTCGACCAGATTCCGGGTCTCGCCTCTCAGCGCCTGATGCACGACGGCTACGGCTTCGGTGCCGAGGGCGACTGGAAGAGCGCCTGCCTGTATCGCACCACATGGTTCATGAGCCAGGGCCTGCCCGGTGGCACTTCCTTCCTGGAGGACTATACCCTGAACTTCGACGGCGACAACACGTCCATCTTGGAGTCGCACATGCTGGAGGTCAACCCCGACATCTCCGAGGAGAAGCCGCGCCTGGAGGTCCACTTCCTCGGCATCGGTGTGCGCAAGACCCCGACAGCGCGCCTTGTCTTCACCACCAAGCAGGGCCATGGCATCACAGCCACCGTCGTCGATATGGGCAACCGCTTCCGCCTCATTGCCAACGATGTCAACCTCATCAAGAGCAAGCCGCTACCGAAGCTCCCCGTAGCTTCAGCCCTGTGGATTCCCGAGCCGACCTTCGAGGTGGGTGTAGGCTGCTGGATGAATGCCGGAGGCACCCACCACTCCTGCTTCAGCTTCGGACTCACCGACGAGTACTGGCGCGACTTCGCTGAGATTGCCGACATGGAGGCTTGCATCATCAACAAGGACACCGACTACGAGCAGTTCCGCAAGGAGCTCCGCTGGAATGAGGTCTACTACATGCTCAACAAAGCACTGAGATAACTCTATCTATCCAGGGCACTCGGCGCAACCATCTTCGTCGGGTGCCCTATTTTTAACTGCATATCATCATGGACGCTAAATCTACTATACAATCCGGCAAAGCCATCCTCGGCATCGAGTTTGGCTCTACACGTATCAAAGGAGTGCTCATCGACGAGCACAACAACCCCATAGCTCAGGGCAGCCATACCTGGGAGAACCAGCTCGTCGACGGCCTGTGGACCTACAGCATCGACGCCATCTGGGCGGGCTTGCAAGACTGCTATGCCAACCTGTGCGAGGACGTGAGAAGACAATACAATGTCGACATCCGCCAGCTTGCCGCCATCGGCATCAGTGCGATGATGCACGGCTACATGCCTTTCGGCGAGGACGGCAAGATTCTCGTACCTTTCCGCACCTGGCGCAACACCAACACGGGCGCTGCCGCCAAAGAGCTCTCCGAGCTTTTCAACTTCAACATCCCGCTCCGCTGGAGCATCGCACATCTCTATCAGGCCATCCTCAACAACGAGCCGCATGTGGGCAGCATCAGCTATCTCACCACCTTGGCAGGATATATCCACTGGCAGCTGACGGGCGAGAAGGTCCTGGGCATCGGCGACGCCTCGGGCATGATACCCATCGACCCGCAGACCAAGCAGTTTGACGCTACGATGAAGGCCAAGTTTGAGCATCTCATCGCCGACCGCCACTATCCCTGGCATTTAGACGATATCCTCCCTCAAGTGCGCGTTGCCGGCGAGGCTGCTGGCCGTCTGACAGCCGAAGGTGCCCGACTCCTCGACAAGTCCGGCCTTCTGCTGCCCGGTGCCGTCTTCTGCCCGCCCGAGGGCGATGCCGGTACGGGCATGGCAGCGACCAATGCCGTCAAGGTGCGCACGGGCAATGTGTCAGCAGGCACCTCTTCCTTCTCAATGATCGTCTTGGAGAAGAATCTCTCCAAGCCTTACCCGATGATAGACATCGTCACCACCCCCGACGGTCTCCCCGTGGCCATGGTGCACTGCAACAACTGCACGTCGGAAATCAATGCCTGGGCCGGCCTCTTCAAGGAGTATGCCGAGCTGTTGGGCGTCAAGCAGAGCACCAACGAACTCTACACCCATCTCTTCAACATCGCGCTGGAGGGCGAGACCGACTGTGGCGGGCTCCTGTCTTACAACTATGTCTCCGGTGAGCCGGTGACGAACTTGGCCGAGGGGCGTCCGCTCTTTGTCCGTGAGGCCAACGACCACTTCACGCTTGCCAACTTCATGCGCTCCCAGCTCTATGCTGCCGTGGCTGTGCTGAAGATAGGCAACGATGTACTCTTCAAGGACGAGCATGTGGCCGTGGACCGTATCACGGGTCATGGCGGCTACTTCACCACGAAGGGTGTGGGCCAGCGCATCGTGGCCGCTGCCCTCAACTCCCCCATCTCCGTCATGGAGACAGCCGGAGAGGGTGGTGCCTGGGGAATAGCCCTCTTGGCATCCTATTGCGTCAACAAGGGTGCGCAGCAGAGCCTCCCCGACTTCCTCGACGAGAAGGTCTTCGCTGGAAACAAAGGCACGGAAGTCAAACCCACGCCCGAAGATGTAGCGGGCTTTGAGAAGTATATCGAGGCCTACAAGAAGGGGTTGAACATTGAGAAAGCTGCGGTAGAATATAAGGCCGCACATTAATTTTCACTAAATTCAATAAGAATGATAGCTCAGGGAAGTGTAAAAAGACAATTTTATTTTGTTATTCCGCTTGTTTGAGCTATCTTTGCAGAGATTTTAAGGCTAAAGCCCAATCAACATTAAAAACGAACAGAAACAATATATCATTATGAACGACATTCAAGTGATGAACCATGCAGCCGACAACATTCGTATTCTGGCTGCCTCTATGGTAGAGAAGGCTAACTCCGGTCACCCGGGTGGTGCCATGGGTGGTGCTGACTTCATCAACGTGCTCTTCAGTGAGTATCTTGTCTACGACCCTGAAGACCCGACATGGACCGGCCGCGACCGCTTCTACCTGGACCCCGGACACATGAGCCCCATGCTCTACAGTGCGCTGACGCTCCAGGGCAAATTCTCTATCGAGGACATCAAGCAGTTCCGCCAGTGGGGCTCTCCCTGCCCCGGTCATCCCGAACTCGATGTGATGCATGGTATCGAGAACTCCTCAGGTCCTTTAGGTCAGGGTCATGCCATTGCCGCCGGTGCTGCCGTGGCTGAGAAGTTCTTGGAGGCCCGCTTAGGCAAGGAGGTGATGCAGCATCGCATCTTCTGCTACATCTCCGACGGTGCCGTCGAGGAGGAGATCTCGCAGGGCGTAGGACGCGTTGCCGGCACCTTAGGTCTCGACAACTTGATTATGTTCTATGATGCCAACGACATCCAGCTCTCCACGGAGACCAAGGATGTCATGGATGAGGACACAGCAGCTAAATACCGCGCCTGGCACTGGAATGTCATAGAAATCAATGGTAATGACGTGGCCGAGATTCGCAAGGCCCTCGACAGTGCTATTGCCGAGAGCGAGCGGCCTACCCTCATCATCGGTAAGACCATCATGGGCCGTGGCGCTGTCAAGGCCGACGGCACCAGCTATGAGCACAGTGTGAAGACGCACGGTGCTCCCCTCGGCGACGGTGCCTATATCAACACCATCAAGCACCTCGGTGGCGACCCTGAGAATCCCTTCGTCATCTTCGACGATGTGAAGAAGCTCTATGCTGACCGCCGTGAGGAGCTGAAGAAGATTGTCGCCGCCCGTCGTGCTGAGGAGCAGCGCTGGGCCGAGGCGCATCCTGACAAGAAGCAGCTCATGGACGAGTGGTTCTCCGGCAAGGCGCCGAAGGTGGACTGGAGCAAGGTGCAGCAGAAGGAGGGCGTGGCCACACGTGCCGCTTCCTCAGCATGCCTGGCAGAGCTCGCCAAGCAGGTGCCGAACATGATCTGTGCGTCCGCCGACCTCTCCAACTCTGACAAGACCGACGGCTTCCTCAAGCAGACCCATGCCTTCGTAAAGGGCGACTTCACGGGTGCCTTCTTCCAGGCTGGTGTGGCAGAGCTGACCATGGCCGACATGTGCATCGGCATGATGCTCCATGGTGGCGTCATTGCCGCCTGTGGCACCTTCTTCGTCTTCTCCGACTATATGAAGCCTGCCATCCGCTTAGCCGCTCTCATGGGCGTACCGATGAAGTTCATCTGGTCGCACGACGCCTTCCGTGTCGGTGAGGACGGTCCTACCCACGAGCCTGTGGAGCAGGAGGCGCAGATCCGTCTCATGGAGAAGCTCCAGAACCATAAGGGCAAGGACAGCGTGCGCGCCTTCCGCCCAGCCGACGCCGACGAGACGACGGTGTGCTGGGCCATGGCCATGGAGAACATGGACACGCCGACAGCGCTTATCTTTTCCCGTCAGACTGTCGCTAAGCTGCCGGCTGGCAACGACTACGAGCAGGCGCGTAAGGGCGCTTACATCGTGGCAGGCTCCGACGACAACCCCGATGTCATCCTCGTGGCCAGCGGCTCGGAGGTATCGACATTGGAGGCCGGCTGTGCTGCCCTCCGTGCCGACGGCATCAAGGTCAGAGTTGTCAGCGCTCCCTCTGAGGGTCTCTTCCGCCGTCAGCCGAAGGAGTATCAGGAGGCGGTGCTGCCCTACAATGTGAAGAAGTTCGGTCTGACGGCCGGACTGCCCTGCACCTTAGAGGGTCTTGTAGGCATCGGTCCCAACAGCCGCATCTACGGTATGAAGAGCTTCGGATTCTCTGCGCCGTACAAGGTCTTGGACGAGAAGCTCGGATATACCGGCGACAACGTCTACAAGCAGGTGAAAGAATTTTTATCAAAATAAGATTATAGTTGATTACACTTTTTCCCCCGAGGTCTCTGTGAAGAGCTCTCGGGGCTTTTTTTGCTCATTACCACCTACCACCTCATACCCTGCTGCCCACGTGAGACCTCTCCGAGGTCTTTCCACTCTGCCATCCTGCCACCCCAGGTCGCTCCCGAGTGTGGCTTCCGCAAGCTCCAGCCCCACTCGTCCGACGACCTGGGGTTATTCATGGTGTGACCCCTCCGGGGTCAGTGCTTGCCGGTATTGTCTGTGTGTTCAAGGATGGTGTGGGTGGAGCGTAGCCCTCGAAAGGGGCACACCATGGATGCCTGCGGTGGAGCACTGACCCCGGAGGGGTCACACCATGGATGTCAGTGGTGGAGCGCTGACCCCCCCCCCGAATGGGCACACCATGGATGCCGGTGGAGCACTGACCCCGGAGGGGTCACACTGTGGATGACCCCAGGTCGTCGAGGGGCTGGGAGGACGACGCGAAGCGAGGCCTCCCGGCACCGAGCGACCTGGGGTAGAGTGAGGAGAGTGGGAAGACCTCGGAGAGGTCTCACGTGGACGGCATGACATATCATTAACACCTACCACCCAACACCTACCACCCAACACCTACCACCTACCACCTAACACCCAACACCCACCACCTATCACCTACCACCCTTTTTGTTAAAGGTTTTGTAATTTGTTGTTCATTCAAATCTTTTGTCGTATCTTTGCGAAACTAATATTCGACACATGACACCATATTTAGATATACAGAACCTTACCAAGACCTTTGGCGCACAAGTCCTCTTCGAGGACATCAGCTTCTCCGTGGCCCAGGGTCAGAAGGTGGGGCTGATAGCCCAGAACGGCACCGGCAAGTCCACCCTCTTGGAGATCATCGCCGGCAAGGAGGGCTACGACAGCGGCTCCATCGTCTTCCATAATGACATCAAGGTCGGCTACCTTGAGCAGACGCCGAAGTTCGACCCCGAGGAGACCGTCCTCGACGCCTGCTTCAACCACCATGGCGACCCGGAGCGCGTCCTCAAGGCCAAGCAGATCCTCACACAGCTACATATCGAAGACCTCAACCAGCCCATGAAGGAGCTCAGCGGCGGCCAGCAGAAGCGTGTGGCCCTGGCCAACGCCCTCATCACCGAGCCCGACTTCCTCATCCTCGACGAGCCCACCAACCACCTCGACCTGGAGCTGATCGTGTGGCTGGAGGGCTACCTCTCATGCTCTACGCTGACCCTGCTCATGGTCACCCACGACAGATACTTCCTCGACCATGTCTGCAACCTCATCCTCGAACTCGACGACAGGACCATCTACTCCTACCGCGGCAACTATAGCTACTATCTGGAGAAGCGCCAGGAGCGCCTCGACAACCGCCGTGCGGAGATTGCGCGTGCCAACAACCTCTACCGCAAGGAGCTGGAGTGGATGCGTGCCACCCCGCAGGCCCGCAGCCATAAGGCCCGCTACCGCGAGGAAGCCTTCTACGACCTCCAGGCCAAAGCCCACCAGCGCATCGAGGAGCGGCAGGTGCGCCTCAAGGCCGGAAGCGTGTATATCGGCTCAAAGATCTTCGAATGCCAGTATGTCTCCAAGAAGTTCACCGACTCCCAGGGCCACGACAAGATCATCCTCGACAACTTCTACTACAACTTCGCGCGCTTCGAGAAGATGGGCATTGTGGGCAACAACGGCACGGGCAAGTCCACGTTCATCAAGATGCTCCTCGGCCTCGTGCCCCCCGACAGCGGGAAGTTCGACATCGGCGAGACCGTTCGCTTCGGCTATTTCTCTCAGGAAGGGCTGAAGTTCGACGAGAGTCAGAAGGTCATCGACATCATCACCGACATCGCCGACTATATCGACTTAGGCAACGGCCGGAAGATGACAGCCTCACAGTTCCTCAACTACTTCCTCTTCTCCCCCGCCGAGCAGCAGAGCTATGTCTATAAGCTCAGTGGTGGTGAGAAGCGCAAGCTCTACCTCTGCACGGTGCTGATGAAGAACCCCAACTTCCTGGTCCTCGACGAGCCCACCAACGACCTCGACATCCAGACCCTGCAAGTCCTTGAGGAATACCTCCAGGACTTCCCCGGCTGCGTCATCGTCGTCAGCCACGACCGCTACTTCATGGACAAGGTCGTCGACCACCTCCTTGTCTTCCAGGGCCAGGGCATCATCAAGGACTTCCCCGGCAACTATACGCAATACCGTGAGTGGAAGCAGCTGAAGTCGAAGGAGGAGGACGCGGGCAGCAAGGCCCAGCCCGCCAAGGCCAAGGCCGACTACCATCACGACACGCGCAAGCGCATGTCCTACAAGGAGAAGCGGGAGCTTGAGCAGCTCTCCAAGGACATCGAGGCTTTGGAGGCCGAGCAGAAGCAGTTGGAGGCCGACCTGTGCAGCGGCACCCTCTCCGTGGAGGCTCTCACAGAGAAGAGCAAGCGCCTGCCCGTGCTCAAAGACGAGTTGGACGCCAAGGAGACACGGTGGTTGGAGCTCAGTGAATTAGAATAGTTGTCAAAGATGGTGAGGAATGGAAAGCTAAGCCAGAAAGGCCATCGGTCCTATGCGGGCGATCGTCGTGTCTCCCGCCTTGGGGGCATGCTGTGCGCAGCCCTCACGGGCTTCCTGCTCGTCCTCACCCTGCTCGTCCCCCTTCCGGCCTCTGCCATCAAGAAGAGCAACCTCCGGCTGCTGCGGCGTGTCCACACCTTTGCCCAGACCGTCGACACCACGGACTTCCGGCGTGAGAGCTACGCCTATATGCGGTCCACGCTGCGTGTCGACCGCCGCAACGCCATCCTCATGCTCGTCCCCGGCGCTTATGTCATCTCCCACGGCAAGGACCGGCAGTATCTCACCGAGGCCTATTATAAAGTTGTGGTGAACAACCATGAGGACTTCACCACGGAGCCGCTGCTGAAGATCACGACCATTCCCCACCGCAAGCAGGCCATGGAGAACTTCGGCAAATATCTCACGCCCACCATCTACAGCGAGACCATGGTGGGCACCACCCTCCTCTCACCTTTCCATCCTAACAACTTCCGGTTTTATAAATACCGTGTCGACGTCATCCATGGCGACATCGTGGAGCTCCGCTTCCGTGGCCGCCGCTACAACACCCAGTTAGTCAACGGCACGGCGTCCATCGACCGCCTCACGGGCCGCATCCTCTCGTGCAACTTCCAGTGCGAGTACGACCTCATCCATGCGTGGGTGTCCATGACGATGGGTGAGAAGGGCATGGCGGCCATCTTCCCCAAGCAATGCGAGGCCCTCATGCGCTTCCGCTTCTTGGGCAACAAGGTGTCGGCTCACTGCAAAGCCGACTTCGGGCTGGACAACGTCCTCGACTCCATCGGCAGCGACGACGCCACCAACCCGCTGCTCCTCTCCCGGGTGCGCCCCGACACCTTGGACGCCAGCGAGCAGGCTATCTACGCCAAGATGGTTACGGCACGCATCGAGAAGGAGATGCAGGAGGCCGCCGACACCCTCCACGAAAAGAAAAAGAGCTGGGTCAAGAGCAATCTGTGGGATGCCATCGGCGACAATGTGCTGAACCGCATCCGCACCCATTTCGGACAGAACAACCAGGGATACATCCGTATCAACCCCGTCCTCAACCCTCTCTATATGAGCTATAGCCAGCGCCGCGGCTTCACCTATAAGTTCGACCTCCGCGCCAGCTATCAGCTCAGCGACAACAGCGAGCTGACGGGGCGCTTCCGGGGCGGCTACTCCTTCAAGCAGGAACAGTTCTATTACCGCATCCCCATCTTCTATTATTTCGACCGGCGACGGAACAGATACCTCAAGTTTGAGATGGGTAATGGCAACCGCATCGGCAACCACCTCATCAGCCAGGACATCAGCCAGCACATCCCCCAGCTCTCCGGCGGGCAGGTCCTCAACCCCGACATCTTCAACGACTTCAAGCAGGGCGACGCGCGACTGGTCTTCAACTTCGACGTCAACAACCGGCTGGGCTTCCAGGTCGGTGCCCTCTACCAGCTCTGGCGCGCCGTGTCGCCCTATGCCTTCCACATCTTCGGCTGGGAGTCGCGCTACAGCTCCTTTGCCCCCATCTTCGAGGTTCAGTACCGCCCTTTGGGCTGGACGGGTCCCATCTTCACCTTAGACTACGACCACGGCATCAAGGGCGTGCTGCGCTCCAACACCGAGTATGCCCGTTTCGAGTGCAATGCCGAGTACATCCACAAGCTCAACCGCCTGCAGTCCTTGCAGATGCGCCTCGGCGGAGGTCTCTACACCAACAAGGGCCGCAACGCCTACTTCCTCAACTACGAGAACTTCCAGGACAACAACCTCCCCGGCGGATGGAATGATGAGTGGAGTGGGGAGTTCGAGCTCTTGCGCGGCGACACCTACAACACCTCTTCCTATTATCTGCGCGGCAACCTCACCTATGAGAGCCCCTTGCTGCTGCTCAGCTGGCTCCCATGGGTGGGGCATTACATGGAGATGGAGCGACTCTATGTCTCGGTCCTCGAAGCCGAGCGCCTCCATCCCTATATAGAGCTCGGATATGGCTGCACCACAAGGTATGTTTCCTTAGGAGCCTTCGTCAGCAACGGGAAAGGTAACAGAGCCTTCGGATTCAAATTCGGATTCGAACTCTTCAGACACTGGTAGACTTTCTCTCGGCTTATTATTCTCTCGTCTCATTATTACTTGCATCTTTTGATGGATGGGCATGTCTGTAGACTCTTTTCCTGTCATGATTTTCTTCACTTCTATTGCAAGTGCTGTTACTCTCTGATAATATATTCAATTTGGGTGTCCCTATACAGAAAAACCGTTATGTGCTTCGCCTTTTTTAAGGCGGAGGAAGCGCGTTTCTTTCCATAAAGGTACGGTTAAGACTGGAGCGGAGAGTTGATGGCGTATTCTTTCACTCTGTTTCAATTCCATAAAGGTACGATTAAGACTAATTTTTCTCTCTGAAGTTTCACTATGATTTTCTCCCCATACACAGATTTTATACGGCAAATGTCGACGACATCTGTGGCAAATGCCAGCGATATCCGTGGCAAATGCCAACGACATCCGTGGCAAATGCCAATGATATCCGTGGCAAATGCCAAAAAACAAATTGCTGCTTATTATCAACTATTTGGAACATGAGGAACAACCTTTCTGCAATTGTATGAATTTCTCCAAAAACATCGTAGGTAATCTCTTGTCCTCTTCTGCATTAGATATGGGAATATAAAAAAAATCGCCTTCAAGCATAGCTTAAAGGCGATTGCGGTGCGTACGAGACTCGGACTCGTGACCTCCTGCGTGACAGGCAGGCATTCTAACCAACTGAACTAACGCACCAGTTGCTTCATTTCTCATTTGCGAGTGCAAAGGTAGTCATATATTTTTATTCCACCAAACTTTTCGGCATTTTTTTGCAAAAAAAGTGCATCATATATACATTGTGGTAGTTGTCTCCGTCGAAGATCCAGTCTTTGAGCTCTCCGTCGATGGTGAATCCTATTCCCGTCAAGAGCCTGATGCAGAAAGTGTTGTCTACGCTGACGAGTGCATAGAGCTGATGGATGTGGAGTGTGGAGTGAGCATAGTTGATAAGCGCTGCCATCGCAGCCCTGCCATAGCCACATTCGCGGTATGGCTTGTCGATGACGATGCCGACCTCCGCACGCTGGTGCTGCGGGCTGTAGTTGAAGAGGTCGATGATGCCTATCCATTCGTGTCGGTCGTTGGTGATGATGAGCCTCACCTGCTTGTCGGTATAGATGTCGCCGGTGGCATTGGCGATATACTCGTGGAGCGCAAATCGGGAGTAGGGCATGTTGGTATTGCTGACATTCCAGACGTCGGGGTCGTTCTCGATGTCGTACATCATGTCTAAGTCCTCGGGCTCTACGGCTCTGAGGATGACGGAAGTGTTGAGCTGCTTTTCCATGTTCATTTGATGATGTCTGCTGCTGTGATGACCATGTCCTTGTCGGGGTAGTAGACGGCCAAGGCGACACTGCTGTCCTGGAGCCTGCTGATGCGTTCGAACATCTCGTTGAAAGAGTAGGCGTCGGCGTCGTAGGTGAGGAAGGTGGTGGTCTGTCTTCCTGTCAGTGTCGGGCTCTCCCTGATGCGCTTGTTGGCATCGTGGAACTCCGCCCAGAGTCCTTTGTGCTTCGCCAGGCGCTGGCATTGTGCCATGTGCCGGGGCGCTATATAAAAGATGTATAAGGGATCTGTCTCCTTTTCCTTGCTGACGAATCCTAAGCTTCTCCGGGTCTTCTTCATCGTTGTGGAGAGTAGCGTCAGGGTGGCCTTGGCATAGATGGCCAGGCTCACGGGTAGGGTGATGAGGACGCTGAGGTGGCTGTAGTGCTTGCGGAAGAAGATGAGCATGGCCTCGTAGAAGACGTGGACATAGCGGAAGCTGGACTTCTGCGTGCTCTCACCTTTATAGTGCAGGATGGCATCGGGTAGGTACCAGTTCTCCCACCCTGCCTTCAGGAGCCGGAAGCTGAGGTCGATGTCCTCACCGTACATGAAGAAGTCCTCGTCTAAGAGTCCTACCTCCTCCAGGGCCTGGCGCCGCAGGAAGCAGTAGGCACCGCTGATGATCTCTATCGGTGCGGGCTCGTCCCATGGCAGCCACCCCATATAGTATCTGCCTAACTTGCGATGGGTGGGGAAGAGTCTGCACAGTCCGCTCATCTTATAGAATGCCGTCATGGGTGCGGGGATACCGCGCCGCGACTCCCTTGCCGCGCTGCCGTCGCTGTTGAGCATCCTGGTGCCCACGGCTCCTGCGCCGGGGTGGTCGGCCATGAAGCTCAGGGCGTGGCGGATGGTGTCCTCGCCGACGATGGTGTCGGGGTTGAGGAGGAGGACATACTCGCCGCAGCTCTGCCGGATGGCATGGTTGTTGCCACGAGCAAAGCCGATGTTGTGGGGGCTGCTGATGAAGGTCACGGAGGGGTAGGCCTTGGCGAGGGTGTCGACAGAGCCGTCGCGGGAGTGGTTGTCGAAGACGATGACTTCGGCGTCGAGGCCTTTCAGCGCTTTCTCCAAAGAGAAGAGGCACTGCCAGAGATAGTCCTTGACATTGTAGCTGACGATGATGACGGATAACAGCATGATGGTGGACTTGGTGGCTATGCGTTGGTGTCGTCGGGCTCGTTGGCCGTCTCGCTCTCGCAGCGTGTCTTGGACGGGAAGACGAAGACGAGGCAGAGGAGCCCGATGATGCCCATATAGCCGAAAGCGACGTTCATGAACTGATAGTAGAGGACGCAGTTGACCATCATCGGCACGGTGAGCATGGCCATGCGCAGCATGCCCCAGCGGCGCAGGGCTGTGGCGGCGTCGGCGGTCAGTGCCTTTCTGACGGCTTTGAACTTGAAGAGGCGCAGGGAGAGGGGAATGAGGCAGATGGTGAGGAGCTCCATGACGGTGGCTACATAGTATTCGGCCACCTTGTCGCCCGCAAGGGCTCCGGCCAGGAGCCAGTCGTTCTCGTAGGGGATGATGATGGCCAAGCAGACGATGATGGGGCTCCAAAAAGCTGCTAAGAGGAAAGTCCGGGTCTTGTGTATATCCATGAATGAACAATCTTCGGGCTTGAAGGGTCAAGCCGCGTTTAGTTATCGATAGGTGTTCTGTTGACGATGCTCCTGCCGAGCGTGACCTCGTCGGTGTATTCCAGTTCATTGCCCACGGAGATGCCGCGAGCGATGACGGTGACCTTGACAGGATAGTTTCTGAGCTGTCGTGAGATGTAGAAGTTGGTGGTGTCGCCCTCCATGGTGCTGCTCAGTGCGAGGATGACCTCCTTGATATGTCCTTCTGCTACGCGGTGGACGAGGGAGTCTATCTCGATGTCGCTGGGCCCTATGCCGTCCATGGGCGAGATGATGCCGCCCAAGACGTGGTAGAGTCCGTGGTAGGCCTGGGTGTTCTCCACGGCCATGACGTCCTGGACATTCTCCACGACGCATACCGTGGTGGCATCGCGGCGTGGGTCGGCACAGATGGGGCAGATGTCGGTGTCGCTGATGTTATGGCAGATGCTGCAATACTTGATGTCGTGTCGGACGTTTCTGACGGCTTCGGCGAGGCTGTCGGCGACGGTTGTGGGCTGTCTGAGCAGATGCAGGACCAGGCGCAGGGCTGTCTTGCGCCCCACGCCTGGCAGTTTGCTGAACTCTCCGACTGCTTTCTCTAAGAGGACAGAGGGGAATTGTTCCATTTAGTCTTTGCCCAGGTAGATGCCCAAGCCGATGCGCAGGCCCACGGTGGAGTAGTCGCTGTGGTCCTTGAAGCTCTGCTGGTAATAGATGGACGGCTCTATCGTCACCGTGCGGCTCAGGAAGAAGGCGTAGCCGACTTCCACGCCGGGCATGATGTCGTTGTAGCTGGCATTGGAGTGTACGTATTTGGCATTGGCGCCGAGGAAGATGCCATTCTGCGTGATGTAGTAGCGCATGCCGGCACCGGCGCTGACGGCGTTGTCGGAACCTTTACCGGGGTGGTCGAAGCCTGCCATGCCGTAGAGGAGGACGTTGTCGGCAAGGAACTTTCCGGCTACGGCGCTGACACCGAACTGGGCCTCGTTGGCGCCGTTGTAGCTGAGGTTCAGCCCTGACAGGGATGCACCGATATATGTCTTGCCTTCCTCAAACTGGGCGCTCGCTGTGAGGGTGAGCATGAGCGCGAACAACAAAAATAAGGTTTTCTTCATAGTATATTCTCTTTATTGGTGATTATTTATGTTCTGTGTCTGCTTGCGGTACCAGGCGAAGAACCATACGCATGCGATGACGCAGGCGATGACGGCGCCGGTGTAGCTGACGGTGGTGCTGAGGTGGAATGCCATGGGTGAGATGAGCAGGAAGGTGGAGCAGACTGTGGTCATGAAAATGGCGGGGATGAGGGTGATGACGAAGGGCTTGCGCTGCTGCACCATGTAGACGGTGACGGTCCACAGGGTGAAGACGGCGAGGGTCTGATTGGACCATCCGAACCACTGCCAGATGGTGTTGAAGCCGTTGGGGTTCTCCATCTGCCAGACGAGGAGTGCGATGGCTGCTGCGAACATCGGTACGGCGATGAGGAGACGTCGGTGGATGCTCTTCTGGCTGAGGTGGAGGGCGTCAGCGATGATGAGTCGTGCGCTGCGGAAGGCGGTGTCGCCACTGGTGATAGGTGCTGCCACGACGCCGAAGACGGCGAGGATGCCACCGAAGAGGCCGAGCCAGCCCGTGCAGGTCTTCTCCACGACGTTGGGGGCAGTGAAGAACTGTATGAGTGTCTTGCCGCCCTGGCTCTGTGACAGGAAGGCGTTGAGGGTGTTGGCGTCGACGACGTCACGCCAGCCGCCGTAGTAGAAGAAATAGATGGACACGGTGGCCCAGATGAGGGCTACGACGCCTTCTGTGATCATGGCGCCGTAGAAGACGGGGCGTCCTAACTTCTCTGACGACAGGCAGCGTGCCATGAGCGGGCTCTGTGTGCCGTGGAAGCCGCTGATGGCGCCGCAGGCGATGGTGAGGAAGAGGCAGGGGAAGAGGGGGTTGTCGGCGATGTAGCTCTTCGTGCCTAAGAGTGAGGGTGGCGTGTTGAGGTTGTGGGCGTCGAGGTTGCTCCATACCTCTGGGAGGGCCGGCATCTTGACATACAGGCATACCATGAGGGCTACGGCCATGAAGAGCATGGCGAAGGCGAAGATGGGGTAGAGCTTGCCGATGATCTTGTCGATGGGCAGCAGGGTGGCGACGATATAGTAGACGAAGACGACGCCGACCATCATGAGCAGGAAGACGGAGAAGACGAGCATGACGCGCTTGGTGGTGGTGCCGAGGTAGGCGCCGACGAGGTCCGGGAGGTTGGCGCCGTTGTGGCGCACGGAGAGCATGCCGGAGAGGTAGTCGTGGACGGCTCCGGCGAAGATGCAGCCGAAGACGATCCACAGATAGGCGACGGGTCCATACCAGGCGCCCATGATGGCGCCGAAGATGGGGCCTGTGCCTGCTATGTTGAGGAACTGGATCATGAAGACCTTCCAGGTGGGCATGACAATGTAGTCGACACCGTCGGCATTGGCTACGGCGGGCGTGGGGCGGTCGTCGGGGGAGAAGACGCGCTCGACAAACTTACCATAAAGCAGGTAGCCTATGAGAAGGGCGACAAGCGCAAGCGTAAATGATATCATCGTTTATATGATAGAAACTGTTAAAAATGTGATTTCTATATTGTACAACGATGCAAAAGTAGTGTTTATTTGCGAGAAAACGAAATATTTTGCGCTGTTCTTAGGCAGAAAGACAAAAAGAACAAATTTTTGGCGCTGCTGACAAACCGTGTTTTTTTATAATCCGGTGGTTGTCTTTTTTTATTTGTCTTTTTATAACGTAGTATTTATAACCAAAACCAGGAAAACCCTTTGTGTCAGCGCCAAGGGCTTAGAGCCCTTTGCCATTTGCGGGTTGAGGGCTTGTGCGAGGCTTTGCCTCTCACCGCCCTCAACCCGCAAATGGCAGATTCTCCTACGTCGAATCTTGGCGCTGACACAAAGAAAACCTTTAAAACAGGCTGGCGCGGTAAAGTTAGAAGAAGGGTGTGAGCACTGACCTCTACTTTGTGAGTGTCGCAGGTCGGCGGCACTGACCCCGGAGGGGCCTACTTTGTGAGTGTCGCAGGTCGGCAAGCACTGACCCCGGAGGGGTCACACTATGAATGACCCCAGGTCGTCGAGGGGCTGGGCGGACGACGCGAAGCGAGTCCGCCCGGCACCGAGCGACCTGGGGACAAAGCTGCGAGGGTGGAAAGACCTCGGAGAGGTCTCACGTGGACAGCAGAGCATATCTTTTATCCAC
>UQRP01000027.1 GCA_900543585.1 uncultured Prevotella sp.
TATTTCAAATTTAACTGACATGGTCCTGGTCCGGACTTTTTAAAGTGGACTCATGATTGGAAATTAAAGGTTTGCAATTAACAAGTTTATCTATTGTACTTTAAGTATAGTCACATGCGTAATGGTCGCTCCAGCTCCGGTGATGATCATTCCCGAAGTCATCAGATGGTCGAGGATATCGTCGTTGAGGGGAAGCACCACATCGTTGCCGTCGAGGGTGTACCATACTGGTTCCTTACTGCCACTGATGTCCGGCCATCCGCTTTTGTTCTCCCTGAAGGAGATCTTGGCTCCGGGCTGCCGGTCCTTGTAGCTGACGACGATGCAGTCTTCGGCCGTGAGATCCTGCATGCGCTCGGCTGTCAGCGTGACATTGGCGCTAAAGTCGGTTGGCAACACCCTCTCTCCATGAAAAAGCTCGTCGGGCTGCAACACATATTCCTTAGGAGCCCGTTGTGCCCGCGAAAGGTCGGGGTCAAGTCCTCCCTGTTGCCGAATGACGGAGATTTTATCGAGACGGTAGCCCTTGCCACCGACGCGCAGGACGACCCCGTTGTTGTCGGCCATCTGTAAAGCCACGAGCTGCGCCGGATCGTCGAGAGAATAGGTAAGGCCTTCCTTGCCAACGGCCACACCGTCGATGTCAGGACTCAGGGCCTGATAGGTGAAGTTCATCACTTTCATAGCAGCGCCGCTCTCTACACGGCTGACCTGGAAATGGAGCACGTCACCAAGCTGCAGGCCCTTGAGGAAGTCTTTACGGATGGGTGCTGACACGCTCCAGTCGTCACGCATGATGACGGAAGGGCCGCGCCACAGCGTCTTCTCGCTGATGGCGGTGGCAGGAATACGCGTCACCTTCTCTATGACATAGTCGTGACCACCGATGGCCAAGCCATTGTCACGAAGGACGGGAAGGATAGAGTCGGTGACTGTAAAGGAGAAGGTACGCCCCACATTGAAATAAGCATATTGCGGAGCTATGGCCTTCCAGTCTTTTGGATTTTGGAAACAGGCCTGCGCAAAACTTTTGGCTGAGACCGTGTACACCTTGATGATGTCGCCAGACTTCGTATCAGCAAACTGCCCCGGCAGGACGACGATATTGTCTTTCCATCCTCCGCCGATGGTCTTGGGGCCGATGAGGAGAACATGCTCGGCCTTCACACTGTCAGCAACCAGCACAGGGGCTGTTGTCTTACCCCACAGGCAGGAGAAAAGCAGAACAGAGATGATAATAAGTTTTCTTATACTCATGACGGCTTTTACTTTTGTAGTTTATTAATCATGTTATTCAGCTTGCAGCAAACTTTTCATCTCATCTCTTGTCACAACATAGTCATGGCTGAAGGCATCCTTCCACCAAGCAGCACCGGCAAAGCGATGGTCTGCACCCTTGCCGTTGTTGTAATCATAGTCGTACCAGGTCATAAACCAGGAAAAATGAGCACCTTTGTCCCAAATTTTGCCAAGAGGAGCAATATCATTGCTGTCGCCATTGCCGCATTCGGCAAGAGTGATGAGCTTGTGGGGATAGGCAGAGGTGAGGTTTTTGAAGTCTTTCATGGCCGGGTACTGAAGCAGGCCATAGCGGTCCCTGCCGACGATGTCAACGACATCGTCGCCCGGATACCAGCTCTCGTCGGCGGTCTGTGATGTCCATACCCAAATGAGGTTGTTGAGGTGGTGCACACGTGTGAAGCGGTCGTACATCAGGCGCCAGAGCTTCTTGAAAGGCTCCGCGCCCTTGGCTCCCCACCAAAACCAGGCCCTGCCTCCGTCAAACTCATAGGTATTACCAGCGGCCTCGTGGAGGGGACGCCAGATGACGGGGATGCCGGCAGCCTGCAGCTTGCCGAGATAACCAGCTATCTGGTCCATGTCCTTGATGAGCTGCTTATAAGTCGACGAGGATGGATTATCAATGTCGTTGAGGTTGATGCTGGTCTCCTTGTCGCCGTTACCGGGCGAGCAGGTATAGTCAGTGCCGTTGTTGGCCAGAACCTGCCAATGCCACATGCAGCTCACCAGTCCGCCCTCGTTCCACCAGCGCTTTACCGGACTGATGTCAGCGTAGTCTAACCAACCTTTGGCATTGACATCCTTGCTGCTATGAAAGTTGATAAAATCAAAAGCGTTGAGGGCTGGATATTTACCGGTCCAACTTTTGACGTTCTCAGCCTCACGTGTGTTCCAGTCAACATTGGCCACAGTACCGGAGATAATATGTGAGCCATAGAGCTGGCAAAGAATGCTGTAGACTTTCTGAGTGGCTGCATCGGCTTGTGGATTACACAGCTTATCGGGGGAAAAAGTTGTTATCGTGCCAGCATTCTGTCCTAAGCCCGTAGAATCTGTCGGTTGTTCAGCTTTAGAGCAGGAACAGCAGAAAAGCAGAATCACGAAGAATGTAATAATCTTATGCATTGATCTTTCAGTGTTGGTTTTTAATCTCGCTGCAAAGTTAGTACTATTTTCATTACCTTTCTTACACTTTCATAACTGATTCTGACACTATTCCAGCACTATATATCTAATAGAGACGGGGAGAGCTGCCAATAGTGACAAAACTGCTATATAACGTATAATCAGAAAACAAAGGCGCAGAGGACGGATATTCCCCTGCGCCTTCTATCATGATTATGCTACTCCCAAGGGCTGTCTTTGAAGAAAGACTTGGCAGAAGGAGTGTAGTTTGACTCTTCTTGCTTCGAGGTGGGCACAGCACTTTCTATGGTTGTGTCGCTGCCCGCCAAGAAGTCAGACTTGCCCTCTATCTTTCTGATTCTGATAGCGGGATGGATATATACTTTCTTATTCATATACTTTATACTTGATGATTTAACGTACCATGTATTTTTTACCGTTCTTGATGACAATACCACGATAGCCCTTGCTGCATCTCATGCCTTCAAGGTTATAGGCTGGCGCATTTTTGTCGTTACCATTGCTTGTGGCAACAGCCTCTATACCTGTTGCAGTACCAATGGTCAACGCCAAGGTCTTGGCTGCCGATGGTGTGGTGAGCGCAGTAGCAGGAATATAGGCCAATCCAGGCTTCAGACTCACGTCGCCCAACGACTTAACGAGGTAAGCCGTATTTCCTTTAGTACCGAGATAATAGTCTCCGCTAACGGTGGCTGTTGCGTCAGTGATAGCAGTAACCAGGTTGCCACTGAGTGCTTCAGGTGTCTTTGTAGCTACGGGCAATTGATAGGTTCCCTCAGCGGCCTTGATGAAAAAGCCCGTAGATGCTGGTGCGGCATCGATGGCTGAGCAATAAGCCTTGCCATCAGCAACACTGGTGACCTGGTAGGCTGTCAGACCATCAGTAGCGTTGAGCGTCAGGTCAGCCCAAGGCGACGAATAGGAAGCCCAACCAGCCTTTCCCACACTGACAGTAGCCGTGAGATATTGCCTGAAGAAACTCATATATCTCGTGCCGAAGTCGTTGGCAGTAGCATGACCGAGAAAGTTGTTGACATAATAGCTCTTGTCAGCAGCCGGGGTCTTAACGAGAAGATAAGGCGCGATGTTGGTGCGCGTAGGATCCGTGGCATCCTGAAGCGAAAAGTTGCTGATGACAGGGCAAGAGATATATGGCGCAAAGTTCTTCACATCATAATATGAGTTGAACTGGTTCATTTGCTCCGTGGTCATATTAAGGTTCTTGGCGGCATCGAGGAACTTGGCACGCGGCCAGTTGACGATACGCATGCCGTTCTGGAAATCGGCATGCCCGGTGATACCCGGCGCTATGGCACGGAAAGCACCCGAGAGAGCAGCGGCGACATAGGTGAAACATCCTCCCTGCGAGGCTCCCGTGGCAAAGATGTCGGCAGCATCGACCTGCTCAAGACTCTTTACAAAGTCCACAGCACGCACGCAGTCAAGATAAGCGTTGCGGTAGTAGTGCTTGGCGGTGTCGCCCCAACAGTAGGAATAGAAGTCATAGTTGTACTTGTAGTCACGGCAGAGCATCTGCCCGCGCGTGGAGACACGAAACTCCACCCAGTTGTCACCATTGTAGAAAGTGGACTGCTCAGTGAGACTCGACTTGCCGGCATCGGTACCCTGATAATAGATGAGTGCCGGATATTTGCCTGCTTTCTTGGGTACGGCGAGATAGCCCTTGATTGTCACCGGCTCCTCGCCGGCCACATCGGGTACACTCTGCATCGTGACAAGATAGATGGTGCGATTGCCCTTGTTCTTTTTGCCCGTTGCAGAGAGATCGTCATCGCTGACCTCCGTCATCGTGGCCTTCATCGGGATAGTGGCAAGCTGAGCCTTAGCTTTGTCCCAATAGGTTTTGAAGTCACTCTGCGAATCAGTTGTGGGGTTGGTGCCCTCGAGGTCGTAGGCAATGTTGTAACTGCTGACGGCCGAGCCGTCGTTGACAAGTTTGAACGATAGCCGCTGGCCGTTGACGAGCGGCAGCACGCGGTAAACACCGGCGGCAGTGAGCTTGTCGAACGACAGGGTTACGCTCTGAGTAGCTCCGGCGGCGACAGTCACAGTTTTAGCATAGTGCTGATAGACAGGGCGTGTGGAGGTCGACGCATCCACACGGTCCTCGTAAAGATTAGCCTCAACGGCCACCTGCTGCTCCGTGCTTTCGTTGTTCGTCACCGAGAGGGTCATCTGCGGTGTCTCACCACTCTTATACTCCTTGATAGATGTCTTGTCAGGCGTAGCCGTGACATTGGCTAAAAGCGTGGGATCAACGAGGTCTACGCTGGTGGCTGTATAGCCCACACCACTGACGATAAGGCCATAAGTCTTTAAAGAATCTACGACAGCATCGGTGAGCTTATACTCGAAGTAGTTGTCTGTGACGGGATTAACCTGCGTATAGCCATCGAACTCTTTCCATCCGTTGGCGTTAAGCACACGGCCTACCGAGGAAAAACCATTCACATTATCGACACTGACTCGCAGATACTGCCCGGCCTTGGCCATGACGAAAGCTTCCTTGCCAATGCTGACCCAGGCGTTCTTCACAACTTCTGTCCAATCGATGACTTGTGAGCCGCTCCAAATATTGGTGGAAGCGGTGGCCACGACATGACGCAGTGTCACGCGGTTCATCGTGTAATAAGAGCCTTTAACAGCGAAACCTTCACGCTTGATAACGTTAGCCATGCTGTCGGTGAGTACTACTTTGGCGTCGTAAGGAGCTGTAAGGACGGTAGAGCCTTCGTATAAGGGTACGCTAGCCATCCCGGGCCATCCTTCGGAAATATAGTTCAGAGCCACTTGTGGCCAATTCCCATCAACTTTTGTGACACTGACGGCCGTAACATGTATGATGAGTGTATCACCAGCGGCGGCGAATGCGAGGTTATCTTTGCCGATAACCTTGTAGGTTGACCAGCTGTTGTCATAAGTCACATCGTCGCCGCTATAGAGCGTCACATCAGTGTAGTTGGCAGCCCGCAAGCCGAGGGCTATAAAGAGTAGTAATAACAATAAATATTTCTTCATGATAAAAGATAGTTGTAAAAAGTTCCGTCCAAAGATTTACTTACGTATATATTTCTTTCCATTCTTAATAACTATGCCTTTGTAGGAACCTCCCACACCTTGTCCGAGGAGATTGTAGCAGGCACTGTCCCCATTCTGTTTCTTTTCGATAGCGGTAATGCCTGTAGCACTGTTCTTGAGGTGTTTCTTGAAGAAGTCCATATAGATAGTGTACCAATTGTCCGGAGTGGCATGCTGGAGCGTTGGGTTGACGATATATATGCCTTCTCGATAGAGCCAAAGTGGTTATAGGGTGCGAAGTTGGTACGCGGTGGGCAGACGGGATCCTGGAGCCCGATACTTGTGGTGACAGGGCAAGAGACATAAGGCGCAAGGTTCTTGGTGTCGAAATAGGAGAGGAAGACATACATCGAGTCTTCGGTGATGCCTAAGCTCTGGCGCTGCTGCTCGGCATAGTTAGCAGGCCAGGCACCTACCTTGAAATAGTTGGGGAAATCGCCCATGAACTGTATGGCCGGTGCGATGGCATTGAGACGTCCGTCACCGAGGGCTGCTCCAGCAATGGTATAGGCACCACCCTGGGAGGCACCGGTCATAAAGATATTCTGTTTCTGCACCTTGTCGCGTGACTCCATGAAGTCGATAGCGCGCACCACGTCCATGTAAGCGCCCCTATAATAATAGGTGTCTTTGTTGCCGAAGTTGTACTGGAACCAGTCACCATAGAAACTATTCTCATCTTTAAAGGGTGCTCGGTTGTTGACGAGCTGCCCGCGGTTGCTCATCGTGAGGATGCACCAGCCCTCATCACCGTCGGTGGAGGGGATGTAAGGCTCGTAGCCACTATCGTAACCATTCTCCATGATGATGGCGGGATAGGTGCCTTTAGCCTTCGGCTCGGCATAGTAGCCGCGAATAGTCACAGGCTTGCCGTCTCCGTTGTCAACACTCTTCATCTCAACGAGATAGACGTTCTTATTACCCGTAGAGAGTGAGTCGATGAGTATGAGCTTATATTCCGGGCTGACATCCTTGAGGTCGCTCTTAGCCTTCTCCCAGAAATCCTTGAAATCGCTCTGTGCGTCGATGGTGGAAGCGATATGAGTGGGGTCGTAACCGATATTGAAGTCCTTGAGCAGAGTGTAGTTGCCTTCAACGACCGCATGATAGAACCCCGGCTTAAGCTTGTCGCTGAGGTTGAAGGTCACCGTCTTGGTCTCTCCGGCTGCAAGGCTGACGTGCTGTCGCAACGTAGCCACATCGGTATAGTTGTCTGTACGCAGAGCCACGCTTACGTCGGTTGCCATCGCGCTTTCCTCCTGATTGACGAGGTCTACACGCAGGACAGGTGTCTCGCCCTGCTCCCAGCAATGGATGTCGTCACTGTTGACGGTAGCGGTGATGAGCGGAATGCATTTTGTGTCGACCAGACAGACGCTGTCAAGGGTAAAACCCGCACCATTGACGATACAGCCGTTGGTCTGAAGAGAGGTCAGCGTGGCATCGGCGAGGGTATATTCAAAATAGGAGGCGGTGAGGTTCTGACCTGTAAAGCCGTTATTGGCGGGCAGTCCGGGCATCTGCTTCCAGTCACCCGTGACGATGTTGCCCTGCGCGCCGATGGCGAGGCCGGAGAAGTAGAAGCGCAGACGGTTGCCGCTCTTAGCATTGGCAAAGAGTGTGGCATTCATCGGAAGATAATAATTGCCGTCCTTGACGTTCCAGTCTATCTTCTGCGAGCCGGTCCAGATTGTTGTCAGCGGATTACCCTTAGCGCTGCTCTCCACCTCTTTAATAAGGTAGACGGCATCGGCAGTGTAGTAACAACCCTTGACGATGAGACCTCCCGACTTCAAATCGGCAAGCATGGCATCAGTAATCTTGAACCGGGCGTCGGCAGGCGCTGAGAAGATGCTGACGGCCTCTGAGCCGGAAAGGGTAGCCCACGAACTGTTGTTGAGCATCACCTGATGGTACGTACCTGTGGCATCAAGGCCAGAGACATGGACATCGATAACCTGTCCCACCTCGGCATTGGCAAAGACAGAGGCATCAATCTTCACCCACTTCTCCCAGTTGCCCATGGCCTGAGCGCCTGACCATAGTGAGGTTCTCACTTCTATCGTCTTGGCCGACGTGGTCATCAGAACACACCAAAGCAAGATCAGGACACTTAAGAGTCTATTTGTTTTCATGATAACGATTAATATAGGTTTTTCGAATATTCTTGCCGTCCCAACATAGATACAGCATAAATACAGGTATTTTCCCTGTTTTCATGCCTGCAAAGTTACGCCAAAAGACAAGAACTAACTACCACAATTTTTGCGGTAATTGATACTATTTTTGCCTTATTAGATTTTTGGTTAAGGGATTTCTCTATTTCATGCGCATCAGAGGGCTAAACAGCTGACTTCATGCGATTAAAAAGTTAACAAGATTTTCCCCGGTCAAGGTTCTGGCTCGGTCCTAAACAATATTAGGACGGAAATAGTCCGTCCTAACATTGTTTTCACATATATAATAATAGGTATGAAATTTCTGTCTGCTTACAGCCTGCTGAAATAAGTGACGACCTCCTCCCACGTCTTGAAGTCATCGCTGCCAAGCTGGATGGCGGTGCAGAGAAGATTGTCGGCAGGCTTCATGTCGATATAGAAGTCACCGTAAAGCAGCTGCTTCTGGTTGCAATAGATGACGTGGTCGTGGGCGGGCGTAGAGAGATATTTCTCTATCCAAGCTGCCGTGTCGGCATAGGTCCCATGGTCGTTGGTAGGCGATGGCACGACGATATACACCTGATATTTCTCTATAAGCGTCATAAAGGCTTTATGGAGACTTGCCTTCGGCTTTCCGTAGTCGTCGGCGAGGCAGCTGCTGTCGATATACACTATCTGGCGCTCACGCCCTTCCTGTCTGTCGTCAATCCATCTGATGACGGGCACGATGCCATTGAGGAAGCTCTTGTCGTCCATGCGATGGGCACCGTGGAAGTGAACAGCCTGAGGATAATGCGCGCGGAAGAGATCCCACGTGTGAACAAGGGTATCCTCATCACCGAAGAGTCCCCACACACGTTGCTGTTCCTTGGCTTTCTCCTCCGGTGCCATGGCCTCAAGCGCTGTGAAACACTCATCGGTCATCAGCTTATATTCCTTCTCCAAAGCCTTGGTAACCATAAACTCCGTCTCACCGTCCTGGCGCGGATTCTGCCATGTCTGACGCCCCGTCATGCCATGCTCCTTCATGGTCTCTGCCATCTGGAAAGCCGGATTGACGCAGATACGGTCCACACCATAGAGCATCTCCGTATACATTCCTCCCATCGACGTACCGATGATGAGGTCCGGTTTCTCAGCCGCCACCATCTCCCGAAGCATCTTAATGCCATCGGCAGGATGCAAAGGAATATCGCAGGCGATGACTTCCGCGTTGGGAAAAGTCTGGCGGATACGCTTCACGGTGCCGGAAGACGCTGAAGAGCCAAAACCATGATTATACATTATCTTCTTGCCCTGCATCAAATCAGGGAACTGAACTACATACGGATTCTCCATAAAAGTAAAAAAGTAAAAAAGTAAAAAGAGGGCAAGAGAAGGTAAAAGGGCAAGAGAAGGTAAAAGGGCAAGAGAAGGTAAAAGGTAAATATCATAGGGGCAAATCATTAACACCTAACACCTAACACCTATCACCTAACACCTATCACCTAACACCTATCACCTAACACCTATCACCTATCACCTAACACCCATCACCCCATAGCTTTCCTCCACCATCTGCTCCACGCTGTCGGGCACAAATCCTTTTATCGTTTTGCCCTCTCTGACGCGCTGCCTTATCTCCGTACTACTGACATTGAAGAGTCCGGCATCATAGAGATGAACGTTGGCGGGCAGTGTGGAGGCATCAATGGGACTGTCGGCACGCGCATAGACGGCGATCTCACAGTTGGCAAGGATATAGTCGGGACGCGCCCATCGGTCGAAAGCCAACCAGTTGTCAGCACCTATCATCAGCACGAAACTATCGGCAGGATAGTCCGAACGAAGATGGGCGAGCGTGTTCCAGGTATAGGACGGTTTCGGCAAATGGAACTCATAGTCGGAAGCCTTCATTCGTGGCTCACCGTCCAAGGCCCGTTCCGCTATGGCCAGGCGCCGGGCGTCGTCGAGGAGGTCGGCAGCCGCTTTCTTGAAAGGATTGAGGGGCGAGACAAGGAACCACACCTCGTCGAGGGCAGCCTTGTCCATCAGCTGGCGGGCAAGGCCGATATGTCCTACATGGATGGGATTGAAACTGCCTCCAAAGATACCTATTCGCATGAGAGGAAGTCGCTGACTAACTTCAACGTCTCGGCCTCGGCCTCGGCTAAGTCGTCGTTGACAACGACATGGTCGAACTTGTCGGCGAAGGTGAGCTCATAGGCTGCCTTGCTGAGCCGCTGATCGATGACTTCGGGAGCGTCCGTGGCACGACCCACGAGACGGCGGCGTAACTCCTCTACCGAAGGCGGCTGGATGAAGATGCTCAAGGCACGCGAGCCATAGAACTTCTTGATGTTACAGCCGCCTTTTACATCTACATCGAAGACGACATTCTCGCCTTTCGCCGTCTGCCGCTCCACCTGCTCTTTCAGCGTGCCGTAGAAACGGCCGGGATAGACTTCCTCATGCTCCAAGAACTCGCCGGCGGCTATCTTCGCCTTAAACTCTTCCTCGGAGAGGAATATATACTCCACGCCATTCTTCTCGGTGCCTCTCGGCGCACGTGTCGTAGCGCTGACAGAGAAAGCAAGGTTGAGCTCTGGATGCTCCTTCATCAGGTAGGAGACAATCGTGCTCTTCCCGCTGCCACTGGGGGCGCTGAAAATAATCAGTTTTCCTTTACCGCTCATAATGATATGATTTAAAGTGCATTGAGCACCTGCTCCTTAATCTGCTCCAGCTCGTCCTTCATCTTGACGACGATATTCTGCATCTCTGCCTGGTTGCTCTTCGAACCGGTGGTATTGATCTCGCGGCCCATCTCCTGCGCGATGAAGCCGAGTTTCTTGCCGTTGGGCTGGTCCTCGGCCATGGTCTCGCGGAAGTATTTCAGGTGGTTGGCCAAGCGCTGCTTCTCCTCACTGATGTCAAGCTTCTCAATGTAATAGATGAGCTCCTGCTCCAGGCGGTTCTTGTCGTATTCCACCTCTGGAATCTGCTCCAAGCCCTTGATGATGGTATCCTTAATCTTCGGCACACGGCTCTTTTCGTAGGGCTCTATGCTGTGCAGCAGTGCCTCGATGTTGTCGACCTTCTCCTTGAACTTCTTCTCCAAGGCAGCACCCTCCTGGCGGCGGAAGGCAATGAGGGCATCCAACGCCTGTGTGATGGCTTTCTGTGCCACAGCCCACTCCTCATCGCTGAGCTCCTCGGTGTCGGTCTTCGTAGTGACATCAGGAAGGCGAAGAAGGGTGGCATACCAGTCCTGAGGCTCAGGAATGCCGGTCTTGGCAGATATATCTTTCAGCTGATGGTAGTAGTTCTCTACAAGTGTGGCGTTGATAGGTGTGGCATCAACAACCGCATCGCGCTCTACCCAGATGGCGAAGTCGACCTTACCACGTACAACAGCCTTTGAAATCATCTTCCTTATCTCCATCTCCTTCTCACGATAGAGAGGAGCTATACGAGTAGACAGATCGAGGGCTTTACTGTTCAGCGATTTCACCTCGACGTTGATTTTCTTCTCTTTGTAAGCCACGACAGCCTTGCCGTAACCCGTCATTGACAATATCATACTATAATTTCAAGTTAAATTTCTGCAAAAGTACAAAATTCGATGGAAAAAGGAGTAAATTTGCACTTTATTAAGAATAATATCATCATTATGTCTTGCATATTGCACATTGAGACGAGTACCGACGTATGCTCTGTTGCTGTAAGCCAGGACGGCGCCATCATTTTCAACAAAGAGGACCACAGTGGTCCCAACCATGCCGAGCGCCTTGGCTCTTACGTCGACGAGGCCCTATCTTTCACTGATAATCATGCCATTCCCCTCGATGCCGTAGCCGTAAGCTGCGGTCCGGGCTCCTACACCGGTCTGCGTATCGGCGTCAGCATGGCCAAAGGCATCTGCTACGGTCGTGGCATCAAGCTCTTAGGCATACCGACACTGGAGATACTCTGCGTCCCTGTCCTCCTTCAGGAGATGGTCAAAGAAGAGGACGCCCTCCTCTGCCCCATGCTCGACGCCCGCCGTATGGAAGTCTACGCACAGTTCTTCGACAGATCACTCCATGAGGTCAGGGCCATCCACGCCGATGTCGTAGAGGCCGACACCTATAAGGAATTTCTTGACAGCCACCCCGTCTATTTCTTCGGCAATGGCGCTGGGAAGTGCAAAGAGGTCATCAAGCATCCCAACGCTCACTTCATCGACGGCATAGAGGCGCTGGCAAAGGATATGCTGCCCTTGGCAGAGAGACGCATGGCGCAGGAGAAGTTCGAGGATGTAGCCTACTTCGTACCCTTCTATCTGAAGAACTTCGTGGCAAAGGTGCCACGCAAACTGCTCTAAGCCACCAGCCCAATTTATTGACTGTAATATATGAACATCAAAGGATTAGACTATAACACCCAACGGGAGAAGCTCGTGCTCCCTGAATACGGGCGCGAGATACAGCGCATGGTCGACTACTGCATCACCCTCCCCGACCGCCAAGAGCGCCAGCGCTGCGCACAGACCATCATTGCCACCATGGAGCGCATGAACCCACCCATGATGATGAACGCTGACTACAAGCAGAAGCTGTGGGACCAGCTCGCACTGATGAGCGACTTCAAACTCGACATCGACTGGCCCGTTGACATCTCGCAGGCCAATGCCGTGAAGACCAAGCCGCAGCCCATGAAGCGCCCCAGCACCCACGCCCCCGTCAGACACTATGGCAAGATGCTCTTCGAACTCTTCGACAAGCTTAAGACCATGGCGCCGGGCAAGGAGCGCGACGAGCTCGTAGAGCTCACCGCCAACCAGATGAAGCGCGATCTCATGACATGGGGTCACGGGCTCTGCGACAACGAGAAGGTGGCCGACGACCTTGCAAGATTCACAGACGGCAAGATTCAACTCGACCTCAACCACTTCCGCTTCGAGCGCATGGACCAGCGCGACTTTGTGAATACCAACACCAACTCTGGCAAGAAACGTAAAAGAAGATAAGCTATGGAGTCATTCATCATTGAAGGCGGACACCAGCTCGAAGGCACCATCACACCGCAGGGTGCCAAGAACGAGGCTTTGGAAGTTATCTGCGCGACGCTGCTCACCGAAGATCCCGTGCGCATCACCAACGTCCCTGACATCCTTGATATCAACAACCTCATCAAGCTTCTGCAAGATGTAGGCGTGACGGTCACGCAGAATGCTCCTCACGACTACACCTTCCAGGCCAAGGACTTGGATCTGAAGTTTCTTGACAGCGTAGACTTTGTGAAGAAATGCTCACAGCTCCGCGGCTCCGTTCTGATGTACGGTCCACTGCTCGGCCGCTATGGCAAGACTACCGTAGCCAAGCCCGGTGGTGACAAGATAGGGCGCCGACGCCTCGACACCCACTTCCTTGGCTTCAAGAACCTCGGTGCAAAGTTCGAATATGATGAGGTGCGCAACGTCTACCAGATTCACGGCTACCGCCTCAAAGGCTCCTACATGCTCCTCGACGAGGCTTCCGTCACCGGAACGGCAAATATCGTCATGGCCGCTGTCCTGGCCAAAGGTACGACGACCATCTACCAGGCGGCTTGCGAGCCTTACATCCAGCAGCTCTGCCACCTCCTCAACCAGATGGGTGCCAATATCTCGGGCATCGGCAGCAACCTTCTCACCATTGTCGGCGTGGAGCACCTCCATGGCGCCTCCCATCATATTCTGCCTGATATGATTGAGGTTGGTTCGTTCATCGGCATGGCTGCCATGGTGGGCAATGGTCTCCGCATCAAAGACTGCTCCGTGCGTAACTTAGGCCCCATTCCCGACGCCTTCCGACGTATCGGCGTGAAGGTGAAGGTCGACGGCGACGACCTCGTCATCCCCCACCAGTCGCATCTCGTCGTGGAGTCGTTCATCGACGGCACCATCATGACGCTCGCCGACGCTCCCTGGCCAGGACTCACCCCCGACCTTCTCAGCGTTCTCCTCGTCGTGGCCACGCAGGCTCGCGGCACCGTCCTCATCCACCAGAAGATGTTTGAGAGCCGACTCTTCTTCGTCGACAAACTCATCGACATGGGTGCACAGATTATCCTCTGCGACCCCCACCGCGCTGTCGTCGTGGGCCTCGACCATCGCATCCAGCTACGGCCCGGCCGCATGTCGAGCCCAGACATCAGAGCCGGTATCGCTCTGCTCATCGCTGCCATGAGTGCCAACGGAACCAGCCGAATAGAGAACATCGGACAGATAGACCGTGGCTACGAGGACATCGAGAACCGCCTCAACAAGCTCGGTGCCTGCATACGCCGCGTTAACGATTAACACCATGATAAAGAAGGAAGACGTTTTCAAGATAGGCCGCATCGGGAAGGCGCACGGCGTGAAAGGTGAGGTGACCTTCCAGTTCGACGACGACATCTTCGACCGCACTGATGCCGACAGCCTCTTCATAGAAATCGACGGCCTCCTCGTGCCGTTCTTCATAGAAGAATACCGTTTCCGATCCGACGATGTCGCCCTGATGGTCTTCGAAGGCGTTGACACGGAGGAGAAAGCTGAGGAGCTGACAGGCTGCGACGTGTACTTTCCACGAAGCCTCGCCGACGACGATGCCGACAGCGTCTCCAAAGCCGAAATCATCGGTTTCCAAGTCATCGACAGCGCCACCGGCAGCACCGTGGGCATCATCTCGGCCGTTGACGACACCACTGCCAACCCGCTCTTCCAAGTGGAGAGAGACAACGCGCAGGTTCTTATCCCCGCCAGCCCGGAACTGATAAGGGATGTGGACCGCAAGGCGCGAACCATCACCATCGCCATCCCTGACGGACTGCTGACAATGTAGCAGCCCACATTATATATAGTCGAATCACAGCAATGAAAAAACAACGGATATGCATCTTAGGCTCTACCGGCTCCATCGGTACGCAAGCCCTCGACGTCATCAGACAGCATCCTGACCTCTATGAGGTCTATGCGCTGACGGCCAACACCAACTACGAGAAGCTTGCTGAGCAAGCCCGCCAGTTCCACCCCAACTCCGTCGTCATCGCCAACGACGCCTACTATCAGAAGTTGAAAGACTTGCTTGCCGACACCGACGTGAAGGTCTTCGCCGGCAAAGACTCTCTCGACGAGATTGTAGAGTTTCCACAGGTCGACGTCGTCCTCGCCGCCCTCGTGGGCTTCGCCGGACTGGCTCCCACCATCCATGCCATCAGGGCGCACAAGAAGGTGTGCCTGGCCAATAAGGAGACACTCGTCGTGGCCGGAGAAATCATCCTGCACCTCGTAGCACAATACCATGCCTCTCTGATTCCCGTCGACTCTGAGCATAGCGCCATCTTCCAGTGCCTCGTCGGCGAGGACATGAACGAGGTGGACAAGATCCTCCTCACCTGCTCGGGCGGGCCCTTCCGCAAGCTCCCTAAGGAGAAACTGGAGACGGTCACCGCCGCCGATGCCCTCAAGCACCCCACATGGAAAATGGGTGCAAAGATCACCATCGACTCTGCCACGCTCATGAACAAGGGCTTCGAAGTCATGGAGGCCAAATGGCTCTTTGGCGTTCCTGCCGACCGTATCCAGGTCCTCATCCACCCACAGAGCATCGTCCACAGCGCCGTGCAGTTTATGGACGGTGCCGTCAAGGCTCAGCTCGGTGTCCCCGACATGCGCCTGCCCATACAGTATGCTTTCTCCTTCCCACAGCGTCTGACGCTCGACGGCGACAGGCTGAACCTCTTCGAGACGAAGAAGTTAGAGTTCTTCGAGCCCGATATGGACCGGTTCCCCTGCCTGCGATTGGCTTACAAGGCCATCCACAAGGGTGGAAACATGCCGTGCATCCTCAATGCCGCCAACGAGGTGGCCAACGCTGCCTTCCGCCAGGGCAAGCTGTCGTTCTACGGTATGGCCGATGTCATCGAGAAGACCATGCAGCAGGCCACATACGACAAGGCACCAAGCATGCAGGCGTTGTTCGCCACCGACAGCGAAGCCAGAAACATTGCAAACAGACTGATATAAACTTTTCTCTTGCTTATATTCTCTTGCAAACCTCTAAAATAAATGGAAGTATTCCTTATAAAACTCTTACAGTTCATTCTCTCCATCTCTCTCCTTGTGCTGTTGCATGAGGGTGGCCACATGTTAGCTTCCAAGCTCTTTGGCGTGAGGGTGGAGAAGTTCTTCATCTTCTTCGACGTCAGCATCGGCAAGTGGAAGGGCAAGCTCTTCAGCTTCAAGCCCAAGCACTCTGAGACAGAATACGGCATGGGCTGGCTGCCCTTGGGTGGCTACTGCAAGATTGCCGGCATGATAGACGAGAGCATGGACACCGAGCAGATGAAACGTGACCCGCAGCCGTGGGAGTTCCGCACCAAACCGGCGTGGCAGCGACTTATCATCATGGTGGCTGGTGTCACCGTGAACTTTGTGCTGGCCCTCTTCATCTACTCCATGATTATGTTCCACTGGGGCGAGGACTATGTGCGCGTGGCTGACATGTCGCTCGGTATGACGTTCAACCAGGAAGCTAAGTCCTACGGTTTCCGCGACGGCGACATCCTCGTAGGCACTGACATACGGCCGTTCAAGGACTTCAATGTCGATGTCTACCGCGACCTCTCTGAGGCTAAATACTGCGATGTCATACGCGGGGGCGAGAAGGTTCGCGTCAACCTTCCCGGCAACATCAACCTTCTGAACATGCTGAAACTGACGCCGCAGTTTGTGCGCCCGCTCATTCCCGCTGTCATCGACACCGTCTACCAGCGCATCCCCGTCAGCGAGGACAGCAAGGACTCGGTGGTCTCACCCGTTTGGAACAGTGGACTGGCCAAGGGTGACAGAATCGTCGCTGTCAACGGAAAGAAGATAGACTCCTATAATGAGTTCTCTGAGGAGATAGGCGTCATCAGCGACCAGCTTGCCGCAACGAAGTCTCATCGTGACAGCCTCGCCCTGCGCAGAATCAGCATCGTCGTAGCCAAGGCTGCTACCTCTAAGAGCAAGGGCAGGACGGCTCAGAACAGCCAAGCAGCTTTAGACACTATCACCACAACAGTGACCCCCGACTGCAAGTTTGGCTTCGCCGTAGGCAGCATCGGACAGCTCTATGCCAACAAGGTGACCCACGTCAGCTACAGCTTCTTAGAGAGTTTCCCCGCCGGCGTCAAATATGGGTGGGACGTGCTCTCTGGCTATGTCAGCGATATGAAGTATGTCTTCACAGCCGACGGCGCGAAGAGCTTAGGCGGCTTCGGCTCTATAGGCTCCCTCTTCCCCGACCAGTGGGACTGGCATACGTTCTGGATGATGACGGCCTTCCTGAGCATCATCCTGGCGTTCATGAACATCCTGCCTATCCCCGCTCTTGACGGCGGCCACGTCCTCTTCCTGCTCTATGAGATTGTGACACGCCGCAAGCCGTCAGAGACCTTTATGATTCGCGCGGAGTATGTCGGCATCACCATCCTCATCCTCCTGATGATTGTTGCCAACCTCAACGACATCCTACGCTGGGTGGGAGTGATGTAAACGCTTCAATAGAATACAATTTGAAATGCCATGGTGGCCATCAGCAGATGCCGCCATGGCATTTTTTTTTGCGATAAATCTTTCTTTATATTAAAAAAACGCTTGTTTTTCTTGCGAGTATTATAAATTTACCTTAAATTTGCAACAGTTTACCTATTTTACAAGACCATAGTTCTTGTTAACCTCTTGAATCGCCTTATTAACATTATATATTTAATAGTCGTATTAAAAAAGAGAGTTTTATTAATTTATCTAATTTAGAGGGATATGGAGAAACGATTGATTTCTTTGCTAGCATTTCTCTTCCTCGTACTGGGGGGGGGTATTTGCTCAAACTGACATCTCCGGAACAGTAGTTTCCCAAGATGATGGCCAACCTATTATTGGCGCTTCCATCGTTGTCGATGGCAGCAAATCGGGAACGGTAAGTGATGCACAGGGGCATTTCACGCTGTCCGTTCCTAAGGGTAAAAAAATCACAGTGTCTTACATCGGCATGCTGCCACAGACGTTGGCACCCAAACCCAGCATGCGCATTGCTTTGGAGACCGACAACAAGACCTTGGGAGAGGTCGTCGTTACCGGTGTCCAGCAGATGGACAAGCGCACCTTTACCGGTGCCACGTCGAAGATTGACGCCGACAAGGCCAAGCTTGACGGTGTCGCCGACATCAGCCGCTCTTTGGAGGGACGTGTCGCCGGTGTGAGTGTGCAGAACGTTAGTGGTACCTTCGGTACAGCGCCGAAGATTCGTGTCCGTGGTGCCACCTCCATCTACGGTTCCAGCAAGCCGCTGTGGGTCGTCGATGGTGTTATCATGGAGGACATCACCGATGTCGATGCCGACCAGCTTTCTTCCGGTGATGCCAAGACCCTTATCTCCTCTGCCATCGCCGGTCTGAACTCAGATGATATCGAGAGCTTCCAGATTCTGAAAGACGGTTCCGCTACTTCTATCTACGGTGCCCGCGCCATGTCAGGTGTCATCGTCGTGACCACAAAGAAGGGTCACGCCGGACAGAACCATATCAGCTACACCGGTGAGTACACCATGCGCCTCAAACCCAGCTACTCGCAGTTCAACATCATGGACTCCCAGGAGCAGATGGGCATCTATAAAGAGCTGTACAACGACGGATGGCTCTCCTTCAGCAGTCTCCTCAACGCTTCCAACAGTGGTGTCTATGGTAAGATGTACGAGCTCATGAACACCTATGACGCCGCAACGGGAAAGTTCGGACTGGCCAACACAGAGCAGGCCATGAACGACTACCTCCGTCAGGCCGAGTATCGCAACACCAACTGGTTTGACGAGCTCTTCCGCACCAATGTTTCCCGCAACCACTCCATCAGCATGAGCACGGGTACTGACAAGGCGCAGTACTATGTCTCCTTCTCCTATATGGACGACCCAGGCTGGACCATGCAGAGCTCCGTAAAGCGCTACACCGCCAACATCAATGCCAACTACAACCTCAGCAAAAAGCTGTCGCTGAACATGATTGGCAACGCCTCCTACCGTAAGCAGAAAGCGCCGGGAACAACGAGTCAGAGTGTCGATGCCGTCACGGGTGCCGTAAGCCGCGACTTCGACATCAACCCCTATTCCTACGCTATCAACACTTCCAGGACGCTCGACCCCAACGAGTTCTACACACGCAACTACGCTCCTTTCAATATCAAGAACGAGCTTGAAAACAACTTCATGGACCTCGATGTCGTAGACATCAAGTACCAGGCACAGCTCACCTACAAACCCATCACACAGTTGCAATTCCAGGGGCTTGTAGACTATAAGTTTGCACAGACAACCACAGCCACCAAGGTCACTGAGCACAGCAACATGGCACAGTCCTACCGTTCCATGCCCAATGCCACCATCCGTGATCGTAACCCCTGGCTCTATACCGACCCTGATGATGCCAACTCTCTGCCTATCACCGTTCTTCCCGTCGGAGGTTTCTACAGTGAGCAGAAATATAAGATGAATGGCTGGGACGCACGTTTCACTGCCAACTACAACGATGCCTATGGTAGCGAGAAGGAGCACATCGTCAACCTCTTCTATGGTATGGAGGTCAACAATACAAATCGCTTCTCCAGCTATTTCAATGGTGTGGGCACGCAGTATGACATGGGCCTGCTGGGCAACTTCGACTACCGCTATTTCAAGCAGATGGCTGAGCAGAATAATGTCTACTACAACCTCGGTAACAGCTATGAGCGCAAGGCTTCCTTCTACGGATATGTCAACTACTCATACAAGCACCGTTACAACTTCAACTTCACAGCCCGCTATGAGGGCAGTAACCGACTTGGTAAATCCACCTCAGCCCGCTGGCTGCCCACCTGGAACGTCTCCGGCTCATGGAACGCTCACGAGGAGCCATGGTTCGACAAGACCTTCAAGGGCTATCTCTCCACCCTGACGTTGCGTACCTCATACTCGCTGACCGGTCAGGATCCTGCTACCACGAATGCCGGATCCATCATCCGCAGCTACAACCCTTACCGACCCTTTGCAAGCGATAAGGAGTCGGGACTCTACGTCTCCAGCTTTGCCAACCCGGAGCTGACCTACGAAAAGAAGCATGAGTTCAACATCGGTATCGATGCCGGATTCCTCAACAACCGCATCAGTCTCTCCTTCGATATCTGGACACGTAAAAACTACGACCTGATAGGTCCGAAGCGCACCACAGGTGTTGGCGGTTCTATCATCAAGTACGCCAACGTCGCCGACATGAGTTCACACGGTGAGGAACTGTCCATCAGCTCCAAGAACATCGTCTCGAAGAATTTTAAATGGAGCACAGACTTTATCTTCTCTCACTACAAGACCAAGGTGACAACCCTTGATACCGACACGCGTATCATCGACCTCATCACCGGTAACGGCTTCACCATGGTGGGATACCCCCATCGTGCCCTCTTCTCCATCGACTTCAAAGGACTGAACGAGAAGGGTCTGCCAACCTTCATCAATGAGGACGGACAGCTCACCGTCAGCGACATCAACTTCCAGTCCACCGTCAAGGACCACCTCGTCTACGAGGGACCCACGGAGCCGACCATTACTGGCTCGCTTGGCAATACCTTTACATATAAGAACTGGTCGCTCATCGTCTTTGCTACCTACAGCTTCGGCAACAAGATACGTCTCGACCGTGCCTTCTCTTCCTACTATTCTGACCTCGACGCCATGCCGAAGGAGTTCAAGAACCGCTGGACAGTAGCCGGAGACGAGAAACGCACTGACATCCCCGTCATCGCCGACCTCCGTACCTATGAGGGTGACAACTACCTGAGCTACGCTTACAACGCCTACAACCTCTCCACGGCGCGCGTGGCCAAGGGTGACTTCATCCGCATGAAGGAGATATCGTTAGCTTACGAGTTCCCCACTGAATGGGTAAAGGCCGTACGCCTGAGCAATGCTTCTCTAAAGCTTCAGGCCACCAACCTCTTCCTCATCTATGCCGACAAGAAGCTCAACGGACAGGACCCGGAGTTCTTCAACGCCGGTGGTGTCGCCGTTCCTATGGCACGCCAGTTCACATTAACATTGAAACTTGGACTCTAACCATTAACACGATTTATCATGAATATCAAGAATAAATTTCAGGTCATCGTCTCTGCCGTGGCACTTTTTGGGTTGACGGCCTGCAACGACTATCTCGACCAAGTCCCCGATGACCGTGCGCAAGTCAACAGCGTTGAGAAGGTTGAGAACCTCCTCACCTCTGCCTACCCCGACCATGCGCCCAACTTCCTCTTTGAGATGAGTTCTGATAACGTCACTGACAACGGCTCTCAATATACTGCACAGCCTAATCAAGACGAGATGTATCGTTTTCAGGATGTCCCCACCCGTGGCAACGACGACCCCTATCACCTCTGGGATAATATGTACCAGTGCGTAGGTACTGTCAATGAGGCCATAGCTGCCCTTGACGAGCTGGGTGGCGAGAAAGCCCACCCTGCTGAATATGCCGAGGCGCGCCTTTGCCGTGCCTACAATATGTACCAGCTTGCTAACATCTTCTGTATGGCCTACGATCCTACCAAGGCAAAAGAGTACCTTGGTCTGCCCTATCCTACAGAGCCAGAGCAGGATGTCAACACTCACTACACACGTGGTACCCTTCAGGAACTCTACGACAATATCAACAGCGACATCGAGGCTGCACTGCCTAATGTCAGCGAGGGATATATGAAGACCCCGAAGTTTCATTTCAATAAAAGTGCTGCCTATGCCTTCGCCGCGCGCTTCAATCTCATGATGCACAACTACGACAAGGCTATCGAGTATGCTAACGTCGTGTTGGGCGCCAACCCTGTGACCCGCATGCGCGACTACACGCAGTTCCAGCAGCTGAGTGCTGCCGACTTGCAGAATGCATACGTCAAATCGTCGGAGAATGCCAACCTCCTCATCATCGCTGCGTATTCTGCTTTAGGTCGTGCCCTGCAGGGAAACTCTTATTATCGCCGGTATAACCACAACGATCCGATGTGCAGCTTTGAGACCTTCTGGCCAGAAGGCCCATGGGGAACAGGTTCCTCTAATAACACGCTCATTTATGCAACTAGACTCTTTGGAGCCACCGACCAACAAATTTATTTCCCCAAGGTGCGTGAGTTCTGGGAGGTGACAGATAAGGTCAATGACACGGGCTTCGCACATATCGTCTTCCCTGCTTTCTCTACCGAGGAGACCGACTTAGTCAGGGCAGAGGCCTATGCCATGAAGAAAGACTATACCCATGCTATCGCCGACATGAACGCATGGATAGAGACCCACTGTGAGAAGGTTCATATCAACCCGAGTTCTGGAAAGGTCACCAAGCGACCTACCCTCACCGAAGAGAGTATCAACGAGTTTATGGATGGCATCTTCTATACAGAGGTGAATCCAGCATCCAACGCCCAGCGCACTATTAAGAAGACCCTCCACCCGCAGGGCTTCACCGTTGAGACCGGTACACAGGAGAATATCATCCAGCTTATTCTGCATATGCGCCGACTCGAGACTTGGGGTGAGGGACAGCGCTTCATCGACATCAAGCGTTATGGCATCGAGTATGCACATCGGATTGATGGTGAGAGTCCCGTCATCTTCAAGGCCGGCGACTTGCGTGGAGCTATCCAAATTCCTGAGGATGTCAGAAAAGCTGGTCTCGAGGCCAACCCAAGATAACAATATTGTCACATTGTGAACTTAATACGACAGATTATGAAATACACAAAATTCATCATATTGGGTCTCTTGGCCGCTGTCATGGGCGCTTGCTCCGATGATGATCTCAGCAGTCAGAGCATCTTCCAGAATACGGTGGTCAAAGACAGCACGGAACTCGACAAATGGACGAAGAAGAACTTCACGGATGTCTACAACATTCAGTTCAACTATCGCTATAACGACAAGGAGACCGACAACTATTATAATGTCATTCCAGCCGACTACGAGAAGTCGAAGGCTCTGGCCATCATGGTTAAGCACGTATGGATGGACGCTTATTCAGAACTCTTAGGTCAGGACTTCCTCAAGACCTACAGCCCCCGCGTCTATCAGCTTATCGGCTCGCCAGAGTATAGCACCAATGAAAGTATTGTCCTTGGTGTCGCTGAAGGCGGTGTAAAGATTACCCTCTTCCGTGTCAATAATATCGATGTCGACCACCCCGTGATAGACACCGACAGTCCAGTTCCCGATACGGAAGCTCTGCCCATCGACCTCAACTACTGGTTCTTCCACACCATGCACCATGAGTTCTGCCATATCCTCACGCAGAAGAAGAACTACTCTACAGACTTCCAGACCGTCTCGGCGGGTAAATACAGAACCTCTGACTGGATAAACCTCAAGGATGTCGATGCACCGGCTTCTGGTTTCGTCAGCGGCTACGCCTCCAAGGAGTACAATGAGGACTTCGCTGAGATTTATTCCACTTATGTCACGCATACCGCCGAAGCTTGGAATGAGCTCGTGAATATGGGAGTGAGCTATAAACTCGACGATAATGGCGACCCTATCTACACCCTTGATAAAGACGGCAACAAAGTGTACCAATACGACACCACGGGCCGTGACGCTATCCTCGCCAAACTTGCACTCGTCAAAGAGTATTTCACCAACGAATGGGGTGTAGACCTCGACGAGCTCCGCGACATCGTACTCCGGCGCTCCAAGGAGGTTCCTACCCTCGACTTACACAACTTAAAGTGAAACGTCTAAAAAGAATCATCCTATGAGAAAGATATTCAATATATGGATTTTTGCCGCTATGGCCCTCCTTGTGGCAGCCTGCACGCCGGAAGTTGACGACAAGTTCGACAATTCCTCGGCAGAGCGTGCCACAATGTCACAAGCAGAGACTCAAAAGTTCCTTGAGAGCCAGACCAACGGCTGGATCATGCACATGTACGGCACTCTGACTTATGGAGGCTTCAATGTCTATTGCAACTTCAAGGACAGTAAGGTTACGGTGGCCAGTGAGTTCTACGGCCCAGAAGAGACCGCAACCTCTCACTACAAGCTCGAACAGAGCTCCGGTACTGTACTCTCCTTCGACGAGTACAACCCCATCTTCCATTACTTCTCCGATCCGAGCATCACCGACTTTGGTTCCTTGGGCAAGGGCTTCAATGGAGATCTGGAGTTCCGTGTCCTCTCTGCTTCGGCCGACTCCGTTGTGCTCTTAGGTAAAAAGCATGGCGACCGCATCGTCATGACTCCGCTCAAAGAGGGTACATGGACCGACTATTATAATGAGGTGAATACCACGGTGGAGAAGATGCAGGGAAACGACTTCTATGCCGTCGTCGTCGACAAGGATACTATCACCGCAACGATGGACTACAACAATCTCACGGTCATCGACCCAGAGTCGGGCGAGAGCACCGATATGCCGTTCACCGTCACGCCAACTGGTTTCGAGCTCTACAAGCCTGTCAATTTACGCGGTAAGACCATCACAGGCTTCGCCTACTCAGATGATAAGAACTGGAAGAATCCCACCGACAACAGCGTCAGCCTCGTGCCCATCATACCCCCCGTCAACCAACAGCTCATCTATAGACCATGGTATGTGACTTACAGTAACCTCGGAGATTTTGGTAAGGCTTACTGGGAAGCTTTCCCCCATGCGGATAACCTGAGATATGCTATCTTCGGATACTTCAAGTACTCTGATGAATTTGGCTCTAACTTTGGCCTGCATGTCTACCAAGGTATTGGCAAGAATTTCTATTGGGGAACCTTCGGCTTCGACTATAAGCTCATCGGTGAAGATGAAATAGAGTTGACTTTCAATGCCAAGAAGGATGTCCTGAATGGTGACTATTTCTTAAACAAAATGAATTTCGCCTACGTCGTCTATCCTTTCGCTTGGGGAAAGACGACCCGCCGCTTCAAGGTGGAGACGGACAATATCAACCATCCTACTTACATGACGCTCACTGATGAGGATAATCCAGAGAATGTCATCAAGATGACCCGAGCCGTCAAGCAGTGGCCGTATAAGAACTAATGATTAGATAAATTCTCTCTCTTACATTTTTCTAGTCCCTCGCCCGACGGTATGTCGCGCGGGGGACTTTTCGTATATAAACTGATATGCCAACATCATTCACGGCATTTACCACGGATATCGCTGACATTTGCCGCGGACATCGCTGACATTTGCCACGGATATCGCTGGCATATGCCACGGATATCGCTGACATTTGCCACGGATGCGGTAAGCAACTATACAATCTGTCCTCTCCGAGGAGAAAGTCATAAGGAGTTGTTGCCAAACGTAATCAGCCGTAACTTTGTAGAAGACTTTGCTGCATTAGTCAGGATAACCACACTCTGGCGAAGGCCGACGTTCAGTTTTATTGTTTTAACTTGACGGCAAAGCTATGGCAAGTTACCATCGCTTCCTGATAATGCATCCATTGAAAGAAAAATGTTCCGGAAAGTTTGTTCGTCTTGGAAAGAATGACTATTTTTGCAATGCTAAGTTTTAAAAGAAGATTGACTTTGATATTGTGAAGCATCTGTATATCATAGCAGGCTGTAATGGGGCGGGCAAGACCACTGCTTCAATGACTATTTTGCCAAAAAGTCTTTTGGTAAAAGAATTTGTTAATGCGGATGAAATAGCGAAAGGGCTTTCTCCTTTCAATCCAGAAGGTGTAGCCATAGAGGCTGGTAGACTTATGTTGGAACGAATAAAATATCTTTTAAGTAAAGGAGAATCCTTTTCTATAGAAACGACATTAGCAACACGTTCATATGTAAGCCTTGTCAGAGAAGCTTCGAAATTGGGTTACTTAGTTCATTTAATCTACTTTTGGTTGAACTCTCCACAATTGGCAGTTAATCGTGTGGCGGAACGAGTAAGCAAAGGCGGTCATAATATTCCTTACGATGTCATCTTGCGAAGATATTCCAAAGGGATAGACAACCTTTTCAAATTGTTTATGAATGAAGTTGACATATGGGTGATATACGATAACAGCCAATCTCAACGAGAGAGGGTAGCCTTTGGAGGTAGGTCCATAGAGACAAAGATAAACGATATAAATAAATATAAAATAATTAAGGGCTATGTCAAATAAAGAAATTGATGCATTTATCAAGAAATTAGATGAGGGATTGGCAATGGCCGAGGAAGAGATGCTCCGTGACAAGGCTTCACGAGGTGAATCTATTGTATATTCTGATTCAAAAGGTAATATTAAGCATGCTTTAGCAAGCGATGTGTTAGCAGGGCATATCAAGCCTTGACGGTACACACAAAAAAGCGTGGCAAATGCACGGAACTACATTGCATTTGCCACGCTCTATGGTTATATCAACCTAAAAGACAATCAAAACATCTTTCTGACACGCTCAATGCCATCGGCAAGGATGTCTATCTCCTCTTTGGTGTTATATAGCGCGAAGGAGGCACGGACGGTGCCGAGGACACCTAACCGGTCCATCAGCGGCTGAGCGCAATGGTGACCGGTGCGCACGGCAATGCCGAGCTGGTCGAGCAGAGTGCCCATGTCCATATGATGGATTTGTCCGACATTAAAACTCACCACTGCATCATGAGAGTTGGCAGCGGGGAGAGGAGCTTTCTGAGAAGCCGATGACGATAGGGATGCCGTCGGACCATAGATTTTCATGCCTTCTATCTTGCCGAGCCGCTCAATGGCGTACTTTGTGAGCTCCTGCTCGTGGGCTTCGATATTCTCCAAGCCGAGGGACTCCATGTAGTTGATGGCTGTGGCAAGTCCGTGAGAAGCGATATAGTCGGGCGTACCGGCCTCAAACTTCAAAGGTGGTTGCTCGAAGGTTGTCTTCTCGAAGCTGACATGCTCTATCATCTCGCCACCACCCTGATAAGGCGGCAGCTTCTCCAGCCACTCTTCCTTGCCATAGAGAACGCCAATACCTGTGGGGCCGTACATCTTATGGCCGCTGAAAACCAGGAAGTCACAGTCCAATTTCTGCACGTCGATAGCGAAGTGCGGAGCACTCTGTGCACCGTCGACCATGACAGGAACATCGTGGGCATGGGCTATCTTGATAATTTCCGCTACCGGGTTGACGGTGCCGAGGACATTGCTCACATGGGCCACGCTGACCATCTTGGTCTTCTCATTGAACAATTTCTTGTAAGCCTCTATGTCAAGGACTCCATCGTCGCTCATGGGGATGACGCGCAGTTTGATGCCTCGCTGCATGGCCGCCAACTGCCAGGGCACAATGTTGGAGTGGTGCTCCATGACGGAGACGATGACCTCATCGCCCGCCTGCATGAAAGCATGGCTGAAAGTAGCCGCCACGAGGTTCAACCCTTCCGTGGTGCCGCGTGTGAAGACGATCTCTGTCGTACGCTTAGCGTTGATAAACTTGCGCACCGTCTCCCGCGCCTGCTCATGGAGCTCCGTAGCCTGCACACTGAGGTAGTGGACACCACGGTGCACGTTGGCATTGGCGTTGAGATACTCCTCGCGCATAGCGTCAAGGACGCACAGCGGCTTCTGGGTCGTGGCCGCATTGTCGAGATACACCAACGGCTTGCCATTAACCTGACGGCTCAGTATCGGGAAATCCGCTCTTACCTTATTGATATCGTACATAATAATGGATTTTAATGAGGGAATGTGGGAATGTGAAAAAGGCGAGCGGCCAGTTGTCGGCCGCTCCCCCCTACCCTATTTACAGATACGGCAGTTGCTGCAGCGTCCGAACTCTCCCCGGAAGCGCTTCTCCACGAGCTGATGCAGGCGGTCGCGCAACGGCTCCAACTTTATCTGGTCGACGACCTCATCGATGAAGGCAAACTCCAACAGGAGCTTGGCTTCATGCTCGTCAATACCACGCTGCTGCATGTAGAAGAGTGCAGCATCGTTGAGCTGACCCACGGTAGAGCCATGCGAGCACTTCACATCGTCGGCATAGATTTCCAGCATCGGCTGGGTGTACATCCGCGCCTGCTTTGTCATGACAAGGTTCTGGTTGCGCTCGTCCGACTCCGTTTTCTGTGCACCATGACGCACGAGGACACGACCGGCGAAAGCACCGGTGGCCTTGTCGTCCAACACATATTTGTAAAGCTCATGAGAGTTGCAATGTGGCACCTGATGGTCGATGAGCGTGTTGTTGTCAACATGCTGGCTCTTGTCAGCGATGACGCAGCCATTGCACCAGCACTCAGCACCCTCACCCTTGAAGACAAGGTCAAGCTTATTGCGCGTGATACCATTCTGTAAAGTCAGCACATTGTGGTTGACACGGCTGTTAGCTTCCTGGGAGATATAGACATTGCTGACACGCGTATTCTTGTCGTGTGTCTCCTCCAAGCAGTAGAGGTCAAGGCTGGCATTCTCACCAACATAAGCCTCGATGACCTGTGTGCCGAGGAAGTTGCGGTCGTCGGCAGAGTCGTCGCAGAAGAGCAGCTTGGCCTCGGCGCCCTCGTCCATGACGATGAGTACCCGACGGTTGACCATCAGGTCGACATCAGAACGCAGGATGTTGACAACCTGGATAGCACGCTCCACCCTGACATTCTTCGGCACATGGATGAAGAGACCATCCTGGGCCAGCATGGTGTTGAGCGCCGTGACGGCATCCTCACCACTCTTGGCTATCTTCCCATAATATTTGGCTATCACTTCCGGCTGCTGCTCAGCAGCCTCTTTCAGGCTCATCACCTCCACGCCCTCAGGCAGTCCGGCCTTGGGCAGCGCCTTCTTATAGAAGGTGTCGTTGACAACGAAATATAACGAAGTGGAGAGGTTAGGGACATCACAGCTGAAGACGTTGTAGGGATTAACCGGAATCTCTATGCGGTTGATGTTCAAACCGTAGTCTGGAGCAAAGAGCTTGTCCATGTCGGTATACTTATACCGCTCCACTTTCCGCGACGGGAATCCCTGTCGTTTAAAGTCTTCGAAAGCCTCGTCGCGGACAGCGTTGAGCACCTGGGCAGAATGGCTGTCTATGGCCTGGCGCTGCGTCTCGAAGAGGTCTATATATTGTTTCTCACTTGACATGTTGAATTGCTTTTTGTGAACTTCGCCTGCTTAGCAGGTCAAAGTGCATAGAGATTACTTTCCGAACTCCTTGTCGGCTTCCTCCTTTATCCAGTCGTAGCCTCGCTTCTCTATCTCCTTGGCGAGTTCCGGACCCTCGGTGCGGACGATACGGCCATTGTAGAGCACATGTACGACCTGCGGCTTGATCATGTCGAGGAGGCGCTCATAATGGGTGATGACGATGATGGACTTCTCGGGTGTGAAGAGTTTGTTCACGCCCTCAGCCACGATGCGCATGGCATCGACATCGAGTCCGGAGTCGGTCTCGTCGAGGATGCTGAGCTTCGGGTCGAGCATGGCCATCTGGAAGATCTCGTTGCGCTTCTTCTCACCACCTGAGAAGCCTTCGTTGACACTACGGCGTGAGAGCTTCGGGTCGAGCTCCACGAGCTCGCGCTTCTCTTTCATCAGTTTCATGAACTCGGGCGCCTTCAGCGGCTCCAGACCCTGATATTCGCGCTTGGCATTGACGGCAGCCTTCATGAAGTTGACCATCGACACACCGGGAATCTCAACAGGATATTGGAAAGAGAGGAAGAGTCCCTCGCGGGCGCGGTCCTCCGGCTTCATGGCCAACAGATCCTTGCCATTGAAGATGGCCTCACCCTCGGTGACCGTATAGAGGGGGTTACCGGTGAGCACAGCGGAGAGTGTAGACTTACCAGAGCCATTAGGGCCCATGATGGCATGAATCTCTCCATCATTGATGGTAAGGTTGATACCCTTTAATATTTCTTTGCCAGCAATCGTGGCATGCAAATTCTTTATTTCAAGCATAATTTTTGTAGTTAGGAGTTAGGAGTTAGAAGTTGCAGAGCGGCAACGTACCACTGCCCAACATTGTGATTGACGAAAGCGTTCTCTCTTATTATCCTACAGTGCCTTCGAGCGATACACTGAGGAGTTTCTGTGCTTCCACGGCAAACTCCATCGGGAGCTTGTTGAGGACTTCTTTGGCGTAACCGTTGACGATAAGTCCTACGGCATCCTCCGTGGGTATACCACGCTGGTTGCAATAGAAGAGCTGATCCTCTGAAATCTTCGATGTCGTGGCCTCATGCTCCACCACAGCGGTGTCGTTGTGGATGTCCATATAAGGGAAGGTGTGGGCACCGCAGTCGGAGCCTAAGAGCAGAGAGTCGCAAGAGGAATAGTTGCGGGCATTCTCAGCAGAAGCAGTGGCCTTAACGAGACCACGGTAAGAATTCTGACTGTGACCGGCGGAGATACCCTTGGAGATGATGGTCGACTTCGTGTTCTTACCGATATGTATCATCTTCGTACCCGTATCAGCCTCCTGATAGTGGTTGGTGACCGCGACGCTATAGAACTCGGCCTGCGAGTTGTCACCCTTGAGGATACAGGAAGGATACTTCCACGTGATGGCAGAGCCCGTCTCGACCTGCGTCCACGAAAGTTTGGAGTTGACACCGCGGCAGTCGCCACGCTTCGTCACGAGGTTGAGGACACCACCCTTACCCTGCTCATCGCCAGGATACCAGTTCTGGACCGTGGAATATTTCACCTCAGCATTGTTCATCACCACAATCTCCACAACGGCGGCATGGAGCTGGTTCTCATCGCGCATCGGCGCCGTGCAGCCCTCCAAGTAGGAGACATAGGCATCATCGTCGGCGATGATGAGCGTGCGCTCAAACTGACCGGTGTTGCGGGCATTGATACGGAAGTAGCTACTCAGCTCCATCGGACAGCGCACACCCTTAGGGATGTAGACAAAGCTGCCATCGGAGAACACAGCGGAGTTGAGGGCTGCCGTGAAGTTGTCGGTGTAAGGCACCACACTGCCAAGATACTGTCTGACAAGGTCAGGATGATTTTTCACCGCCTCACCAATGGACGAGAAGATGATACCTTTCTCGGCAAGCTGCTTCTTGAAGGTGGTCTTGACGGACACTGAGTCCATGACGGCATCGACAGCAGTGCCGCTCAGCGCCAAACGCTCCTCAAGAGGAATGCCGAGCTTGTCGAAGGTCTTCTCCAGCTCAGGGTCTATCTCCTTGTTCTTAGGCTTCTTCGCCAGCGGGTCGGCATAGTAGGAGATGCCCTGGAAGTCGATAGGCGGTACATGGACGTGGCCCCATGTGGGCACCGGCAACGTCAGCCAATGGCGGTAGGCCTTCAGACGGAAGTCGAGGAGCCATTCCGGCTCACCCTTCTTCTGAGAGATAAGGCGCACCACATCCTCATTGAGACCCTTGGGGATGACATCGGTGTGAACGTTGGTGGTGAAGCCGTACTCATATTTCTGGTTGGCGACATCACGCACAAACTGATTACTCTCTTTATCTTTAAATTTTATTTCCATAATAAAAACAATTCAAGGTGACACGAACAAAATCCGTGCCACCTGAATCCTATCTGGTTAAGTTTACAAACTACAGTTTCTGCTCCACCTCTATCTCGGTGAAGGTCTCCAGCACATCGCCGGCCTGTATATCGTTGAAGTTGACGAGAGAGATACCGCACTCCAAACCTGTAGCCACCTCCTTGACGTCATCTTTATAACGTTTCAGGGCTGCAATATTGGCAGTGTGTATGACAATTCCGTCACGTACGACATGTGCCTTATCCTTTGAGTGTACCTTACCCTCGGTGACGAGACCGCCGGCCACGGTACCAACCTTGGAAATCTTGTAAACCTGCTTGACCTCAATCTCGGCGGTGACAACCTCCTTCTTGACCTTGTCAAGCATACCGACCATAGCGGCCTTGATGTCGTCGATGGCGTCGTAGATGATGGAGTAGGTATTGATCTCCACACCCTCACGGTCGGCAAGCTTACGGGCGTCAGCGGAAGGACGCACCTGGAAGCCGACGATGATGGCATCGGAAGCGCTGGCCAGCATGACGTCGTTCTCAGAAATCTGACCGACAGCCTTGCTGATGACGTTGACCTGCACCTTCTCGGTAGAGAGTTTGAGGAAGGAGTCGGAGAGCGCCTCGATAGAACCATCGGTATCACCCTTGACGATGATGTTGAGCTCATGGAACTCACCGCGTGCGATACGGTGTGAGATGTCGCCGAGGGTCAGACGCTTCTGCGTACGCAGACCCTGCTCACGCTGCAACTGCTCACGCTTGTTGGCGATGTCGCGGGCCTCCTGCTCCGTGTCGATGACGTGGAACTGGTCACCGGCGGTAGGAGCTCCGTTGAGACCCAAGACGATGGCAGGCTCTGCGGGCTTGACATTGTCGATGCGCTGGTTACGCTCGTTGAAGAGTGCCTTCACGCGACCCCACGAGGTACCGGCCAAGACGATATCGCCGACATGGAGTGTACCGTTGCTCACCAAGACAGTAGAGATATATCCACGACCCTTGTCGAGACTGGACTCGATGACGGTACCCGTAGCCTTACGGTTGGGGTTGGCCTTGAGGTCGAGCATATCGGCTTCGAGGAGCACCTTGTCCATGAGGTCGTCGACCCCAAGACCCTTCTTGGCACTAATCTCCTGGCACTGATACTTACCGCCCCACTCCTCGACGAGGAGGTTCATGTTGGCCAAATCCTCACGGATGCGGTCGGGGTTGGCACCCGGCTTATCAATCTTGTTGATGGCGAAGACCATAGGCACACCGGCAGCCTGACAGTGGGCGATGGCCTCCTTGGTGGTAGGCATCACGCTGTCGTCGGCAGCAATGATGATGATGGCGATATCCGTCACCTGAGCACCACGTGCACGCATGGCCGTGAAAGCCTCATGACCCGGCGTATCGAGGAATGTCACCTTGCGGCCATTCTTCAGCGTGACGCTGTAGGCACCGATATGCTGTGTGATGCCACCAGCCTCACCGGCGATGACATTGGTATTGCGGATATGGTCGAGGAGCGAAGTCTTACCATGGTCGACATGACCCATGACAGTGACGATAGGCGGACGCGGCACGAGATCGCTCTCATCGTCGGCCTCCTCGCTGACAGCCTCCTGGACATCGGCCGAGACATACTCTGTCTTGAAGCCAAACTCCTCAGCCACCATGTTGATGGTCTCAGCGTCGAGGCGCTGGTTGATAGAAGCCATGATACCGATGCTCATCAGCGTAGAGATGACCTGTGTCACCTCCACATGCATCATGGTGGCCAGCTCGGAGACGGTCACAAACTCGGTGAGCTTCAATACCTTGCTGTCTTTCTTCTCCTGGCGGGCCTCAGCATCGAGACGCTCCTGCACAGCCTCACGCTTCTCCTTACGGTATTTAGCACCCTTCTTGTTCTGGCTCTTGCTGGTGAGGCGAGCCAGCGTCTCCTTGACCTGGCGTGCCACATCCTCGTCGTTGACCTCAAGGGGCTTCTGCGAGCGGTTGCGGTTTTTCTTCTTCTTTCCACCGCCGTTGCCATTCTTGCTCTGCTGGTTGGCAGCGGCGTTGATGTCCACCTTATTATTATTGATGCGCTCGCGCTTTCTGCGGTTGTTGTTACCGTTATTGCCATTGCCGCCATTCTGCTGCTGGCGTGCATTGCGCTCGCGCTGGCGCTCCGAGCGCGACTTCTTCTTCGGGCGCGTGCTGGAGTTGATAGAGCTCAGGTCTATCTTGCCGAGCACGGTGACCTTCGGTGTGTTGTCGATGCGCGTCTCTGTCTTGGTGCGGAAGATTTTCGACTCTTCCTTCTTATCCTCAGAGGGCTGTGCAGCCTCAGCGACCTTCACGGCAGCCGGTTTCTGTATCGTGGGGCGTGGTGAATTCTCATGCTTCTCGGGCTGCTGAGCCTTCACCTCCTTGGCAGGCTGCTGAGCCTTCACCTCAGGCTGTGGCTTTGACTCTGCCTTAGGCTGCTGAGCCTCGGACTTAGGCTGTGGCTTCACATCAGCCTTAGGCTGGGCAGGCTCCTGCTTGGGTTGAGCGGGTGCCTGGGTCTGAGCAGGTTCCTGCTTGGGTTGAGCGGGTGCCTGGGTCTGAGCAGGTTCCTGCTTGGGCTGCACCGGCTCTGTCTTGGGCTGAGCAACCTCAGCCTTGACCTGTGCGGGCGCTGCCTTAGGCTGTGCGGGCGCTGCCTGGGGCTGTGGCGCTGCCTGCTGGCTGGCAGGCTGAGGTGCTGGCTGCGAGGCCTTCTCCACTTTGGGCTCCTCATGGCTGACGGCAGCAGCCTGAGGTTGAGGAGTAGCGGGCTTGGAAGACGCATCAGACGGACTCACCACCTTGGGCCTGCCAACAGTGCTGAGGTCTATCTTCCCTAAAGGCGTATATTTCTGATGGCCTGCAAGTTCCAGGCCACTCTCTACGCGAGTTTGCTGGTTAGAACCCTGCTTGGGACCTTTCTTCTCGGGCTTCTTGAAGAGCTGGTCTGCCCGTTCCTTGACAGCAGCATCCCTTTTGAAGGCCTCTACGAGAGCAGAGTACTGCTTTTCGTTGATCTTGAAGCTGGGGTCTGACTTCACCTCGCCCAGCTCAGGACGCTTCTGAAGGAATCCAACTGCCGTCTGGAGTCCGATGTTCAACTCTCGTAATGCTTTATTTAATCTAATGGTCATTAATAATTATGCTGTTTGGTGTTAGGTGTTAAATGAATTGTCTATGCTATTGATAAGTAGTCTGGAGTTCCGAACATAGGCATTAAAGTATCAGCCACACCTGTTAAGACTGAACGTTAATGCCTATCATCCATCACCTATCACCTGTTATCATTCGAACTCCTTCTTCAGGACTTCCAAGACGTGGTCGACGGTTTCCTCTTCGAGGTCAGCTTTCTCGACGAGCATCTCGCGCGGAGCATTGAGCACCTGCTTGGCAGTCTCCAGACCTATCTTCTTGATAGCGTCGATGACCCACTGGTCGATTTCGTCGTTGAACTGGTCGAGGTAGACATCATCCTCGTCGCCATTCTCGCCATTGCCCTCGACGACACGATAGACGTCGATGGTATATTCTGTGAGCATGCAGGCCAGTTTGATGTTCAGACCATTGCGGCCGATAGCCAGACTGACCTGGTCGGGCTGGAGATAGACGTCAGCCTTCTTGTTCTCATCATCGAGTTTGATGTCCGTGATGGTGGCAGGGCTCAGTGCACGCTGGATGAAGAGCTTGGTATTGGCTGTCCAGCTGATGACGTCGATATTCTCATTGCAGAGCTCATGCACGATGCCGTGGACCCGGCTGCCATGAACACCCACGCAGGCGCCGACGGGGTCGATGCGGTCATCGAAACTCTCGACAGCCACCTTGGCACGCTCACCGGGCATACGGGCTACCTTCTTGATGGCGATAAGGCCGTCCTGAATCTCAGGGACCTCACGCTCCAGCAGACGCTGCAGGAAGGTGGGACTTGTGCGGGAGAGGATAATCTTGGGGTTGTTGTTCTCGTTGTCAACACGCTCGATGACGGCCAACACCGTCTCACCCTTGCGGTAGACATCAGCGGGAATCTGCTCGCTCTTGGGCAGGATGAGCTCATTGTTGTCGTCGTCAATGAGCAGCACCTCGCGCTTCCAGGTCTGGTAGACCTCTGCGGAGATGAGCTGGCCCACACGGTCCTTATACTTATTGAAGAGGGCGTCGTGCTCAAGCTCAAGAATCTTGCTGGCAAGGGTCTGGCGCAGGGTGAGGATAGCGCGACGGCCGAACTTGGCGAAGTTGACAGGCTCTGAGACCTCCTCGCCGACCTCGTAGTCGGGCTCTATCTTCTGTGCGTCGGCAAGGCTTATCTCCTTGTTCTTGTCAGCCACGTCGCCATTGGCCACGACAACGCGGTTGCGGTAAATCTCAAAGTCACCCTTGTCAGGGTTGACAATGACATCAAAATTCTCGTCCGAGCCGTAAATCTTGGCAAGAACGTTGCGGAAGCTTTCCTCAAGGACGCTGACCAATGTAGTGCGGTCGATATGCTTAGTGTCCTGGAACTCACGGAATGAGCCTATCATGCTCACCTGTTCGTCATCTTTCTTTATTGCTGGCATAGCTGTTTATCTGTCTTTATATTTTTCTTATTTGAACGAAATTAGATATTTGGTGTACTTCACCTCGTCCATATTGAACTGGTGGTCGACATCCATCTTCACGGGGCGTTTCTTGCCCTCTACCTTCACCTTCTCGTTGACGCTGACAATGAAGTTGCGGCCGTCAACGCTCTTCAGGACGCCTTTGAACTTTTTGCCCTCGGCATCCAAGACCTCCACGGGCTCACCGATGAAGATCTCATATTGCTGCGGCACTTTGAAAGGCTGGCCCAGACCGGCCGAGCCGACCTCAAGCTCATAGTCTTCCTCATCGCGGCTGAGATGGTCTTCGATATACTGGCTCAGCTGAGCACAGTCTTCTATCCATACACCGTCGGCATGGTCGATTTCTACTGTAATCTTGTCATCCGCGCTGATGTTTAGGTCTACAAGGAAATATTCCTTGTCCTTGAGCCATTCGTCTACTAATCCTTTTACGACGTTCTTGTCTATCATTCTTTATCTAAAAAGTAGTTATAAAAAAATGAGGAACTCTCTCTGGAGTCCCTCATTCCACTGAACACTGCAAAGTTACTAACTTTTTGGCATTCCTACAAGAATTTATTCGTTTTTTATTAGATTTTTCTCTCTTTTCCACTACCCGTCAGCCGTTGTCTGTATCACAAATCACATTATCACAGTTTCTTGGTAATATTATGGTGGACACATTCCTATCTCGTCTTCTTTCGGTATTCAAGGGGTGGCATGCCAACCTTGGCACGGAAGCGGGAAGAGAAATAGTCGGAGGAGTCGAAATTGAGACGATAGGCTATCTCCTTAACGCTCAGGTCAGAGATGGCAAGAAGCTCCTTGGCGCGCTGTATGCGCAGCTCCTGCTGATAGAGCGCAGGGGAGACACCCGTATATTCTTTGAAAAGCTTGCGGAAGTTGCTGTAGCTGATGCCACTCTCGGCTGCTATCTGCTGGATGGATACCGGCGACTCCAAGGTCTCGCGGATACGGAGACGCGCGCTGTTGATGATGTCGACATGAATCTTATCGTGGGTGAACAGCCGGTTGCGCTCAAAGGCATACATCAGACCTATGTAAGCGTCTCCACATTTGCGTAGACGTATTCACAAAAACGCCCCATGACATCT
>UQRP01000028.1 GCA_900543585.1 uncultured Prevotella sp.
ATAATGTATAATAATAATTATAATATACTATTATAGATTATTATGTATTCTATTCTCCATCCTTTGTCCGTCCGTATATGTGGACAAGAAAGTGTGATAATGTGATTTGTGACACTCCTTAATGTAATATGTAATATGTAATATGTAATATTTTGGAGACATTCGCTGATACAGCCTCAGAGCTGTCCGGCCTCAACCTGTCTGACGATTCTCTCGGTGAGTCTGTCAACATGGTTAGGGTCATATTCTTTCTTCAGACTGGCACCGAAGAGCCAGGCAAAGGTCTGATAGAAGCCAGCACGGATAGGACCTAAGAAAGCCTTGATGAGGTCGTAGGAAGAGTTGTTGCACTCGCGGTAGACGAGCTTGATGAGCAGCTTTCCCTGCGAATAAGTGAGTTTCTTCATGCGCGGAGTATATTCTTTCTTAATGTCCGCCTCCACCTTCTTCATGTGGGCGTCCTTAGCCTTCTTATTGGGCAGCATTTCCAGGTAGTCGCCGGTCTCAATGATGATGCGGTTGACCTCCTTGGCAATGGGCAGCACCTTCTTGATATTGTACACCAAGCGGTTGTAGGCCATGCGCTGCTTGGCATTCTGGAAGACAGGCTGGGGATAGACCCAGATATTGTTCAGCTCAACATACTGTATAGAGTCCTTGCCCTGCTTGACCTTGCCGATTTTCACCATCGGCACGAAAGTAGGGTTGTCCATATCGACATCCAAGTCCTCGGGATTGACACCATTGGACTGCGCGTGGAGGTCTGACACACAGGCAAGAAAGAGAATTATAATGGATAAAATCTTCATAGCACGAACGCAAAGTTACAACCTATTGCAGCAACACGGAAAAAAATGATATTAAAAAAAGTTGTTATTCCTCTACCACAATAAATATTTTGTATAACTTTGTATTGAATCGGAGTGTTAATACGAAAAGTTATGGCAAAACGCATAGAATGGCAGGATGAATACTGGCTTTTGCTGATACAGCTGTATCTTCAGAAGCCTGAGGGCGTGAAGCATCTCTTCAGCCGTGGCCTTGTCGACATTGCCTTGGAGTTGCATATTCCACCCAAGGATCTGCACACGCGCATGTACCGTCTTCGCCAAATAGATACCCCTCGCCTGCAACGTCTGTGGGACGAGTATGCGGGCAATCCGCGGAAGTTGCGCCGTGGCGTGAAGCTGCTGCGGCAGATGAACGGCTTCGGCAATGCCGATGCCTTCTATGCCGGTGTCGGTGTCAACGAGTCATGGGAGCGCGACTTCAAGCCCATCGGCGGCACGCCTTTCTCACCGATGATGCTCACCATTATCCTCGACCTCTACTTCCGCCTCACGCCCGTGACCATGGCCGTGGAGACCCCGGAGGTCATAGAGCTGGCCCGGCTGATGCATGTGGCCCCGGGCGACATCGTCGGCGTCCTCGACATCTTCATGGCCTGCGACCCATATATGCGCCACGCCAAGGCCGTGAGCTCGCCGCTGACAGCCCACTGCCAGGAGCTTTGGGCGCAGTATGGTAATGACGACCCCGAGAAGTTGGCAGCTTTGGCAGCACAGATGAAGGAGTACTTCAAATGACACGGCGCGCCGGAAATATATGAATGACTTGAAACACTATGGCACAGAAACTTATACAGACTCAGACACAACAGCAGGTGCAACAGCAGCGGCTCTCGCAGCAGCAGATGTTGCAGGTAAAGCTGTTGGAGATGCCCCTTGCCGAACTGGAACAGAACATCAGTGCCGAGCTTGACGACAACCCCGCCTTAGAGCAGAAACGCGACGACCTGCCCGATGATGCCAAAGACCGCGAGGACAACGACGACAGCTATGACAGCGACGACGACTCCTATGAGGAGAAGACGGAGCGTGAGGAGCGTGAGGAAGCCCTCGACAATGCCTTGGAAGACTTAGGCAGCGACGACGAGATGCCGGAGCCACAGATGCGGTCGGCATCGCTCAGCGACCCCGACGCCGACTACGAGGAGACGGTGTGGGGCGACACGACATCCTTCTACGACAAGCTGAAAGAGCAGATGGGCGAGACGGAGCTCACCGAGCAGCAGCAGGACATCATGGAGTATCTCATCGGCTCTCTCGACAGCGACGGCATCCTGCGCAAGGACCTGGACACCATCGCCGACGAGCTGGCTATCTATCATGGCATCGACGTACCGGTGCAGGAGATTGAGAAGGTGCTGAAGAAGCTGCAAACCTTTGACCCAGCGGGCATCGGAGCCCGTTCGCTCCAGGAATGTCTCCTGCTGCAGATAGCCCGCCAGCCCAAGAGCCGCCTGCGCGAGCTCATGAAGGGCGTCATCAAAGACCATTACGACGAGTTTATCAAGAAGCACTGGGACAAGATTAAGCAGGCCTACGGGCTCACCGACGAGCAGACGGACATCATCCGCCGCGAGATTCTCAAGCTCAACCCCAAGCCAGGGGCCTCGCTCGGAGAAACAGAGGGCAGAAGTCTGCAACAGATTACCCCCGACTTCATCGTCGACACCGACAACGACGGCAACGTCTCCTTCACCATCAACGACGGACACATCCCCGACTTGAAGATTTCACCGTCGTTCAACGACATGGTGCACACCTACCGCACCAACCGGCAGAATATGAACCGCCAGGAGAAGGAGGCCCTCCTCTACGCCAAGGAGAAGGTGGAGAAGGCGCAGGGATATATCGAGGCCATACGCCAGCGCCACCACACCCTCTATGTCACCATGAAGGCCATCATCGACTGGCAGATAAACTACTTCCGCAGCGGCGACGAGGCCGATCTCAAGCCGATGATATTGAAAGATATTGCTGAGAAGACGGGGCTCGACATCTCCACCATCTCACGCGTGAGCAACATGAAATACGCGCAGACGCGCTGGGGCACCTTCCCGCTGAGATTCTTCTTCACCGACGGCTATGTCACCAAGGATGGTGAGGAGATGTCAACACGCAAGATAAAACTGGCGCTGAAAGACCTCATCGGCAACGAGGACAAGAAGCATCCGCTCTCCGACGACACCTTGGCTGCCGAGATGAAGAAGAGGGGCTACCCCATCGCCAGACGTACCGTGGCCAAATACCGCGAGCAGTTAGGGGTGCCGGTGGCAAGACTGAGAAAATCATAGGAGACTTCTGACTCCTGATATATAGCGATGAAAGAAAAAGATATTATTATTGCTGCACGGGCGGTGAGCATGGTGTTCACACCTTTCTACCTTCCCCTGGCCGGACTCTTGGCGCTGTTCATCTTCAGCTACATGAACATGATGCCCTTCCTCTACAAGGCCACTGTGATGGTGATGGTCTATCTCTTCACCATTCTCCTGCCCACACTGCTCATCCATGCCTACCGCAACTACCGTGGCTGGACGCGCTTCCAGATAGGAATGAAGGAGCGGCGAATGATACCCTACATCATAGCCATCCTCTGCTACTTCGGGTGCTATTCCGTCATGTCCTACCTGCGCATTCCCCAGTTCATGGCCAATATTCTCGTGGCCGCGCTGCTCATCCAGGTGGTCTGCGCCATCGTCAACGTATGGTGGAAGATTTCCACGCACACAGCAGCCATCGGCGGCTTCGAAGGAGCTTTGGTGGCCTTCTCCATCCTCTTCGCCTTCAACCCGATGTGGTGGTTCTGCGTCATCCTCATCATCGCCGGCATGGTGGGCACAAGCCGCATGATATTGCGCCAGCACACCCTCTCGCAGGTCGTGGCCGGATTCTTAGCCGGTATGGTGATAGGCTTCTGGGCCATCATCTGAGGCAGCACTCTCATCATCTGAGGCCCGCAAACAAGACAACAGTTCTGAAAAGACAAATGATATGAAACCATTAGTAAGTATTATCATGGGGTCAACAAGCGACCTTCCTGTCATGGAGAAAGCTTGCAAGTGGCTCGAAGAGCAGGAGATACCCTTCGAGATGAATGCCCTCTCGGCTCACCGCACCCCCGATGCCGTAGAGCAGTTTGCCAAAGGCGCCAAGGCCCGCGGCGTGAAGGTCATCATCGCCGGTGCGGGCATGGCTGCCGCCCTGCCCGGTGTCATCGCCGCCTCCACTCCCCTGCCTGTCATCGGTGTGCCCATCAAGGGTATGCTCGACGGCCTCGACGCCATGCTCTCCATCATCCAGATGCCGCCGGGCATCCCCGTGGCTACCGTGGGCGTCAACGGCGCACAGAACGCTGCCATCCTCGCCGCTGAGATGATAGCCTTGGGCGACGAGACCATCGCTGCGAAGGTCGACGCCTGGAAAGCCGGACTGGGCAAGAAGATAGAGAAAGCCAACAAGGAGCTTTCGGAAATCTCTACCTACAAGTTTAAATGCTAAACAATGATTGATCTCTTCAACTATAAGCGCCGCCAGACCAGCGTCGTGCACATCGGCAAGTTGGATATGGGTGGTGAGAACCCCATCCGCATCCAGTCGATGACAACGACGAGTACTGACGACACTGAAGGCAGCATCGCCCAGAGCGAGCGCATCATCAAAGCCGGCGGTGAGCTCGTCAGACTGACCACACAGGGCATCCGGGAGGCCGAGAATCTGAAGAATATCAGTGCGGGTCTGCGCCGTGACGGCTTTGCCACACCATTGGTGGCCGACGTCCATTTCAACCCCAACGTGGCCGATGTCGCCGCCCTCTACGCTGAGAAGGTGCGCATCAACCCCGGCAACTATGTCGACCCGGCGCGGAAGTTCATCAAGCACGAATACACCGACGAGGAGTATGCCGCCGAGCTCAAGAAGATAGAGGACCGCTTTGTGCCATTCCTCAACATCTGCAAGGAGCACCATACGGCCATCCGCATCGGTGTCAACCACGGCTCTCTCTCCGACCGTATCCGCAACCGCTACGGCGACACACCGGAAGGCATGGTGGAGAGCTGCATGGAGTTTCTGAGAATCTGCAAGCAGCAGGACTTCCATGATGTCGTCATCTCCATGAAGTCGAGCAACACCGTCGTCATGGTGCAGTCGGTGCGCCTCCTCGTAGCCGCTATGGACAAGGAGGACATGCACTATCCGCTCCACCTCGGCGTCACCGAAGCCGGTGAGGGCGAGGACGGCCGCATCAAGAGCGCTGTGGGCATCGGTGCCCTGCTTGCCGACGGCATCGGCGACACCATCCGTGTCTCACTTTCTGAGGAGCCGGAGGCTGAGATTCCCGTAGCCCGCCATCTCGTGGACTATATCGGCCACAAGGCCGGACACATCATAGTACCCGGTGAAGCCTGCAAGGACTTCGACTGGCTGCATCCGCAGCGCCGCACGACGAAGGCCGTGGAGAACATCGGGGGCGGTCAGGTGCCCGTAGTGATAGCCAACAGCCCGAAGGAGGACGTAGACATCACCATAGCCGGTAAACCAAAAGCTGACTACCTCTACGCCGGCTCCAAGCTGCCGGAGAGAGTGGCTGCCGGACAGAAATACATCGTTGACTTCCAGCTTTATGCTGACTTGAAGAGAGGCAGCGCCACGCTGCCTGAGGGTCTTACGATGGCGTCGGTGGCTCCTATCTTCCCCGTTACGGCCATGCCTTTTGTGGGCACCGTCAACGCCCCACTGAAGTTCCTCGTCCTGCAGTTTGGCACCCCCTCGGAGGAATACCTCGCCTGTCTGAAGAGCCACCCCGAGGTCGTCGTCATCTGCGTCAGCAACCACCAGAACCGACTCGGCAACCAGCGCGCACTCGTCCATGAGATGATGAACGCCGGTGTGGCCAACCCCGTGGTCTTCGCCCAGATGTATCACCTCAACGACAAGGAGGAGTTTCAACTGGAGTCAGCCGCCGACATGGGCGCCCTGATGATGGACGGCCTCACCGATGGTCTGTGGCTGATGAACGAGGGCGACATCGCCTATTCCGATATTATAGACACGGCCTTTGGCATTCTCCAGGCTGGCAGACTGCGCATGTCGAAGACGGAGTATATCAGCTGCCCGGGCTGTGGCCGCACCCTCTACGACCTCCAGGACACCATCAAGCGCATCCGTGAGGCCACCAAAGGCATGAAAGGCCTGAAGATAGGCATCATGGGCTGTATCGTCAACGGCCCAGGAGAGATGGCTGATGCCGACTACGGATATGTCGGTGCAGGACCTAACAGAGTCTCACTCTACAAAGGCAAGGAGTGCGTGGAAAAGAACATCCCAGAGAAGGATGCCGTTGAGCACCTGCTCAGACTGATCAAGGGATGTTAGGTGTTAGATGTTAGGTGTTAAGGTGTTAAGATGTTAAGATGTTAGAACTTAGCAGTTAAGCATTTACAGATATTATTTACAAAGAGCCCCAGGCTGCAAACGCAACCTGGGGCTCCTTGTATAGTTCTACTCTACGAATCCGTTATTTTATTCTTGCGCCTTCCGCATTTCTCAGTCCGGTGACACTCGTCATAAATGCTTTTGCCGAACCGAACTTCAGATGCATATCAAGGCGGATAGGCACGTGGTTGGCATCGTCAGAGACATAGAAATCGACTATCTTCTTCCATTTGTTCTCATCGTCGTCACGGTCCATATACGCCAACTTCAGACAGCGGTAGGTGTGCCCGTTGTCGGCCTTGACATTGACCTTACCCTGATAGCGTATTTGTGCAGGGTAGCGCTTAGTGCCGTCCACGATGGGGAAGTTGACAACGAAGCCCTTGGTCCAGCCGGTGGGGTTGAATGAGCGGGCACGGAGGAAGATGCTCATCATGTCGTAGACACAGTCGTGATAGGTATGCTGCTCATGGGAATGTGAGCCGTCGTGCTTGCGTCTGTGCTGGCGGACGTGGCAGTCGCCATTGGGATAGGAATACCACACCTCGTCGACGGTGTAGCGCTTGCCTTCGCGGGCGCCCTTGCGGTAGTAGAGGGGTGCCATCTCAAGGGTGTTGTAGCACAGCAGGGTGTCGCGGAGGACAAAGAACTTGTCGGCGCGGCCATTGCCTCGCGTTATCAGACTGCCACGGTAGGCAGAACGGCCATGAAACTGCGTCTGGTCGGTGTCGAAAGAAGCTGAACCAACTTTGACCCAGACAAACTTCCAGTTGAAGTACAAGTTATAAGTCAACCTCTCACCAGACTTGAAAGCGGTATTGCGAAAGGTGCACTGTGCCGACGCTGTCATGGCTGAGAGCATCAGCATCATGGTCATAAAGATTATCTTTACATGCTTCATGCCTATATCGTTTTAGTATTATTTCGGAATATATTGTATACCCAAGCTCTTGGCCCTGTCAAGGTTGCGGTGCTTGACGGTTTTCTTTGAACTGCTGTCGTCTTTCTGCTTTGTTATCTCAGCGGGTTTCTGCCTGTAGAGAGGCCTTGCCGTAGGACTCCACGAGAGTGTCATATCCCACTTCTGCCGGCATTCGATGACCTCAGGATAATAGTAGACCTCCTCAGGCTCCACACCCTTGTCATAGTCTCCGGTATCCCAGAGCCCGTTGTTGTTGCTGTCGACGATGGCACGCATATAATATTTACCCTCTTTGAGGTAGTAGAACTCCGCCTGACCGTTGTCGATACGGACCTCCTTAGCCACATTGCCCGAGTTGTCGAGGAGCTGCACGATAAGATGCTTGCCGCCCATGCCCGTGATGGTCATCAGTACAGAGGCATAAGAGTCGTTGCCCGGCACCTTGATGCCCTGCTTGATTTTAGCCGACACATCGCCGTAGATGGACGAGAACGTAGCACTGTCAGCTTCCAAGCTATATTCGTTGCCCGGTCGCCAGGCCGCCTTGAAGCGGTAGGTCTCATCGTTGATGCGCTCCAGCTCGTAGCGCTCCCGATACCACAGACTGTCGCCTTCGGGATGGGAATATAGATGGATGTGGGCCGTGTCGGCAGCATTGAGCGGGACCGTGGACTGGATGGTCACATTCTCATCCGGGGCCATCTCACCGTTCGGCGTGATGTTGAGCTTCAAGGTCTCACGCGGCATGATGCTGTCGTAGGGCATGCCCTTCTTGCGCTTCTTGTCCTGGTCTTTCTGCCAGTCCTTGAATTTCTTCTCGGCATCCTTGAGGCGCTTGGCATACGATGTCTTGGCAATAAGCGACAAGGTGTCGGTCTGCTGCCTCAGCACCCCTGCTGTGTCTGTGATGTTATGAAGGAGCGCTATCTGAAGGGTATCCTGATTGACCAGCGCCGTATCGCGCAGCCAGTAGGTGATGGTGTCGCGCTTAGCGTTGGCCTCTGTGATGAAAGCGTTGTCGCTGTTGAAGTTGAGCCCTCTGACGATGGGCAGGATGCTGTCGCCATAACTGTAGAAGAGCGTGAAGTGGTTGGCCTCGGTGCGGTCGCTCTTCACGAGGTAGCGGTTGGTGAGAATCTCGTTGAAGGCTCTCAGACAGATGTCGTCGGGAAGGAAATGGGTGTAGCCCACCCGCTCCACGGAGGCGATGTGCAAGGAGTCGGTCCACGTGGTATCCTGACGGACATCCTGCTTGAAGGTCGGCTCGATGAGATCCTTGTTGAAGGCCAGCATCTCACTCTTCTGATTGAAGCAGTAGTTGCCGTCGGCATCCTGCAAAGCGTAGATATGGTATTTGCCGGGAGCCACACCTTTTATAATAAAGTGGCCGTTAGCATCGGTGCGCGATACGCGCAGCATGGGTTTGGTCTTGAAAGCCGAGTCGGCAAGGTCGCTGTAGAGGCCCACAAGGATGCCCTTGACAGGCTCCAGGTCAGAAGCTTGCACGACATAGCCCGACACCTGCAGCGTGTCGATATGGTCGCCGGTGGAGAAGGTATAGGCATAGTTGCCCAGGGGATTACCCTCGTTGTTGTCGCTGATGGCATTGGAGAAGTCGATGGTGTAGGTGGTGTTGGCCTTCAGGGAATCCTGCAAAGCCACAGAGATGCGCTTGCCCTCTCCTTTTATCTCCGGTGCCTCTATCTGCGGCGGCGAGACGACGACATTCTCGGTGGGGTTGTCGATGGTGATGTATTCGTCGAAGTTGATGATAATCTTCTTCTTTTTGACATTGGTAGCCCCTTCGGCAGGCTCAGCGCTGACAACATGGGGCGGGGTCTCATCATACCATCCCCCGTCGGGACTGCCCATACGGGCACAGGAATGGAGAAGCAGCACAGTGATGACGACAGCCGCCACACAGACCATGCCATGGATGATATTTCTTGCCGTTGTGAATGGCTTCATATTTTGCTTATGTTTTTAACAGGGCAGAGAGAAACTAAGCGTTCATCTCCAACAGTTCTTCCATATTCTTTCTGGAATTGCTCAGTCGTGGCACCTTATGCTGTCCGCCGAGCTTGCCCTTCGACTTCAACCACTCCTCAAAGAGGTGTGGGTGAGCCTTCACCACTTCCAAGTGCTGGAGGGTGACATCGTGGAAGCGCTTGGCCTCGTAGTCGGAGTTGATTTCCTGAAGCTTATGGTCGAGGCAGTCAGAGAACTTCTGCAGGTCGTCGGGGTCTTTGGAGAATTCTATGAGCCACTGGTGGCGGCACTTGGCATTCTCGTCCATATAGACAGGTGCGGCGGTGTATTCCAGCACCTGGGCGCCGGTCTGCTCACAGGCGTAAGCAAGACCCTTCTCGGCATTGTCCTGGATGAGCTCTTCGCCAAAGGCATTGATGAAGTACTTTGTGCGACCTGTGATGATGAACTTGTAAGGCTTCTTCGATGTGAACGACACCGTGTCGCCAATCATGTAGCGCCACAGTCCGCACGACGTGGAGATGACCATGGCGTAGTTCTTGTTCAGCTCGACATCCTCAAGTGGGATAGCCTGGGCGTCGGGGCTGCCGACATCCTCAAGGGGTATGAACTCATAGAAGACACCGTAGTCGAGCATCAGCAGCATGGACTTGTCCTTGGGATCGTCCTGAATGCCAAAGAAGCCCTCTGAGGCGTTGTAGGTCTCCATATAGTGCATCTTCGGCGAGGTGATGATTTCCTCATACTGCTTGCGGTAGGGTGTGAAGGCGATACCACCGTGGAAGAAGACCTCCAGATTGGGCCACACATCCTCCAGATGCTTCTTTCCGGAGAGTTCAAGGACTCTGACGATGACACTGAGCATCCACGACGGCACGCCGGAGATATTGGTGACATTCTTATCCATGCACTCTCGTGCAATGCGGTCGCGCTTCAGCTCGAAGTCGCTGAGCAGGGCTGTGGCCTTCTTCGGCACGCGCATGAGGTTGGCGATGGGGTTGATATTCTCGATGAGAATGGCACTCAGGTCGCCGACCAGCGAACCTTCGACATTATAATTAGGTGAATGGCTGCCTCCAAGAATGAGGGCCTTGCCGTCGAAGATACGGCTGTCGGGATTGTTGTGCAGATAGAAGGCGACCACATCAGTGCCACCTTTATAATGAATATTGTGCAATCCGGCATTGCTGACGGGGATGAACTTCGACTTGTCGTTGGTAGTGCCCGATGACTTGGCATACCATTTCACCAGCCCCGGCCAGAGCACATTCTGCTCGCCGTGACGCATGCGGTCGATGTCGCCTTTCAACTCCTCATAAGTGTTGATGGGGATATTGGTTGCAAAGTCCTTGTAGGAAGCAATGCTGTCAAACATATGGCTGCGCCCATATTCGGTTTCGCGACCTTTGCTGACAAGATATTTCAGCACTGATTCCTGCAACTGCTCAGGCTGTGTATAATGCTTCATAAGCTCTTTCTGACGGGGCAGAAAGAGCTTGCTGGCTATCTTTGTGAGACTCATTTTCACATGTTATATCTATGCAACGTGCAAAATTAAGCTAAAACAACGACAAAGTGGCAAAATTTAGGTATTTTAATAGTTAGGTGGTGGGTACCCACCACCTCAATAATGGAACGAACTGCCACCAAGGAACTCGCGAATCAGACTCGTCGGCGGAATATCCCTGTTGGGTATCGGGCGGATATAGTCTAAGAACTTCTTCAGCCGGTAAGCCTCAGAATATTCCTCACAACTCTCGGGTACCTGCTCCAAGAGCGGCTCGGCCTGCTGCTTGATGACAGCGAGCTCGAAGAGCATGGCGGAGTTGAACATGGCGTCGGCATTCTCCTGATAAGGGAATATCCACTTGTTCTCGCCCGCACGCACCGACGGCCACCGGTGGATGGTCTCCTGGGCGTTGACACCACGGTATTTATAGTCGCGGATGATACGGCGCAGCAGACGGTTGTCGGTGGTGGGGATATAGTTGTGGTCGTCGAGGAGAATGGTGGTAAGAGCAGAGACATAGACCCGGAACTTCTGCTGCTCAGGGATTTCGGAGGTCAGCTCGGGGTTCAGCGCATGGATACCTTCCACGACGAGGACGTTGTCATCATTCATCTTTATCTTCCGGCCACTGCGCTTGCTCGTGCCGTCGGCAAAGTCATATTTTGGCAGCTCTACTTCCTCACCATTGAAAAGGGCATTGAACTGCTCGTTGATGAGCTTGAGGTTGAGGGCATAGATGCTTTCATAGTCGTATTCGCCATTCTCATCCTTAGGCGTGAGATGGCGGTCGACGAAGTAGTCGTCAAGTGAAATCTGCAAGGGCTTGATGCCATTGGCTAACAGTTGGATGCAGAGTCGCTTGCAGGTTGTGGTCTTTCCCGACGAGGAAGGCCCTGCCAAGAGGATGAGTTTCACACCCTTGCGCGAGGCTATCTCGTCGGCAATCTCGGAAATCTTCTTCTCCTGCAAAGCCTCGGAGACATTGATGACATCAGTGGCATACCCCTTGTCGACCATCTCGTTGAAGTCGCCCACGGTGCGCACACCCATGATGCGCTGCCAGCGGTGGTGCTCCTGAAAGATACCAAACATCTTGTCCTGATGCGTCATCTCGGGCAGTACATGCGGATTCTTCAAATCGGGAATGCGAAGCAGCAACCCGTCGAAATATTTCTCCAGCCCAAAGAGATAAATCTGCGAGGTGTTGGTGAGCAGCGAGCCATAGTAATAGTCCACATAATCATCAATCTGATAGTAAGTGGTATAGAGCCGTCCATAGCTCTTGAGCAGCTTCACCTTAGAGGTATCGCCCTTGCTTTCAAACATCTTGATGGCATCCTCAGTGGGCACTTCGTGTCGCAGAATAGGCATCTTGGCGTCGATAATCTCTTGCATGCGCTGTTTGATTTTCGCCACATCCTCTAAAGTTACGGGGTGGCCAATGGTGAGATTGACGTAGTAGCCATTGCTCACGGGAATGTCGATGACCACGAGACTGCCGGGGTAGAGGTCGTGGACAGCCTTGCAGAGAATGAAGAAGAGCGTGCGGGTGTAGTTGCGCGACCCGGAGCCCGACGTCATGTCGAGGAACTCCACATCTTTATTATGGTAAAGGCGGAAATGCATGCCTTCTACCTTGTTATTGACCTTTGCACAGACCGGTCCACAGTCCATTTTAAGCCCAGAAGCAAAAAAAACTTGAGAAAGTGTGCTTCCGGGTGAGATGTTTAGTTCTTTTTTATTATTTTTGCATCGGATTTGTAACACCTGTTTCGTTTCTGCCATAGTAATTAAGGTTTTAAATGGTTTCAGGTGTAAAATTAGCAAATTAGAATGAGTAAATCAGAAAATCGCATTATAAACATAGTTAAAATATGACGATCCTCCTATTAAAGATTGTTGGAGCCCTCGCCCTTCTCATCTACGGCATGAAGGTGATGAGTGAAGCTCTACAGAAACTCGCCGGCCCGCAGCTGCGCCACGTCCTCGGGGCCATGACCACAAACCGCTTCTCTGGTGTTCTCACCGGTATGCTGACAACAGTAGCCGTACAGTCTTCAACGGCAACAACAGTGATGACGGTATCTTTCGTCAACGCCGGACTGCTGACCCTGGTGCAGGCCATCTCGGTCATCATGGGTGCCAACATCGGCACCACCCTCACCGCATGGATCATGTCGGCAGGGTTCTCGTTTAAAATCAGTGACTTCGTCTGGCCTGTCTTTCTCATCGGACTGCTGCTGATCTACTCTAAGAAGAACCGGTTTATAGGAGACTTTCTCTTTGGTGTGGCTTTTATGTTTCTTGCGCTCGCCACACTTGGTGAAAGCCAGCTGCCACCCGAGCAGCTCACAGCGCTGAAAGGATTTTTTGCTTCTTTCGACCCCAACAGCTTCGGGACCATCCTCCTCTTCCTCTTATTTGGTACCATTCTGACGTGTATCCTTCATAGCTCGGCGGCTCTGATGGCCATCACGATGATGCTCTGTACACAGGCCAGACTGCCTATCTATCTCGGCATCGCCCTTGTCTTGGGTGAGAATATCGGTACTACCTTCACTGCCAACCTCGTAGCCCTCACCGCCAACACCGAAGCCCGGCGCGCCGCCTTCGGACACCTCTTCTTTAATGTCTTCGGTGTGATATGGGTGCTGTGCATCTTCAAGTATTTCGTCAACTTCGCCTGCGGATTCGTAGGCTACGACCCCGCCAACACTGCCGTGGCCGTCTCCTCCACAAAGATTACCTTTGCCTTGGCAGCTTTCCACACCTGCTTCAACGTCTGCAACACCATCGTTATGCTGCCTTTCGTCAAGCAAGTGGCTAAGGTATGCTGCCTCGTTTGGAAGACAAAGCTCAACAAGGAAGACGACGAATTCCGCCTGCGCTATATCTCCAGCGGTATCATGAAGACTCCTGAACTCTCCGTGCTGGAGGCTCAGAAGGAGATTCAGAGCTTTGCTGAGCGCATACAACGTATGTTTGGAATGGTCAGAGAACTCTTGGAGGAGAAAGACAAGGAGAAGTTTCAGAAGACTTACGAGCGCATAGAGAAGTACGAGAATATCTCCGACAATATGGAGATAGAAATTGCCAAATACCTCGACCAGGTGAGCAATGCCCACCTCTCCGACGATACCAAGAGCAAGATACGCTCGATGTTGCGCCAAATCTCTGAACTGGAGAGTATTGGCGACGCCTGCAACAACATGGGGCGCACCATCAACCGCAAGTTCAACTCTAAGGAGGAGTTCAACGAGAGCCAGTATGACCACATCCATCAGATGTTCGAGCTCGTCGATGATGCCCTCACACAGATGAACACGCTTCTTGTCGGCCACCGCGAAGACCTCAACGCCACACGCTCGTTCAATATCGAGAATGAGATCAACAACTACCGCAGCCAACTGCGTTCTGAGAATCTCAACGATATCAACAACCATCAGTACGACTACGCTTCCGGCACGATGTATATGGACATCATCCAGGAGTGTGAGAAGCTCGGCGACTACGTCATCAACGTTGTCGAGGCTCGTATGGGCCTTAAAGCAGCCGCATAAGCGAAGACTTCCATAGAGTCACATAGACAATGCTAAGCAGTCGCATTGTCGTGGATGGACGACCATAGTGATGATACGCGGCAAATGCCACAGATATGTGCGGCATTTGCCACAGACTTGCGCGGCATATGTCATGGATATCCATGGCATATGCCGCGCATCGTTTTATTAATAAAGCAAAACACTTGGCACATCGAATTATTTTTTGTAGCTTTGCAATGTGAGTTGTTCACTTAAATATCCGAGCCATGAAATACCCCATAGGAATACAAGATTTTGAGAGCCTACGCACCAACGATTATACATACGTTGATAAGACTTCGCTCATTTATAAATTGGCTAATGAAGGAAAATATTATTTTCTGAGCCGCCCGCGGCGGTTCGGAAAGTCGCTGCTTGTATCTACCCTCTCGGCGTATTTCAGCGGAAAACGGGAACTCTTCAAGGGGCTTGAGATAGAGCAGCTTGATAAAGACTGGAAGAAATACCCTGTGATGCACCTCGATCTCAACACCGACAAGTACGACAGCAAGGAGGTGTTGGAGCAAAGACTGAATCTGTTTCTTTCTGACTGGGAAGAGCATTATGGCCGCAATATCAATGAGGTGACCCTCTCACAACGGTTTGAAGGAATCATCAAGCGAATTGCCATAAAAGAAGGGATGCCCGTCGTTATTCTCGTTGATGAATATGACAAGCCCATGCTGCAGGCTATCAGCAACAAAGAACTGCAAACGGCTTATCGCAATACGCTAAAAGCCTTCTATGGAGCACTGAAATCCCAGGACAAATACATCCGCTTCGCATTCCTCACCGGCGTGACGAAGTTCGGAAAGGTGAGCGTATTTTCAGACCTCAACAACCTCACTGATATCTCCATGGATGCACGATACCAGACTATCTGCGGCATTACGGAGAAAGAGATGCACGAATATTTCGAAGAGGGGATAAAGTTTGTCGCGGAAAACAATGAACTTACTATTGAGGAAACTTGTGAAAAGTTGAGGAAAAGATATGACGGATACCATTTCCATCAAAAAAGCGAAGGGATATACAATCCTTTCAGCCTGCTGAACACCTTTGCTAAAGGAGAGTTTGGCAGCTACTGGTTTGAGACGGGGACGCCGACTTTCCTCGTACAGCTCTTGCAACGCGATAAGTTCTACCTCCCTGACCTCACCGAGCAGCAGGTGACCGCCGACTTCCTCAACTCCATCGACTCTATTGACGAGAGCCCCATCCCCATCATCTACCAAAGTGGATACCTGACGATAAAGGAATATGATAAGGAGTTTCAGATTTACACACTTGGCTTCCCTAATGAGGAAGTGGAGGAAGGTTTCACCAACTTCCTCATGCCCTATTATATGAACACTGGCAGCGAAGGCGGGCCAATGTTCATCCGCAACTTCGTTATGGCGTTACGGCAGGGCAAGCCCGAGGCCTTCATGAAGCGCATGCAGGTGCTCTTTGCCGATTCTGATTACAAGATTGTCGGCGACGCTGAGCTGTATTTCCAAAATGCTTTCTATGTCGTCACCAAACTCCTCGGATTCTATGTCGACGTGGAGCGTACCATCGCCGACGGACGTATTGACATGGTTGCCAAGACCAAAGACTATATCTACATCTTCGAGTTCAAATACGACAAAGACGCTCATACCGCTCTGCAACAGATAGAAGACAAAGGCTATGCCAAGCCGTTCGCTGCCGACAAGCGCAAACTCTTCAAAGTCGGCGTCAACTTCTCAAGACAACACCGGTGCATTGACGACTGGAAAGTCGAAGAATAAAAATGGCATTAGATTATTGCCAAATAAGCATTTTTACGCCGAGATGGCTTCCAACTCTCCTAACTTGCGCCAAAGGTCGAGGAACTGAGAGTGGTCGAGCTTGCGGTCATAGCTCACCTTGATGGCAGCTTCCGTCAGCGTGTCGTAAGCTTGCTGAGAGATGTAGTCAGCGTAGACCTCTACCACTCCTCCGTCGACCATCATGGCAGCCGCCGAGCGACCTACAGCCTTGACGGCTATCTTGGCATCATAGAGAAGCTCTGGCTCCTCAGAGACGATGTTGTACAGACGGCGAACACCATGGCCGTCAAAAGTGCTAATCTGCCCGTCATGGAGTATGACCATGGAGCACTGCTCGGTGTGGAGCGTATCTATGAGTTCCTGCATCATAATGTTTCAGTCTTTAAAGGTTTTCTGGTGGCAAATATAAGTATTTTTTCTTATATCTGATGTCACAGATTAAGAAAAAAAGACAGCTTCTTTCAAATTATTATTAACTTTGCTCCTACAATAGGTTCAGAGACATGAGAAAGAGCATTATTCTATTTCTGTCTGCCGTTGTTCTGCTGTCGTCATGCACAAGACATCAACAGAAAGACAAGCAGGAACATATTTTCCACAATGATATTGTGCTAAAGACTACGCCGGTAAAGGATCAGGGGCGCAGTCCGTTGTGCTGGGTCTACGCCATGCTCGCCACCATAGAGAGCGACCGCCTCATGCTCGGCGACTCCGTCAACCTGTCACCCGACTACCTCGCCCGTCTGTGGCTTCAGGAACAAGCCCGCGACTATTACCTCACCATGGGGCAACGCAAAGTATCTCTCCGAGGTATGGCGACGACAACATTGCGGCTGATGGGAAAATACGGTATAGAGCCTTACGACAATTTCTTTACCGACAAGACTGTCAACTATAATGCCATGGCCAAGACAGCCATGGCGGTGGCACGGGCCTCAACATCGCTCAAGATGCTCGACACCCGACTTGAGGATATTCTTGACAAACAAATCAACTATCTTCCTCCAACCCTCTTCATGCTCGGCATGGCCTACACGCCACAGCAGTTTGCTCAGAGCATCTGTCTTCCCGGCGACTATGTTGCACTGACCAGTTTCACACATCATCCGTTTGATACATCCTTTGTCTTAGAGTCGCCCGACAACGTGCTTCTCGACACCTATTATAATATACCCATCGACAAGCTTATGGCAAGGATAGAGTATGCTCTGCGGCACGGTCATGCCGTATGCTGGGAAGGCGACATCTCGGAGCCTGGCTTTAACTTCGACAATGGCGTCGCCACCACCGACGACAAAGCTGTGACACAACAATCCCGTCAGCGGGCGTTAGAACATTTTCAGACTACCGACGACCACTGTATGGAGCTCTGTGGCCTGGCCCATGACGGACAAGGCCACAAATTCTTCATTGCCAAAAACTCTTGGGGAAAAGGCAACCGCTACGCCGGCTTCATGTATCTCAGCTACGACTATGTCAAGCTGAAGACCATCGCCGTTGTTCTCAAATCAAGGTAAGCAGCTCCTTCATGCCTTCAGACGCACCTTTCTGTATCTGCTTGATATTGCCTCTCACATTGACAGGATTGGGGTCGATAAGATAAACTGGGCATCCGGCAGGAGCAAACTGCATCAGTCCGGCAGCAGGATAGACGACGAGTGAGGTGCCTATAACGACGAAGATGTCAGCCGTCGATGCTTCTTTAGCAGCAGGTTCCAACATTGGCACACTCTCACCAAAGAAGACGATGAAAGGCCTGAGCAGAGAGCCGTCACCGGCTTTGGTGCCCGGCGCCACATCGCTGTTCTCAGGTGTCAGTTCCTGGATATAACGCTCATCATAAGGGTCACGGCTGGAGCAGACCTTCGTGAGCTCGCCATGGAGATGGATGACATTTGTCGAGCCGGCTTTCTCATGCAGATTGTCAACATTCTGTGTCAGCACCGTGACATCATAATCCTTCTCCATCTCAGCGATGAGCTTATGTCCCTCACAGGGTTCAGCACTCCACAGCTTGCGCCGCATCTTGTTGTAAAACTCCGTAACGAGAGCAGGGTCCCGCTCCCAGCCCTCATGAGAAGCTATCTGCTCCACAGGATAGTTCTCCCACAAGCCGTCATTGCCACGGAAAGTCTTGAAGCCACTCTCCACAGACATACCGGCACCGGTCAAAAACACAACTTTCTTTCGCATAGCTCTTTCCTTTCGTATGTTAGACTTTATCTGTCAGCCTATGATATAATCTAAAACTTTCGACAAAAATAGTAATTTTTCTGTAATTATGGCGCAAAGCAATTGAAAAATAGTAACTTTGCACATATATTTAATCTTATAAAAGAAAAAACTACAGAATGGATAAAGTTAGCTACGCTCTTGGAATGAGCATCGGCCACCAGTTGCAGCAGATGGATGCTGCCGACCTCAACATCGACGACTTCTCCCAGGCTATTAAGGATGTCTTTGCCGGCAAGGCTCATCTTACGGACTCTGAGGCCCAGATTGCCGTTCAGACTTTCTTCCAGCAGAAAGCTGAAGAGCAGGCCAAGGCTGCCAAGGCCGAGGGCGAGAACTTCCTGGCTGAGAACGCCAAGAAGCCAGGCGTGAAGACCCTTCCCAGCGGTCTACAGTATCAGGTGCTTCGCGAGGGCAACGGCCGCAGGCCTACAGCCACTGACGAGGTGGAGTGCCACTACGAGGGTACACTCATCAATGGTCAAGTCTTCGACAGCAGCTACCAGCGCGGACAGACAGCCACCTTCGGCCTCAACCAGGTCATCAAGGGCTGGACAGAGGGCTTGCAGCTTATGCAGGAAGGCGCCAAATACCGTTTCTTCATCCCCTACTCTTTGGCTTATGGTGAGCAGGGTGCCGGACAGGCCATTCCGCCTTATGCCGCACTCATCTTCGACGTGGAGCTTATCAAGGTCAAGTAATGCCATAAGCGCATTCAGACAGGTCAAATAACGTCATTAAAGGCAACAAGACTAATAAAGACATAAATGAAAAGTTTGAAAACTTTGGCCGTCGTGGCCATCGCCGCAGCAACATTCTCTTCCTGCGGCAACTCTTCAGCCCCCAAAGCTGATCTCAAGACAGATGTAGACTCCATGAGCTACGCTATCGGCCTGCTTCAGTCGCAATATGTTCGTCAGGCCATCCAGCAGGGACAGGTCATCGACACTGCTTACATCGACGACTTCGTGAAGGGTATCAACGAGGGCGTCAACGCCGGCGACGACAAGAAGAAAGCCGCTTATATCATGGGGCTTCAGGTGGGCCAGCAGCTCTCCACACAGCTCGTCAAGGGTGTCAACCATGAAGTCTTCGGCGACGACAGCACAAAGACCATCTCTCTGAAAAATCTCTTGGCCGGATTCATCACAGGAGCTACAGGCAAGAAGGGTCTGATGACTCCTGAGAGCGCCAACCAGATAGCACAGAGCAAGATGGAGCAAATCAAGGCTGCCAATATGTCTAAGCAGTACGGTGCTAACAAGATTGCCGGTGAGAAGTTCCTCGCTGCCAACAAGAAGAAGCCCGGGGTGGTCACACTGCCTTCCGGCTTGCAATATAAGGTCATTAAGGAAGGCAAGGGTGCCATTCCTACCGACACCACAACCGTAAAAGTACAGTATGAGGGCCGCACCATCGACGGCAAGATCTTCGAGAGCAGCTATCAGAATGGCAATGGCCCCATCACCATGCAGCCCAGCCAGATGATTCCAGGATGGACACAAGCCCTGACCCGTATGCCCGAGGGCTCTGTCTGGGAAGTCTACATTCCACAGAACCTCGCCTACAAAGACCGTTCGGCCGGACATATTAAGCCTTACTCTACCCTCATCTTCAAGATTGAGCTCGTAAAGGTTGGTAAATAAAATATAACATCCTTACGTTACTTTAATAGCTCCCTCCCCTTCATGAGGGGAGGGCTTATTATTTGTATCAGATTAAGCACAATGAAGAAAGTATTCCTTTTCACATTGCTCTTCGCCCTTGTCTCCTTCAGCACCACCGCAATAGCTGGTAAGAAGAAGGACAAAAAGAAAACCGAGACCGAGCAGCCCGTGAAGCTCGTCACCGCTTCCGACTCTACGAGCTATGCCGCTGGCTACTCAGCTACCGATGGCCTACTGCCCTATCTCACTGGCCGTATGCATGTCGACACAGCTTATATGGCCGATTTCGTGCGTGGCTACCGCGAAGCCATGGCCAAGGCCAAAGACCCTGCTTATACGGCTTACATCGCCGGCTGCACCATCGCCTCACAGGCTTCCGAGCAGATCCTGCCCAACATGAGCACTGAGCTCGTAGGTACCGACGACAGCATTGCCGCAGCTCCCTTCAACGAAGGTTTCTTAGCTGGTGTCAGACAAGACACCTCCGTCTATAAGATGCCGGCAGCCCGCCAGCGCTTTGAGAACCGTTTGAAAGAGGCCCGCGACACCCGTAACCGCATCTATAAGAAAGAAAATGAGGAGTGGCTCGCCAACAACAAGACCAAGCCTGGAGTCGTCACTCTGCCTTCAGGACTGCAATATAAGGTCATCAAAGAAGGTACAGGAGCCAAGCCCAAGGCTACGGACAAAGTAAACGTCATCTACGAGGGCAAGACCATCAACGGAAAAGTCTTTGACGCCACAGCCAACCATGGCGGCAAGAAGACCGACACCTTCCGCTGCGACCAGGTGATAAAAGGCTGGACAGAAGCACTTACCAACATGCCCGTAGGCAGCAAATGGGAAATCTACATCCCACAAGATCTTGCTTATGGTGAGCGACAGGCTGGACAGATAAAACCCTACTCCACACTCATCTTCACCGTTGAACTCGTGAGTATCGAAGAGCCGGAGAAGAAGAAATAATTATCAAAATGCACGGATCAAATAAAAAATCCGTGCATTTTGTTGCCTATATCAATTTAATTACCTACTTTTGCTACCATATTCTTAACATTGGAAAGAAAAATGGAAAAAATAGACAAGCTTGACAAGAAAATCCTTGCGATACTATCAAAAAACGCCAGAATACCATTTAAGGATGTTGCAGCAGAGTGCGGGGTCTCACGCGCAGCTATTCACCAGCGTGTGCAGCACCTCATTGAAACAAATGTCATCACCGGCAGCGGCTTCGACGTCAATCCTTTGAGCCTCGGTTATAGAACATGCACTTACGTGGGCATCAACCTTGAAAAAGGTTCTATGTATAAAGATGTGGTAAAGCGCCTGGTAGCAATCCCCGAGATAGTGGAATGCCATTTCACTACAGGCTCCTACACCATGCTCATCAAGTGTTATGCCAAGGACAACGAACAGCTTATGGACTTGCTCAACAACAAGCTGCAGACCATTCCCGGAGTCGTATCCACAGAGACACTCATCTCGCTGGAGCAGAGCATCAAGCGTGAGATTCCCGTCAACGTTGACGAATAGCCGCCTCACAGGGCTTTCTGAATGGTTCTGATGCTGTCGTAAAGACTGCAAACATTTTCTATCATGAAATCTTTCAATCTCAAGTCGTATCTGAAAGATATTTATGCGACTTTCCCTGAAGCCAACCACCAGCCGGTGATTGGCATTACTGCTAATTATACTGATGGTGACGCCACCCTTCGCGACAGATATTATGACCAGATTGTGAAGGCTGGCGGCACCCCTGTCCTCATACCTCCTGTCGCCGACAAGCACGTCATCATCAACACCCTCGACCATATCGACGGCTTACTGCTTAGCGGCGGTGGCGACATCAACCCGTTATGGACCGGTGAGGAGCCCTCACCCCTCCTCCACTCCATCAATGCTACCCGCGACCTCGCCGAGCTCCTCACTGTCCGGCTGGCTTTCAACCGTCAGCTTCCTATCCTCGGTATCTGCCGCGGCATACAGACGTTAGCGGTAGCGCTCGGCGGCAAAGTGGCACAAGACCTCAGCAGCCTCAGCAGGCAGGATGCCGCAGACGGGGGGGCCACGACAGCGAGAATCAAGCATTCACAGGATGCCGACCGGCAGGAGCCGACACACACGGTGAATATCAAGCCCGGAACCTATTTAGCTGAGATTTATTCTCCCGACGCCCCAGCTTCTGACAACCGCAGCGAGGAGCAGGGTGAAGCGCCATTGCGCCTTGCCGTCAACTCCTTCCACCATCAGGCTGTCTCCAACCCCGGCTCCCGCTTCCGTGTGGCAGCAACGGCACCTGATGGTGTCATAGAAGCTATTGAGAGCACTGAATACAAACCCATCATGGGTGTGCAATGGCATCCGGAATGGCTTGGCGAGGACGGACTGCCTCTCTTCCAGTGGCTCGTCAGCCAGGCTCAGGCCTTCGCCGAAGCCAAAGCGCTCCATGAGCGCATCCTCACCCTTGACACCCATTGCGACACCCCAATGTTCTTCCCGCAGGGTGTGCGCTTCGACCACCGCGACCCGCGCATTCTCTACGACCTCCACAAGATGACGGAGGGCCATCAGGATGCTGTCATCATGGCAGCCTATCTTCCACAGCCTAAGCTCGGCGAGCAGTTCTCACAGAAAGTGGACATCGCCGGCATCATCAGGCATAACCCACAGCTCCACGGACTCTCCACACAGATGTCGCCGACACAATATGCCGATCTCATCTTCGACAAGCTCGAGCAGATAGTAGCCGAAAAAAGCAACTATATCAGTATAGCCCGTACCCCCGCCGACCTCTATGAAGACAAGCGCAAAGGCCGCAAGTCCATCATGTTCGGTATTGAGAACGGCCTGGCTTTGAACCACGACCTGGCCAACGTGCGTCATTTCGCACAGCGGGGTGTTGTCTACATCACGCTCTGCCACAACGGTGACAACGACATCTGCGACAGCAACCGTGGCTCCAACATGCACAACGGCGTCTCTGAGTTCGGCGAGAAAGTCATAGAGCGCATGAACGATGAAGGCATCATGGTTGACCTCAGCCATGCCTCCGAGAAGTCTTTCTACGATGCCCTTGACATCAGCCGCACGCCTATCGTCTGTTCCCACAGCAACAGCCGCGCCTTGTGCGATGTGCCGCGCAACCTCACCGACGACCAAATGCGAGCCCTCGCTGCTAAGGGTGGTGTAGCACATACCACTTTCTATCACGGCTTCCTGAGCAAAGGCTCTACTGAGGCTTCTATCCTCGACGTTGTAGCCCACCTAGAGCATGCCATCGACATCATGGGCATCGACCATGTAGGCATAGGCACCGACTTCGACGGCGACGGCACCGTGCGTGGATGCGCTGATGCCTCAGAAATGATCAACTTCACCCTTCAACTTCTCAAGCGCCACTATTCAGAGCGCGACATCGAGAAGATATGGGGCGGCAACTGGCTGAGAGTCATGGCGCAGGTGCAGTCGGCCAAGAAAGACTAAGGCGCCCCAACCCCGCATACACAATCAATATGAAGAAAAAGAAAACTATCATTATTATCATCGTGACAGCTATCGTCTGTGCCATCGCCGCATGGCTCTTCATTGCCGGACCTTTCGCCAACAAAAGTGTTGACGAGGTAGAGGAAACCGACGAGATAGAAAAGGTCAACCCCGTCGGCCCTGCCTTCAATGCCGACTCCGCCTACGCCTTCACCAAGGCTCAGTGCGACTTTGGCCCCCGCGATATGAACAGCCAGGGACATGAGGACTGCCTCAAATGGATAGTAGCCAAGTTCAAGCAATATGGCTGCCAGGTAGAGACGCAGAAAGCCGATGTCACAGGCTGGGACGGCACCACGCTCCACTCTACCAATATCATTGCACACTACAATCCCCAGGCCACCACGCGCATTCTCTTCTGCGCGCATTGGGACTCACGTCCATGGGCTGACAACGACCCCGACTCCCTCAACTGGCACAAGCCCATCCTTGCCGCCAACGACGCCGCCAGCGGTGTGGCCGTGATGCTGGAGCTGGCCCGCGTGCTGAAAACCAAGGGTGGCCTCAATGCCAACCTCGGCATCGACTTCGTCTGTTTCGACGCTGAAGACTGGGGCACCCCGCAGTGGAGCGACCACCAGGACGATGGCTCATCATGGGCCCTCGGCGCACAATACTGGGCCAAGAACCTTCCTAAGGGCTATGCTCCGCGCTACGGCATTCTCCTCGATATGGTGGGCGGCCAAGGTGCTCAGTTCTACCGCGAGGGCATGTCAATGCAATATGCTCCTGAGATTGTCAAGAAAGTGTGGCGCGCCGCGCGGCAGGCTGGCTACGGCTCCTTCTTCCCCAAGGAGGACGGCGGCATGATTACCGACGACCACATCCCCGTCAACCAAGTCGGCAACATTCCGTGCATCGATGTCATACCCTACTATCCCACCTGCCAGCAGAGCAGTTTTGGACCCACCTGGCATACGTTGGCCGATGACATGCAACATATCGACAAAAACACGCTCAAGGCCGTCGGACAAACCATGGTGCAGGTCATCTACTCTGAGCAGTAATACGCAGAGAGCGCTGTAATACACAAAGGAAGTTAAAAACAGTGCTAAAAAATGTATAAAGTGATACTTTTTACAATTTAATCCCTATATTTGCAAACAGAATACAAGAACATTATTAATACAGAAACATTATGGCAAAAATAGGAGAAGTATATAAGTGTAAGAAGTGTGGTAACATTGTAGAAGTGCTTCATGACGGCAGCTGCACCCCCGAGTGCTGCGGTGAGCCGATGAAGCTTCTCAAGGAGAATACCACTGACGGTGCTAAGGAGAAGCACGTCCCCGTAGTAGAGAAGATCGAGGGCGGCTATCGCGTCACTGTAGGCAGCGTTGAGCACCCCATGACACCGGAGCACTACATCGAGTGGATTGAGCTCATCACTCCGAAAGGTGTGCTGCGCCGCAACCTTACTCCCGAGGACAAGCCCGTAGCTGAGTTCAAGACCGACGAGACCGATGTCTACGCCCGTGAGCTCTGCAACCTACATGGACTCTGGAAATCATAAGCCACAAGGCAGAAGATGATAAGACTATTGTAGATACACATACTGTGCTCTTGCATACCTATCTAAGGAGAACAGACAATGATACTCTTAGAGGAAGAAGCTGTAGTTTGATGCTACAGCTTCTTTTTTTTGCATTCAGGGCAAATCCCTTTGATGACATAGTTGGCATTGCTGCGCGAGAAGCCGCGGGGCAACGTTACAGGAGGTATCGGCGTATCGTAGAGACAGAATAGCTTGTGGCATACCTCACAATAGAAATGCACATGCATGTCGTCGTCGTCCTCATCATTGTCGCACATACACAACTCATATCTGATACTCCCCTCACCATCCTCTATGGTGTGGACAAGATGGTGGTCGCGAAAAAGCGTCAGCGCACGGAAGATGCCGCTCTTGTCCACACTCGTCAGACGGCACTCCAACTCTGAGAGAGAAGACGGATGCTCCTCCTCAGCCAAAACCTTGACGACAAGAATGCGGTTGCTCGTCGGCTTGATACCATGCTTCTGAAGAAGCTTTACGCACGTGGTTTCATCCATTGATGTTTCGACTCTTTTGTTTTGGTTGCAAAAATAGTATTTTTTTCCTTATTATCGCCATTTTCTGCTCCTAAATACCTACTAATTGTTACCTTTGCACCAAAATTAAACAAGAGATATTACTTATGCGTATCAACAACCCTTCTTTTGAAATCTGGGATCAGGAGCCCGGTATCGACGGCATCTACCGTCAGATAGAGCGCGTAGGACGTGTGTGCTACAAGAGTGAAGACCATCAGACCGCTGACTCGGCCCGCCCCTTCGTCGAGCGGATGATTAAAAACGAGCACTATGCCATGTTAGAGCACGGCAGTGTATTCCTCACCATCAGTCTGGAGGGTAACGACAAGCTATCAGCCGAAGAAAGGGAGCAGAAAGCCAACAACTACATAAGTAATCGCTTCTCACGTGTGGTCATCGCCGGTGGCAAGGCTTTTGTCTCCACCAACCTCCGTGTCCTGGCCGAGAACAGATGGCTCGACGACCTCGCCTTCCTCACCGAGCCCACCGACCACCACGAGCGTCGCGTCACCGTGCATTTCACCACACAGATAGCCATCACGCGCGAGTTCAACCGCCACCGCGCCGACTCCATGGCGGAGCAGAGCACACGCTATTGCAACTATTCCAAGGCTAAGTTTGGCAATGAAATCACTGTCAACCTCCCCACATGGGTCAAGCAGCAGATGATGGACAGCAACTGGGCCCGACAGATTAGCGGCGGCACGCTGACAATCAGCGGTCACGACTTTTTAGAGCTTGGGCGCAAAGTTGTGGACGGCTCAGCCACAGACCTCGACAACTGGGTCTTTGCCAACCTCGCCACCGAGAAATCATATATGAATCTTATCGCTGCGGGCCGCAAGCCTCAGGAGGCCCGCGTGGTGTTGCCCTTGGATACCAACACCGAGCTCGTCCACACAGCCTTTATCAGCGACTGGAAACACTTCTTCGACCTCCGTGCCCTCGGCACTACGGGAGCTCCGCATCCCGACGCCAAAGCCCTCGCCATGCCGCTCTACGAGGAGTTTCAAAAGAGACAACTGATATAATCAACAACAACTCACATAAACATAGTCAATATGAAAAAACTGCTTTTCTCCATTCTGTCCCTGATGCTCTGCATCGCTGCCAACGCACAGATAGAATTTTCTGCCAATCTCATCACCAAGGCAGGTTCTGCCGAGGGAGAGATTGTCTTCAATGGCAAGATAGCCCCGGGGTGGCATGTCTATTCCACCGACCTCGGCGCCGACGGACCCATCGAGGCTTCTTTCAATGTCAACAACCTCGACGGCGTGGAGCTCGTCGGCAAGCTCACACCGGAAGGTACTGAGGTGAAGAAGCACGATAACCTCTTCGACATGGACCTCCGCTGGTTTGAGAACACAGCAAAGTTTGTCCAGAAGGTACGCTTCACCAAACCCTCCTACTCCATCGACGCGTATCTCGAATATGGTGCCTGCAACGACCAGAACTGCCTGCCACCCGCACAGGTCGAGATAAAACGCCAGGGCAAAGCTCCTGCCATAGCTGCCAAGAAAGTTCTTCCCGCTAAAACGAAGAAGGTAACAAGGAAGAGGAAATAGGTGGTAGGTGTTAAATGTTAGGTGTTAGGTGTTAAGTGTTAAGTGTTAAGTATTGGGTGGTAATGATGTGCAATCATTAACACCCAATATTTTTTAGGATGTCCCCATACTTTTAGTTCCGACTACACACTTATGAATGCATTACACGGCATTTGCCATAGATGTCGCTGGCATATGCCATAGATGTCGCTGGCATTTGTCATAGATGTCGCTGGCATTTGCCATAGAATTCGTTGGCATATGCCATAGATGTCGTTGGCATATGCCAAACACCACCATAAGCATCCTTCTAAAGTTAAAAACTATCAATATTTTCCTTTTTCATTACCCAAAATAGTAAGTATAGCGTATTAATAAATAAAACATTGATATTAAACAATACAAAAAGTTAGGAGATCAAATGAAAAAGCTGATGACCTTGGCTTTGGTGCTGTTCGTGAGCATCCTTGCCAACGCGCAAATGCTGAACCCCGTGCATTTTTCCTCACAGTTGAAGACCAACAACTCTTCGACGGGCGAGATTATCTTCACCGGACGTATAGACAAAGGCTGGCATGTCTATTCCACAGGCCTTGGCGCCGACGGCCCTGTTTCCGCCACCTTCAATGTCAACAAGCTTGATGGTGTGGAGCTCGTCGGTAAGCTGCAGCCGCGTGGCCACGAGATAAAATCCTATGACAAGCTCTTCGAGATGACGCTGCGCTATTTCGAAGGCTCCGTGACCTTTGTACAGAAGGTGAAGTTCACCAAGCCCACCTACTCCATCGACGCTTACTTAGAATATGGAGCCTGCAACGACCAGAACTGCATGCCGCCGACGAGCGTAGAGATAAAGAAGAAGGGCAAGAGCCCTGCCGTGGATGCCGCTGCCGCCACAGAGACGCCGGCTGATGCTGCACAGACTGCCGACGCCACACAAGCCGGCGACACTGCCACAACAGCTGTTGCCGCTGCTGATTCCACCGCAAAGGCCAATGCCGCGATGGCTGCCACCCTCTCCAAGACCGATGAAGCACAGCTGTGGAAGCCGGTCATCAAGGAGTTGCAGCAGTTTGGTGGTGCCAACGACATCGCCAACCACTCCCTGCTCTATATCTTCCTCATGGGCATCGTAGGCGGTCTTCTCGCCCTCGTCATGCCCTGCATCTGGCCTATCATCCCCATGACGGTGAGCTTCTTCCTGAAACGCTCCAAAGACAATAGAGGAAAGGGCATCCGTGAGGCTACCACCTACGGCATCTCCATCATCGTCATCTATCTCGTCTTAGGTATCGGCGTAACGGCCATCTTCGGCCCGTCAACGCTCAACGCCCTCTCCACAAATGCTGTCTTCAACATCTTCCTCTTCCTCCTCCTCGTGGTCTTCGCCGTGAGCTTCTTCGGATGGTTTGAGATTAAACTTCCTGACAGCTGGGCCAACAAGGTCGACACCAAGGCCTCCAACACCACCGGTCTCCTCTCCATCTTCCTCATGGCCTTCACCCTCGTCTTGGTGAGCTTCTCCTGCACCGCACCTATCATCGGTCTGCTTCTCGTGCAGACGGTGACGTCCGGCGACTGGCTGGCTCCGGCCGTGGGCATGTTAGGCTTCGCCATCGCCTTGGCAGTGCCTTTCTCGCTCTTTGCCATGTTCCCCACATTGATGAAGAAGAGCCCCAAGAGCGGTTCGTGGATGGACCAGATAAAGGTGGTCTTAGGCTTCGTGGAGCTTGCCTTCGCGCTGAAATTCTTCTCCGTCGCTGACCTGGCCTATGGCTGGCACCTCATGGACCGTGAGGTCTTCCTGGCCTTGTGGATTGTCATCTTCGGTGCCCTCGGTGCTTACCTCGTGGGCTGGCTGAAGTTCCAGCAGGATGCCATCGGTGGCGACATCAACAAGCCGATGCCGGTGCCCGCCATCATGCTCGGCCTCTGCTCTTTCGCCTTCGCCATCTATATGATTCCGGGTCTGTGGGGCGCTCCCTGCAAGGCTGTCTCTGCCTTCGCACCGCCTATCAACACCCAGGACTTCAACCTCAACAACAAGGTTGTAGAAGCTAAATACACCGACTACGAGGCAGGCATGGCTGCCGCCAAGGCTCAGGGCAAACCTGTGATGCTCGACTTCACCGGCTTCGGATGTGTCAACTGCCGCAAGATGGAGGCCTCCGTATGGACAGACCCCACCGTAGCTGACAAGCTCACCAAGGACTATGTTCTCATCTCCCTCTACGTTGACGACAAGACCAAGCTGCCCAAGCCTATTGAGGTCAAGGGCCCCAATGGTCAGACCAAGACACTGCGCACTGTCGGCGACAAGTGGAGCTACTTGCAGTCGCATAAGTTCGGTGCCAACGCACAGCCTTTCTATGTCACTGTCGACAACAACGGCAACCCGCTCTCCGGATCCTTCACCTACAAGGAGGACATCCCCGGATACCTCGACTTCCTCAACAAGGGTCTCGACGCTTACAAGCAAGGTAAATAAAGAGTCAATGCTATGTTAGACAAGTCCATCAGAGAACAAATTATATCCCTCATCCATCAGCAGGTGGTTCCTGCCGTAGGCTGTACCGAGCCTATGGCAGTGGCTCTCTGCACCGCTCGTGCTACAGAAGACTTAGGCTGTCGCCCTGAGCGAATCAGCGTCTTCCTCAGTGGCAACATGCTCAAGAATGCCATGGGTGTCGGCATTCCCGGCACCGGCATGATTGGCCTGCCCATTGCCATCGCCTTGGGTGCCATCGTCGGCAAGAGCGAATACCAGTTGGAGGTCATCAAGGACCTCACACCGGAGACGCTCGAAGAGGGCAAGTTGTTTATCAGCGACCCCTCGCACATCGACATCAAGCTCAAAGAGGGCATCAAGGAGAAGCTCTATATCGAGGTAACCTGCCAGGCCGGTGACGACAGCGCCACAGCCATCATTGCCGGCAGCCATACCAACTTCGTCTATGAGGCGCGCAATGGTAAGGTGCTGCTCGACAAGCGTAAATGCGTGGGTGGTGAAGAAGCTCAGGACGGTCTGAAGCTCGACATGCACATGGTGTGGGAGTTTGCCACGACAACGCCTCTCGACGAGATTGCCTTCATGCTCCAGGCCCGCGACTACAATATCCGCGCCGCTGAGCTGAGCAAGAAAGGCAACTACGGTCACTGCCTGGGCAAGACCATAGAGCGGCCGCTGAGCCATGGCATCTTCGGCGACACCATCTTCTCGCACATCATCTCTGAGACGGCGCTGGCCTGCGACGCCCGTATGGGTGGTGCCATGATACCGGTGATGAGCAACAGCGGCAGTGGCAACCAGGGCATCTGCGCCACCAACCCTGTCGCCGTCTATGCCAAGGAGAATGAGAACACCGAGGAGGAGCTCATCCGCGCCCTCACGCTCTCGCATCTCACCGCCATCTATATCAAGCAGAGTCTGGGCACCTTGTCGGCGCTCTGCGGCTGTGTGGTGGCCAGCATCGGCTCCAGCGTCGGCATCGTCTACCTCATGGGCGGCGACTACGACCGCGTCTGCTTCGCCATACAGAATATGATAGCCAACCTCACCGGCATGATCTGCGATGGTGCCAAACCGTCATGCAGCATCAAGATATGCTCCGGTGTGAGCTCGGCACTGCTCTCGGCACTGCTCTCCATGCAGGGCCGCCACGTCACCTCAGCAGAGGGTATCATCGACGACAGTGTGGACAAGAGCATCCATAACCTTACCAGCATAGGCAAGGAAGCCATGTGCCCCACCGACGAGATGGTGCTGGACATCATGACACATAAGGGCTGCTAAAAAGAATTTACGTCATTAGGAATTGATTCATAATAAAGATGAATCACAAAAAAAGCTTATTCCGCGAGGGAATAAGCTTTTTTCTTTTATACCATAAGAATTCTATACCATAAGAATTCTATACCATAGGAATTCTCATTATTCTGTCAGAATCTTTTCGGCGTTGGCTATACGCTCCTTTGTAGGTGCATTGACACCCTTGAGGGGATAGTCGATGCCGAGCTGCTCGTATTTATAGACTCCAAGCGTATGGTAGGGCAATACCTCCACGCGCTTGACGTTGGTCAGCGTGTCTATAAACGCTCTCAGCGCCCGCAGGTCGTCATCGTTGTCGGTCACTCCCGGCACGAGGACGTGGCGTATCCATACCGGCACAGCCAAGTCAGAGAGATGACGGGCGCAAGCCAGGATATTGGCATTGGTATGTCCTGTAAGCTTTCTGTGGGCCTCATCACGTATCTCCTTGATGTCGAGGAGCACGGTGTCGGTGACGGCCATGAGCTTGTCGAACTTCTCCATCCATGCCTTATCGTCAGGACGGTAGGGCGCGGCGGAGGTGTCGAGACAAGTGTTCACCCCTTGGGCATGAGCCAGGGTGAAGAGCTCCAGGAGAAAGTCTATCTGCAAGAGTGCTTCGCCCCCGCTGACGGTGATGCCGCCTTCCTGGCCCCAATAAGGTCGGAAGCGGACAGCCTGGCTCAGAAGCTCTTCCGCCGACATTTGGTCGCCCTTGTGCAGGGCCCAGGTGTCGGGATTGTGGCAGAACTGGCACCGCATGGGGCAGCCCTGCAGGAAGATGACAAACCTTACGCCCGGGCCGTCAACAGAGCCGAAGGACTCGATGCTGTGAACGTAGCCTTTCATTTACAGACGCTCGTGAGCCTGACGGGCGATGACGTCGAGCTGCTGCTCACGGGTCAGGTCGATGAACTTAACAGCGTAGCCGGAGACGCGGATGGTGAAGTTCTGATACTCCTCCTTCTCGGGATGCTCCATAGCGTCCTTGAGCTTGTCCACACCGAAGACATTGACGTTGAGATGGTGGGCACCCTGTGAGAAGTAGCCGTCCATGACACGCACCAGCGTTGTGGCGCGCTCCTCGTCGTTGTGTCCGAGAGCACCCGGAGAGATGGTCTGCGTGTTGGAGATACCGTCGAGGGCATACTCGTAAGGCAGCTTGGCAACAGAGTTGAGCGAAGCCAAGAGACCATTCTTCTCAGCGCCGTAGCTGGGGTTAGCACCCGGAGAGAGCGGTGCACCAGCCTCACGGCCGTCGGGCATGTTGGAGGTGTACTTACCGTAGACAACGTTAGAGGTGATGGTCAGGATGGACGTTGTGGGCTCAGAGTTGCGATAGGTATGGTAGTGCTTCACCTTCTCGATGAAGGTCTTGAGCAACCATACTGCAATCTCGTCGGCGCGGTCGTCATCGTTGCCATAGCGGGGGAAGTCGCCCTCTGTCTTGAAGCTCAGAGGGAAGCCCGTCTCGTCACGGATGATGTTCACCTTGGCGTATTTGATGGCAGAGATAGAGTCAACGACATGAGAGAAGCCGGCGATACCCGTTGCAAAGGTGCGGCGCACGTTGGTGTCGATGAGCGCCATCTCGGCAGCCTCATAGAAGTATTTGTCGTGCATGTAGTGGATGAGGTTCAGGGTCTTGACATAGACTCCTGCAAGCCACTCCATCATGGCGTCGAAGCGTGGCATGAACTCCTCGTAGGTCACCACGTCGCCCTCGATAGGACGGTAGGCGGGTCCCACCTGCTGGCGTGTCTTAGAGTCGACACCACCGCTGATAGCATAAGTGAGGCACTTGGCGAGGTTGGCACGGGCACCGAAGAACTGCATCTCCTTACCGGTCTGTGTAGCCGAGACGCAGCAGCAGATGGAGTAGTCGTCACCCCATACCGGGCGCATGACGTCGTCGTTCTCATACTGGATAGAGCTTGTCGTCACGCTGATCATGGCAGCATAGCGCTTGAAGGCCTCAGGAAGACGTGAGGAATAGAGTACGGTGAGGTTAGGCTCTGGCGAAGGACCCATGTTCTCCAAAGTGTGGAGGAAACGGAAGTCGTTCTTAGTCACCATGGAGCGACCGTCCTGACCCATACCGGCTACCTCCAGAGTTGCCCAGACGGGGTCGCCGGAGAAAAGCTCGTTATAAGAAGGGATGCGGGCGAACTTCACCATGCGGAACTTCATCACCAAGTGGTCGATGAGCTCCTGGGCGTCCTGCTCGGTGAGAGTGCCCTCAGCGAAGTCACGCTGGAAATAGATATCGAGGAATGTAGAGACGCGGCCCACGGACATGGCGGCACCATTCTGTGTCTTCACGGCGCCGAGATAGCCGAAGTAGAGCCACTGCACAGCCTCACGGGCGTTGGTAGCGGGCTGTGAGATGTCGAAGCCATAGTCCTGAGCCATAGCCTTCAAGCCCTTGAGGGCCTTAATCTGCTCAGCCACCTCCTCGCGCAGGCGGATAACCTCGTCAATCATCTCCTGGTCGCCGATGCGCTCGTCAAGGTCCTTCTGCTTGTCAGCAATGAGGTAGTCGACACCATAGAGGGCCACACGGCGGTAGTCGCCCACGATACGGCCACGGCCATAGGTATCGGGCAGACCGGTGAGGATGTGGTTGTGACGCGCGAGCTTCATCTCCTTGGTGTAGGCTGAGAAGACACCATCATTGTGGGTCTTGACATACTTGAAGAAGATTTCCTTTATCTTGTCGGAAGGCTCATAGCCGTAAGTGGTGCAAGCCTGCTCAGCCATACGCGAACCGCCATAGGGCATGAAAGCACGCTTCAGGGGCTTGTCGGTCTGAAGACCTACGACCTTCTCCAAATCCTTGGTGGCGGGGTCGATATATCCAGGGCCGTAAGCAGTGAGAGAAGAGACAACCTCTGTCTCCATGTCGAGGACGCCACCTTTGGCGCGCTCAGCTTTCTGAAGCTCTTTCAGCTTGCCCCAAAGGGTGTTGGTAGCATCGGTAGGACCCGAGAGGAAACTTTCGTCACCATCGTAAGGGGTATAGTTCAACTGAATGAAATCACGGACATTAATCTCATGGTTCCACTTATTGGGCTTGAAGCCTCTCCATTCTGTTCTCATGTGTGTAATATATTGGTGATGTTGAATAAGGGGTGCAAAGGTACAATAATTTTTCCAATTTTACAAGACAAGCAGCATTAAATACTCATAAATGATGACACCGCTAATTTTATCTTAATTAGATCGGAAGAGGGATAGAAATATTCGCATCCTTGCGTTCTCTCCTCTAAACACAAGTTTTATCCGGTACACCCAAAATATCACAAATCACAAATCACAAATCACATTAAGGTAGTTGACACTTTCCTAAACTCCCATCCCCCAATTTTTCAGTTCGCGCGTACATTATTATATAATAGAATAATAATATATATTATATATA